>NZ_JBVJHF010000002.1:878430-1480636 GCF_055586945.1 Kribbella sp. NPDC048837
ACCAGCGGTGTCTGACGAAGGGCCGGGTCCTCTGCATCAACAAGAAGACCCGCAAGCTGGTGTACGTCGTGAACGGCAAGCCGATCCAGGTCGCCGACGCCCGCTTCGGCGCGCGCAAGACGCCGACCCGCAACGGCGTCTTCAAGGTGTACCGCAAGTCGAAGAACCACGTGTCGTCGCTGTACAAGTCCCCGATGCCGTACGCGATGTTCTTCAGCGGCGGCCAGGCGGTGCACTACTCCTCGGACTTCAAGGCTCGGGGATACAACGGCGCCTCGCACGGCTGCGTGAACATCCGGGACAAGAAGAAGATCGCCTGGATCTTCGCCCGCATCAAGGTCGGCGACAAGGTCGTCGTCTACAACGGCTGATCCAGCATCCGGCGGAAAGCCTGGTAGATCCGGGGTTCCACCAGGCAGAAGGTCGAACGCTCGACGGAGGTCGCCGTACGGAGAACGGTCCGTACGGCGACCTCCGCTGCTGAGCGGGCCGGCCAGCCGTAGATCCCGGCCGAAACCGCGGGCAGGGTCAGGGTTCTGACGTCGAGCTCGTCCGCGATCCGCAACGCGTTGCGGTAGCAGGACTCGAGCAGGGCCGGATCCCGTTGGCCGGCGGTGTAGTTCGGGCCGACCACGTGGATCACGTACGACGCCGGGAGGGCGCCGGCCGTCGTCCACACCGCCGTACCCGTCGGAGTGCCGTTCGGATAGCGTTCGATCAGCTCCGCAAGGATCTCCGGGCCGCCGGCGCGATGGATCGCGCCGTCCACGCCACCACCGCCGCGGAGGGCGTGATGGGCCGCGTTCACGATGGCGTCGGCCGGGACCGTGGTGATGTCCGCGGTGCTGAGAACGATCTCCATGCGCAGCTCCTCCGGTACGCTGAGCCAACCAAAAGACCGGTGAGGACGTCCCACAAGTGTAGGGACGGGTCGTGCAGAGGGGTGTTCGATGCGTGGGCTGATCATTCGCAAGATGGTGACCGGACTGGTCGCCGGCGCCGGCATTGCTGCACTTCTCAGTTCCGGAACGAGCGCCACGGCCGCGTCGACCGATCTCAAGACCGTGCCGTTCGAGGTCAGCGGTGAGCTGCCCATTTACCCGAAGGCGCTGTGGAAGAACGGCTCCACCGGGACGAACGTCCGCAAGGTCGAGGCTCGCCTGGTCCAGCTGAAGCTGCTGGAGAAGCGCTACCTGGACAACGAGTACGGGACGATGACCCGGTCCGCGGTGAAGAAGTTCCAGCAGTCCAAGGGCATTCCGCAGCTCGGGTACGTCGACCAGAACACGTTGAACAAGCTGGCCGCGGTCACCCACGAGCCGACCCAGGCCGAGCTCTACCCGCCGGCGCCGGTGGTGAACGGCAAGAAGCTCGACGCGCGCTGCGCGACCGGTGCGGTGCTGTGCATCGACAAGAGCACCCGCAAGCTGCGGTACGTCGTCGACGGCGTGGTGAAGATGCAGCTGGACGTGCGGTTCGGCGCGGTGAAGACGGCGACCCGCGAAGGCAGCTTCACGGTCGGCTGGAAGAGCCGGAACCACGTGTCGAAGCTGTACGACTCGGCCATGCCGTTCGCGATGTTCTTCAGCGGCGGCCAGGCGGTGCACTACTCGTCAGACTTCGCGGCCCGCGGTTACAACGGCGCCTCGCACGGCTGCGTGAACGTCCGGGACCTCGGCAAGATCAAGGTGCTGTTCGACGAGGTCCACGTCGGCGACAAGGTGATCGTCTACCGCTCGTAGTACGTCGTACGCCGTCGGCCCGGTGCGTCAGAGCGGACGCGGACCCCGGCGGCGGCGGATGCCCCAGCCACCCCGGCCGCGACCGGCGGCGGCCCGCAGGGCCGGGCGGGCGTCGACCAGGTAGACGGCCGCGGCGACGATGCCGATCAGGCCGAAGAAGCTCAGCCAGCCCTGGAAGAGCTGACTCAGCGTGAACACGACCAGGATCAGCACCCAGCCGGGTTTGGTCAGCTTGTCCGCCGCGACGAACACTGCCCGCGGCCGGAACGCCGCGTCGATCAGCGCAACCAGCTTGAGGCCGAGCAGCACCCACCAGATGATCTCGAGCGGACCTGCGAACCCTGGAAAGAGGTTCGGGAACGTGGCGAGTGGGACCATGACTACGAGCCTAACCGACTAACCGGGCGGCCTCATCTGCTGAGCGCCGCCCGGCCATCGGATTCACCCAGAAAGGGCTGTTCGTTACCGTCAGTCGCCGACCTTGTCGGCGGCGGAGGTCGCGGCCTTGGCGGCCGACTTCGCCGTCTTGCGGGCGCTGGTGGCGGTCGCCTTGACGTTGCGGGTCGCGGTCTCGGCGGTCTTCTTGGCAGTGGTGCGAGTCGCCTTGGCCTTGCTCACCGTGGTCTTCGCGCCGGCGACCAGGTCCTCGGTGGCCTTCTGGTGGCGGATCCGCTCGACCAGCTCCTTGCCGCGGCCGGCCAGGTCCTCGTAGGTCTCCTCGGCCTGACCGAGGACGGTGGTGAAACCGGCCTGGGCGGTCTTCGGCAGCTCGCGCAGCTTGGCCGGGGTGGTCTTCGCGTCGGCGACGATCGCCTCGAAGCGCTTGGTGAACTCGGCCTGGGCCTTGGTCAGCTCGGCCTGCAGGGTCTGCTGGTCCAGCTTGGCGAACCGGGCGGTGACGTCCTCGCCGACGGCGCGGAACTTCTCGACCGCGAGGTCGCCGGCGCCGGCGATCGCGTAGAACGGGGTAACAGGCGTACGGGTAGCCATCAGGCTTCTCCTCGGGTTATTTCAGCAGGAAGTGATTACTTGGTGGTGTGCTCGTCGGGAGACGTGTTCTCACGGACGAACGACGCGTAGACGTCCAGCAGGACGCGCTTCTGCCGCTCGTTCAGTGCGGGGTCGAGCAGGACGGCGTCGACCACGCCCGCGGGCCGTGAGCCCTCCGAGCTGTCGTCCGGATCGAGGATGCCGGCCCGTACGTACAGAGTCTCCGCGGAGATCCGCAACGCCTTCGCGAGCTGCTGCAGCACCTCGGCCGACGGTTTCCGCAGGCCGCGCTCGATCTGGCTCAGATACGGGTTCGACACCCCGGCCAGGTCCGACAGCTGCCGCAACGACAACTGCGCATGCCGCCGCTGCTCGGCGAGGTACTCCCCGAGGGAGCCCACCGCCCCAGCCGCACGATCACTCAACCTGGCCATGCATCCAGTGTGCTAGCAGCTGCTTGCAATTGCAAGCACCCCTGCCGTGAGCCCGCTCACGTGCCGCCGACCAGGTGCCGCCGACCAGGTGACGCCGGTCAGGTGACGCCGACCAGGTGACGCCGGTCAGGTGACGCCGACCAGGTGACGCCGGTCAGGTGACGCGGTGGACCTTGTGCTGGGCGGCCTGGGCCCGGGGGCGGACGGTGAGGCGGTCGATGTTGACGTGGGCCGGGCGCGTGGCGACCCAGGCGACGATGTCGGCGATGTCGTCGGCGGTGAGGGGTTCGGCGACGCCGGCGTACACGGCGTCGGCCTTGGCCTGGTCGCCGTCGAAGCGGGTCAGCGCGAAGCCCTCGCTGCGGACCATGCCGGGGGCGATCTCGCAGACCCGGACCGGCTGGTCGAAGAGCTCGAGCCGGAGGGTGTCGACGATCGCCTTGGCGGCGTGCTTCGCGGCGACGTACCCGCCGCCACCCTCGTACGCGACCTGACCGGCGGTCGAGCCCATCACGATGATCGTGCCCCGGCCGGCGATGAGGGCCGGGAGCAACGACTTGGTGACGGCCGCGACGCCGATCACGTTCACCTCGTACATCCGCCGCCAGGCGTCCAGGTCCGCCTCGGCGACCGGCTCGAACCCGAACGCGCCACCGGCGTTGTTCACCAGCAAGGCCAACTGGTCACCGACGGCCGCGGTCAGTGCGGCGACGTCCTCGGCCGACGTCACGTCGCACTGCACCGCGCGCCCGTCGATCTCCTTGGCCAGCGCCTCGATCCGGTCCAGCCGGCGAGCCGCACAGATCACCTCGAAGCCTTCACGGGCCAGATACCGCGCCGACGCGGCCCCGATCCCACTGCTCGCTCCGGTAACCACAGCAAGAGGACGCTCGGAAGTCATACCCCAAGTCTCTCAAACCGATCGGCTGGGATAGCTGGGACGGTCCGGCGTGCGGACGCCACCACGGCGGCCAGCGCCGTAAGGGTGACTGCCGCGAAGCCCGCCAGCAGACCTAGCGTCTGTCCGTCGGGGTGGATCAGAGCCTGGCCGCGGAACGCCTGAACCGTCACGGTGACCATCACGCCGCTGTAGCCGAGCGCTGCCACGCCGACGAGCCGCGCCCGGACGCGCTCGGGCCGCAGCCACGCGACCCGGCGAGCGAGGAGATGCAGCACCAGGACTGTGATCAGCAGGAAGTGGATCGCGTGCAGCCCGACGAAGTGCGGGATGCGCAGATCACCACCGACCGTGCTCCAGTTGGTCAACGGCATACCGGGCCCGCCGGCCTCGACACCGATCCCGTGGCTGCCGGACAGTGTGACCGGACGACCGTACGCGTCCGTGACCTGCTCCCGGGCACCGTTCGATCCGACCAGGTAGAAGGCGATCGCCATCCCGGTCACGGCCAGGCCGAGCCCGATCCGGATGGCCCGGTTCAGCGGTGCGTCGCCGACGCGCTGGAACTGCAGCATGATCGCGATCACCAGGCTGGCGCCGAACAGGCCGAGGACGCCGGACATGAACACCTGCTGCCCGACCTGGTTGAACGTGTCGCCGTTGGCGTTGAAGTGGCTGAAGGTCCCGCGCGCGGCCTGTACGGCGATGAACCCGACGTCGACGATCCCGGTGATCGCGAACACCGTCCCCGTCCACCAGCCCAAGCGTCGCGCCTTGCGCAGCTTGGAGAGCAGCCACGCGAGCGTCGCGCCGTACAGGACGAACGCGATGCCGAACTTGAACGGCTTGAGCCACACGGACTCGTTGAGGATCTCCCGGTGGTCGGTCACGAGTCCGACGCCGGCCGCCAGGGTGAGACCGGCCATGGCGAGCACCATCAGCATCAGTGGACGGTGCCAGGACTTGGCTTCTTCGAGGACTGTGCGCATGTGATCCATGCTTTCGGCGCGCGCCGCGGATCGCAGTGGGGCGAATCCCCCAGCCCGGGTGGTGGTAGACCCACCCTGAGAGAGACTGCGATCCATGAGCAGGATCGCGGTGCGCGGCGGCCGGATCTTCGACGGCGAACGGCTTCTCGGCGACAACGTCGTACTGGTGGACGACGGCAAGGTCACCGGCACCACTCGTGAGGCTCCGTCGGAGTGGCCGATCCACGAGGTACCGGACGGCACGATCCTGCCCGGACTGATCGACGCGCACGTTCACCTCACCGCCGACGCCGGTCCGGGCGCCCTCGACCGGCTGCGCGGAGCCACGGAAGAGACGCTGTCGAGCACGATCGAGCAGTCGTTGCGGATCCACCTGACCGCCGGCGTCACCACGGTCCGCGACCTCGGCGACATCAACGACGCCGTCCTGGACTGGCGCACCCGCGCGACGCTCGGCCTGCCGACGGTGGTCGGCGCCGGCGCACCACTCACGAGTGTCGGTGGGCATTGCTGGTGGCTGGGCGGTGAGGTGGCAGGCCCCGAGCAGATCCGGGCAGCAGTACGACGACGTGCCGAGAAAGGCGCCGACGTCATCAAGATCATGGCCAGCGGCGGACCCATGACACCCGGCTCCGACGCGATGAACCCCCAGTTCACCGCACCCGAGCTGGCGACCGCCGTGTCCGAGGCACACACGCTCGGCCTCCCGATCACCGCGCACGCCCATGCGGTCACGGCCGTACGCCAAGCCTTGGAGGCCGGCGTCGACGGGATCGAACACTGCACTTGCCTGACTCCCGCGGGGGTCGCGATCGACGAGGAGTTGCTCGACGGACTCGCCACCGCAGGGATTGCCGTCTGCGGAACACTCGGATCCGACCCGTCGGTCGTCGTACCGCCGGAGATCCTGGAGGCGGTCGCGCGGGCCGGGATCAGCGAAGCGGCGCTGCAGCAGGCCGTATGCCGTTTGTACGACGGGGGAGCCCGACTGGTCGCCGGGTCCGACGGTGGGATCGGGCCGGCGAAACCGCACGGCCTGCTGCCGTCCACGCTGGCCGAGTATGTGCAGGCGGGGATCCCACCGATCGCAGCCCTCACCGCCGCGACCTCGACCGCCGCCGAAGCCCTCGGCCTCGGTGCCCGGAAGGGCCGCATCCGGCCGGGCGCCGACGCCGACCTGCTGCTCGTCGACGGAGACCCGACCAGCGACATCACGACCCTCGCCCGTCCGGTCGGCGTCTATCTCGCCGGCACCCCTCAGGCTGACCGGCGGATAGGGAGAAGTCCCGATTCCCGGGGCGATCGCCGGAGTTACGCTGACCACGTGACCGAACCGTCCGCTGACCGTCCGCCGCGGCGGGTCGCGATGATCAGCCTGCACACCTCGCCGCTGGACCAGCCGGGCACCGGGGACGCCGGCGGCATGAACGTCTATGTGGTCGAGCTGTCCAAGCGGCTTGCCGACCTCGGGATCGAGGTCGACGTGTTCACGCGCGCGACCGCGTCGGCGCTCCCCGCGAGGGTCGAGCTGATGCCGGGCGTGACAGTCCGCAACGTCGCGGCCGGGCCCTACGAAGGACTCACCAAGAACGAGCTCCCGGCCCAGCTGTGCACGTTCGCCCGCGCGGTCCTGCGGGCCGAGGCGATCCACGAGCCCGGCTGGTACGACGTGATCCACTCGCACTACTGGTTGTCCGGGCAGGTCGGACTGCTCGCCCGCGACCGGTGGGCCGTCCCGCTGGTCCACACCATGCACACGATGGCCAAGGTGAAGAACGCCAGCCTGGCCGAGGACGACGTACCCGAGCCGCCCGCGCGGCTGCTCGGTGAGGAGCAGGTCGTCGAGGCCGCGGACCGTCTGCTGGCCAACACCGACGACGAAGCGCAGGAGCTCATCAACCTGTACGGCGCTCAGCCCGGGAAGGTCGGCGTGGTCAACCCTGGCGTGGATCTGGACGTGTTCAGCCCCGGCGACCCGGCCGCGGCGCGGCACGAGCTCGGGTTGCCGGCCGACGCCGTCGTACTCGCGTTCGTCGGGCGGATCCAGCCGTTGAAGGCGCCCGATCTGCTGATCCGGGCGGCCGCGCGGATGCTCGAGCGGGACCCGTCGCTGCGGGACCGGCTGGTCGTCGCGATCATCGGCGGTCCGTCCGGCAACGGGATGGAGCATCCGGAGTCGCACGCGGAGCTGGCCCGGACGCTCGGGGTCGACGACGTCACTCGGTTCGTGAAGCCGATGGAGCGCGCCGGGCTGGCGCAGTGGTACCGATCCGCTTCCGTCGTGTGCGTCCCGTCGTACTCGGAGTCCTTCGGGCTGGTCGCCCTGGAGGCGCAGGCCTGCGGTACGCCTGTGGTCGCGGCGGCCGTCGGCGGCCTGAGTACGGCGGTCGTCGACGGGCAGACCGGGCTGCTGGTCCGCGGGCACCGGGTGGACGACTTCGCCGACGCGCTGGGCCGGATCGCGACGGATCCGCAGACTCGCGAGAGCATGAGCCGGGCGGCGGTCAAGCACGCGCAGGGGTTCGGCTGGGAGCTGACCGCCCGCAGGACGCTGGCGGCGTACCGGACCGCGGCGGAAACGATGGCGGCGGAGCTCGCCGCGGAGGTGGCTGGGTGAGAGTGTCGGCGGCGGACGTGATCCGCCAGGTCCTGACCGAGAACGAGCTCGACTTCACCGAGAGCGAGCCGGGCGTCTTCACCGCGGACCTGCCGGGCGAGCGGAAGCTGAAGACCACGGTGTCGCTGACGGTCGGGGTCCAGGCGGTCCAGGTGCACGCGTTCGTGGCCCGGCACCCGGACGAGAACCACGAGGCCGTCTACCGCTGGCTGCTGGAGCGGAACCTGAAGATGTACGGCGTCGCGTTCGCCGTCGACCATATGGGCGACATCCACCTGGACGGGCGGGTCCCGCTGCACGCGATCACGCCGACCGAGGTCGACCGGCTGCTCGGCGCGGTGCTGGAGTACGCCGACTCGTCGTTCAACACGATCCTCGAGCTCGGGTTCGCGTCGTCGATCCGCAAGGAGTACGAGTGGCGGGTCTCCCGCGGCGAATCGACTCGAAACCTGGACGCTTTCAAGGGCTGGTTGGAGCCTCGATAGACTCCGAGGCATGACCTATCGCCTGATCCTGCTCCGCCACGGCACGAGCGACTGGAACGCCAAGAACCTCTTCACCGGGTGGGTCGACGTCGACCTGAACGCCGGGGGTGTCGAGGAAGCCCAGCGCGGCGGTGAACTGCTGCGCGACCGCAACCTGCTCCCCGACGTGCTGCACACCTCGGTGCTGCGGCGGGCGATCCGCACCGCGAACATCGCGCTCGAGGTGGCCGACCGCCAGTGGATCGACGTACGGCGGTCCTGGCGCCTGAACGAGCGGCACTACGGCGGCCTGCAGGGCAAGGACAAGAAGCAGACCCTGGAGGAGCTCGGCGAGGAGCAGTTCATGCTGTTCCGGCGCTCGTACGACACCCCGCCGCCGGCCATCGAGCGCGGCTCGGAGTACGACCAGGCCGGCGACGCGCGGTACGCCGGACTCCCGTCCGAGCTGCTGCCCGCGACCGAGTGCCTGAAGGACGTCGTCGAGCGGATGCTGCCCTACTGGTACGACGCGATCGTGCCGGACCTGCGCGACGGCAAGACCGTCCTCGTCACCGCCCACGGCAACTCGCTCCGCGCCCTGGTCAAGCACTTGGACAACCTCGACGAGCAGACCATTGTCGGCCTGAACATCCCCACCGGCATCCCGCTCTACTACGAACTCGACGACGACTTCCACCCCATCACCCCCGGCGGCGAGTACCTCGACCCAGCCGCCGCCAAAGAAGCCATAGAAGCCGTCAAAAACCAGGGCCGCTAACCCGACGTCCCCGACGGACCGGCACACGCAAGGACACGCCTCCGGCGCGACTGCTTTGTTGCCGGCTCCGCCGGAGGCGCGGACCGTGGTCACGAGTCGGTGCACTGGCGCCGAGCACCCCGGTGAGCTGGCTCGGCTAGGGCGCCCAGCCAGGCGCTGACGGACCGCTCGGCACCGCGCGCAAAGGACACGCCTCCGGCGCGGCAGCCTTACTGCCGGCTCCGCCGGGGCGGCAGATCGTCCTCACGCGTCGCCGCAACCGGCGCCGAGCGCCCGGGTTGCCTGGCTCGGTGAACAAGAGCGCCGCGCCAGGTGCTGAAGCCTCCGCGGCCGCCCGGTCCATAACCAGAAGCCTCGGCAACGCGAGGGGATATCCCCACGAGTTGCCGGTTCTCCCCGTCGTACACCAGCAGAGAACCGACCACACGGGCGGATGTCCCCTCGTGTGAAGGGTCACCGGAAAGAAGAGTCCCGGCAGCCAGGTGTTGCCGGGGCTATTTGTTGCTGGATTCAGTTGCTGTTCGGGTCGGGTGGAGGCGCCGACGGCACTTCACGTGCCCTCGACATCTTCAAGGCTCAGGCCGCGGAGCTGCTCGAGCAGGGCACGCAGTTCGGGACGCTGAGCCACGAGCTGAGGATTGTCCTCCAGGAGAGCGAGCTTGGTTCTCTGGAGATTTCTCATGTGCTGTTCCACCTCGTCGAGATGTGCGAGCAGCTCAACGCCGTTCATTGATGACAGGTCGGTGTTGATCAGCCGGTCGGTCACAGATTCGTCCATGTCAGGGAAGCTATCCGACGAGCGGAGCGAGTGTCGGGACCTGTGACGGGACCTGGTGGGCTGCGACAGGTCATTCCTTGTCGCTGGGGCCGGTTTCCTGTTCAAGCCCCCAGTCCGCCCACGGACCCTGCCATCCAGCAGCACCGCGGGGATGACCACCATGCGAGAGGATGTCCCTCGTACTGCGGTTGGCTGGGTGGTGCGGGGGCCGTCGGCGGGCACCAAGTGGCTTGAGCAAGGAGACCCGGTCCGCGCTGCACGTTGCGGGGATGAGAAAGGCGCCCGCGGCAATTGTTGCCGGGGGCGCCTTTCGGTGGTGGCTGGGTTCAGTTGCCGTTCGGGTTGGGGGTGGAGGCGCCGGCGCCGGAGCCGGCTGCGGTGCCGCCGACGGCGACGGGGAGTTCGCCGGTGACCAGGTAGACGACGCGGCGGGCCATGGAGACGGCATGGTCGGAGATGCGCTCGTAGTAGCGGCCGAGGAGCGCGATGTCGACGGCGACCTCGACGCCGTGCGGCCAGGCGTCGTCCATCATCAGCCGGAACTGGTTGGTGCGCAGCTTGTCCATCTGGTCGTCGGTGGCCTCGAGCTTGCCGGCCGCCTCGACGTCGCGGGTCTTGATCACGTCACCGGCGGCGTCGACCATCTTGCCGGCGACGGTGCCCATCTCCTCGATCACGTCGTGCAGCTCGGCCGGGATCGCCGGGGCCGGGTAGCGCATCCGGGCGATCTTCGAGACGTGCGCGGCCAGGTCGCCCATCCGCTCCAGGTCGGCGACCATCCGCAACGCGGCGACCAGCATCCGCAGCTCGTTGGCGACCGGCGACTGCCGCGCCATCAGCTCGAACACCTTCTCCTCGACGCCTTCACCGGCGGCGTCCAGCTGGATGTCGGCCGCGATGACGTCCTCGGCCTTGCGGATGTCGGCTTCCAGCAGGGCGGCGGTCGAGCGGCGTACGGCGGTGGACACCGTCCGTGTCATCCGTTCCAGCTCGGCGAGGATGTCGTCGAGCTGCTCGTGGTAAGTGTCACGCATCGTGTTCGTTTCCGATCTTTGGTGTCCGGTGCCACGGCGGGCGGAGCGGCAAGCACCCGCCCACCGGTGACCGTATGCCGTCGAGGTTGCCGGACGGCGACGAGTGGTGAACGCCTGATGAACAGTTGTGTCGCGTCCCGGTCATCCGGTGCTCATTCGGTCTTTCCCTGCTGGTTGCCCGCGTAGCATCGTTGCCGTGGACCCCACGCTGGCTGCGGTGCTGGGCGGCGTCATCGGCGCGGCCCTGGCTCTGCTTTCACTCGGCGCGATGATGCTGTCCGAGCGGTCCCAGCGCAAGATCCCCGAATCTCCCGACCCTATTGTGCCCAACGGTGTCGCCACCGTCTTGTCGGTACTGCGTTCGTCCGCGGTGGTGATGGGTCCGGAGGACCAGGTGCTCCAGGCCAGCGCGCCGGCCCATGTGCTCGGCATCGTCCGGGGTGAGCGGCTGGTGGTCGACGACATCCTGACCATGGTCCGCGCGGTCCGGCGCGACGGCGAGATCCGGCAGCAGGAGTTGGAGATCGTCCGCGGCCGGCTCGGCGCGACGCAGTACGTGAGCGCCCGGGTGGCGCCGCTGGGCAGCCAGCTGGTGCTGGTCCTGGTCGAGGACCGGACCCGCGAGCGCCGGCTGGACGCGATCCGGCGGGACTTCACCGTCAACGTCAGCCACGAGCTGAAGACCCCGGTCGGCGCGCTGATCCTGCTCGCCGACGCGGTCTCGGAGGCGTCCGACGATCCCGAGGCGGTGCAGCGGTTCTCGGACCGGATGCGGGTCGAGGCGTCCCGGCTGAGCCGGCTGGTCAAGGAGATCATCGAGCTGTCCCGGCTGCAGGGCGACGACCCGCTGGAGGACCCGGGCCCGGTCGACATCAACGCGGTCGTCGAGAGCGCGGTGGACCGCTGCCGGGTGGACGCCGAGGACCGCGACATCAAGATCGTGGTCAAGACCGAGCCGGACCTGGAGGTGATGGGCAGCGTGGACCAGCTGTCCATCGCGATCGGCAACCTGGTCGAGAACGCGGTCAACTACAGCCCCGACGGCACCCGGGTCGCGGTCGCCGCGCACCCGATCGGCGACCTGGTCGAGGTCACCGTCAGCGACCAGGGCGTGGGCATCCCGAGCAGCGACCTCGAACGCATCTTCGAGCGCTTCTACCGGGTCGACCGGGCCCGCAGCCGCGAGACCGGCGGCACCGGCCTCGGCCTCTCGATGGTCAAGCACATCGCCTCCATCCACGGCGGCGACGTCCGCGTCTGGAGCGTCGAGGGCCAGGGTTCCACCTTCACCGTGAGACTCCCGCTGCGGCTCGAACCCGCGCCGGGCCAGACCGATTCCCCCAGCCAGGAGGAGCCGGCCGTTCCCCTGACGCCTACCCCGTCAGGTCAGATCGCAAAGGAGACAGCTTCGTGACCCGAGTGCTGGTCGTCGAAGACGAAGAGAGCTACAGCGACGCGTTGTCGTACGTGCTGCGCAAGGAAGGGTTCGAGGTCGCCGTCGCGGAGACCGGACCGGACGCGCTGGACGAGTACGACCGGGCCGGCGCGGACATCGTCCTGCTCGACCTGATGCTGCCGGGTCTCTCCGGCACCGAGGTCTGCCGGGCGCTGCGCAGCCGGGGCAATGTCCCGGTGATCATCGTCAGCGCCAAGGACACCGAGGTCGACAAGGTCGTCGGCCTCGAGCTCGGTGCGGACGACTATGTCACCAAGCCGTACAGCCCGCGCGAGCTGCTGGCCCGGGTCCGCGCCGTGCTGCGCCGCGGCCAGGACGTGGAGCTGCTGCCCGACACCCTCGAGGCCGGGCCGGTCCGGATGGACGTGGAGCGGCACGTGGTGACCGTGTCCGGGACCGAGATCCGGCTCCCGCTGAAGGAGTTCGAGCTGCTCGAGATGCTGCTGCGCAACACCGGCCGGGTGCTCACCCGCGGGCAGCTCATCGACCGGATCTGGGGCGCCGACTACGTGGGCGACACCAAGACCCTGGACGTGCACGTCAAGCGGCTGCGCTCGAAGCTGGAGAAGGACCCGTCGAATCCGGCGCACCTGGTCACGGTGCGCGGGCTCGGGTACAAGTTCGAGTCCTGAGTCACACCCCCCGCAGGTCGCCAGGGCCTGTGGGGTTAGCTTAGGCTCTCCTTAGTTGAGGCAGTCGGTCTAAGGAGAGTCATCATGTCCTGGTCCCGTACCCGGGTGATCGGCGCGGCGGTCACCGCCGTACTGGTCGCGACCACGCTCGCCGCGTGCGGCAGCGACGGCGACGACAAGGCCGCCGAGTCGGGCGGTACGGCGTCCGCCGGGTTCCCGGTCACGCTGAAGAACACCTTCGGCGAGACCACCATCACCAAGAAGCCGGAGCGGATCGTCACGCTCGGCTGGAACGCCCAGGACGTGGTCTACGCCCTCGGTGAGACGCCGGTCGGGATGCCGAAGGTCACCTACGGGCCGACCGCCGCCGGCGTCACCGCGTGGGACGCCGACAAGTTCGACTCAGCGAAGACGACGTTGCTCGACACCGGTGACAAGTACCCGTTCGAGAAGATCGCGGCGCTGAAGCCGGACGTGATCCTGGCGCCGTACGAGGGGTTCGACGAGGCGACGTACAAGACCCTGAGCGGGATCGCGCCGACGGTCGCGTACCCGGGGGCGCCGTGGCAGACCACCTGGCAGGACCAGACCCTGCTGGTCGGTGAGGCGCTCGGCAAGAAGGCCGACGCGGAGAAGCTGATCGCCGGGATCGGGGACAAGATCAAGCAGGTCGCGGCCGATCACCCCGAGTTCAAGGACAAGACGATCACGGTCGGCTCGTTCGGGCCGGACAACTACGTCTACATGCCGGGCGACCCGCGCGTGCAGATCCTGAACGAGATGGGCTTCAAGAACGCGCCGGGCGTCGAGGCCCTGGAGAAGACGAATACCAAGAAGGAGTTCGCTCTCACTATCAGCAAGGAGAAGATCTCCGACGTCGACGCCGACGTGCTGGTCGCGTACGTCGACGGGATCGGGACCCAGAAGTTCCTGTCCGACCCGGTCTACTCGTCGCTCGGCGCGGTCAAGCGCGGTGGCGCGTACGCGATGCAGGACCAGCAGGTGATCTCCGGGATGAGCGCCGTCAGCGTGCTCAGCGTCCCCTGGGTCCTGGACAAGATCCTCCCGGGCCTGAGCAAGGCGGCTCAGGCCAAGGGCTGAGCTGGTACGGCGAGCCTCGGCCACAGGCTCGCCGGGCCACGAAGAACGGGCCGTCCCGCGCCGGGGCGGTCCGTTCGGCGTTGCCGGTGGACTACTCCGCGGCCGGCTCCGGGGAGTAGTGGTCGTCGGGCAGCACCGGGATGTAGGTGGTGATCGGCGCGGCCTTGCCGAAGGTGATGGTCACGTTGACCACCTGGCCCGGCTTGCCGCCGGTGACCGCGATCGGGTCGCCGCTGTCCTCGCCGCTCTCGGCCTCCGTGCTGGGGTCCGGCGGCAGCAGGGTCGCCGTACCGGCCTTCAGGTCCAGGGGCTGCTTGAGCTCGCTGAACGTGACGACGCCCGGCTGGTCGCTGCCGGCCTGGCCGTCCCGCGTCCCGGGCGGGGCCTGGGTGATCTTGACCAAGGTCTCGTCCTCGGTCCCGTCGTTGACGATGACCGTGTGCAGCACGCCCTTGCCGTCCGCGTCGGCCAGCACCAGCATGTTGCGGACCTTGATCGAGCCCGAGTCCGCGTTCGTGCCCTCGGCGGCCTGGTACGGCTGCAGGGTCGGGGCATTGAAGCTCGCGCTGCACGCCGCCAGCGCGATACTGAGAGTGGCGGCGGCACCCGCCAGCACGGTACGCCGGGCGAACCGCGAGGACAACGTGATCGGCACTGGGATCCCTCTCGTGCAAGCTGTTCAAGGCCGTCAGGCAGCCGCCTCCGGCGCACCAAAGCGTAGCGTTCGCCGCTCCGGGAACCGACGGCGGGATGCCTGTGACGGGGGCCGGAGGAGCTGCCGCAGTGGTGTCGTGGGCAACGTTTCGCGCGTGCACGAGGCACGGCTGAGAGCGTTTGTCAAGGCGAGATGTGGGCTCTGACCAGCGCAAACGCCCCGACCGGACCACCGACCGCGTGGTAGGATAGGACTCGGAAAGGGGCACGTGACATATGACTTTCACAGTCGGCGAGACGGTTGTTTACCCCAACCATGGTGCGGCCGTCATCGAGGACATCGAGACCCGTCAGATCAAAGGTGAGGACAAGACCTATCTGGTCTTGAGGATCGTCGCTCAGAACGACCTGGTCGTCCGGGTCCCCGCGTGCAACCTCGATCTCGTCGGCGTGCGTGACGTCGTGGATCAGGCCGGCCTGGAGCGCGTCTTCGACGTGCTGCGAGCTCCGCACACGGAGGAGCCGACCAACTGGTCGCGTCGGTACAAGGCGAACCTGGAGAAGCTGCACTCCGGTGACGTGATGAAGGTGGCGGAGGTCGTGCGCGACCTGTGGCGCCGAGAGCGTGACCGTGGTCTGTCCGCCGGTGAGAAGCGGATGCTGGCGAAGGCTCGCCAGATCCTGGTCTCCGAGCTGGCCCTGGCCGAACACACCAACGAGGACAAGGCGGAAGCCATCCTCGACGAGGTTCTCGCTTCCTAGCCGAGTTCCCGCATGAGCAGCGCGGTCGTGATCCCCGCGGCCGGGCTGGGCCTGCGGCTGGGCGGTGAGACACCGAAGGCATTTCGAGAGGTCGGTGGCGAATCGCTGCTGGTCCACGCAATCCGTGGACTGAGGGCAGCGACCGCCGCCGACCTCGTCTGTTTTGTCATCGCCGTCCCGCCGGGCACCGAGGAAGCAGTCGCCAAGGAGCTCGAGCCGTACGCCGGTGACGCGCAGCTGCGCGTGGTCCCGGGCGGCGCCGAGCGGCCCGACTCGGTGCGCGCGGCGCTGGAGCTGGTCCCGGTCGACGGGATCGACTGCATCCTCGTGCACGACGCGGCGCGGGCCTTCGTCCCGGCCGACGTGATCGAGCGGGTCGTCGCGGCCGTGCGTGCCGGCGCGCAGGCCGTCGTACCGGTGGTGCCGGTGACGGACACGATCAAGCGGGTCGCGCCGACCGGAGAGGTCCTCGACACACCGGATCGGTCGACGCTGGTCGCCGTCCAGACACCGCAGGGGTTCGAGCCCGCCGTCCTGCGCCGCGCGCATGCCGTCGACGTAGTCGGGGCCACCGACGATGCGATGCTGTGTGAGCGGCTCGGGATCACCGTGACGACGGTTGAGGGGTCGCCGGACGCGTTCAAGGTGACGCGGCCGCAGGACCTGTTGCTGGCGGAGGCTCTGCTCGCGGAGAGGCGGCTCACGTGAAGATCCCCCGGGTCGGGAACGGTATCGACGTCCACCCGCTGGAGGAAGGCCGGCCGATGTGGCTGGCCGGCCTGCACTGGCCGGACGAGACTTCCGGGCTCTCGGGTCACTCCGACGGCGACGCGGCCGCGCACGCGATCTGCACGGCCTTGCTGACCGCGGCTCGCTTGGGCGACCTCGGTTCGAACTTCGGCACCGCTGAGCCCGAGTGGGCAGGCGCCGCCGGAGTCGCGCTGGTGGCCGAGGCGGCCCGGCGGGTCCGGGCCGCGGGATTCGAGATCGGCAACGTCTCGGTCCAGATCGTCTGCAACCGGCCGCGGATCGGCGCCCGCCGCGAGGAGGCGGAGAAGGTGCTCAGTGCCGCCTGCGATGCCGAGGTGTCGGTCAGCGCGGCGACCACCGACGGACTGGGCTTCACCGGTCGCGGCGAAGGCATCGCGGCGATCGCCACCGCACTCATCTACTGACGGGATCCGTCGAGAATCGCGCTGCTCTCGGGTCCAGCTCGTCACCCATGACCTGGGTCAGCAGGCCGTAGAGCTCGGGTCGCCGCCCGCGCATCCACCGCCGCCCAGTTGCCAACGGCACCAGCCCGAGATCCAGGTCGGCGACCACGACGGCCTCGTCGGGCACCGGGGTCTCGGCGACGATCCGGCCGTACGGATCCAGGATCATCGCGTTGCCGGTGCGGATCTCGTCATCGTCCTGGCCGACCCCGTTGCTGAACAGCAGGAACAGCCCGTTGTCGTGCGCCCGCGCCGGCAGCCACCGCATCAGCCAGCCCCGCCCGCTCGGCCCGTCGAACGCGGCGCGGAGAGCTTCCGGGTCCTGGTGGCGCCGGTCCCAGATCTCCTGCGGGATCGGCTTCATCCCATGTGGGCTGCGTGAGCTCGTCCCGCCAGTCTGGTGCGGCGCGATCAGGACGGTTGCTCCGAGCAACGCGGTGATCCGGACGTTCTCGACCAGGTTGTTGTCCCAGCAGATCAGCACCCCGGCCCGGAACCCCCAGGGCGTGTCGAACACCGTGTACGACGATCCGCTCGCGATCGCCTCGTGCTCGAACGCATGGAGTTTCCGGTGGACGTGGACCACGCCGCCCGGCAGGCAGACGGCGTACGAGTTGAAGAGCTTGCCGTCAGCATCTTCCAGGAAACCGACCCCGAGGCCGGCGTCGAGTTCCTCGGCCAGGGCGAGGACCCGGCTGACCAGCGGCCCGTCGGCCGGCTCGGCCAGCTCCCGCAGCCGCTCGACGGGATGGCGGCGGAGGTGCCAGTAGCCGAGCAGACACAGCTCGGGGAACACGACCAGCCGGGCGCCGTCGCCGACCGCCTGCCGGGCCAGCCGTTCGACCGTGGCGAGATTGGTCTCCGGCTGATCGGGAGTCGGTTCGAACTGGATCACGGCGGTGCGGAAGGCTGTCATGCCACCATCGAAACGCCAGACCACGTATGACGTCCAATAGCCATTCGGGGCGATTCCATATCCTGGGGTTATGGATCTCCGTTTGCTCCGAGCGTTCGTCACGGTCGCCAGGCTGCGGAACTTCGGGGCCGCGGCCGAGGAACTGTCGACCAGTCAGCCGGCGCTGACCAAGCAGATCCAGGTGCTGGAGCGTCGGGTCGGTTCGGTGCTGTTCACCCGGGGCCGGCATGGTGCCCGGTTGACCCCGGCCGGTGCACTGCTACTTCCTGACGCTCTGGAGTTGCTGGACCGATCCGAGGCCTTCGATCGGCGTGCCGCTCAGGTCGCGGCCGGGGCCGAGGGTTCGCTGGCGATCGGGTTCGGCCTGTCCGGGATCGAGCTCGCGCCCCGGGCCGTGGCGCTTTTCCGCAGCCGTTGGCCCGGCGTCACGATCTCACTCGAGGACCTGTCGTCGGTGGCCCAGTGCGAGCGGCTGCTGGCCGGGAGCCTCCAGATCGGGTTCGTTCGGCTGCCGGCCCCGGCCGGCCTCGAACACCTTCGGTTACGACGTGACCGGCTCACCCTCGCCGTACCGGCCGCCGCGAACGTGCCCCGCGACCTGGTCAGCTGGCTCGACGCCCGCCCGCTCGTCCGCCTCACGCCCGCCCGCGGCCCCGGCCTCAACGCCCAGATCAACACCCTGTACGCCGAACTCGGTTGCCACCCGCAAGTACTTCAGGAAGCCGGCGACCTGCAGACCGTGCTGGCCCTGACCGCGGCCGGCGCCGGGCCATCCGTCGTACCCCAGTCCGCCGAACGCATCGCGCCACCCGAGCTCCGCCTGATCCCGCTCCCCGGCCGGGCCGCCTCCTGGTGGACCGGCGCCGCCTGGTCGACCCGGACCCCACTCACCGAGCGCTTCGTCAAAGCCGCCGCCGAAGTGGCGCGAGCGCTGGGTTAGCGCCGGCGGGGAAGCGGCGGCAGTTCGTAGGAGTCGAGCCAGGCGGCGAACAGGTGGCGGAGGGCTTCCTCGTCCGGGGTGAAGGTGGAGGCCAGGGCGATGAAGTCGGCGGTGGTGACCGAGCCGTGGCGGTAGGTCCTGGTCCAGGCGCGGAGCAGGTCGAAGAAGGCCTCGTCGCCCAGATGCCTGCGCAGGGCGTGCAAGGTGATCGCACCGCGCTTGTAGAGGCGGTCGTCGAACATCAGCTCCGGGCCGGGGTCCGAGAGCATCAGGTTCTGCGGGAGGCTCTTCAACCGGGCGTATGCCTTGGCCACCTGCTGGTCGGCGGCGAGGCCGCGGGACTCCTCCGACCACAACCACTCGGCGTAGCAGGCGAATCCTTCGTTCAGCCAGATGTGTTGCCAGCTCGACGGCGTCAGGCTGTTGCCGAACCACTGGTGCGCCAGCTCGTGCGCGACCAGGCGTTCCGACGTACGACGGCCGTCGACATGGTTGCTGCCGAACACCGAGATGGCCTGCGCCTCGAGGGGAATCTCCAGGTCGTCGTCCGTGACCACGACCGTGTAGCTGCCGAACGGATAGGGCCCGAACAGCCGGCAGAACAGCTTCATCATGTCCTGCTGCCGCCCGAAGTCCACCTTGAACTCGCGGATCTGCCCGGCCGGCAGCACGCCCCGGGTCGTCACCGGCGACGCGGCCAGCTCGACCGTGTCGTACCGGCCGATCTGCACCGTCGCCAGGTACGTCGCCATCGGCGCGGCCTGGTCGAACACCCACGTGGTCCGGCTGGCCTTCACCCGGCGCGACACCAGCCGCCCGTTCGCGACCACCTGGTACGGCGAATCGGTGGTGACCGTGATCCGGTAGTGCGCCTTGTCGCCGGGGTGGTCGTTGCACGGGAACCAGGTCGCCGCGCCACTCGGCTGGCTGGCGACGATCACGCCCTCGGTGAGTTCCTCCCAGCCGAGCTCGCCCCACGGGCTGTCCTCGGGCTTCGGGTTGCCGCCGTACTGGATCTCGACGGTGAACTCGGCGCCGTCCATGATCGACGCGGCGGGCGTCACGTGCAGCTTGCCGGAGCGGTGGACGTAGCGCTGCGGGCGGCGGCCGTTGACCGACACCTTCGACACCCGGAGGCCGGCCAGGTCGAAGCTCAGGCGGGACAGCGCCTGGGTGGCGAACGCCGTGATCGTCGCCTTGCCGGTCAGCCGGTTGCTGTTGACCCGGTAGTCCAGGTCCAGCTCGTACGACTCGACCTGGTAGCCGCCGTTGCCATGGGTGGGCACATACCGGTCCTCGGCGGTCGGCGCTCCGGGCAGCCCGTTGTTCTGCCGTCCTTTAAAGGGGGCAACCATCAGCCTTGCCAGGGGGCGATCGGGTTCCCAGCCCAGCGCGTCCCGGCCGGCACACCTTCACCACGCATCACGAGAGACACCGGGCCGATGGTAGCCCCTGCTCCGACACTCGCGGCGGGCAGGACGATGCCGTGCGGCCCGAGGGTTGCTCCGGATCCGAAGGTGACTGTGCTCATGGAGAGAACTCGATCATGAAAAAGGTGCGTCTGCAGCACGCAACCGCGATTCACCGTGGCGCCGTCGCCGAGGGTGACCAGATCGGCCTCGGGCAACCAGTACGTCTCGCACCAGACACCCTTGCCGATCTTGGCCCCGAGGGACCGCAGCCAGAGGTTGAGCACCGGCGTACCGGCGGCGGCGTCCGCGAACCACGGCGCCGCGACCAGCTCGACGAAGCTGTCGACGACCTCGTTGCGCCAGACGAACGAACTCCACAGCGGGTACTCGACCGCGCGCGTCCGGCCGACGATCAGCCACTTGGCGACCGTGGCGATGCCACCCGCGACCGCGCCGGCGGCCAGGATCACCGCGCCGGACAGCAGCAGGGTCCACCAGGGACCGATCCAGATGTCGAGGGCTTGCAGCGCGAACAGCACGCCCAGGGCGATCAGCACCGTGCACATCATCGGGACGAAGCGGCACAGCTCGACCAGCGCCCGGGCGATCTTCAGCTTGAACGGCGGGTTGAAGGTCCGGCTCTGATCACCCTCGATCGCCTGCCGCCGGAGCTTCACCGGTGGCGAACCGAGCCACGACGTCCCCGCCTTGGACTTCTTCGGCGCCGCGGACAGCACCGCGACCAGGCCGTTCTTCGGCACCGATCGGCCCGGCGCGGTCATCCCCGAGTTGCCGAGGAACGCGCGCTTGCCGACCTTCGCCCCGGCCACGTGCAGCCAGCCGCCACCCAGCTCGTACGACGCGATCATCGTGTCGTCGGCCAGGAACGCGCCCTCGCCGACCGTGGTCATCTTCGGAAGCAGGAGGACTGTGGACGCCTCGACGTCACGGCCGACCTTCGCGCCGAGCGCCCGCAGCCACCACGGCGTGAGCAGGCTCGCGTACAGCGGGAACAACAGCGTCCGTGCTGCGTCGAGCAGCCGCTCGGTGGCCCACACCTGCCACCCGATGCGGCTCCGGACCGGGTAGTGGCCCGGCTTGATCCCGAGTCCGAGCAGCCGGACACCGATGAGCGTCAGTACGGCGATCGTCACGAAACCGACGAGCGTCATCAGCGGGATCGCGGCCAGCGCTTGGAGTGCCGCTGCTTGGAGTGTCTCGGTGCCCTGGATCGCGTTGCCGAGTACGACGAGGGCCGCGGCGGCCGCGGCCACCGGGATCAACGACATGATCGCGGACTGAACGCCGTACGCGAGCACCCACCAGGGAGCGCGGGCCGGCCGGTGGTCGGGCCAGGGGTGCCGGGCCCGGCCGATGCGGCTGGCCGGGGAACCGGACCAGCGCTCGTTCGCGGGGACCCTGCCGGAGACGGCCGAGCCGGCCATGATCTCGGCGTTCCGGCCGATCTCGGTGCCGGGGAGCAGCGTGCTCCGGGAGCCGACCACGGCCTCGGCGCCGATGGTCACCGGACCGACATGCAGTTGGTCGCCGTCGATCCAGTAGCCGGCCAGGTCGACCTCGGGCTCGATCGAGGCGCCGCGGCCCATCGTGAGCATGCCGGTCACCGGCGGCAGGGTGTGCAGGTCGACGCCGCGGCCGACCTTCGCGCCGAGGGCGCGGGCGTAGTAGGCGATCCAGGGAGCGCCGGCCAGGTTGGCCGCGCCGGCGGCATCGGACAGGTTCTCGGCGGCCCACAGCCGGACGTGCTCGGTGCCGCCGCGGGGGTAGGTGCCTGGTTTGAGGTTCCTGAGCAGGATCCGGGCACCGACGACGGCGATCCCCATCCGGCCGGCCGGGGTGATCAGGATCAACCAGCCCGCCAGGATCCACCACCATGAGACCGTCCTGGCCCAGGGCAGCGGTCCGGCGAGCTCGGCGAGCAGGTTGTTCAGCGTGAACAGGTAGACCAGCCAGCGAACGCCGACGACCGTTTGCAGGATCAGGGTGAGCGCGGTCTGCAGGAGTTGCGTGCTCTTCGGCGTCGGTCTGATCTCGCGGATCTCGATCGGCTCGTACGCCACCGGTTGTGATTCGTCGAGCCGTTCCGCGAGGGCGCCGAGGCGGGGGTACTCGTAGATGTCGCCGACAGTCACATCCGGGTAGCGCTCGCGCAGCGCAGACACCAGTTGCGCGGCGGCCAGGCTGCCACCGCCGTGCAGGAAGAAGTCGTTGTCCGGGCCGGTGACCTTCGCGCCGAGGATCTTCGTCCACCGCTCCGCCAGCCAGCCGGCCGTCCCGCTGAGGTCGGCCGCCGGGCCTTCGGTGTCCATCCCGGGCAGCGGCCAGGGCAGTGCGTTCCGGTCGACCTTGCCGGACGTCCTGGTCGGCAGCGTGTCGACGACGGCCAGCAGGGGCACGAGCGCCGCGGGCAGTTCCTCTCGCAGTCTCGTGGTCGCCTTGGCCTGGTCGAACGCGGCAGGGTCTTCGGGTACGACGTACCCGACCAGCAGCTGGTTACCGGCCGCGCTGGTGCGGACGGCGGCTGCGGCACCGGAGATCTGTGGCAGTGCCTGGAGTGCCGCGTCGACCTCGCCCAGCTCGATCCGGCGGCCGCCGAGCTTGACCTGCTCGTCGGCCCGGCCCTGGAAGAGCAAGCCGGCTTCTTCGTACCGGACCAGGTCGCCGCTGCGGTACGCGCGCTCCCAGCCGAGTGACGGCATCGGTGCGAACTTCTCGGCGTCCTTGGCCGGGTCGAGGTACCGGGCCAGACCGACACCGCCGATGATCAGCTCGCCGATCTCGCCCGGCCGCACTTCGTTGCCCTCGGCATCTACGACGGCGAGATCCCAGCCGTCCAAGGGCAATCCGATCCGGACCGGGCCTTCGCCGGTCAGCTGGGCGCCGCAGGCGACGACCGTGGCCTCGGTCGGGCCGTAGGTGTTCCACACCTCGCGGCCGTCGACCGCGAGCCGTTCGGCCAGCTCCGGCGGGCAGGCCTCACCGCCGAAGATCAGCAGCCGGACCTGGTCGAGCGCATCGGCCGGCCAGAGCGCCGCCAGTGTCGGTACGGTCGAGACAATAGTGATGCCTTGGGCAACCAACCAGGGCCCGAGGTCCATACCGGTCCGGACCAGCGACCGCGGCGCCGGAACCAGGCACGCGCCGTGTCGCCAGGCGAGCCACATCTCCTCACAGGAGGCATCGAACGCGACCGACAAGCCGGCGAGCACCCGGTCGTCCGGGCCGATCGGCTCCGGCTGCAGGAACAGCCGCGCCTCCGCGTCCACGAACGCGGCCGCTGATCGGTGCGTGACCGCGACACCCTTCGGTACGCCGGTCGAGCCCGAGGTGAAGATGATCCATGCGTCGTCGGTGGGCTCCGGTCCGGCCTGGACTCTCCGTGCGTCCGTCGCACCGGAGGAGTCCATCCGGGCGCTGTAGGGGTAGTCGTAGTAGCCGTCGGCGTTGTCGTTGTCGAGGATGGGCGCGGGCTGCGGGCGGGTGACGGTGAGCGCCAGGTCGTCGCCGACGGTAGCCGCGACATCCGCCTCGCCGAACACGAGCTCGGCGCGCTCGTCCGGGTCGTCCGCGTCGACCGGCACGTACGCCGCTCCGGCCTGCAGGGTCCCGAGGATGGCGACGTACAGATCGTTGTGGCCGGACGAGATCCGCACGCCGACCCGGTCGCCGGGACCGATGCCCGCGCCGGTGAGACGGCCGGCGAACTTGGTGGTTTGGATCAGCAATTCGCGATAACTGAGGCTGACGCTGCCGTCGTCGAGCGCAGGCTCATCGGCGTACCGAGTCGCCGTCTCCTGCAACACATCCACCAGCGTCCGCGCGGGTGGCGCCAGGTCCCCGCGTCGCAACGTCACGGCCGAATATTACGCCGCCCCGGTGAATCCCCGGCAAAGCGCTCGTTCCGACTCGGCAATCAACCGATTGCTGGAGACCTGGTTCGGCGCACCCAGCGGGCGATGGCCGGCGAGGAGTACGGTCGTTCGTCCGCCTTGGGCCGGTCCGTGGGCGACGCTCAGCCAGGCGTCGCGGAGGGCGGCCCAGTTGATCGGTTCGGGGGCGCCGGCGGCGCTGCGCTGTTGCAGTGGGCAACAAAAAACGGCAGGAGTCGAACTCCCTGCCGTGCCTAATTTATAGCGTACCGGGGGACTTGCCGCAAGGCCCCGTGGAGGGCGGAGAATCACCCGCCGAGGCTGGAAACCACCACGACTGAGGGGTTTGTGACGTGCGAGTGATGGATGCCGACGTGATCATCGTGGGCGCCGGGCCGACCGGGCTGATGCTCGCCGGTGAGTTGCGGCTGGGCGGCGTACGAGCGGTCGTCCTCGAACGCCGGCTGCAGTATCGGGAGACCCCGAAGGCCAGCGGTCTCGGCGGACAGATCCTGGACCTGCTGCACTACCGGGGTCAGTTGGAGAAGGTCACCGCGGCCCTCACGGCCCCGATCCCGGCGCCGCGCTTCCCGTTCGGCGGTGTGCATGTGGATCTCAGCCGGCTGGCGGATTCGCCACTGCACGCGCTGCCGATCCCGCAGGCGCGGCTCGAGCGCGTGCTCGAGGAACGTGCCGTCGAGCTGGGGGCCGAGGTCCGTCGCGGACATGAAGTGGTCGCGGTGGAGCAGGACGAGGCGATGGTGACCGCGGACGTGCGGGCACCGGAGGGGCGTACCAGGTGACTGCCCGCTACCTCGTGGGTTGCGACGGGCCGCGTAGCCGGATCCGGGAGCTGGCCGGCATCGCGTTCCCCGGCACCTCGTATCCAGAGGTCAACCGGCTGGCCATGGTGACGTTGTCGGACGAGGTGACTGTGCACGGCAACGGCGATCTGGAGGTCGCTGGGCTCGGGCGGGTCCCGGCGGGGTTCACCCGGACGGAGCGAGGGGTGTTCGCGTTCGCGGTGATGCCCGACGGGGAGGCGTCGGTCTTCACCACCGAGGACGAGCTCACCGACTACGACGACGACGTACCGATGACGGTGGAGGAACTGCAGGGGAGCATCCGGCGTGTGCTCGGGGCGGAGTTGCCGCTGGGTGAGCCACGACGGCTGTCGCGGTTTACCTTTCACGCTCGGCAGGCGGAGGAGTACGGCAAGGGGCGGATCTTCGTGGCCGGCGATGCGGCCCATCTGTTTCCTTCCACCGGTGTCGCGATCAGTGCGGGGACGCTTGACGCGGTCAACCTGGCGTGGAAGCTGGCCGCGGCCGTCAACGGGTGGGCGCCGGCAGGTTTGCTGGACACCTATCACGCCGAGCGCCATCTGGCCGGTGCGCGCACGCTGCGGCACACGCAGGCCCAGGTCGCGCTGCGGCGCGGACTCGACCCGGCGGCTGACGCACTGCGGGAAGTATTCGAGGAGCTGCTGACCGACGAGCAGCCGGCGCGTCGGATCGGAGCCATGATCGCGGGCACCGACATCCGCTACCCGCTGCCGGGGGACGATCCTTTGATCGGCACGTTCGTACCCGACCTCACGTTGCTGACCGACCAGGGGACAACCAGCGTCGCGGAGCTCATGCGCACCGCGCGCCCCGTCCTCCTCGACCTCGCCGACCGCGCGGACCTCCGCGAGACCGCCCGCCCGTGGGCGCACCGCGTCGACATCCACACCGCCAAAACCGAGGACCGCCCTGCCGACGCCCTCCTGCTGCGCCCGGACGCCTACATCGCCTGGACCGCAAACACCAACGAACCTTTCCTCGAAGAAGCCCTCACCACCTGGTTCGGCGCTGGCTAGTGCTACTTCGCCAGGTCGGCCGAGACGGCGAAGGTGTTGCAGGCTTTGTTCGCGCCTATGTTGAAGCCGTTCTGGATCCAGAAGCCCTGGCTGGTGGCCAGGCCGTGGGTACGTTCGTCTTCGGGGGTGTCCGCGGATTCGCCGAAGCTGTTGCTGGACTGTTCTTTGAACTCGGCCAGGCGGTTGGTGAGGGGGTACGACTTCTCGACTGCCTTGCTGAAGACGCCGCCGAAGCAGGAGGCCTGCAGCTCGTTACGGCGTGAGCTTTCCAGTTGCTGGTCGGGGTGGTCCTGGAGGTAGACAGCGCGGGCGTAGAACAGTCCGCTGACCCCCTGCACGTGGTGGCCGTACTCGTGGGCGATCGTCATCAAGTACGCCAGGTCATGCTGCGGTCCGAAGGCCCGGTTCATCTGCTTGACGTCGGTGTACATCACCTGGTTGCCGTAGCAGTAGAACGCGAGGACCCGACCGGACAGCGGCTCGAACCGGCCGCACGGCGTCGTCACCGGCTTGTCGAACACGACCAGACCCGGGTCCGGCTTGTCCTGGCCGAGTTCCTTGAAGATCGGTCGCCATGCGTTGTTCAAGCAGGTGAAGAGCTTCTGGTAATACACCTTCTGCGCAGCCAGGCTGCCGTCGCCCAGGTTCGCGGCGGCGCAGTTCTGTTCGGCCAGCGGTCCGGTGCGGTAGATGTCGGCGTTGAGCAGATAGTCCTCCGCCGTACCCTTCTGCGGATTGCTGGTCGGCGTCGGCACGATCGACGGACCGGACACCCCGGGCTGGGCCGTGTTGTCGGAACCCTTGCCCAGCAGTGAGCCGAGCACAGCTACGGACACCGCGAGGAACATCAGCAGCACGAACGCGAGCACGATGACCCGGACCGCTCCGCCCCGGCGCCGCGGTGGTTGGAACCCGTTGAACTGACCCGGACGGCCGTAGTAATACGACTGCGGCGGGTACTGCTGGTACGGCGCCTGCTGCGGCGGACCGTACTGCCCAGGCTGACCGTACTGACCGGGCGGCGGGCCCTGCGGCGGCCACGGCGCGGACTGCGGTGGTGGCAGTACACCGGGAGGCGGACCGGGCCGGCCACCGTAGCCGTACGGACTGCTCACAGGGTCGGGCCTCCTCCGCTGGTTGGGTTCGCTGCACGAACCGGCACGAGACTACCCTCGACCCATGTCACTGAAGCGCCGCCTCCTGCCGGCCGCCCTGCTGATGTCCCTGACCGCCCCGATAGTTGCCTTGGGCACGCTGCCGGCCCAGGCCGCCGACGACCAGGTCACGGCGTACTCCGCCGAGGCGACGCTCACCAAGGACGGCAAGCTGCAGGTCAAGGAGACGGTCGACCTGACCGCCGGCGGTACGACGTTCAGCCGGACGCTGGCCACCCGGGTCCGGTCCGACGCCGAGCGGGACCGCACGTACGGACTGAGCGACGTGTCGGCCACAGTGAACGGCCAACCGGCCCAGGGCTTGAAGAACGAGAGTACGGACGACGGCCGCAAGCTGACCGTCGACGTCTCCGGCCAGTCGAAGATCGTCTACAGCTACACCGTCGACAACGTGGTGGCCGACTCCACCGAGGGTCGCGAGGTGAGCTGGCCGGTTGTGCAGGGCTTCGGTGTGTCGATCCCGAAGGCCGAGCTGACCGTCACTGTCCCGTTCGCCACCTGGGTGACGTGTTTCGCAGGCCGGATCGGCTCGAGCATGCCGTGTACGTCGTCGCAGCTGGCCGAGTCGGCCGCGTTGCAGATCGAGCAGAACGGCGTACCCGCAGGTGGCCGGGTGACCTTCTTGACCGGGCTGAGTGATGAGGCGACCGTGCAGCCGAACGCGCAGTTCGAGACCCGCTGGACACTCGGCCGTGCGTTCACCGCGGACTCCAGCACGATCGGCCTGGCGGTGATCGTGTTCGGCATCGGACTGCTCGGTGCCGTGGCGCTGTGGTTCCTCCGCGGCCGTGACGCCGCCAAGGTCGGCGAGGGCGCGCCGGAGCGTCCGGTGCTCGACAGTGCCGACGGACCGCAGTTCGCCGCACCTGATGGGATCCGGCCGGGCCAGGTCGGCACGGTCGTGGACGAGACGGCCGATGTCGTCGACATCACCGCCACACTGCTGGACCTTGCTGTCCGCAACTACCTGACGATCGTGGAGCTGCCGCGGGAGACGCACTTCGGCAAGCTGGACTGGGAGCTGCGCCGGCTGCACCAGGGCGGTCCGGAGTTGCTGCCGTACGAGAAGGCTCTACTGGACGCGGTCTTCGCCGACGGCGACGCCGTAGTCGTGTCCAACCTCGGTCCGTCGCTGCGGCCGCGGCTCAACCTCGTCCGCGAGCAGTTGTACGCCGATGTGGTCACGCAGGGCTGGTTCGCCACCCGTCCGGACGCCGTCCGGAACCGCTGGACGACTGCGGGCGTGGTGTTGCTCGGTGCGGGCGTCGTACTGACCGTCGTACTCGCGATTGTGAGCAAGTTCGGCCTGGTCGGCTTCGCGGTGATGGCGGCCGGACTGGTGCTCGCGCTGGTCGGCCAGGTCGCACCGGCTCGCACTGCGCGTGGAGCTGCCGTATTGGGCCGAGTGGCCGGCCTGCAGCGGTAGCTGGTCGACGAGACGTCGGCGAACCTGCCGCAGAGCCACCGCCTCGAGTTCGCGTCCCGCTGCCTTCCGTACGCCGCTGTCCTCGGGCTGACCGAGAAGTGGGCGCTGGAGATCGCCGCGACCGATGACGACGACGACCCGGACGCCGGCATCGGCTGGTACTCCGGTCCGGAGAACTGGCACCTCTCCGACATCGGTGAGTCGCTCAGCAACTTCGTCACCGCGTTCGGCGGCACGCTGACGACAGCGCGCCGCCTCTTCTGACGGGCGTCAGGACACGCGGATGTCCTCGGCGGTGAACGTGTTGCAGGAGTTGGGCTGCTTGGTGTTGAAGCCGGCGAGCGCCCACTGGTAGTTGCTCACCCGGTTGCCGTGGTCGTGGACGCGCGGCCGGGCGTAGTCGTCGCCGGTATGGGCGATCAGGAACGACCAGTTGGTCAGCAGCGGGCCACGCATCGGCGTGTACGCCGCGTTCGCGCCCAGGTAGACAGCCCCGAGGCAGGTCGCCTGCAGTTCACGGCGCCGGCTCTCCTGCAGTTTCTGGTTCGGCGTCATCTTCTGCTGCCGGGCCACCGAGGAGGCGAGGATGCCGCTCAGCCACTGCACGTGGTGGCCGTACTCGTGCGCGAACGTGTTCAGCATGATCGCGCGCGCGTACATCGGGTTGGACCGGTAGTACGCGTTGTCCACCGAGTAGGGAAGGTAGATGGTCTCGTTCGCAGCGCAGTACGCCGCTCGCACGCTGCGCTGGATGCCACACGGTGAGGACAGGTTGCCGACGTACACGACCGCCTTCGGCACGCGGAACGGCAGACCGGCCTTCTTCATCGCCAGCCACCAGGTGCGGTTCAGGCACGGCAGCAGGCGGGCGTAGTAGGCGCGGGCGGCGGTGAGGTTGGCCGGCGCGAACGGCGGCTCCACGCACTTCGACGCGGCGACCGGGCCGACGGTGTAGAGCTTGCTGGCCTTCACGACCTCGTCGACCGTCGGGCCGGGTGGCCTGGTCGGGGTCGGCGACGCTGACTCCGACGGCGTCTCGGACGGGCTCTGCGATTGCGGGGCCGAGGGAGAGTTCTGGGCCTGCGGGTCGTCGTTGCCGGTGGTGCGGACGAGCAGGGTGATGCCGGTGCCGACGACCAGGACGGCGAGTACGACGAGGCCGATCAGGAGACTGCGGGAGGTCTTCTTCGGCTTGCGGCGACGGCCGCCGCCGGGTGGCTGGGGGATCGGGATCGGTGGGTACTGCCAGGTCGGGGCCTGTTGCACTCGCTGACCCATGGGACCGAGCTGGCCGCCGGACGCTGCGTGGCGGGCGCCGCGCTGTTGCGGTTGTGGCTGGTTCGGCGGGAGGGCGTTGCTCCAGGGGGAGGCCGGCTGCTGGGGTGCCTGGTTGGGGGAGCCCCACAGGTACGAGTCCTCTGAGCGCGGGCCGGTCTGCTGCGGCGGCGGCGCGGACTGGGACGGGTCCGACTGCCAGGCACTCGACTGCGACTGCCCGATGGGGAACTGCGGCGGCCGCCCGGACTGCCCCGGCCCCTGCTGCCCCGGCCCGGACTGCTGCCCCGGACCGGCCTGGCGGGAACCAGACTGCGCCGGACCGGACTGCGCCGGACCGGACTGCGCCGGACCGGACTGCGCCGGACCAGACTGTGCCGGCCAGGGCTGGCCGACACCGGACTGACCCGGACCGGTTTGTGCTCGGCCTGACTGCGGCGCCCTCGACTGCTGCGGACCGGACTGTGCCGGACCGGACTGTGCCGGACCGGGCTGTGCCGGACCGGACTGCCCTGGACCGGGCTGGGTCGGGCCGGACTGCGTCGGACCGGACTGCTGTGGTGGGCGGTTCTGTTGCTGTGTCGGGTGGGACTGTTCCGGGGTGGTCTGCCACGTCGACGGCTGGTCGGGGTTCTCCGGGCGGCGGTTGGCCCAGCCCTCACCGAACCAGTTGTTCCGCGGGCGCTCGCCGGCGGAAGCGGCCGGGTCCTGGAACTCCCGCTTGGCCTCGGTCTCCCCGGTCCACCACGTGGCCGACTGGCCTTCCCCTGGACCACGCTCCGGCGGGCCGGCCGGCTGCTCACCGTCAGCCGGTTCGCTCCCCGCGGGTGGGTTCCAGTTGTCCGACATCGATACTCCTCACGACCTTGCTGGGTGTAGCCGTCAACGTGGTGCATCAGGCGCTGTTCGGGGTGCCGACGCCGCGCCCGGTCGGTTCCTCCCCCCGGACAACCGCACACTCCCCGGACATACTTTGCGTGATCAGGGACCCACCAGGCTAGCCACCCCGGCCAGTCGGCCCGCGATAGACCAGTATCCGGGTCGACCGGGCCTTCGAGGCGGTGCTCCCGCCCGGATCCCGTTGGTTGCCTGACACACCGAAGACGCCGTCCGCGCCCGGGCTCAACCGAACTTGACCGTGCCCCGGTCCCCACTGGATCCCTGACACCCGCCAGGGGCTATCGTGCCCGTGTCAACCTGACCTCTCTTTACGGTGTGATTGGGCAATGCGTTCACGACTCCTCGGGCTGTCCCTGTGTGCCCTCGGCCTGCTCGGCCTGACTGCTGTCCCGGCCGCCGCGGCCGGCGCGGGTGCTGCCGCCGACCCGGTGGTGACCAACTTCGACAGCCAGATCCGGGTCGAGCGTGACGGTCTGCTGAGGGTCTCCGAGACCTGGAAGCTGAGCGACGTGACCGGGACCTTCACCCGGTTCATCGTCACCCGCGACCACCAGCCCGACGACGTCGACCACGTCCAGGAGATCTCGGACCTGCAGGTCAAGGCCGGCGGCCAGGACAAGCAGTCCGAGGTGAAGACCGACGGCGACGTCACCTCGGTGGCGGTCGCGGACGTCAGCGGCACCACCGAGCTGAACTTCACCTACACGGTGAAGGGCGCGGTCGCGAAGACGCTGAACGGCACCGAGGTCCGGTTCGCCCCGCTGACCGGGATCAACCTGACCGTCCAGCAGGCCAACATCATCTTCAGCACCCCCGAGGTCTCGCACGTCTCCTGCTTCGCCGGGGCGATCGACAGCAACACCCCGTGCACGCTGGCGCAGATCGGTGAGACGACCGGGCCGACGTTCCAGCAGCAGGGCTTGCCGCCGGGTAACACGGTCCGGATGACGATCGGCTTCCCCGAGGGCGAGATCGCCGCGAACTCGATCGTCGAGTACCGCAAGACGTTCAAGCGCGCCTTCTCCACCGACACCGCCCAACTGCTCACCGCACTGGCTGTTCTGCTGCTCGGTGTGATCGGGCTGCTCGTGCTGTACCGGGTCCGCGGCCGGGACCGGGTCGACCCGCGCCGCGTCGTACCGGCGTCGCTGTTCAGCCTCGGCACCGACACCCGGATCGACTTCACGCCGCCGTCCGACCTGCGGCCCGGCGAGGTGGGCACGCTGATCGACGAGCGGATCGACCCGGTCGACGTCACCGCGACGATCATCGACCTGGCCGTCCGCGGGCACCTGACGATCGTCGAGCTGGAGCACCAGACCGAGTACGCGCGACCGGACTGGGAGCTGCGCCGGGTCGCGAACGCGCCGTCGGAGGAGCTGCACCGCTACGAGAACGTCCTGATCCGCGCGATCTTCGGCGACTCGGACTCGGTGCTGGTCTCCGAGCTCGGCCGCCAGGTGCGGGCGAACCTCGCCCAGGTCCAGGACGCCCTGTACGACGGAGTGGTCAAGCGCGGCTGGTTCAACGAGCGCCCGGACCGCACCCGTTCGCTCTGGGCGACGATCGGCATCGCCACCACCGTGGTGGGCGTCGTCCTCACCGTCCTCCTCGCGCTGTTCTCGACCTGGGGTCTGCTCGGTCTCGCGGTCACCCTGGTCGGCGTCGGCCTGATCGTGGTCGGCCGCTACATGCCGGCCAAGGCGCCGGCCGCCGGCCGCGTGCTCGGCCAGGTCGCCGCGATCCGCGGTGAGCTGCTCGAGATGGACGTCAGCGAGCTGCCGACCGACCAGCACGCCGAGCTCTGCTCCCGCGCTCTCCCGTACGCCGTCGTGCTCGGCGGATCGGAGCGCTGGATCGACGCACTGGTAGCGACGGACAGCACCCCGGACGAGGAGGACGAGGGTTTCCCCTGGTACCGCGGCCCGCGTGGCTGGCACCTGCAGTACCTGCCGGACTCGCTGCGCAACCTCACCACCAACCTCACGGGTGCACTCTTCGCCCGCTGAGGCTGCTCTACCAGTTGTGCTGCGGATCAGCAGGCGCAGGCAGCGGCATGCCCTCCGGGTGGATGACGTAGACGAGTCCACCGGAGTGTGGGACCCAGGCGTTCTCGAACGCGGCCCGGTCGTACGTCGTACGGACCTCTCCGTTGCTCGGGATCAAGTGGGACGCCGGATCGTTCACGACGACGTTCCCGGCCTGGTCGAACCCGACGATCACCATCAGGTGCCCGTTGGTCCCGTAGCCGGCGCCGGGCAGGTCGCCCTTCTTGAACGACAGTGACGCGACCAGCGGGATCCCGGCCTTGATGAACTGCTCCGCCTCGGTCAGCGACCGCAGCCGGGTGATGAACCCGTCCACGCCGCGGGACCCGGCGTACGCCGTGTTGAACGGCCAGTTCCCGGCGCCGTCGTAGGAGTAGTCGAAGACCGACCGGGCCGAGTGGTCGACCTGCGGGTCGGGGTCGGACGGATCCACCCACGCGGTCTCGGCCGGAGTCGGGCCGGCGCCGTAGTAGTCGAGCACCATCGCGGTCGAGGTCGCCGAGCACCACGCCTCGCCACCGCCGTCCCACTGCGGATAGTGCCCGAGATGCGTCTCCTGCGAGTACGTCGGTACGTCGAGGACGATGCCCTCCGCACCGCCGAGGGGGCTCGCGGCAACCTTCTTGTCGTCGGGCAGCCGGGACGCCATCGCGCCGACGGACCGGATCAGCGGCGACTGCGTCGTACCACTCAACCGGTACAGGTTGACCTTGAGCTGCCAGCGATCCAGCCAGTGCCCGTTCGCGGCGACGAAGGTGTCGACGGCAACGGATCCGTTCGCGTCACCCTGGCTCGGGACCGAGGTGCGGTGGATGTCACCGGCGGCGGTGTCGTCACTACCGGACCAGCGGCCGAGCACGTACCACTTGGTGGCCGTGCCGGCGTCCGTCGTACCGGCCAGGGAGATCTCGACCCAGGTGCCGGGTGGCGTGGTCGCGTTCCAGGAGGCGACGAGCTCGGTCAGCCCGAAGCCGGTGCTGACGCTTGGCGAGACCCAACTGGTCTGCTCGTAGCTCTTGGCGGTGCCGTCCCCGAACGGATCGACGTACGACGTCGTGCCGGTCGACGTGCCGAACGTGAGGGCGCCGTCGGTGACGGTGGTGCCGGAGAGGGCACCGCTGAGGAAGTCGCTGGTCGACGTCCACGTGTGGTAGGCGATCTGACGCGGTGGGGCTACTTTGACGGCCTCGGTCGGCAGGGAGCCGGCGCTCAGCACGACCACACCGAGAATCAGGGCGGTGACGGAACGGGCGGTGGTCATGGTGTCGACGGTAGACCCGCCGACCGCCACTGTCGCGTTAACGCGTGCCGCGTCGGCGCGTATGACAGGTCAAATAGTTACGAGCGTTTGATCCACTCGTCGGCGAGCATCGCGTAGACCAGTTCGTCGGTCCACTCGCCCTTCAGGAACTCGTTCCGCACGAAGTGCGCCTCCTGGCGCAGGCCGAGTCGCTCGAGCAGCTTCATCGAGCCCGTGTTGCGGGCGTCCAGCCGGGCGATGATCCGGTGCAGGCCGAGCTCCTCGAACCCGAGCCGCAGCAGTTCGACCGCCGCCTCGGTGGCGAAACCGTGGCCGGCGGACTCCGGGTGGAAGACGTAGCCGAGCTCCCCGGTCCGGTGCTCGACACTGTTCATGAACAGCGTGACCTCGCCGACGTGCTGACCGGTGTCCCGCCGGATCACGGCGACGGTGAGCGCTTGTCCGTCGGTGTCCATCGGTACGTCGGCCAGCCGGCCGGCGAGGGCTTCGCGGACCTGCTCGGGCGTCCTGGCGTCGTGCAGCAGGAATCTGGCGACGTCAGGGTTGGACTGCAGCCGGAGCAGGTCGTCGTAGTCGGTGTCCAGGTAGCGGCGCAGGGTCAGGCGGTCCGTCTCGATCGGCAGCGAAAAGCTCACCGATCGAGACTACGAGACGCCGCAACCCAATTACCCCCGCGTCATCCGTTGGCGAGGGCAACCAATCGGGACTGGTCGCCGTTGAAGCGGTCCTGGTCGATCGGGGTCGAGCTGTACTGCCAGATGGTGTAGAACGGCCAGCCGCCCGGCAGGGTCCCCGGCGCCGAGGCGTAGCGGGCCACCCAGAGCGGGTTGGTGGCGTTGAACGCGGTGCTGTTGCCGGTGCACTGGCTCCACCAGTCGAGGTTGGTGTAGATCACCGCGTCGCGGGTGGTGCGGGCCTTGTAGGTGGTGAGGAAGTCGCGGATCCAGTTGACCATCGCGGACTGGCTCAGTCCGTAGCAGGTCGCGCCGTACGGGTTGTACTCGATGTCGAGCGAACCCGGCAGGGTCCTGCCGTCCCGGGACCAGCCGCCGCCGTGGTCGACGAAGTAGTTGGCCTGGTTGGCGCCGCTGGAGTCGTTCGGGGTGGCGAAGTGGTAGGCGCCGCGGATCATGCCGACGTTGTAGGAACCGTTGTACTGCTGGGCGAAGTACGGGTTCGTGTAGTAGTTGCCTTCGCTCGCCTTCACGTAGGCGAACCGCTTGCCGGCACTCCACTGCGAGGCCCAGTTGACGTTGCCCTGGTGGCTGGAGACGTCGATGCCTTCGACCGATGCGGCGGGGGCCATCACTGCCGGAGCAGCGCTGGTCGTGGTGTTCGACAGCCAGCCCATGTACGCGTCGCCGGCCTTGGCGATGCCGTGCTGACGGGCCTGGGGCGTCGGCGTGTGCGCTGCGGGCGAGGTGGTGCTGGCTTGGGCGGAGCCGATCGAGGCCAGAAGCAGGCCAAGAGTGACGGCGGCACCCGTGAAAAGGGCGGACTTCACGGTGGACCTCCACAGAGCGATGAGGGGCGGAACAGAGCGCTCGGCAGAGGCTTACCCGCGATTGGTAAGAATCAACCATTCAATCTCAGTCGAATGGTGACTATTTACCGCACGTACTTGGGGGAGGCCGTGTAGGTGTTGCACGAGCCCGGGTTCCGGGTGACGAAACCGGCGTTCGCCCAGCGCGGGATGATCGCCCGGCTGCCGTGGTCCCGCTGGGTCATGTACTCGTCGCCCTGATGGGAGTGCAGGTAGTCCAGCTGCGACTTCAGCAGCCCGGTCATCCCGTAGCTGCTCTTGTTCGCGCCCATGAACACGTTGCCGAAACAGGTCGCCTGGATCTCCAGCCGCCGGCTCATCTCCAGCGACTTGTCCCCGCTGAACTCGTACCGCAGGTCGTACGTCGCCTCGAGGATGCCGGTCATGTTCTGGATGTGGTGCCCGAACTCGTGGGCGACCGTGTCCGTCATCTCGGCCCGCAGCCAGGCCATCGCCTGCGTCCGGTTGTTGTAGCTGAGGTACATCTGGTACCAGCGCAGGTCACTGTTCGTGTCCATGTAGATGGTCCGGTTCGTCGAGCAGTAGAAGGAGCTCGGTGAGTTCCCGCCACACGGGGACTGGGCCGTTCCGGAGAAGGCGACCAGTTGTGGTGGCACGAACCGTGCCCCGGCCAGCGTGACCTGCCGCGGCCAGGCCTTGACCAGACACGCGAGTACGGCGTTGTAGTACTTGCGCGCGTTGGTGGCGCTGTTGGCGCGGGCGCCCGACTCCCGGCAGTTCACCGTCTTCTGCACGCCGGTCTTGTAGAACCGGTTCTTCGTGACGACGTCGGAGTCCGACGGCGGGGGCGGCGTGGTCTTCGTCGGCTGCGGCTGCGTCGTCCGGGTGGTGGCGGGCGCGGTCGGAGCGTTGGTGGTGACCGGGACCGAGGTCGGTTCCTCCGTCGGCTCCTCGGTGGCGGAGTACGTCGGCTCCGGCTGGGTGTAGTCGTTGTCGCTGTTGTGCTTCAGCACCGCGCTGAGCACGCCGAACCCGACGACGGCGAGGCCGATCACCACGACCGGGATGACCACCCAGGCGGCCTTGCCCTTCTTCTTGGGCGGCGGCGGGAACCCGTTCGATCCCCAGCCGAAGCCCGGACCCGGCGGCGGACCCATCGGCGGACCTTGCGGAGGACCCCAGTACTGCGGACCGCCCGGCGGGGGCCCGTACTGCGGGGGCGGAGGCCCCTGGTACTGCCCCGGTGGTGGTCCGTACGGGCCTTGGTTCGACAAGGAAGTCCTCCTGGGTGAGCGGCGCTGTGGATATTTTGTCAAGAGGGGGTGTCAGTTCCCGTTACCCTTGACCGGTGACACTTCGCTTGTACGACACCGCGACAGCAGCAGTGAGGGATTTCGTACCGGTCCACCCGGGCCAGGTCGGGATCTACCACTGTGGGCTGACGGTGCAGGGTGCCCCGCACGTCGGGCACATCTACAAGGAGGTCGTCTTCGACGTCCTGCGGCGCTGGTTCGAGCGCTCGGGCTACCGGGTCACCGTGATCGCGAACGTGACCGACATCGACGACAAGATCCTGGCCAAGTCGGCCGAGCGGGACGTCCCGTGGTGGGCGCACGCCTACGAGTTCGAGCGTGAGCTGCACTGGGCGTACGACGTGCTCGGCTGCCGCCCGCCGACGTACGAGCCGCGCGCCACCGGCCACATCCCCGAGATGCTGGAGATGATCGGCGAGCTGATCGAGCGCGGCCACGCGTACGTGGCTCCGGACGGCTCCGGCGACGTCTACTTCGACGTGAAGTCCTGGCCGGCGTACGGCGCCCTCTCGCACCAGAAGATCGAGGACATGGAGGCCGCCGAGGACGCGGACCCGCGCGGCAAGCGGGACCCGCGCGACTTCGCGCTCTGGAAGGGCTACACCGAGGACACGCCGCGGACGGCCTCCTGGCCGACGCCGTGGGGCCGCGGCCGCCCGGGCTGGCACCTGGAGTGCTCCGCGATGGCGGGCAAGTACCTCGGCGACGAGTTCGACATCCACGGCGGCGGGCTGGACCTGCGCTTCCCGCACCACGAGAACGAGCTGGCCCAGTCGACCGCGGTCGGGCAGAAGTTCGCCCGGTTCTGGATGCACAGCGCGCTGGTCACCACGGCCGGCGAGAAGATGTCCAAGTCGATGGGCAACGGCGCGATCGTGCGCAATGTGGTCCAGCGGGTGCGGCCGATCGAGCTGCGGTACTACCTGGTCCAGTCGCACTACCGGTCCGTGGTGGAGTTCTCGGACGGCGCGCTGGACGAGGCGTCGACGAGCTTCCAGCGGATCGAGGGTTTCGTCACCCGGGCCAACGAGGTGACCGGTGGAGTCGAGCCGTCGGAGGAGCTGCCGGCGGACTTCGTCACCGCGATGGACGACGACCTCGGCACGCCGGCGGCGGTCGCCGTACTGCACAACACCGTCCGCGACGGGAACAAGCTGGTCGCCGACGGGGACTCGGCCGCGCTGCGCGAGGCGCTGGCCTCCGTGCGCGGGATGCTCGGCGTGCTCGGGCTGGACCCGCTGGCCGAGCCGTGGGCCTCGCGGGCTGCGGCCGGTGACGAGCTCACCGAGGTCGTGGACGGGCTGGTGAAGGCGCTGCTCGAGCAGCGGCAGGCCGCCCGCGAGCGCAAGGACTACGCCGCGTCGGACGCGATCCGCGACCGGCTGAAGGCGCTCGGCGTCGTCGTCGAGGACACCCCCCAGGGGCCGCGCTGGTCGCTCGCGGCACCGACAACCACCGACGAAGGAAGCTGACGTGCCGGGAAGTAGCCAGCGCAAGGGTGCCATCCGCAAGAAGCCGCGGGGGAACCCGACCGCCGGATCCGGTGGCCGGGTCCGCCGCGGTCTGGAGGGCAAGGGCCCGACGCCGAAGGCGGTGGACCGGGTCAAGCACCCCGCGCACAAGCGGGCGAAGGCGCAGGAGCGCGCGAAGGAGCGCGAGCGCGGCCGTCCGGCGCGCAAGTCCGCCGACACCGGCACCGAGTGGGTGTACGGGCGCAACCCGGTGGTCGAGGCGCTCCGGGCCGGCGTCCCGGCGGCCGCGCTGCATGTTGCCGAAGGCACCGAACGGGACGCCCGGCTGCGGGAGGCCACGCTGCTCGCGGTCGAGCACGGCGTCTCGGTGCTCGAGGTGCCGCGGACGGAGCTCGACCGGGTCACGGCCGGTGGTGCGCACCAGGGCGTCGCGATCCAGATACCGCCGTACGAGTACGCGCATCCCGACGACCTGCTCGCCCGGGCGTACGACGCGGGCGAGGTGCCGCTGATCGTCGCGCTCGACGGCGTGACGGACCCGCGCAACCTGGGGGCGATCACCCGGTCCGCGGCGGCGTTCGGTGCGCACGGCGTCGTCGTGCCGGAGCGTCGGGCGGCGGCCATGTCGGCGTCGGCGTGGAAGACGTCGGCCGGTGCGGCGGCCCGGATCCCGGTGGCCCGGGTCACCAACCTCAACCGCGCGCTCAAGTCCTACAAGGATGCCGGCCTGCTCGTGATCGGCCTGGACATGGATGGCGCGGTGGAGCTCCCCGAACTGGAAGCCGCCACCGAGCCGGTCGTCCTCGTCGTCGGCTCGGAGGGCAAGGGCCTGGCCCGCCTGGTCCGGGAGAACTGCGACCTGATCGTCTCGATTCCGATGACCAGCGCCACCGAGTCCCTCAACGCCGGTATCGCCACCGGCGTGACGCTGTACGAGATCTCCCGCCGCCGCGCGGGCTGAAGACGCAACAGGACGGCGCCCCGGACCAGGTGGTCCGGGGCGCCGTTTCGCGTCCGGTGTCAGTAGACGCTGACGCCGTAGCGGGAGAGTGCTTCGGTGACGGGCTGGAAGTAGGTGGTGCCACCGGAGGAGCAGTTGCCGGAGCCGCCGGAGGTGAGGCCGAGGGCCACACTGCCCGCGAACAGGGCACCGCCGGAGTCGCCACCCTCGGCGCAGACATTGGTGCGGATCAGGCCGGAGACCTGGCCCTCGGCGTAGTTCACCGTCGCGTTGACGCCGGTGACCGTGCCGCTGTGCACACCGGTCGTACTACCGCTGCGCTTGACCGCCTGGCCGACGCTGGCGTTGCCGGCGGACGTGATGTCCTGCGAGGAGCCGTTGTACAGGTCCACCGTGCCGGGGTGGTTGGTGTACGACGTGCTGTACCTCACGATCGCGTAGTCGTTACCCGGGAAGCTCGACCCGGCGACCGTGCCGAGCAGCGTGGTCTTGCTCGAGTTCGCGTACCAGCTGGACGCGATGTTGCCGCAGTGGCCCGCGGTCAGGAAGTAGTACGTGCTGCCACTGCGGACGTTGAAGCCGAGCGAGCAGCGGTACTGCCCGCCGTAGATGGCGTCACCGCCGGCGATGTACTTGGTCAGCTTGCCGGAGATCTTCTCCAGCGTGACCCGGCTGCCGAACTGCTTGGTCACGCCGGTCAGTGCCGCCAGCTTGGCGCCGCTGACGGTGTCGTCGTAGGACACGATGATCCGGCCGTCCGGGTTCGTCTGCCACGCGGTGCCGGGGATGGCCGCGTCCTTGTTCAGGGTCGCGGTGATGGCGGACGCCGACAGCGTCGACGGGGTGATCGGCGCGGCCGAGGCCTGGGTGGCCAGGAGTCCGGCGGCAGCGAGCCCGGCGGCGGCCAGGATCGCGGTGGTACGGCGAATGGGCGAAAATGTCACGGTTTCAGCCTCCTCACGATGAGGACGCGCTCGGGGCGGGTGCGTCCTTGACTTCAACCGTGTCCCCTCGTACCCACTCTCTCCCTGAGTATTCAGGTGAATCCGGAGCGTAAGGGTAATCCTGCGCTCAGTAGACGGAGACGCCGTACGCGTTGAGGGCCTCGACGACCGGCTGGAAGTAGGTGACGCCGCCCGAGGTGCAGTCGCCGGAGCCGCCCGAGGTCAGCCCGAACGCCCACTGCCGGTAGAACAGCGGCCCGCCCGAGTCGCCCGGCTCCGCGCACACGCTCGTACGGATCAGGCCGGCCACCCGGCCGTCGCCGTAGTTCACCGTCGCGTTCAGCCCGGTGACCCGGCCGCTGTGCAGGCCGCTGGTGGAGCCGCTGCGGTAGACGTACTGCCCGATGCCCGGGTTCATCGCCGTGGTGATGTCCTGCGAGTGCCCGTTGTAGAGGTACACGCTGCCGCCCGGCGGCTTGGTCTTGATGTCGGTGCGGTAGACCACCAGTGCGTAGTCGTTCCACGGGTAGCTGGAGTGGTGCAGCGCGCCGGTGAAGACGGCGTGGTTGGCGTCCTGGTACCACCGGGTGGCCTCGTTGCCGCAGTGCCCGGCGGTGAGGAAGTAGTACTTCCCACGCCGCTGGACGTTGAAGCCCACCGAGCACTTCACGTCGCCGCCGTACGTCGCCATGCCGCCGCTGATGTACTTCGTCAGCTTGCCGGGCAGCTTCTCGAGCGTGATGCCCTCGCCGAGCCGCTTGGTCACGCTGGTCAGCGCCGTCAGCTTGCTGCCGGTCACGGTGGAGTCGTAGGACACCACGACCGTGCCGTCCGGCTTGGTCATCCAGGCGGTGCCGGGGGTGTTCACCTGCTCGTTCAGCGCGGACGTGATCGCCTTGGCGGACAGCCGGGGCGGCTTCACCGGATCGGCCTTGGCCGGCATCGTCGCGACCAAGGTCAGCGCGGTCGCGGCGACCACCGCCGCGGTGCGTCGAAGAGTGGAACCTTTCATATCATCAGCCTTCCGGGGCGTGCGGCTCTGATGCGCGGAGTGGCGTCCTCAGGACGTCAATTGATCGTTTGAGGAGTCTAGGCGTCCATAGGTCAACGTCCGCTCGAGTACTTGCCGGTCACCACGCAACTCCGCGTGGTCGACGTCGACCGTCCAGTCCTCGCCGGACAGCGTCACCGTCATCGCCCCGTTGCCGAACCACGGCCCGTGGGTGAGCCGCCACACGGCGGCCACATCCCGGACCCCGGCCATCCGGGCGACCTTGTGCAGCAGCCCTGTCATCCAGCGGGTGCCGAGCAGGTGGTTCGCCCAGCGGATGTGCCGCGGCACCGGATTCCGGAACGGCGACATGGTCAACTGCCGGATCGCCGTCACCGGATGCGGTACGCCGGTCAGCCGGGCCTCGGCGAGGTAGCTGCAGTGCACATCGCCGGACAGCATCAGGATCGACGCCGGCGGATCCTCGCCACTGACCAGGTCGGCCAGCAAAGTCGTCACGTCGTCGAACGACTGCCGGAACGACGCCCAGTGCTCCAGATCCATCCCTTGCCGGATCTTCTCGCCGATCCGGGCGCTGCGCGGTCCCCATGCGCCGGACGAGACCGCCTCGTCCCACCCCTCCAGGTGATGCAGTCCGGGCGCGAGCAGGAACGGCAAGGTCGAGGCCAGCAGCAGATGGCGGATCGGGCGCGTGGCCCCGGCGGTGTGCCGTCGTACCCACTCCCACTCGTGGGCGTCGACCATCGCCCGCTCGTCCGGCTCGAGATGCCGCGAGCACCGCGAGTCGACCGCGACCAGCCGGAACCCGTGGGATCTGTCGCCGAAGTCGCGGTAGAAACTCCACCGGGCCGACGCCGGGTCCTCATCCGCGGTCCAGGCGACGCTGTCCAGGTACGCCGTCCGCTCGTCGTCGTCCTCGATCGACAGCATCGCGCGGTACGTCGAATCCCGGTCGAGCTGCTCGGGCGACAGGTTGCCGAGGTGCTGATAGACCCAGTACGACGCGTAGGCGCCGACGACCCGGTCGCGCCACCACGGCTGCGCGGTCACCCAGCGCCGCCAGGTCATCGAGGTGTTCCAGTCGTCCCGCAGGTCGTGGTCGTCGAGCAGCATGCACAACGGGACGGTCGAGAACAGCCACCGCACCGCCGGCGTCGCCCAGGAGTCGTCGTACAGCCAGGTGTACTCCTCGAAGTTTCCGATCTCGTCGGCCACCTCGGATCCCTGCCGGCCGCCGTGCTTGTCGTGCAGTCGCCGCAGGACGGCGTCGGACGGGTCGTCGGCGTACACCTGGTCACCGAGCAGCAGCACGGCGTCGGGCAGCTCGTCGTCTCCGGCCGCCATCCGCGCGGCCAGCGCGACCAGGGCGTCCGGACCGAACTCCTTGAAGCCCTGCTGGTCGAACGGTGCCGACCGCCGGCACGACCCGAACGTCAACCGGAACGTGCCGTCCGCGCGCGGGGTCCGGATCACGCTGGGGCCGAAAGTGTTGTCCTCCGGCGGCCAGACCGTGGTGCCGTCCAGCTTCACCTCGTACGGCGTGATGCTGTTCGCCGCGAGCCCCTCGATCCGGACCAGCGCGTAGTGATGGCCGTGCACCGACCAGGTCCGCGCCCGGTGGCCGAGAACCTCGACCTCGGCGGGGGCGCTGGTCTCCACCCAGACGGTCGCCCGCGTCTCGTCGACGTACCGCAGCAACGGCCCTAACCTGAGCTCCATCCGACGACGCTACAAGGTCAGTCCAGCCGGAGCGAATGGAGCACGAAGGAGGCGAGCTCGCGGTAGGCCTCGGCGTCGTTCAGGCCGGTGCGGCGGGCGATGTCACCGCGCTGGATCGCCTGCATGGTGTGCGCGATCATCTCGGCCGCGAACGCGATGTCGACCTCGCGGAACATCTTGTTGTTGATGCCGTCCTCGATCAGCGTCCGGACCCGCTCGGCCGCGATCCGGGTGTTCCGCTCGTACACCGACCGGGCCGGGGCGAACGTGGCCACGTCGTCCAGGAAGGTCCGGCTGGCCGGCCGGAGCGCGTCCGCGACCGCGTTCAGGTACGCCGCGATCCGCCGGTCGTGCCGGGTCTGCCGGGCGACCGCTGACTCCACCTGGGCGGTGGCATTCTTGAAGTAGTGCTTCACCACCTCGACGGCGAGCTGCTCCTTGCTCGGCGCGAGTGCGTACAGGGTCGTCTTGCTGCAGCGCAGCTCGGCGGCCAGGTCGTCCAGGGTGAACCGGCTGAAGCCCTGTTCGAGGAACAGGACCAAGAGCCGGTCGAGCAGCTCGGACTGCCTGCGGGTTCGGCGCCCCGGTACGACTGTTGTCATATCGAGACAGCATAGAACGATACTGGATTATGTGCTTCAGTATCATTCCTAGTATCATTTCGTCAGCCGTTGAGAGGGGTGCCTGATGGCTGTCGATCGTCTCCTGCCGACCGAGGAATCCACTGACCTGCTCGCTCTCGTCCGCGACCTGTGCGAGCACGAGCTCGCGCCGCATGCCGCCAAGGCCGAGGAGAGCGAGACCTTCCCGCGGGACGCGTTCCGCACGCTGGGCAAGGCCGGCCTGCTCGGCCTGCCCTACCCGGAGCAGTACGGCGGCGCCGAGCAGCCGTACGAGGTGTATCTGCAGATGCTCGAGGAGATCGCCGCCGCCTGGATGTCGGTGGGCGTCGGGATCTCCGTGCACACGATGACCAGCTACGCGCTGGCCACCTTCGGTTCCGAGGAGCAGCGCGCCCGGCTGCTGCCCGACATGGTCGGCGGCGAGCTGCTCGGTGCGTACGCGCTGTCCGAGCCGCAGGCCGGTTCCGACATCAGCGGGATGACCACGCGGGCGGTCCGCGACGGCGACGAGTACGTGCTGCGCGGGACCAAGGCGTGGATCAGCCACGGCTCGCACGCCGACTTCTACACCACCTTCGCGCGGACCTCGGACGACCCGAAGCACGGCATCTCCGCCTTCCACGTGCCGGCGTCGGCCGGCGGGCTCAGCTTCGGCGCGCCCGAGCGGAAGATGGGCCTGACCGGATCGACCACCACGCTGGTCAACTACGACGACGTCCGGATCCCGGCCGCGAACCTGATCGGCGCCGAAGGGCAGGGCATGCGGATCGCGCTGTCCGCGCTGGACTCCGGCCGGCTCGGGATCGCCGCGTGCGCGACCGGACTGGCCCAGGCCGCGCTCGACGTGGCCGCGTCGTACGCGAAGCAGCGGCAGCAGTTCGGGCAGCCGATCGCGGACTTCCAGGGCGTCCAGTTCCTGCTCGCCGACATGGCCGCCGCGGTCGAGTCGGCCCGGGCGACGTACCTGCAGGCCGCCCGCCGGCGCGACCTCGGCCGGCCGTTCACCCAGCAGGCGGCGATCGCCAAGCTGATCTGTACGGACGCCGCGATGAAGGTCACCACCGACGCGGTCCAGGTGCTCGGTGGGTACGGTTACACCCGCGAGTTCCCGGCCGAGCGCTACATGCGGGAGGCCAAGGTGACCCAGATCTTCGAAGGAACGAACCAGATCCAGCGGCTCGTCATCAGCCGCGACCTACTCAGGAGCGCTTCATGAAGTTTGGCCCGTCCGGCGTCGCTCTGGTCACCGGTGGTGGATCCGGGCTCGGAGAGGCGACGGTCCGCCGGCTCGCCGCCGACGGACTGGGGGTCGTGATCGTCGACCTGCCGTCCTCTGCGGGCAAGGCGGTCGCGGACGAGCTGGGCGACCGGGTCGTGTTCGCCCCGGCCGATGTCACCGACGAGACTGCCGTCGCCGCGGCGCTGGACGCGGCCGCCGAGCTCGGCACGCTGCGGGTCGTCGTCACCTGCGCCGGCATCGCGACCCCGGGCCGGGTCGTCGGCCGCAAGGGCCCGTTGCCGTTGGCAACCTTCCGGCAGGTGATCGAGGTCAACCTGATCGGCACCTTCAACGTGCTCCGGCTGGCCGCCGAGCGGATGATCGCTTCCGAGCCCGGCGAGGACGGTGACCGCGGCGTCGTGGTGATGACCGCGTCGATCGCAGCGTACGACGGTCAGGTCGGGCAGGCGGCGTACGCGGCCAGCAAGGGCGGCATCGTCGGCCTCACGCTGACCGCGGCCAGAGACCTTGCGGACAAGGGGATCCGCGTCGTCACCATCGCGCCCGGCACGATGGAGACCCCGATGCTCGCCGGCCTCCCGGAAGAGACCCGCGCCGTCCTCGAGCAGCAGGTCCCGCACCCGTCCCGCCTCGGCCGGCCCACGGAGTACGCCGCCCTGGTCCGCCACATCCTCGACAACCAACTCCTCAACGGCGAAGTCATCCGCCTCGACGGCGCCCTCCGCATGCCACCTAGGTAAGCCGGAACCACCGCACACCGTGCGGCGGGACCTCCGACTCGAGATGCTCGGTGGTGGGATGGGTTGTCCCGTCCCACAGGTCGTGCGCTGGGCCGAATGCGGCAAGCGACTTCAGCGGGATGGACACCTTCCGAGGGGAAGCACCAGTCCAGAAGATGGCTGCGTAGCTGCGGTCCTCCGAGCGGGCTGTCCACACGATCAGCTCGCCGTCGTCGAGGGGCTCGCGGATGATCTCGCGGCCGTCGTGTGACTGCAGCACCTCGGCGAGGGCGGGATTCGCCAGTAGGGCAAGGGTTTCGTCGTCCGTGGTGGGCAGGTCGCCGCCCATCATCAGGGGCGAGCGGGCCATCACCCACAGCGTCAGCAACGTGCGCTGCTCGTCCGGGGTCAGTCGGCTCGTGCGGTCGTCGCCGCGTTCGGCGCGGATGCCGATGTGGCCGAGGGGGAGCATGTCCGCGTCCGCCCAGCCGCCGGGCTGCTGGAACGGCGCCCATCGCGCCATCCGGGCGAACTGCGCGTGCACGTCCTCCCATCGATCCCACAGGTCGTCCGAGACCCGCCACAGCTGGGCGTTGGCCCGCAGATGCTCGAGGTGATGGGTCGACAGGTGCGTGCCCGGCGACAGCGACAGCACGATGTCCCGGCCGCTGCGCTCGATCGCCCGCGCGTACGCCGCGATCTCGCGATCGTGGTACGGCGCCAGCATGTCGTCGGCCTTGATGAAATCCACGCCCCACGCGGCGAACTGCGCCACCTGGGCGTCGTAGTACGCCTGCGCGCCGGGGTGGTCGTGGTTCAGCCCTAAGTTGTCCGGGTTCCACGGGCAGACGTGCTCGGGGTCCGCGATCTCCCGCGCCGTCCACTGGGTGCCGAACACCGGCAGGTCGAGCTCGATCGCCCGCCGTGGGATGCCGCGCATGATGTGCAACCCGAACTTGAGCCCGAGCTCGTGCACCTTCGTGGCGAGTGGCCCGAAGCCGGCGCCGCCCGCGGCTGAGGGGAACCGGAGCGGCGCCGGCAGCTGACGCCCGTACTCGTCCAGGACGATCGGCGCGTTCTCGTTGTAGCCGTGCGATCGAGCGGTCGGGTCGTACCACGCGATGTCGACGACGACCGTGTCCCAGCCGAAGGGCAGCAGCCGGTCGTGCATCACCTGTGCGTTCGCGAGCACCTCCGCCTCGGTGACCGTCGTCCCGAAGCAGTCCCAGCTGTTCCACCCCATCGGCGGGGTCTGCGCCGTCACCATTCGGCGAAGGAACCGTCGGCGTGCCGCAGCACCGGTGACCGCCAGCTGTGCCCTTCCGCGGCGGCCGCGCGGACGACCTCCTCGTTGACCTCGATGCCCAGCCCGGGACCGGTCGGCCGCTCGATGTGGCCGTCGACGAACGAGAACACCTGCGGGTCGACCAGGTAGTCGAGCAGCGCGTTGCCACCGCCGTACTCGATGCCGAGGCTCTGCTCCTGGATGAGGAAGTTCGGGATGGCCAGGTCGACCTGGAGACTGGCCGCCAGCGTGATCGGGCCCAGCGGGCAGTGCGGTGCGACGGACACGTCGTACGCCTCGGCCATGGCGGCGATCCGCCGGACCTCGGAGATGCCGCCCGCGTGCGAGATGTCCGGCTGCGCGACCGCGATACCGGTCGTGAGCACGTCGCGGAAGTCCCAGCGGGAGAAGAGCCGCTCGCCGGTCGCGATCGGGATGCTGGTCGACTCGGTGATCCGGCGCAGGTCCCGGGCGAACTCGGGCAGCACCGGCTCCTCGATGAACATCGGCAGCAGCGGCTCGAGCAAGGGCAGGATCTGCCGGGTGGCCGCCGTACTGAACCGGCCGTGGAAATCGAGGGCGATGTCGACATCGTCGCCGAGCGCGGCACGCAACGACTCGACCCGGCTCACCGCGGCCCGGAGCTGAGCGGGCGACGGGATCGGCGGCAGCGCCTCGGAGAGGTTGAGCTTGAGGGCCGTGAATCCCTTGGCCACCTTGGCCTGCGCCTCGTCGACCAGCTGGGCGTTGTCGCGGCCGTGGACCCAGGTGTAGATGCGCACCCGCTCCCGGACCGGACCGCCGAGCAGCTCGTGCACGGGTGTCTCGTGGTAGCGGCCCTTGATGTCCCACAGGGCCTGGTCGATACCGGCCAGAGCGCTCGACAGCACCGGACCGCCGCGGTAGAAACCGCCCTTGGCCATGGTCTGCCAGTGGTCCTCGATCCGGAGCGGATCGGTGCCGACGAGATACTCCATCAACGCCGCGACCGCGCCCTGGACCGCCTCCGCGCGGCCCTCGACGATCGGCTCACCCCAGCCGCTGATGCCTTCGTCGGTGTCGATCCGCAGGAACTGCCAGCGCGGCGCCACCAGGAACGTCTCGTATCCGACGATCTTCACATTGCCTCGTTCGCTCGGAGGTCGGTGCTGGTCAGCAAGGCGGTGACCAGCTGGTCGGTCTGTCGTAGCACCAGGGCGGCGGCGCCGGACGCGCCGGCGCGGGCGCCGAGGTCGAGCTCCGCGGCGACCACGTCGGCGTCGCGGGTGAGGGCCATCGCGGTCCGGCGCAGGGTGGCGCGGATCGGCTCCAGCACCAGGTCGCCGGCGCGGGCCAGCTCACCGCCGATGATGATCCGCTCGGGGTTGAGCAGGTTGCAGATGTTCGCCAGCACCCGCCCGGTCAGCTCCCCGGCCTCGCGGAGCACCCGCACGGTGTCGGGCTGACCCGCCGCGGCGGCCGCGAGCAGGTCATCCAGGCCGGCGTCCGCGCCGAGCACCGGCGCGAGAGCCCTGAGCACGGCGGGGAGCGACGCGAACTGCACCAGGCAGCCGCGGTTCCCGCACGGGCAGAGCGCGCCGGTCGAGTCCGCCGACAGGTGGCCGATCTCGCCGCCACCACCACGCGCGCCGCCGTGATGAAGGTTGCCGTCGACAAGCATTCCGGAGCCGATGCCGGTGGACAGGCCGAGATACAACACGTCCCGCATGCCCCGGCCCGCGCCCCAGGTGAACTCCGCGACCGCTTCGAGGCGGGTGTTGTTGTCCACCAGCACCGGTACGTCGAGATGCCGGCGGAACTCGGCCGCGACGTTCACCCCCGCCCACGCCTGGCCGGGCAACGAAGGCCCGATCACGCCGGTCTGCAGGTCGAGCGGCCCGGGGACGCCGATCGCGACCCCGACCAGACGGTCCCGATCGAGTCCGGCCCGGCCGAGCAGGTCGTCGAGGAGCGCGAGTCCGGCGGTGAGTCGCTCCTGCCAGGGGGTGTCGCGGGCCTCGGTCACGCCCTCACTGGCGAGCGTCCGGCCGGAGAGGTCGGTGAGATGGCACCAGACACGTTCGAGGGTGAAGTCCAGCCCGGCCGCCGTGCCGGAGGCCGGGTTGGCGCGCAGGAAACCGCGGGCCCGGCCGTCGACCTCGGAGGCGTCGATCCCGGCCTGCGCCACCTGGTCGCCGACCACCTCGATCACGACGCCGCCGGTGATCAGGTCGGCCACGATCGTGGACACGGTCGTCCGGGACACGCCGCAGATCCGCGCCAGCTCGGCCCGGTGCAGCGCCCCGTGCTCCATCAGGGCCGACAGCATCCGTTCGGAGTTGGTGCGCCGCAGCGCTCGCAGAGATCCGGTGTCCTTCGCAGCCACGTGGACGAGTATCGACGGAACGCCGTCCCGTCGTCAATAAAACTGACATGGTGTGTTCACACTCTTGACACAGACCGGGAAGTACTCGAACAATTTCGCCCACAGTTCGGGCATCGGTCCCGGGCCCGGCGACCTGGATGACGACATGGACGCTGTGCGGAACGACGCACCGCTGGTGGTGATCACCGGCGGGCTGGGGCGCGTCGCCACGGTGCTGCTGCCGTGGCTGCGCAAGCACTACCGGCTCCGGCTGGTCGATCGAGCGCCCGCCGACGACGTGGTCCAGGCGGACGTCAGTGATCCCGAGGCGACGTACCGGGTGTTCACGGGAGCGGACGCCGTCCTGCATCTCGCCGGGAACAGCAGTCCCTGGCAGACCTGGGACAGCGTGTACGCCGCCAACGTGCGGACGACCCAGGTCGTCCTCGAGGCGGCCGCGGCCCGCGCCGTACCGAAGCTGGTGCTGGCGAGCTCGCTGCACGCGCTCGGTGAGTACAACCGGCCTGCCTATTGGCCGGTCGATCCACGGCTCGACCCACGGCCGTGCTGTCCGTACGGGCTCGGAAAGGTCGTGCTGGAGGCGCTGGGCCGGACACACGCGGAACGCACCGGCGCGTCCGTCACCTGTCTGCGGCTCGGCCTCACCGGCTGGCCGCCGAGCGAACGGCGCTACCTCGGGCAATGGCTGTCCGACGACGACGCCGGCCGGCTGGTGCTCGCAGCACTGCAGGCCGGCGAGCGGTACGGCGTGCACTTCGGCGTCTCCGCGAATACCCGGAACCAGTGGGACACCACCTCGGCGCGGCACGAGCTCGGCTATCGCCCCGAGGACGACAGCGAAGTGCTGGCAGACCGGGCCGGGCCCTCCTCCGGTCCGGTCTGCCGGCTCTTCGATCCAGAAACATCAGACTGAGAGGTTGGCCATGACCACTACGAACCTAGGGCTCTCCCGCCGCCGATTCCTGGCGCTGAGCGGCGCGGCCGCCGGCGGTGCGCTCGCGGTCGGTTGCTCGCCCGCGTCCTCCACCAACACCCCGGCCGCCGTGGCCTCGGTCTCGGGCTCGGCCGCCAAGGGCTCGGTGACCGTGATGTCGCAGTCGGGCGAGTTCGGCCCGAAGGAAGCGAAGGCGGCCGGACAGGCGCTCGGCATCACCGTGAAGACGGTCGAGTACGACCTGACCAAGCTGACCGCGATGCTGGCCAGCGGCAACCCGCCCGATGTCGTCCGGGGCATGGGTGCGACGGACACGGCGTACCTCGCCGCCCGGGAGGTCGCCGAGGACCTCGATCCGTACTTCGCAAAGAGCACGCTGATCAAGGCCGACGACATCGACCCGGTGAACGACCTGTGGCGGTTCGACGGGCAGAAGCAGGGCTCGGGCCCGCGGTACGGGTTCGCGAAGGACTACTCGCAGGACGCGATGCTCTGGTACAACTCGGCGCTGTTCGACGCCGCGAAGGTGCCGCATCCGACCTCGGCCGAGCCGCTGTCGTTCGACGAACTGCTCGACCTCGGCAAACGTCTGACGAAGCGGCAGGGTGCCAAGGTCAGTGCCTATGGCCTGAACGCGAACGGTCTGAGCGTGTTCATCACGCTCTGTGGGATGACTGCGTCGGCTGGTGGAAAGGTGCTCGCCGACGACCTCGCCTCGGTCGACCTGACCAGTCCGGAAGCCCTGCGCGCGATCACCTGGTATCTCGACTATGCCAAGGCCGGGATCGGCCCGACCGTGCTCAACCCCGATCCGAACGGGTGGGACGGCCCGACATTCCAGGCAGGTCGGATGGCGGTCGCGACCGATGGCTACTGGTTCGGCGGCCTGTTCGGCACCGATCCGAAGAACGCGAAACTCGCCCACCTGTTGCCGGCGCCACAGTTCGGCACCGGGGCGCGGATCAGCCCCTGCTACGGCGCGACCGGCCTGTGGATGCCGAAGGCCGGCAAGAACAAGGACGCCGCCTGGGCGGTGATGGAGTGGTTCCTGGCCGGCGACCCCGCCAAGGCGCGGGCGGCGGGCGGATGGGGCATCCCGCCGTTGAAGTCGCTGCAGAAGCTGATGCCACAGACCCAGCCGTTCCAAAAGGAGGCGTACCAGGTCCAGATGGCCGAGCAGAAGTACTTCTCGGTCATGACGTTCACGCCGTACGTGCGGTTGGACGCGATCGACGGCGTGATCGGCCGGGAGTTGCCCAAGGCAATCAAGGGGACGATGTCGCCGGCCCAGTTCGCCGACACCGTGAACACCCAGATCAACGCCCAACTCACCGATGGAAAGAAGCGGTTGCGGTGAGCTCGGCACTGACCGAGGTACGACGTCCCGCCGCCGAAGCCCCTGTGGTTCGCGCGGACGGGGGCCGGAACAAGCCGCCGAGTCTGCGCAAGGCGCGGACGTTCTACCTGTTCGTCGCGCCGTGGATCATCGGGTTCGTCGCGCTGACCGTGTTCCCGCTGGGCTACGCGTTCTGGCTCAGCCTGACCGACTCCGACGGGCTGTCGCCGCGGACCCACTTCGTCGGCTTCCAGAACTACGTGGACATCTTCCACGACCCGCTGACGCTGAGCTCGCTGGGCAAGACCGGACTGTTCGCACTGGTGACGGTGCCGCTCTCGATCTTCGCCGGGCTCCTGCTGGCGGTGATTCTGAACCAGCCGATCAAAGGGCGAGGGCTGTTCCGGGCGCTGATCTACCTGCCGGCCGTGGTCCCGCCGGTCGGGGCGGCGCTGACGTTCCGGCTGATCTTCGACCGGGACGCCGGCGCGGCGAACGGCGTACTGAGTGGGCTCGGGGCGAATCCGATCACGTGGCTGGTGGATCCGAACGTGCGGTACGTCCTGTACGCGCTGGTGTTGTGGGGGTGCGGCGGGGCGATGATCATCTCGCTCGCCGGGTTGCAGGACATTCCGCGGGAGTTGCTGGAGGCGGCCCAGGTGGACGGAGCGTCGTACTGGCAGTCGTTCAGCCGGATCACCGTGCCGTTGCTGTCACCGGTGATCCTGTTCCAGGTGATCACCGGGGTGATCGGGTCGCTGCAGTCGTTCGCGCCGCTGCTGCTGTCGTCCGGGTCGCTGAGTGGGGCCGGCACGGTTCCACAGGGCAACTATCTCTACATGATTCACGTGTTCGCGCAGTACTTCAGTGCCTCCCGCTTCGGGTACGCCTCGGCGATGTTGTGGCTGCTGTTCGCGGTGATCCTGCTCGTCACGCTGGTGATCATCAAGGTCAGCGCGCGGACCGTCTTCTACACCGTCGAGCCGGAGGGCAAGCGATGACCCGGACGAACCGCTGGGCGCTGTACATCGTGCTGCTGGCCGTCGTCCTGGTGATGCTCAGCCCGATCCTCTGGCTGGTGTCGACCTCGCTGAAGTCGCCGGCCGAGATGGCGTCGTTCCCGCCGACCTGGTGGCCGTCCGCGCCGCGGTTCGCGAACTTCACCGACGCGATCAGCCAGGTGAACTTCCTCGGCGCGACGCGGAACTCGCTGACCATCGCATTCATCACCACGACGCTGACCACGCTGAGCTCGGCCTGGGTCGGGTTCGGGTTCGCGCGGTTGACCGCGCCCGGGAAGAAGCAGTTGTTCGTCGTGCTGCTGGCCACGATGATGCTGCCGGGGATCGTCACGCTCGTTCCGACGTACCTGATCTTCGCGAAGCTGCACATGGTCAACACGTACTGGCCGTGGGTGGCGTGGGGGCTCGGCGGCAGCGCGTTCCTGATCTTCCTGTTCCGGCAGTTCTTCGCCGGCATCCCGCGGGAGATGGAGGAGGCCGCGATCATCGACGGCTGCGGGTACGTCGGGATCTTCTGGCGGATCTTCCTGCCGCAGTCCTGGCCGGTGATCGCGGCCAGCGTGATCCTCTCCTTCACCGGCGCGTGGGGCGACTTCGTCGGCCCGGCCATGTTCCTCAGCCAGGACAGCACCACCCTCGCCGTCGCCATGGCCACCGGCTACGTCAACGACAAAGGCCTCCCCATGAACAACCTCGTCGCCGCCGGCGCCGTGATGTACGTCCTCCCCGTCCTCGTCCTCTTCATGTTCATGCAACGCCGCTTCGTCAGCGGCTTCTCCACCTCCGGCATCAAATGAGTCAGCGGGGTGATGGAGTGAGGGGGCGCACTGGGTCGAAGAGGTCGCTGGGTTGGTTGGGGTGGTGGACGCCCTGCTGGATGAGGCCGAGGGTGGCGGCGTCGGCGCGGCGTTGGGTGGTGCCGTCGTCGGTGGGGAAGGAGTGGTCTTCGGCGCAGTAGTCGGCAGTGATCCAGACTGGGTAGGACTTGTCGCGGCCGTGCAGCGTGACGACGAACGTGCGCTGGTCGGTGTTGCCGCAGCCCTCGGCGCGGGCTGGTGGCGGACCTTCCGGTGAGGAGTTGACTCGCTGCGCGAACGCGGTGGCGGACTGGGCGGCGAGCTGGGAGCCGGCGATCAGCGAGCCGTGCCAGTACTCACAGATGTTGGCCGAGGTGATCCGGTCCTTCGAGTTCAGGCCCGTGCCGTGCGGGCCGGCGTCCGTCGGTGAGCAGCCGTAGTAGTCGGTGCCGGTGATCGGGAGCGCCGAGTCGAGGATGCGGCGGCGGAGCGCGTCGTCCTTGGTCAGCACGCTGATCTTCGTGCCGGCGACGAGACGGGTCTCCTCGGTCCAGCCCGCGTCGTACTGCTTGATCCCGGGGGCCTGGACGTCGTTGAACCAGACGTACGGCGCTCGTCGATCCAGCGGGAGTACGGCGTCCTCACACGTGTGGCCGTACTTCCCGAGCCAGTCGTTGAACCGTCCGATCGTGGGGAGGGCCGTGTTGGCGAACGTCGTACAGGGTGCCGCGCCGGAGATGTACTGCGTCCAGGACGCGGGGACCTGGACTTGCGCGGTCTTGTACGACTCCCAGCGCCAGCCAGGATCGGGTGCGCCCGGGCGAGCGACCGGCGGGTCGGTCCGGAGCTCGGTGGTGAGGGAGTGGGTTGCGGTGATCGCGGTCGCGACCGCGGCGCAGGCCAGTACGACGGCTCCGACGGCGCGGCCGACCCGGCGGCGGTGCAGGCGATGGTGGACGGTGGACAGCAGGTGTTCGTCCGATGGTGCGTCGGCCGCGTGCTTCGACAGGCTCGCCGCGATCAGGTCCTCGGTTGCGTCCATGTCAGGTGGCCTCCTCGGCCGTGGTCAACGTCGTGCGCAGGGTGGCCAGCGCCCGGTGGATCTGCGAGCGGACGGTGGCGGGAGAGCAGTCGAGGATCACGGCGATCTCGGCGTCGGGCAGGTCCTCGTAGTAGCGGAGGACAACGGCGGCCCGCTGCTTGGTCGGCAACGTCGCGCACAGCGTCCAGACCGCGTCGTGCTCCGCCTGCCTCTCGGCGTGATCCGGGCCGGAGGGCGGTTCGGCGGGATCCGCGGTCGGTGTCTCCCGGCGGAAGAACCTGCGCCAGCGGGAGATGTCGGCGTTCACGATCGACCGGCGGACGTACGCCTCGGGATCGTGAGCGCGACAGATCCGGGTCCACCGTGGGTACGCGGCCATCAGCGCGTCCTGCACGGCCTCCTCGGCGCGCGTGTGGTCACGCGTCAGCAGATAGGCGAACCGCAACAACGCGGCGCCCCGTTGCGCGACCCACTCGTCGAAGTCGGGCGTCTCCATCCGGTACCTCCCACCCTTATCCACGCTGGCGGGAGGCCGGACGTTGCAAACCTCAGTCGGCCTCGGGAATCGCCGGCGTCGGGAGGGCGAGCTTCTCGTCCGGCTTCTCTCTCAGCACGTCCTCGACGTACGACCGCGCGGCCTCCATCGTGTCGATCTCGTGGCCGGCCTGCTCGGACAGGAACCAGCGGTGCTCGAGCACCTCGTGGAACACCTCGGCCGGCTCGAGCTTGCGCTTCAGGTCGCGCGGGACCGTGCGGACGACGGGTTCGAAGACCTCGGTCAGCCACTGGTGGGCGACGATCTCCTCGTCCTCGTTCTGCTGGTCGGTGGCGGCGGCGAACGAGTCCAGGTCGTTGAGCAGCCGGCGGGCCTGGTTCTCCTCGACGTCCAGGCCGGTCAGCCGGAGCAGCCGGCGGGAGTGGTGCCCGGCGTCCACGACCTTCGGCTGGATCCGGACCTGGCTGCCGTCCCAGTCGGTGATGATGTCGATCTCGGCGACGTCGAAGCCGAGCTCGTTCAGCCGCCGGATCCGCGAGTCCAGCCGGTGCATCTCGTCGGTGGCGAACTCCTCGGGCGCGGTCAGCTCGGCCCACAGGGCGTCGTACCGGTCGTTGATGGACTGGACGGTCTCCTGCGGGTCGATGTCCGGGTCGAGCAGGCCGCCTTCCTGCAGGTCGAGCAGCTCGCCGAACAGGTTGATCTCCGCGGTGTAGAGGTCGTGCGCGCGCTGCCCGTCGGAGATGTCCTGGTGCAGCTCGCCGGTCTCGGCATCGACCAGGTACGCCGCGAAGGCGCCGGCATCCCGGCGGAACAAGGTGTTGGACAGCGAGCAGTCGCCCCAGAAGAACCCGAGCAGATGCAGCCGCACGATCAGCGCGACCAGGGCGTCGATCAGCCGGTTGACCGTGTCCGGCCGGAGCGTGCTGGAGAACAGTGCGCGGTACGGCAGCGAGAACTGCAGGTGCTTGGTGATCAGGATCGAGTCGATCGGCTCGCCGTTGCGATCCACCCGGTCGGTGATCACGCCGACCGGCTCGACCGAGGGCGACTCCAGCCGCTCCAGGTCGCGCAGCAGCCGGTACTCGTGCATGGCGAGATGCTCGAGCACCTCCTTGATCGCGTACACGGTGCCGTTGACCCGGACGAACCGGACCACGTGCCGCGAGATACCGCGCGGCAGCGCGACCAGCTGGTCCTCGGGCCAGTCCTCCAGCGGCACATCCCACGGAAGCGACAGCAGACCGGTGTCCGGGCGGGTGGCGACGAATCGGGGCACGGACCCCAGTCTGTCAGCAAGCTGACCTCTCAGGCAGCGGATCCGGACTCCGAACCCCGGACGCAAGTGCTTGCAAGAACTTGCGTGAACAGGCGTAGAGTTTGCGTCATGACGCGACGACTTGCTGAGGTGGCCAAGAAGGTCGGGGTCAGTGAGGCCACGGTCAGCCGGGTGCTGAACGGCAAGCCCGGGGTGTCCGAGGCGACCCGCGAGGCGGTGCTGACCGCGCTCGACGTGCTCGGGTACGAGCGTCCCACGCAGCTGCGCGGTGATCGCGCCCGGCTGGTCGGGCTGGTGCTGCCGGAGTTGCAGAACCCGATCTTCCCCGCGTTCGCCGAGGTCGTCGGCGGCGCGCTGGCGCAGCAAGGTTTCACGTCCTTGCTCTGCACCCGGACGGTCGGCGGGGTGTCCGAGGCCGACTACGTCGACCTGCTCCTGCAGCAGCAGGTGTCCGGGGTGGTGTTCGCCGGCGGGTTCTACGCGCAGGCCGACGCGCCACACCAGCACTACGAGCTGATCCAGGAGCGGAAGCTGCCGACCGTGCTGGTCAACGCGGCCGTCGACCACCTCGGTTTTCCGCAGGTGTCGTCGGACGATGTCGTCGCCGCCGAGATGGCGATCGGGCATCTGCGCGCGCTCGGCCACCGCCGGATCGGGATGGTGCTCGGGCCGCGCGACCACATCCCGTCGCGGCGGAAGCTGGACGCGTTCCTCGCCTCGGAGGAGGCGGATCCGGACCTGGTCGAGCACACGATGTTCTCGCTCGAGGGCGGGCACGCGGCCGCGACCCGGCTGGTCAACAAGGGCGTCACCGGCATCGTCTGCGCCAGCGACATCCTCGCGCTCGGCGCCATCCGCGCGGTCCGCCGGGCCGGCCTGACCGTCCCCGACGAGGTCTCGGTGATCGGGTACGACGACTCCGCGATGATGAACTGCACCGACCCGCCGCTGACCACCGTCCGCCAGCCCATCGACGCGATGGGCCGGGCCGCCGTGGACATGCTGGTCGCACTGATCGAGCGCGCCGCCGTCCCCGCCGACGAGCTCCTCTTCGAGCCTGAGCTGGTGGTCCGCGCCTCCACCGCCCGCGCCCGCATCTAGACCGGGTCCCACTGGCCCCCGTCCACTGGACCCGGTCCACGCCGCGCACCCACTCACCCCTCTCGATCCACAGCCGCCGACCGGTCCGCCGGTCGGCGGTTCGCTGTTGGCTGCCGTGCGTACGAGGACCTTCCCATCCAAAGTCACGATTTTGCAATCTCAGATCCAACTATTGCGCCCCTGTGTCGAGTTGCCTACGGTGTGCGCAAGATCGAGGGAGAGGGTGGATCGATGAGGACAACGCGCCGCGGGCTCAGCCTGGTGTTGGCGGTAGGACTCGGGCTGGTGGCCGCGTCCTGTGGATCGGGGGAGGAGCAGAAACCGGCCGCCGAGGGCTCGGCCGACGGGCCGGTGACGATCACGGTCGGCTGCCAGCCGCCGAAGAGCAACCCGAAGGAACGCACGGCCTGGGATGCGGACGTGGCGGCTTTCCAGAAGCTGCACCCGAACATCACCATCCAGAGCAAGGACGCGTTCCCCTGCATCAACCCGGACACCTTCCAGGCGAAGCTGGCCGGCGGTACCCAGGAGGACGTCTTCTACGTCTACTACACCGACGTCCAGAAGATCATCAAAGCCAAGCAGGCCGCGGACATCAGCCAGTACGTCGGCACCGTCAAGGCGGTCAAGGACGTGCGCGCCGACGTGATGGGCGTGTTCAAGGACGGCGACAAGACGTACGGCCTGCCGCGGAACAACTACAACATGGGCCTGGTCTACAACCGCAAGCTGTTCACCCAGGCCGGCCTGAACCCGGACAGCCCGCCGAAGACCTGGTCCGAGGTGCAGGAGGCGGCGAAGAAGATCGCGGCGCTCGGCCCGGGGTACGTCGGCTATGGCGAGTACTCGGCCGGCAACACCGGCGGCTGGCACTTCGCGGCGTCGCTGTACGCCCGCGGTGGCTCGATGGTCAGCGACGACGGCAAGACCGCGGCGTTCAACAGCCCCGAGGGTAAAGCGGTGCTGGAGAACCTGAAGAAGATGCGCTGGGACGACAACTCGATGGGCAGCAAGCAGCTCCTCCAGTGGGAGGACCTGATGCGGATGATGGGTTCCGGCAAGCTCGGGATGATGATCGGCGCGCCGGATGTGGTGCAGTCGGTGAACAACGACTTCCAGGGCAAGTTCGACGACTACGGCGTGACCGCCGTACCGGAGTCGGAGGGGAAGGCGTCGCTGAGTGGCGGCGACGGCTACATGTTCAACCCGAAGGCGACGCCGGAGAAGATCAAGGCGGGTCTGCTCTGGCTGGAGTTCCACGAGCTGACGCCGGGTGAGGGGCAGTTCAACTACGCGCGGTCCAAGGAGCAGGGCCGGCCGGTCGGGCTGCCGATCCCGGACCTGTACGGCGACTCCGCGCCGGGCCAGGAGATCGTTGCCCTGCGCAAGCAGTACGCCACGGTGCCGGTGGACCACTTCGCGCCGTACGTCGCCGCCCAGTCCACCATCACCAACAAGCTCGAACCCCCGAAGGCGCAGGAGCTGTACGCCGTCCTCGACGTCGCGATGTCCGCGGTCCTCACCCGCAAGGACGCCGACATCGACAAACTCCTCAGCGACGCAGAGGGCAAGGCCAACAAGATCCTGGCGAAGAACACCTAAATGACGGTGACCGAGGAGCAGGTCCGTCGTCCCCGCACCGTGGGGACGACGGATCCGCAATCACCAGACGGCCACGGCGCGCTGCGGCGGGCGGTGGGGCGGAACCTCACCGCCTACGGGTTCTTGTGTGGGGCGTTGATCTGTTTCGCGTTGTTCTCCTGGTATCCGATGGTTCGGGAAGTGGTGCTGAGTTTTCAGCAGAACAACTTCGTGGATCCGGGGACGTGGGTCGGGTTCGAGAACTTCCGGACGGTGATCGAGGATCCGGCGTTCAGGTCGGCGTGGTTGAACACGGCCGTGTTCAGCGGGCTGGCGCTGGTGATCGGGTACGCGGTGCCGTTCGTGCTGGCCGTCGTACTCAATGAGCTCAGGCACGCGAAGGCGTACCTGCGGTTTGTCGTCTACCTGCCGGTGATGCTCCCGCCGGCGGTCGCCGTGCTGTTGTTCAAGTGGTTCTACGACCCGGGCGCGGGCCTGTTCAACCAGGTGCTCGACGTCTTCCACCTTCCGCCGCTGAGCTGGCTGGACTCCACGAGTACGGCGCTCGTCAGCCTCGTGCTCGTGTCGACCTGGATGAACCTCGGCACCGGCACGCTGATCTACCTCGCGGCACTCCAGAGCATCCCCGGTGACCTGTACGAGTCCGCCGAGCTCGACGGAGCGGGCCTGCTGAAGAGGGTCTGGCACGTGACGATCCCGCAGACCAAGCTGATCCTGCTGGTGATGCTGCTCCTGCAGGTCGTCGCGACCATGCAGGTGTTCATCGAGCCGTACCTGCTGACCGGCGGCGGCCCGGAGAACGCGACCGTCACGGTCGCCTACCTGATGTACCAGTACGCCTTCAACTTCGGCGACTTCGGCGGAGGCAGCGCACTCGGCCTGATGCTGATGATCGTGCTGCTGGTGTTCTCGACGATCTACCTGCGCGTCTCGCGTGAGGAGGACGCCCGATGAGAACACTCGTCTCACCACTCGCGCTCCGGACTCCGATGGGCCGGCTGATCTACTGGACGACGCTGATCCTCGTGGTCATCGGATTCACGGCAGCCTTCGTGTTCCCGCTGTACTGGATGGTGACCGGCGCCCTGAAGTCACCCGACGAGCTGGCCCAGATCCCGCCGAGCTTCTTCCCGAAGGACTACGACTTCGGCGTCTACAAAGAAGCCTGGGAGCAACTACAGCTGGGCGTCTTCCTGAAGAACACGGCCCTGTACGCCGGTGGCGCGTGGCTGTTCACCCTCGCCGTCGACGTGACCGCGGCGTACGCGTTGTCCAAGCTCCGCCCGTTCTTCGGCAAGCTGATCCTCGGCGCGATGCTGGCGACGCTGATGATCCCGCCGATGGTCCTGCTGCTGCCGACGTACCTGGTCGCGAAGGATCTGCCGATCTTCCACCTCGACCTGCTGAACACCCCGTGGGCGATCTGGTTGCCGGCGGCGGCGAACGGGTTCTTCGTCTTCCTGCTCAAGCGGTTCTTCGACTCGATCCCGCGAGAGCTGCTGGAGGCGGCCGAGATCGACGGGGCCTCGCCAGGCAGGATCCTCTGGTCGATCGTCCTGCCGGTGTCGCGGCCGATCCTCGGCGTGGTGTCGATCCTGTCCGTGGTGACGGTGTGGAAGGACTTCGTCTGGCCGCTGCTGGTGCTGCCGGAGACGGACAAGATGTCGATCAGCGTCGGCATCGCGTCGCTGTCCGCGCAGATGCCGCAGAACGTGCTGATCGCCTCCCTGGTGATCGCGAGCCTGCCGACGATCCTGGTGTTCTTCGTGTTCCAGCGCAGCATCATGGCCGGTCTCACGGCCGGAAGCCTCAAGGGTTAAGGAGAATGATGGCGGACGAGTGGTGGCGTGGAGCCGCGATCTACCAGGTGTACCTGCGGAGTTTCGCCGACGGCAACGGGGACGGGATCGGCGATCTGGCCGGGCTTCGCGAGAAGTTGCCGTACCTGGCCGACCTCGGCGTGGACGCGATCTGGCTGAACCCGTGGTACCCGTCCCCGATGGCCGACGGCGGGTACGACGTCGCCGACTACCGCGCGATCGACCCGGCGTTCGGCACCCTGGCCGAGGCCGAGGCGTACATCGCGGAGGCGCACGCACTCAACATCCGCACGATCATCGACATCGTGCCCAACCACGGCTCCGACCAGCAGGACTGGTTCGTCGAGGCACTCCGGGCCGGCCCCGGATCACCCGAGCGCGATCGCTTCCTCTTCCAGCAGGGCAGGGACGACCGGCCGCCGAACGACTGGCAGTCGATCTTCAACGGTCCCGCCTGGACGCAGGTCGAGGACGGCGAGTGGTACCTGCACCTGTTCGCGCCCGAGCAGCCGGACTTCAACTGGCGCAACCCCGAGGTGGTCGAGGAGTTCCACGCGATCCTGCGGTTCTGGCTGGACCGCGGCGTCGACGGGATCCGGATCGACAGTGCCGCCGTCCTGTTCAAGGACCTGGACAGCGTCGAGGAGTCGTACACCGACCATGACGAGGTGCACGACGTGTACCGGGGCTGGCGGCGGATCACCGACGAGTACGCCGGCCGGTTCCTGGTCGGCGAGATGTGGATGCCGGACCAGGAACGGTTCGCCCTGTACCTGCGGCCCGACGAGATGCAGACCGCGTTCAACTTCGACTTCCTGTCCCGCCCGTGGGAGGCCGGCGAACTGAAGGCCTCGATCGACCTGACGCTGACGACCCACGTCCCGATCGGCGCGCCACCGACCTGGGTGCTGTCGAACCACGACGTCACCCGCCCGGTGACGAAGTACGGCCGGCCGGACACGTCGTTCTCGCACCAGGATCGCAAGCACGGCATGCGGACCGACCTCGTCCTCGGCGAACGGCGCGCCCGCGCCGCGGCCCTGCTCGCGATGGCACTGCCCGGCGGCCTGTACGTCTACCAGGGCGAGGAGCTCGGCCTCCCGGAAGTCGAGGATCTCCCCGACGAGCTGCTCCAGGACCCGATCTTCACCCGCTCCGGTGGCACCGACCGTGGCCGCGATGGTTGCCGGGTGCCCCTACCGTGGTCCGGCAAGGAGCCGCCGTTCGGGTTCGGCACCGGCATGCCCTGGTTGCCGCAGCCGGCCGACTGGAAGAACCTCACCGCGGAGTCCCAGCAGGACGACCAGAACTCGATGCTCACGCTCTACCGCACCGGACTCCACCTGCGCCGCCGGTACCTGGGTGACGGAACGCTCACCTGGCTCGACACACAGCCCGGAGTGCTCGCGTTCAGTCGCGAGAGCCTGATCTCGGTCACGAACCTGACCTCCGAGCCGATCGACCTCCCGCCGCACCAGGAACTGCTGCTGGCCAGCATCCCGTTGGACGACGGGAAGCTGGCCAGTGACAGCACCGCGTGGATCAGGTGAGCGGACGGAACCGCCGCAACCGCAGACTGTTCGAGACGACGAAGACCGAGCTGAACGCCATCGCAGCCCCGGCGAGCATCGGGTTGAGCAGGCCGGCCGCGGCCAGCGGCAGGGCGGCCACGTTGTAGGCGAAGGCCCAGAAGAGGTTGCCCTTGATGGTTCGCAGCGTACGGCGGGACAGCCGGATGGCATCGGCCGTGGCCCGGAGGTCGCCGCGGACCAGGGTGAGGTCGCTGGCCTCGATCGCCACGTCGGTGCCGGTGCCCATGCTCAGGCCGAGGTCGGCCTGGGCGAGGGCGGCCGCGTCGTTGACGCCGTCACCGACCATCGCGACCACACGGCCCTCGTCCTGCAGCTTCTTCACCGCGTCGACCTTGCCGGCCGGCAGAACCTCGGCGATCACCTCGTCGATGCCGACCTCGGCGGCCACCTTCGACGCCACCGCCTCGTTGTCACCGGTCAGCAGGACCGGTCGCAGACCGAGCGCCTTCAACTGGGCGATCGCCTGCGAGGACGTGGGTTTGACCGTGTCCGCGACCACCAGCACCGCCCGTGCCATCCCGTCCCAGCCGACGGCGACCGCCGTGCTGCCCTCGGCCTCGGCGTGCTCCTTCGCATGCGCGAGGTCGTCCGGCAGGTGCTGGCTCCACTCCTCCAGCAGCCGCGTCCGCCCGACCAGTACGGCGTGACCGTCGACGATGCCCTGCACACCAAGGCCTTCGACGTTCCCGAAGTCCTCGACCTCGGGGAGCGTGCCGACCTCGGATGCGGCGCCGCGAGCGATGGCCTGCGCGATCGGGTGCTCACTGGAGTGCTCCAGCGCCCCGGCCAACCGCAGCACGTCGGCACGCTCCTGCCCCGGAGCCAGCAGTACGTCGACCAGCTCCATCCGGCCCGTGGTCACGGTGCCCGTCTTGTCGAGTACGACGGTGTCGACCCGGCGCGTTGACTCGAGCACCTCCGGCCCCTTGATCAGGATGCCCAGCTGAGCACCCCGACCGGTCCCGACCATCAGCGCGGTCGGCGTGGCCAGCCCGAGTGCACAAGGGCAAGCAATGATCAGTACGGCGACTGCCGCGGTGAACGCGACCTCGACCGGTGAGCCGTTCCCGAGCCAGAAGCCGAGCGTGGCCAGAGCCAGCCCGATCACGATCGGCACGAAGAAGCCGGACACCTTGTCCGCGAGCCGCTGCACCTCGGCCTTGCCGTTCTGCGCGTCCTCGACCAGCCGGGCCATCTGTGCCAGCTGCGTGTCCGCGCCGACCCGGGTCGCCCGGACGACCAGCCGCCCTCCGGCGTTCACCGTCGCACCGACGACCGCGTCGCCCGGACCGACCTCGACCGGCACGGACTCGCCGGTCAGCATCGACGCGTCGACCGCGCTGCTGCCGGTCACGATCACTCCGTCGGTCGCGACCTTCTCGCCCGGCCGGACCACGAACTCGTCACCCACGACCAGCTGGTCCGCCGGGATCCGGGTCTCCGACCCGTTCCGCAGTACGGCGACGTCCTTCGCGCCCAGCTCCAGCAGAGCGTGCAACGCGGCCCCGGACCGGCGCTTGGCGCGGGCCTCGAAGTAGCGCCCGGCCAGGATGAACGTGGTCACGGCGGTCGCGACCTCGAGATAGATCTCCTCGGCGCCGGTGCCGCGGGACGGGATCAGCGTGAACGGCATCTTCATCCCGGGCTCACCCGCGCTACCGAGGAACAACGCGTACAGCGACCACAGGAACGAGCTGACCACGCCCAGCGAGATCAGGGTGTCCATCGTCGTGGCCCCGTGCCGCAGGTTCGTCCAGGCGGCCTTGTGGAACGGCCAGGCCGCCCACGTCACCACCGGGAAGGCGAGCGTCAGCGACGCCCACTGCCAGAAGTCGAACTGCAGCGCCGGGATCATCCCGAACGCGACCACCGGCACGGTCAGCACGATGCTCGCGATCAGCCGCTCCCGCAGCGGCTTCAGCTCGTCGGGTTCACTGCCGTTGTCCTCGGCAACAACAGGTGCCGGCAGGGTGGCGGTGTAGCCGGTCTTCTCAACCGTGGCCACGAGGTCGTCGGTGCTGACGCCGGCGGGGTAGGTCACCTTCGCCTTCTCGGTGGCGTAGTTGACGGTGGCCGTGACGCCGTCCATCCGGTTGAGCTTCTTCTCCACGCGGGCGGCACACGAGGCGCACGTCATACCACCGATGATGAGCTCGACGGACTCGCTCATTCGTGGGTCTCCTCTCCGTGGCCGTGGGGTGTCGTCTCACTGGGCATGGGAACTGCGGTCGGCGGGACGATCGCGGTCCCGTCGGTGCTCACCTGGACGGTGAACTCGGCGGTGTGCACCGCACCCGCGTGCTGGAAGTCCAGGAACAGGCTGTACGTCCCCGCGGTGGGGAAGGTGGTCCCGAAGGTGATCGCCGGGCCGCCCTTCATCCCGGGCTCCGCGTGCTGGGCGGGGTGGTTGTGCAGGTAGGCGAGGTCGCCGCCGCGCAGCGAGACCAGGTGCCCGAAGGCGCCGAGGTAGGGCTGCAGGTCGGTGACCGGTTTGCCGCCGCGGCTGACCCGGAAGGTCAGCTCGGATTCCTTTCCCGCGGCCGGGGCGCCTTGGAGCGTGACGTCGTACCCGTCGGCGCTGTAGCTGCTCGCCGGCTCGGCCAGGGGGACCGGGATGTAGAGGCCCGAGACGTTCACGTCGGTGCCGAGCGTGAGGTTGCGGTCCAGGCCGGCCGGCTGGAAGTCGGCGTACAGCCGCCAGGTCCCGCCCGCGGTGAAGGTGAACGGGATGCTCCACGTCCCGGTCGCGTCCATCGTCGGATGCACGTGGTGGAAGCCGGACAGGTCACGCCGGACCACGATCAGGTGCAGGTCCTTCTCATGGGTCTTCGTGTACTGCGTGACCGGCTTGCCGTCGGGTCCGTGGATCGTGAAGCGCAGCTGGGTCTTGCCGCCGGACGTGAAGAACGTCGTTGCGGGCGAGAACGTGTAGCCGGCGTCGGAGACGGCCAGCCCGGGGAGCTGCCCGGCGGCGGCGTGATCCATCGAGCCCATCTCCTCTCCATGCGCAGGGGCGGTGGCGGTGCCGGCCGCCGCGATCGGATCGACGGCGGAGCCGATCGCGAACGCCGCCCCGAAGGCGAGCGCGAGCGCACCGGCGAACGCACCGAGCCGGAACGCGGCGGCCCGGCTCATGACGCGGCCAGTTCGTAGCCCGCCTCGTCGACGGCCTCGCGGACGGCGGCCTCGTCGAGAGCGGACTCACTCGTCACGTGCACCGCGGAGGTGCCGCCGGCGTTCAGGTCGATGCTGACCTGCTGCACGCCGGGGAGCTTGCTCAGCTCCTCGGTGACGGCGGCGGTGCAGTGACCGCAGGTCATGCCGGCGACGGAGTAAGTGGTGTTCATATCGGGCTCCTGAAGAACACGCCGCCTTCGGCGGCGGTGGGGGATGGGTGTTGTCAGCTGCGAACCAGGCGGGCGATCGCGTCAGAGGCCTCGCGGACCTTCTCCTCGGCCTCGGCGCCACCCTTCTGCGCGGCCTCGACCACGCAGTGTGAGAGGTGCTCGTCGAGCAGCTCGAGCGAGAACGACTGCAGTGCCTTGGTGGCGGCCGACACCTGGGTCAGGATGTCGATGCAGTACTTGTCCTCCTCGACCATCCGCTGCAAGCCGCGGATCTGGCCCTCGATCCGCCGCAGCCGCTTCAGGTGGCTGGTCTTCTCGGCGGTGTACCCGTGGACATGGGCTTCGGCGTCGGTCATCTCTCGCTCCTCTGGCTACCCCTCGGGGGTATGTCGACGACACGAAAGTACCCCCTATGGGTATCCAGCGCAAGTCCTGCGCCAATACCCGTAGGGGGTACTTGTCGAGCGGGGTCAGAGACCGAGGTCGGTGAGCCCCGGGTGGTCGTCCGGACGCGGGCCGGGGGCCGCCCAGTGGAACAGCCGGTCGGACTCCGCGATCGCCTGGTCGTTGATGCTGGCCCGCCGGACCCGCATCAGCCCGTTCTCGTCGAACTCCCAGTTCTCGTTGCCGTGGCAGCGGAACCACTGGCCGGCCGCGTCGTGGCACTCGTACACGAACCGGACGGCGATCCGGTTGCCGGTGTACGCCCACAGTTCCTTGATCAGGCGGTAGTCCAGCTCGCGGGCCCACTTCTGGGTCAGGAACGCGACCACCTCGGCCCGGCCGTTGACGAAGACGTCCCGGTTCCGCCAGTAGGTGTCCGGGGTGTAGGCGAGCGAGACGGCCTCCGGGTCCTGCTTGTTCCAGGCGTTCTCCGCGGCGCGCACCTTCTGGATCGCCGTCTCCTCGGTGAACGGGGGCAGCGGGGGTCGAGCGTTCACGACCAACTCCTTCGGTTGACAGTATCCGTTCAATATTGGACCAGACTTCCGGGACATGCGCCGCGCCAACAAACCTGTCACTCTGTGCGTCTGCTCACCGACGAGAGGGGGCGCGGATGCCGGAGGCGGCGATCAGTACGCGCGGACTGCGCAAGACGTACCGGACCCGCCGGGGCCGCAAGGTGGTGGCGGTCCAGGGGCTCGACCTCGAGGTGCCGGCCGGGGGAGTCCACGGCTTCCTGGGCCCGAACGGGTCCGGCAAGACCACATCGATCCGGATGCTGCTCGGGCTGATCCGGGCCGACGCCGGGACGATGGCGGTGTTCGGCAAGCCGGTGCCGGCGCAGCTGCCGGAGGTCGTCGGCCGGGTCGGCGCGATCGTCGAGTCGCCGAAGTTCTTCCCGGCCTTCACCGGCCGGATGAACCTCGAGCTGCTGGCCGAGGCGATCGGCGCACCACGGACGCGCGTGGGTGAGGTCCTGGAGCGGACGTCGCTCGGGGACCGCGGCAAGGACCGGTTCCGCACGTACTCGCTCGGCATGAAGCAGCGGCTGGCGATCGCGGCCACGCTGCTCAAGGAGCCGGACCTGCTGATCTTCGACGAGCCGACGAACGGCCTCGACCCGGCCGGCATCCGGGAGATCCGCGAGACCATGCGGGCGCTCGGCGACCAGGGCAAGACCGTGCTGGTCAGCAGTCACATCCTGGCCGAGGTCGAGCAGGTCGCCGACACCGTCTCGATCATCGGCCACGGCCGTCTGCTCGCCTCCGGCACGGTCGCCGAGGTGATCGGCGGCGGTACGGCGACCACCGTCAAGGTGGCCGTGGACAACCACGAGGCCGCGACCCGGGTCCTGACCGCGGCCGGGATGACGGTCCGGGCCGACGGCAACTACCTGCTCGTCGACGGCGCCGAGCACCCCGCCGACGTGACCCGCCGCCTCGCCCACCAGGAGCTGTACGTGTCCGAGCTGGTCCCGGTCCGGGCCGACCTCGAGTCGGTGTTCCTCGAGCTGACCGAAGGCGAGGGGTTGTGATGCTCCGTCTGACCGGAGTCGAGCTGCGCCGGCTGACGGCCCGCCGGCTGACCGTGATCGGCGTGGCCGGGGTGCTGCTGATCACCGCGTTCCTGCTGTTCGCCACCTGGCTCGACGCGCGGCCGCAGTCCGCGCTGGACCAGGCCGGTGCGCAGCGGCAGTACGAGTTCGCGCACAAGGACTGGGTCGAGCACGCCGCCGAGAACAAGCAGATGTGCGAGGCGGACTGGCAGAACCAGCCGGATCCGAAGCCGAAGCTCGAGGACATGTGCGCCTACCCGGAGCCGAAGCTGGAGGACTTCGGCAAACCACCGACGGTGTTCGCCCAGTTGATGCCGGAGCTGCTGCTCGGATCGTCGTACCTGCTCGTCTTCGCGGCGTTCCTGATCGGGGCGAGTTTCGTCGGGGCCGAGTTCAGTACCGGTGCCATCGGCAACTGGCTGACGTTCGAACCGCGCCGGCTCCGGGTCTACGGCAGCAAACTACTCGCGGCGGGCATCGGGTTCGTTCCGGTCGGGGCCGGCGTACTCGCGATCCTGATGCTCGGTACGTACCTGATCGTCGACCAGCTCGGCGACACGACCACCACGACCGGCAAGGTGTGGGGTGATCTGGTCGCCACCGGGGGCCGGGCCGTGCTGATGACGGCTTTGGGGGCCGTGATCGGCGGCATCGTCGGGCTGCTGCTGCGGCACACGGCAGCCGCGATCGGGGTGGTGATGGGGTACCTGGTCCTGATCGAGGGGGTCTTCGGCGGCTTCCTGAACCAGGCGCAGCCGTGGCTGATCAAGCTGAACTTCGACGCGTTCGTCCGGCACGACGCGACGTACTACCTGAACCAGTGCAGGACCGGCGGCGACGGCAGCTACCTGTGCGAGAGCATCGAGAAGACGCTGTCGTTCGAGCACGGCGCCTGGTACCTCACGATCCTGCTTGTGGCCCTCGTGCTGCTCGGCGCCGGGGTGTTCCACCGCCGCGACATCAACTCCTGACGCGTCGCCGCCGCCATCCGAGCAGCACGATCCCGAGCGTGATCACGGCGGCGGCCCCGCCGATCGCCAGACCGCGGCGCAGCCCCGGCGGCGTGAAGGTGCAGGCGATCCGATCGGCGGTCCCGGTCAGGGGTACGGCGACCAGGCCCCCGTAATCCCGCGGGGTCTGGGCCTTCCCGTCCCCGGCCGAGCACTTCCACCCGTCCAGCTTCGGTACGGCGACGACGGCGTACCCCGTGCTGCCCGCTGGCAGCGAGGCGCGGATCGAGTGACCGCCGGCGTCCACGGCTGTGGCGCCGCTCGCCCGCAGTCTGCGCACGGCCTTCGCCAATGCTTGTTGATCGAGGCAACCGACCGCGCCGGTCGGAGCGATGCCCTGCGGATCCTCGCCGAAGTTGATCTCGATCAGCACGATCCCGGACTTCGGCACGGCGCCCAGCTGGATCATCGCGCTGCTCGTGTTGATCCCCGGCCGGCGGGTCGCGGACAGCTCGCGCCACCGACCGTCGGCGAGCCGGGCCCGCCCGCCCACCCGGGGAAGGTAGAGGAAGGCCGTCGTACCCGGTGTGCACTGGGCGACCAGCTTCACGTCACCGGTGGCGAACCTGGTGCCCTTGTACTCCGGGACTTCGTACACCGGGGTCCCGAGCAGCCGCTCCTGCGCGACGTACGCGTTCGAGGCGGCGGTGGCTCCGAGCCGCCGGCGGACCGTGACGAGCGGCGGGACGGTGGACCGGGTGATGATCGGGCCGCCCCGCCCCAGGTGCATCTTGGCGCCGATCGAGAAGATCGCGTCGGTGACCGGGTTGTCGAGGTCGTGCGACGCGCGGCCGTAGCCGGACCAGCCGAAGCCGAGACCGGTCAGTGTCTGGTTGAGCGAGTACGGCAGCAGGCTGCTGTAGAGGCCGGCGCCCTGCCCGCCGAGCAGCAGCGGATCGTTCGGCGTCACCGACGTCCCGGGGTCGGCCCGGAAGTTCGGCCAGTCACCGGCGTCCAGGATCGCGTCGCGCCGTTGGGTCTGTGCCTCGTCCCAGGCCGCCGCCGACGCGCCGAGCACCTTCGACCGCTGCTCGTCGGTGATCACCGCGGTCCACGTGGTCTCCACCGCGACGACCGCCAGCAGAATCGCGAACGCGGCCGCCACCGGCCACTTGGTCCGCCGGACCGGGATGAACCGGCGCAACACCCAGATAGTGCCGAACACAACCAGGGTCACGGCTCCGGAGGCGATCAGCACGGTCAGCGCATGCTGGGTCAGCAGCGGGCTGCCGTCGGACATCCAGGCGATCACGGCCAGCAGGACGCTGCCGCACAGCAACGCGATCGGCCCGGGCAGGCGATACGCGACCGCGATCCAGGCGAGCACGACGATGACGCCACACAGCACGAACGCCTCGCGGTACTGGCTGCCGTTCGGGGTGTCGAAGCCGTGCCACATCTCCTGTGTCGGCGCCCAGCGGAACGACCAGGTGAGCAGGACGGTCGTCACCACCCAGACCAGCTTGGTCCGCCAGGGCACGAAGCGGTTGAACGGCATCACACACGCGAGCAGGAGCGCGACGGTCCCGACGTACAGACTGGCGGTCCGGCCGACGCCCTCCGACAGCGGGAGCAGGCGCGACAGGAACAGGTCGATCGGCGACGGCTGGAAGACACCCGTCGGCGACGGCGTCGCGGCGTCGTTGGCGGTCAGGATCGGGAGCAGGACGGGCGCGACCAGGGCCATGCCCAGCGCGAACGAGATCCCGTGCCGCAGTACCGCGCGCAGCCGCGACAGCCAGCTCAGGTCACTGGTCAGCACCCGCGCGAGCAGGTAGATGCCGGCCGCGATCGTTGCCATGTAGGCGGTGTAGAAGTTGGACAGCCAGAAGACCGCGACCACCAGCACACTGAGCAGCCGGTTGGTCCGGCGCAGTGACCACTCGGCCACCAGGAAGAACATCGGCAGCGCGATCAGGCCGTCCAGCCACATCGGTACGTACGCGCCGTCGTCGATCGCCCAGCCGCAGACGCCGTACGACACACCGAGCATCGCCGCGACCCACCGGGGGCCCGGATGCATCTTGACCAGGAGGACCGCCATCGCCGCGGCGGCCAGTGCGAGTTTGAGGACGGTGATGACGTAGACGGCCAGATCGATCTGGTCGCGCGGGAAGAGACCCACCAGCAGAGACAATGGACTGCCGAGGACGACTCCGTAGTCGGCCAGGAAGCCGACACCGAACGCGCTCTGCCAGTTGAACAACAGGTCGCCCTGGGCCTGACCGTGCAGGATGTCCCACAGATGGGCGAAGAAGGGGATGTACTGCGTGCCAAGATCGTTGGTACTGCGGGACAGTGAACCGAAGGGAAAGGTACCGCGGATGATTCCGGAGGCGGTGAACACCGCCGCCACCAGCACGCCGGCCACGAGCGCGGGGAGCGCTGCCGGGCGCCGTCGTACCGCGCTGTCGTCCGAAGTCACTGTCCGCCTCTCTGCCCGCCCTGGATGGTGCGTATGAGCACAACGATGCGCCTGAGCCTAGTGGTGCCCTGTTACAACGAGGTCGAGGTGGTCTCCCGGTTCCACGAGGCGCTCAGCCGTGAGTTGGCCGCCACCGGCCGGCCGTACGAGATCGTGTACGTCGACGACGGCAGCACTGATGGGACGCTCGACGCCCTCGTGGGGTTGGCGGCCACCGACGACTCGGTCCGCTATCTCTCGTTCAGCCGGAACTTCGGCAAGGAGGCCGCGATGCTGGCCGGCCTGCGGTACGCCGGCGGCGACGCGGTGGTGATCATGGACGCCGACCTGCAGCACCCGCCGGAGCTGATCGGCCGGATGCTCGAGCAGTACGAGCGCGGCTTCGACCAGGTGATCGCCCGCCGGTCCCGGACCGGCGACCCGGCCACCCGGACGCTGTTCGCGCGGACGTACTACTGGCTGATCAACCGCTGGGCCGACGTCGAACTGGTCGACGGGGTCGGCGACTTCCGGCTGCTGTCGCGGCGGGCGGTGGACGGTCTGCTGGAGCTGGGTGAGTACAACCGGTTCTCCAAGGGGCTGTTCGCCTGGATCGGGTTCGAGTCGATCCTGTTCGAGTACGAGAACGTGAAGCAGCCGGATCGCAAGAGCCGGTGGACGTTCCGGCGGCTGCTGGAGTACGGGCTGGACGGGCTGCTGTCGTTCAACAACCGGCCGCTGCGGCTGGCGATCTGGGTCGGCCTGCTGCTCACCGCGGTCGCCGCCGGGTACGCCGTCTGGGTGATCGCGGTCGCGGTCCTGCACGGCGTGGAGATGCCGGGCTACGTCACGCTGATCGCGGCGATCACCGGCCTCGGCGGCCTGCAGATGGTCATGCTCGGGGTGATCGGCGAGTACATCGGCCGGATCTACTACGAGACCAAGAAGCGCCCGCACTACCTGCTCAAGCAGAGCAACATGGATCCCGCGGACCGGCTGAACGACAGACCGGCCCCGGGCGGACGAACCACCCGGGGCCGGTAGGACTGCTACTGCCGAATCAGGCGGTCAGCCGCTCTTCGGTGGAGGTGGAGAACAGGTGCAGCTTGTCCGGCAGCGCCGCCAGGTGGATGGTCGAACCCTTCTCGACCGGCATCCGGGCGTCGATCCGGGCGACGATCTGCTGGTGCTCGTTGTTGTGCTCGGCGGTGCCGTACAGGTACGCGTCGGCACCGAGCTCCTCGACCACGGCGACGTGCACCGGCAGGCCCTGGTCGGCGACCTTGAAGGCCTCCGGCCGGACGCCCAGGGTCAGCGTCTTGTCGCTGCCGGCCTTGGCCAGCAGGCTGCGCTCGAGCGGGACGACGTAGTCGCCCAGCTTCGCGCCGCCCTCGGTGATGTCCGCGGTCAGCAGGTTCATCGCCGGCGAACCGATGAAGCCCGCGACGAACTTGTTCTTCGGGTGGTCGTACAGGTTCAGCGGGGTGTCGACCTGCTGCAGCAGGCCGTCCTTCAGTACGGCGACCCGGTCGCCCATCGTCATGGCCTCGACCTGGTCGTGCGTGACGTAGACCGTGGTGACACCGAGACGCTGCTGCAGCTCGGCGATCTGGGTACGCGTCTGCACGCGCAGCTTGGCGTCGAGGTTCGACAGCGGCTCGTCCATCAGGAAGACCTGCGGGTTACGCACGATCGCGCGACCCATGGCGACACGCTGACGCTGACCACCGGACAGCGCCTTCGGCTTGCGCTCGAGGTACTCCTCCAGGCCCAGCAGCTTGGCCGCCTCCATGACCCGCTTGGCGCGGTCCTCCTTGGAGACACCCTGCATCTTCAGGGCGAAGCCCATGTTGTCCGCGACCGACATGTGCGGGTAGAGCGCGTAGTTCTGGAACACCATCGCGATGTCCCGCTCCTTCGGCGGACGGTGCGTGACGTCGCGGTCGCCGATGTAGATGGAACCCTCGTTGACCTCTTCGAGGCCGGCGAGCATCCGGAGCGAGGTCGACTTGCCGCAGCCCGACGGGCCGACGAGAACCATGAACTCGCCGTCCTCGATCTCGAGGTTGAGCTTGTCGACGGCGGGGGTGTCACCACCGGGGTAGATCCGGGTTGCCGACTTGAAAGACACAGTGGCCATGACGATTACCTTCCTTCACCGGCAGGAACGTGCCGGACGATCCGAGTAAAGGCCCCCGGGCGGGGGTGCAGTCATCCTCGCCCGCCCCGCTCGTCCTGACAAGGTGTACGGCGTGTGATGTGTCCGTACTGTTCACGTTGTGGACAGATCCACGCAGCCTGCAAGTTCTTGCAGGATCTTGCTGCAAAGTCAACGGTCCGCTGGGTACAGTGCCGGGCGTGAGCAGCAGAGCGCGGCTGGCGGACATCGCGGCCAAGGCGGGGGTCAGTGAGGCGACGGTCTCGCGGGTATTGAACGGCAAGCCGGGGGTGGCCGACGACACCAAACAGTCCGTCCTGACGGCGCTCGACGTACTCGGGTTCGAACGGCCGACACGGTTGCGGCGGCGGTCCGCGGGGCTGATCGGGCTGGTGATGCCGGAGCTGATCAACCCGATCTTCCCGGCCTTCGCCCAGGTGATCGAGTCGGCGCTGTCGCAGCGCGGCTTCACGCCGGTGCTCTGCACACAGTCCCCGTCGGGCGCGACGGAGGAGGAGTACGTCGAGATGCTGCTCGAGCGCGGCGTCTCCGGGATCATCTTCGTCTCCGGCCTGCACGCGGACACCGGAGCCGACCACGCCCGGTACCAGGCGCTGGTGGAGCGCCGGTTGCCGGTGGTGTTCGTGAACGGCTGGCTGCCCGAGGTGGAGGCGCCGTTCGTGTCGTCGGACGAGTACGCCGCGATGGAGCTGGCGGTCTCGCACTTGGTTGCCCTCGGCCACCGCCGGATCGGGTTCGCGTCCGGGCCGGAGCGGTTCATCGTGGTGCAGCGCAAGCTGGCCGGGTACCGGATCTCGATGAAGGCGCAGCTCGGGGTGTCCGACGAGGAGCTGGACCCGCTGGTCGCGCTCAGCATGTTCGGCGTCGAGGGTGGCGCCGCGGCGGCCCAGCAATTGCTCGACGCACAGGTCAGCGCGGTCATCTGCGGCTCCGACATGATGGCGCTCGGCGTGATCCGCGCGGCCCGGCAGCGCGGCTTCTCCGTCCCCGGCGACGTGTCCGTGGTCGGCTACGACGACGCCCCGATGATGGAGTTCACCGACCCGCCCATGACCACGATCCGCCAGCCGGTCCAGTCCATGGCCCTGGCGGCCGTCCAGTCCCTCCTGGAAGAAGTCCGCGGCCACGCCACCCCCCACACCGAGTTCCTCTTCCGCCCGGAACTCGTCGTACGGGGCTCCACCGGGCCGGCGCGCTAGCTCCAGTCTTCGCAGGTCTTCGTCTTGAAGTCCTCGAGGGACTCGGACCTGTTTCCCTCCTGCTCGCGCTCCGGCACGAGCACGGTGCCGGGCTTCAGGCCGGACAGGTCCCGGTCACTGAAGTCGAGGTGGGTCGCCGACCAGCTGTTGTCGATCGACCACCCGTAGATCGTGTACTGCTGCTCCGGGTCCCGTCCCTCGAGCTCCCCGACCACGGTCCAGCCGTTGCCGCCCGTGTCCAGGGCGAACTGCGAGAACCCGGTCACCGGGGAGCTGACCTCCCACTTGCCGAACGTCTTGTCATCCCGGTACAGCGTCGCGCCGTCGATGTGCCCCTCGCACATCTGGATCACGATCACCGCCGCGCCCCGAGCGTCCACTGTCACGCCGACGACTCCGCCCGGTGGGACGGTGCAGCTGGTGAGGCCCGCACAGCAGACTGCCGCGCCGCCCCAGATCCCCAGCCGTCTCCGCATGCGGTCAGAGTACGAGCTCCGGCCCGGAAACCCGTCCCCTGCCGGGCGGGTACCGGGCCGGAGGCCTGGGGGTTACTTGGAGAGGTGGAAGGCCGCCGACGGCAGGCTGGTCTTGCCGTTGGCCCAGAGGGCGTTCACCTTGGAGCGCTCGGTGGCGTCCGGGTACGGGTTGGTGCAGGACGGGCCGGGGCCGCCGCCGGACATCAGCTCGGAGCAGGGGCCGGAGTAGTGGTCCGGTAGGCCGAGCACGTGGCCGGTCTCGTGGGCGGTGATCCGGGTCGGGTCGTACTGCTGCGCTTGGGCGTAGTCGAGGAAGATGTACCCGCTGCCATGGCCGTCGGTGGACGCGTACGAGCCGCGCGGGTCGTTGCCCTCGGTGTAGTAGAAGTCGTAGTTGCTGCCCTCGACCAGGCGGACGTTGCTGACCGAGGAGTTCCAGATCTGGGTGCTCGAGTTGATCTGGGACTGGAAGCTCGGCGCGTCGACGGCGTACGTCACGGTGACGGCGGCGGCCTTCCGGCCGGACTTGGCCTGCTGCGCCAGCTTCGCGCGGGCGGACTTCATCACGGCGTCGTAGAACGCCTTGGTGGCGGCCTCGTCCTGCGGGGAACCGATGTACGCCGCACGCGTGGCGGCGGTCGAGACGGACGAGTCGGTGGCCGGTGCCGAGGCGGTGGGGGACGCGGCGGCGAACGCGGGAACGGCCAGGGCCGCGGCGGCAAGCCCCGCGAGCGAACTCAGGATACGGCGATGCGACATGGAGGGCCTCACTCCGGATCGGTGGCGGATAGCGACGGGCGGATCACCGTTCGCTACCTCCGGACTCTGCCAAGAGTCCGCCTCTTCCGCACCGGATCACCCAAAACCCAGGGGATAACCCGCGAACCCCACGGGCGGTTCTATGCCTGCCATAACCACACAGATATGACCAGGTGGGGGCTACTCGCCGGGGATGCCTACGTTGAGGAGGCGGGCGCCGGGGCCTCGGTCGGCCAGGCGGTCGGCTTTGTTGTAGAGGTTGCAGCGCTGGAGGCTGAGGCAGCCGCAGCCGATGCAGCTGTCGAGGTCGTCGCGGAGTCGCTCGAGTTCGGAGATCCGCTCGTCGAGCCGGCTTCGCCACGTCTTCGACAACCGGCTCCAGTCCGCGCGGGTCGGTGTCCGGTCGTCGGGCAGCGAGTCGAGCGCGTTCTTGATCTCGGCGAGCGCGAGGCCGACCCGCTGGGCCGCCTGGACGAACGCGATCCGCCGCAACGTGCTGCGCTGGTACTGCCGCTGGTTCCCGGCCGTCCGCCGCGAGTCGATCAGACCCTGGTCCTCGTAGAACCGCAACGCCGATGCCGCCACCCCGGACCGATGTGCGATCTCCCCGATCGAGAGCCAATGCTCCTTGCTGGGGACGTTCTCCTCTCCCATACCGCCACCCTAGGCCGGGGGACCAGAAACTCAAGCTAACTTTAACTGCTGGACACGGGTGCCCGGGCACACCAGTCGGGCAACTGGTCTGCCCGCCGGCCGAGTGGTCAGGAGCGGCCGCCCGGTCGGGTATACTTTTCGGCGTCGGTGCGCGCGTCGCGTCACCAGAGTTTTTCCCAGGCGCTCCGACCCGTCGGTTTCAGCATCCGGCTGAAGTTCCCCGGCGACATGGGTGCAACGCGATAGCACCCGCAGGTCGATGCCCGTCTCCTGCTCAGCACGTTCCGTCCGGTCATTTTCATGACCGGCGCTCGCGTGCGGCTGCGATCCGGCCAATCGTCCGTGACGTTGAGAGAGAGATTCGTGACCCAGCACCACCAGGACCACCCCGACTCCGGCGGCGAGCAGGCCGACGGCCGGGTCAAGAAGCCGCGGCACAAGAAGTTCCAGACCCAGTCGTACGGCGAGCGGATGGCCGCCGAGTCGACCGCGCCGACCGGTGAGGTCCGCAACGACGCCGCCCGCGGTGAGCGCCGCGGCGGCCCCAGCCAGTACTCCGACCGTGGCTCCCGCACCAAGCCTCCGGTGAAGGGCTACCGCGCCGAGCGCACGAACCAGCCCCGCCGCGACGACCGCCCCCAGTACAACCGCGACGACCGCACCGACCGCGGCTACGACCGGACCGACCGCCGCGATGACCGTGGCGACCGCCCGTCGTTCCGTCGCGACGACCGCCCGCAGTACAACCGTGACGACCGTGGCGACCGGCCGCAGTTCAACCGTGACGACCGCGGGGACCGGCCGCAGTTCCGTCGGGACGACCGCCCGCAGTACAACCGCGACGACCGGGGCGACCGGCCGCAGTACAACCGCGACGACCGGGGCGACCGGCCGCAGTACAAGCGTGACGACCGGGGCGACCGGCCGTCGTTCCGTCGGGACGACCGCCCGCGGTTCGAGCGGGAGGAGCGTCCGCGCTTCAACCGGGACGACAAGCAGTACGAGCGCCGCGAGCGGCCGTCGTCCCAGGAGACCCGGCGGGACGAGCCGGTGGACCTGGGGACTGTTGCTGAGGACAACCAGTTCGCCGCCCTCGGGCTGGCGCCGCGGCTGGTGCAGCGGCTGGCGCGGGACGGGATCACCACCCCGTTCCCGATCCAGGCGGCGACCATCCCGGACGCGCTGGCCGGCCGGGACGTCCTCGGCCGCGGTCAGACCGGTTCCGGCAAGACCCTGGGCTTCGGCCTGCCGACGCTGATGCGGCTGGCCGGCGGCCACACCGAGTCCCGCCGTCCGCGGGGCGTGGTCCTGGTCCCGACGCGTGAGCTCGCGATGCAGGTGCACGACGCGCTCGAGCCGCTGGCGCACGTGATGAACGTGTCGCTCAAGCTGATCGCCGGCGGCCTGCCGTACCCGAAGCAGATCGAGTCGCTGCGCCGCGGCGTCGACCTGCTGATCGCCACCCCCGGCCGGTTGATCGACCTGTGCGAGCAGGGCGCGGCCGACCTGGGTGCCGTGGAGATCGCGGTCCTCGACGAGGCCGACCACATGTGCGACATGGGCTTCATGCCGGCCGTCACCACGCTGCTGGACATGACGCCGCCGGAGGGTCAGCGACTGCTGTTCTCGGCGACGCTGGACAACGACGTCGACAAGATCGTGAGGACCTACCTGAAGGACCCGGTGCAGCACTCGACCGAGTCCGGCCAGGCCTCGGTGAGCACGATGGAGCACCACCTGCTGGTGATCGAGCCGGGCCACAAGCAGAGCCTCACCGCCGAGCTCGCCAGCCGGGACGGCCGGACCATCGTGTTCGTCCGCACCAAGCTGGGCGCGGACCGCATCGCCACCCAGCTGCGCGACCGTGGCGTGATGGCCGCGGCGCTGCACGGCGGTCTGACCCAGGGTGTCCGCAACCGGACGCTGGACCAGTTCAAGGACGGTTCCGTGCCGGTGCTCGTGGCAACGGATGTCGCCGCCCGTGGCATCCACGTCGACGACGTCGGCCTGGTGGTTCAGGCCGACCCGCCGGCCGAGCACAAGGACTACCTGCACCGCGCCGGTCGTACGGCGCGGGCCGGTGGCAAGGGCGCCGTCGTCACGCTCGTTCTGCCGCACCAGCGGCGCGGGATGATGCGGATGGCCGAGACCGCCGGCGTCAAGGCCGAGCCGGTTCGTGCCCGTCCGGGTGACGAGCTCGTCACCGAGCTGACCGGCGGCACCAAGCCGTCCGGGTACCCGGTGAAGCTGCCGGCTCCGAAGCCGCAGCGCTTCAACAAGGGCGGCGGCAAGCGGTACGGCAGCAGCCGTCCCGGCAACCGCGGCAGCAACGGACCCCGTCGTACCGACCGGAAGTCCTACCAGCACTGAGTAACGCGAAGGCCCGGTTTCCCGCAAAACAAGGGAAACCGGGCCTTTCGCTTAGGTAAGGACCGCCCAGAGCCTGGCCACGACGGTGGCGATCTCGTCCGCGTCCAGCGGGACGAGCTCGAGCATCAGTTCGTCGTCGGCGACCCGGTCGGTCATCACGTAGATCGGCGGCGACCCGGCTTCGAGCTCGGTGGCGACGCGCTTCGCGTCCGGAACCTTCAGCAGTACGCGCGACACCTGCAAGCCGGTCGGATCCGGGACCACCTCGGCCGAGACCTCGGGGATGCGCTCGGCCGCGGCGGCGAACGCGACCACCTTGGACAGCTCGTCGGCCTCCCACTTCATCCGGTCGAAGGCCTGCCACTCCTCCAGGGCCGCGATGACGCCGATGATCGCCTCCTTGGTCGGCTTCATCACCCGGCCGATGCCCTTCTCCTGCGCGCGGACGGCCTGGACCAGCGGCCAGGAGCCCGCGATCAGGCCGGCGGTGGGGGAGCCGAGGTACTTCTGCCCGCTGACCAGCACCAGGTCCGCGCCGGTCGCCACCAGGTCCGCGATCCGCGGGAACTGGGCGGCGGCGTCGATGATCGCCGGGACCCCGCGGCGGTGCGCGGCCCGTACGGCGGCGACGAGGTCGAGCGGCTCGCCCTGCGTCAGCCGGGAGGATACGAGGAAGAGGCAACTGACGTCCGGGCCGTCGAGCTCCTCCTCCAGATCGTCAACACCACAACGGGTTTCGTCGCCGGCCAGGTCGACCCGGGCGCCGGCCAGCCGGATGCCCTGCAGGTTGGAGTGGCCGTAGTCGACCACGTGGCAGGCCGGCATCACGACCCGGTGGTGCATGTCCGTTGCGTCCGGCAACGCCGCGATCCGGCGCGGGTCGCCGCCGGTCATGGTGGCCGCGACGGCGAGGGTGATCCCGGCCGCGGTGCAGTGCACGACGGCGCCCGCCTGCGCGCCGGTCACTTGGGCGATGGCCTCGCTGGCGCGATCGCCCAGCTCGTCCATCACGAAGAACTCGGGTAGTGCCTGTGCGACAGCCGCCGCCACCCCGTCGGAACTGCGGGACACCCCCAGCGGGGTAGACGTCCCCCTGGCGTTGATCACCACACTCAACCGGTAACGCTCATGGATGCTCATGGTGCTGCTCACAGTAGTAGTCACTGTCAGTACTTGGACAGTACCTGGGCCGATCCGAAGTCTTGACCCGAAGCTACTGGTGAGTCATTCTCATTTTCACCCGACCAAGGGAGGAATCCGTGCCCCGCCCCGCACCCCGATCCCGCCTTCGGACCACCCTCGCCGCCGTTGCCGTCACCGCCCTACTGGCCGCCCTGCCGGCACCCACCCAGGCAGCGCCGCAAGCGGCACTCGCGACGCCGGCCGACTACTGCGTCGGGCAGTGCCGGGACATCCTGCCGCCCGGGCAGAACGGCAACGCGACCTTCACGGATCTCCTTGCTTTCAAGGCGTTCGGGATCAGACCGGCGCACTTCAGCGACACCGTGAAGCCGTACCAGGACCTGGTCTGGAGCTCCCAGGGCATCACCGACGACGGCCTCGCGCCGTACTACGACGACTCGTCGTTCGGGGTGAAGGCGGCCGACGTCGCGAGCACGATCCACCCGCGCGCGGACGTGACGATCGTGCGGGACAAGTCGCGCGGCATCCCGCACATCACCGGCACCACCCGGCAGGGCGTCATGTTCGGCGCCGGGTACGCCGGAGCGCAGGACCGGCTGTTCGTGATGGACGTGTTCCGGCACCTCGGGCGTGGCCGGCTGACCCCGTTCGCGGGCGGTGCGCCGGCCAATCGTGCGTTCGAGCAGGAGTTCTGGCGGACCGCGCCGTACACGGAGGCCGATCTGCAGCGGCAGTACGACGACGCCGACGAGTTGTACGGCGCCGACGGCGTGAAGATGCAGCAGGACATCCAGGCCTGGGTGGATGGCGTCAACAACTACATCAACACCGTCGGCATCGCCTATCCCGGTGAGTACGTCGCTCTCGGTCTGGACTGGCCGACACAACCGTGGAAGGTGACCGACGTGGTCGCCACGGCGGCTGTGGTCGCCGGCATCTTCGGCACCGGCGGCGGCCAGGAGGTCCAGTCGGCATTGGCGTTGCTCGAGGCCCAGGCGAAGTACGGCGTTGCCCAGGGCACCAAGGTGTGGGAGTCGTTCCGCTCGCAGAACGACCCGGAAGCCAGTACGACGGTGCACAACGGCACGACGTTCCCGTACGGCACGACCGGTCCGAACCCGGCCGGCCGCGCGTTGCCGGACCGTGGATCGGTCACACCCGAGCCCGAGGTCATCAACCAGACCGTCAACGCGAAGGCCGCCGCGAAACCTGCGCCGAAGGGCTCGGAAGGGCTGCGCGGGATCTTCGACGACGGTCTGTTCCCCGAGGGCTTCGGCAAGAAGGGCATGTCGAACGCGCTGCTCGTCTCCGGCGCACACACCGTCAGCGGCAACCCGGTCGCCGTCTACGGTCCGCAGACCGGGTACTTCGCTCCCCAACTGCTGATGCGTCAAGAGCTCCAAGGACCCGGCGTCAGCTCGCGCGGGATCGCCTTCGCCGGGCTCAACTTCTACACCTTGATCGGCCGCGGCCCCGACTACTCGTGGAGCGCGACCTCGGCCGGGCAGGACATCACCGACACCTTCGCCGTACCGCTGTGCGAGCCGGGCGGCGGGACGCCGACGAAGAACTCGCAGTACTACGAGTTCCGCGGCCAGTGTGTCCCGATCGAGCGGCTCGAGCGGCACAACGAGTGGTACGCCAGCCTCGGCTCGTCCGAGCCGGCCGGGTCGTACACGCTGGTTGCCCTGCGCACCAAGTACGGGATCGTCACGCATCGCGGCACGGTCGGCGGCAAGCCGGTGCTGTTCACCAAGAACCGGTCGACGTACGGGAACGAGGCCGGGTCCGCGCTCGGGTTCATGCAGTTCAACGACCCCGACAAGATCCACTCGGCGGCGGACTTCCAGAAGGCGGCCGCCAACATCGGCTACACGTTCAACTGGTTCTACACGGACAAGTCGTCGATCGCGTACTTCAACTCCGGTGACAACCCGGTCCGGGCGGCCGGCGCCGACCCGAACCTGCCGACCTGGAGCTCGTACGAGTGGCAGGGCTGGAACACCGACACCAACCGGGCCACCTACACGCCGCCCGCACAACACCCGCAGGTAGTCAACCAGGACTACCTCACCAGCTGGAACAACAAGCAGGCGCCCGGATTCTCCGCGTCGGACGGCCAGTTCGGCTACAACTCTGTCTATCGCAGTCAGCCGCTCGACGACCGGATCAAGGCGGTCATCAGCAGCGGGCAGAAGTTCACCCGTGGCAAGCTGGTCGAGGCGATGGAGGACGCGGCCACGGTCGACCTCCGGGCCGACCAGGTGCTGCCGTACCTGCTCCGGGTGCTGAAGAGTGCGCCGATCACGGACCCGGCCGCCGCCGACGCCGTGGCCCAGCTGACCGCCTGGCAGCAGGCCGGTGGCCACCGGAAGACGCCGAACGCGTCGTCGACGACGTACGACCATGCTGACGCGATCCGCATCCTCGACGCCTGGTGGCCGCTGCTGGTCCCCGCCGAGTTCAAGGACCTCGGTCCCGACCTGTACGCCGCTCTGGTGGCGAACCTGAAGATCGACGAGCGGCCGAGTGCGCAGGGCTCCGCGTTCCAGAGCGGGTGGTGGGGTTTCGTCCAGCGCGACCTGCGCAAGGTGCTCGGGGATCCGGTGCAGACGCCGCAGCCGGTCACGTTCTGCGGCGGTGGCGCGCTGGCCGCGTGCCGGTCGATCCTCACCGACTCTTTGCTGGCGGCAACCAAAGTGCCGGCGGCGACGACGTACCCGGCGACCGCGGACTGTGCGGCAGGCAACCAGTTCTGCGCGGACCAGATCGCGCACCAGCCGATGGGCGGGATCACGCAGGACCGGATCGCCTGGGTCAACCGGCCGACGTACCAGCAGGTGGTCGAGTTCCCGGCGCGGCGGGGCGACGACGTCAGCAACCTCGCGGTGGGGAAGACGGCGACCGCGAGCAGCTACGAGCGGGGCTGGTACAACTCGCCGCCGGCCCAGGCGGTCGACGGGAAGCTGGACACCCGGTGGGCCAGCGACTGGTCCGATCCGCAGTGGCTGAAGGTTGACCTCGGCAACGAGCAGACGATCCGGCGGGTGGTGCTGCGGTGGGAGGCGGCGTACGGGAAGGCGTACCGCGTGGAGGTCTCGCGGGACGGGACGAACTGGCAACAGGTGTTCGCGACGACGACCGGCGACGGGGGCGAGGATGTGGTCCGGTTCGGGGCCGTCGCGGCCCGGTATGTGCGGGTCACGGGGACTGCCCGGGCTACGTCGTACGGGTACTCCCTCTACGAACTCGAAGTCCTGAGGCAATGATTAGGGCATGACGCAGAACTATCCTCCGAACCCGAACCAGCCGTACCCGCCGCAGCAGGGCTACCAGCAGGGTCCGCCGCCGGGCTACGCGCCGCCGCAGGGGTACCAGCAGGGCCCGCCGCCGGGCTACGCGCCGCATGTCGCTCCGCAGGGTTCGCCGTACCCGGTGCTCGTGTCGACGATGAACGACCTGCCCGGGTACACGGCGGAGAAGGTGTTCGGCGAGGTCTTCGGGCTGACCGTGCGGAGCCGCGACTTCGGGTCGAACTTCACCGCGAGTTTCCGCTCGCTGGGTGGCGGTGAGGTGCCGGAGTACACCCAGATGCTGGCCGAGTCACGGCACGTCGCGGTGATGCGGATGTGCCAGATGGCGCAGCAGATGGGCGCCAACGCGATCCTCGCGATGCGGTTCGACTGCAACGAGATCGCGCAGACGATGAGCGAGGTGGCGGCGTACGGCACGGCCGTGATCGTCCGGAAGGTCGAGCCGCCGCTGGTCCAGGATTCCAAACCCGATGAGGATGATGCGCATGACAGCTGAGCTCTCGTTTCCGCCCGGGTTCCGGTGGGGGGTCTCGACGTCGGCGTACCAGATCGAGGGCGCCGTGGCCGAGGGCGGCCGCGGCCCCTCCACCTGGGACACGTTCTGCGGCGAGCCGGGCCGGATCCTGAACGGCGACACCGGCGCGGTCGCGTGCGACCACTACCACCGGTACGCCGAGGACGTCGCGCTGATGCGTGAGCTGGGAGTGGACACCTACCGGTTCTCGTTCTCCTGGCCGCGGATCCAGCCGTCGGGGACCGGGCCGGGGAACGCGGCCGGCCTGGATTTCTACGACCGGTTGATCGACACGCTGCTCGGCGCCGGGATCCAGCCGGCGCCGACGCTGTACCACTGGGACACCCCGCAGCCGCTCGAAGATGCGGGCGGGTGGCTGGATCGCTCCATTGCGGACCGCTTCGCGGACTACGCCTCGTTGCTCGCCGCCCGCTTCGCCGACCGCGTGCCGCTGTGGATCACGATCAACGAGCCGATGGTCCTGACGTTGATGGGCTACTCCCTCGGCGCGCACGCTCCGGGAAAGCAGTTGCTCTTCGATGCCCTGCCGGTTGCGCACCACCAACTGCTCGCCCACGGCCGGGCGGTTCAGGCTCTCCGGGCGGGTGGGGCAGGATCCATTGGTATCGCGTCGAACCACGCGCCGACCTGGCCGGCCAGCGACAGCGTGGAGGACAAGGAAGCGGCCGCGCTCTACGACAACCTGATCAACTGGTTGTTCGCTGATCCTGTGCTGCTCGGCAGCTATCCGTCGGGTTTCGAGGCCGCGATGCCCGGCCCCGTCGAGGACGACCTGGCGATCATCTCGGCACCGCTCGACTTCTTCGGCATCAACCACTACGCGCCGGTCTCGGTCGGCGCCGCCACCGGCCAGGCCGACACCGCCGCGACTGACGGCATCCAGCTGCCTCCCGGTCTACCTTTTGAACCCCGTCAGCTCGCCGGCTTCCCGACCACTGACTTCGGTTGGCCGGTGGTGCCGGACGCCTTCGGCGAGATCCTGCGCATCTTCAAGGATCGGTACGGCGATCGGCTGCCACCGATCTACATCACCGAGAACGGGTGCGCGATCAACGACGAACCGGTCGATGGGGTGGTGTCCGATCAGCGGCGGATCGACTACCTGGACGGGTATCTGCGGTCGTTGCGTTCGGCGATGGATGACGGCATCGACGTCCGCGGGTACTTCCAGTGGTCGTTGCTGGACAACTTCGAGTGGGCTGCCGGGTACTCGCAGCGGTTCGGGTTGGTGCACGTCGACTTCGGCACGCTCGAGCGGACGCCGAAAGCGTCGTACCACTGGTTCCGTGGCCTGATCGCGCAGAGCCGCGGATGATCCCCGAGCCGGGCGTGGTGCCGGCCGCGTTCGCCGAGCCGACGGTCCGGGTCCGCGCGGGCTGGACCGCGGCCGTCGTACTGGCGAACGTCGGGGTGTTCGCCGCCTGGCTCGGACCGATCCAGGTGGTGCTCGCGAAACAGTCCGAGGCGGTGGCCCCCGGCAACAAGGAGTTCATCTACGGTCTGGTCACGGGTGTCGGCGCGGCGGTCTCGGTGGTCGCGAACCCGGCGTTCGGGGCGATCTCGGACCGGACCACGTCCCGGCGCGGACGCCGGGCGCCCTGGGTGCTGGCGGGCGCGGTCGGTGGCGCGGTCGGGCTGCTGATCCTGGCCGGCGCGAGCGCGGTCGCGTTGATGATCGTCGGCTGGTGTCTGATGCAGCTGTTCGGCAACGCGTTGCTGGCCGCGATCACGGCGACGGTGCCGGACCGGGTCCCGGTCGACCAGCGTGGAGTCGTCGGTGGATGGGTCGCGATCTCGCAGGTGCTGGGTGCGCTGGTCGGCACCGCGCTGGCGACTGTTGCCGGTGGCATCGGACTCGGGTACGTCGCGTGTGCCGGGTTCCTGCTGCTGTCCGTCGTACCGTATCTGCTGCGGAGTCACGACGCTCCGCTGGTGACGCCGCCGCCTCCGTTGGTGGTGCGGGCGTTCCTGCGGGGGTTCTGGATCAGTCCGCGGCGGTATCCGGACTTCGGGTGGGCGTGGCTGACACGGTTCCTGTTCAACGTCGGGAACGCGCTCGGCACGCTGTACCTCTTCTACTACCTGCAGGACGAGGTCGGGATCGCGGACGCGGACACCGGCGTACTGATCCTGACCGCGATCTACAGCGTGTGCGTGCTGGGCACCGCGATCGGCTTCGGCCGGTGGTCGGACCGGAGCGCGCGGCGGAAGATCTTCGTCACCTGCTCCGGCCTGGTGATGGCCGTCGCCGGCGTCATCCTCGCCCTCTGGCCGACCTGGCCCGGCGCCGTCCTCGGCGCGATCGTCCTCGGCACCGGCTTCGGCGTCTACCTGTCCGTCGACTTCGCCCTGCTCACCGAAGTCCTCCCCAGCGCCCGCGACCGCGCCAAGGACCTCGGCGTCATCAACATCGCCAATTCCCTCCCCCAGGTCCTCGCCCCCGCCATCGCCGCCCCCATCGTCAAACACGCCGGCGGCTACCCCGTCCTCTACCTCCTCGCCGCCGCCGTCACCGCCCTGGCCGGCCTCCTCGTCCGCCAGATCAGGTCAGTTGCTTGACGAGTGCCTTCGCGGCTGGGCCTGTGGCGGTGATCTGGATGTGGTTGAGGCCGAGCCAACCGGCTAGGAGTTGGAGTTCGGTGGCTAGCGGTTGGGTGAAGTCGGGGGTGTCGGGTTCGGGGGTGAGGGTGGGGACTTCGAGGGTGGCGGATTGGCGGTTGGACTTGAGGTCTACTCGGGCTACCAGGCGGTCGCCGAGGAGGAAGGGGAGGACGTAGTAGCCGTGGATGCGTTGCGGGGCGGGGGTGTAGATGCTGATGCGGTAGAAGAAGTCGAACAGGTGGTGGGTCCGGTCGCGGTTCCAGATCAGGGGGTCGAAGGGGGAGAGGAGCGTGCGGGCGTCGACGGGGCGGTCCTTGGCCTCGTGCCAGCGGTAGCTCTGCTGGGAGACGCCTTCGACGCGGACGGGGATGAGGTCGCCGGCCTCGCCCAGTTCGGCGATCACCTGGCGGGCGGTTGCTGTGGGCAACGAGAAGTGGCCCTGGCCGGCGCCGCAGAGCTCGCGGGCGGTGGCGACGCCCAGACCGCGAGCGGCGATGCGGACCAGCTCGCGGCGGGCCTCGTCGGCGGGTAGCTCAGGTGCGGACAGTACGTCGGGCGGCAGGACGCGCTCGGTGAGGTCGTACACCCGCTCGAAGTTCCGGCGTCCCGCGATCATCACGCGGCCCGCACAGAACAGGTACTCGATCGCGATCTTCGCGTCCTGCCAGTTCCACATCCGCCCGGTGCTCGGATCCGGGTCCGGATCGGTCCGCTTCCGCCGTACGCCGTCCGGACTCGCCTCGCCCGCCGTGAGCGGACCCTGGTCGGCGATCATCTCGAGCACCTGGTCGACGTACCCGGGTTTCTCGGCGCTCAGCCGCCGCATCCCCGCGACGACCGACCACGGCGCGGTCACGTCCGGACTGAGCTCCTGGTCCCAGACCTGCTGCTCCGCCGCCCGCATCCGCCAGCGCAGCAACGGGTAGTAGCTCAACGGCAGCAGGGCCGCCTTGTGTCCCCAGAAGTACTCGAACAGCTCCCGCCCATCACCCCAGCTCATCCGGTCGAGCGTCGTCCGCGCGTAGTCCCCGACCCGTGCGTACACCGGCAGGTAGTGCGACCGGCACAACACATTCACCGAATCCAGCTGCAACACCCCCGCCGCCCCGATCGCCTTCCGCACCTGCCGTACGTCGGCCCGCCGCGGCCGCGGCTCCCCGAACCCCTGCGCAGTCAGCGCGATCCGCCGCGCAACCTCCACCGAGATCTCATCCCCAGCAGCCGCCATGGCCCGAACCTACCGCGCAGGGGCTCGCCGGGATCGTCGACGAGGTCTACCTGCCGGTCCTCGAAGCGCACGGGTGAGCCTGCGAGGTTAGGGTTTCGGGCATGTCGGTGATGCAGTCTTCGAAGCTTGCGAATGTTTGTTACGAGATCCGGGGGCCGGTGCTGGAGGAGGCGCAGCGGCTGGAGGCGGCGGGGCATCGGATCCTCAAGCTGAACACGGGCAACCCGGCGCCGTTCGGGTTCGAGTGTCCGCCGGAGATCCTCGAGGACATCGTGCGTAATCTCGCCGACGCGCACGGTTACGGTGATGCGAAGGGCCTCCCGGCGGCGCGGCGGGCGATCGTGCAGCACTACCAGCCCGCGGGCGTGCACCTCGACATCGACGACATCTACATCGGCAACGGCGTCTCCGAGCTGATCCAGATGGCCGTGCAGGCGCTGCTCGAGGACGGCGACGAGGTCCTGATCCCGGCGCCCGACTACCCGCTGTGGACCGCGGCCGTCGCGCTCGCCGGGGGTACGCCGGTGCACTACCGCTGTGACGAGCAGTCCGACTGGATGCCCGACCCGGCCGATATCGAAGCGAAGATCACCGATCGCACCAAGGCGCTGGTGGTCATCAACCCCAACAACCCGACCGGCGCCGTGTACGACCACGACCTGCTGGTGACGCTGGTCGACATCGCCCGCCGGCACGGTCTGCTGATCTACGCCGACGAGATCTACGACAAGATCCTGTACGACGACGCCGTGCACACCCCGCTCGCCTCACTGGCCCCCGACGTACTCACGCTCACCTTCAACGGACTGTCCAAGGCGTACCGGGTGGCCGGCTACCGCTGTGGCTGGCTCGCGGTCAGCGGTCCCAAGCATCAGGCGGCCAGCTATCTCGAAGGCCTGACGATCCTGTCGAACATGCGGTTGTGCGCCAACATGCCCGCGCAGCACGCCGTCGCCACCGCGCTCGGCGGCCGCCAGTCGATCAAGGATCTCGTCCTGCCCGGCGGGCGGCTGATGGCTCAGCGCGACACGGCGTACGACCTGCTGACCCAGATCCCCGGGGTGACGTGCGTGAAGCCGAAGGGCGCGCTGTACGTGTTCCCGCGGCTCGACCCGAAAGTCTTCGGCATTACCGACGACCGGCAGTTCGTGCTGGACCTGCTCCGCGCCGAGAAGATCATGATCGTCCAGGGCACCGGCTTCAACTGGCCGGAGCCGGACCACGTCCGCATCGTCACGCTCCCGCACAAGGACCAGTTGCACGAAGCGGTCACCCGGATCGCGACGTTCCTGGACGGCTATCGTCAGCGCTGAGCCATCGCGGTTCGCAGCAGCAGGAAATCTTGGGCACTCAGTGACACCAGCCCCCGGCGGAGCTGATAACCCCAGTTGGGCTGCCGGGTCAGCTCCAGTTCGGCGGTGATCTCGGCGAGCGGAACCGGCTGTACGGCGTCGAACTCGACCCGGCGCCGCCACGGTCGAACGATGCCGTGGGCACCCATCGACATCGGCTCGGCCTGGTAGGGCTCGGCGTCGGCGACCACTCCGAGCGCGGTGAACGCCCGGAGCGGTGCCTTCTCGCCGAGCCGGTCGGTCGGGGAGTAGATCGCGAACCCGTCGCCGGCCCGGAGCCGGGCGACGCCGTACCGCTTGCCGTGGTTGAGCTGGATGAAGCCGCCGTCGGAGGCGCGCCGGGCGTGTTCCGCCGACACGACACCGAGCCAGGCACGTTCGGGTCGAGTAGTCACCGTTCTACTGTGCGACGCTATGTACGACATCTTTCGTCATATATTTCCGCACCAGCGGCCAGGCCAGCATGGCCAGGATCACGGCGTAGATGACGTAGGCGACCGGACCGCCGATCAGGCCGGACGCGTCGCCGTTGGACAGCTGCAGCGACATCCGGGCCTGGCGTTCGGCGATCGGGCCGAGGATGACGCCGATGATCAGCGGCAGCACCGGCAGGCCGAACCGGCGCATCGCGAACCCGAGCAGGCCCAGCAGCAGGAGCAGCAGGAGATCGAGCGGCTGCGCGTTGACGGCGTACGCGCCCATCGAGGCGAAGAAGATGATCCCGGCGTACAGGTACGGACGAGGGATCTGCAGGAGCTTCGCCCAGGCCGGCGCGAGCGGCAGGTTGAGCAGGAGCAGCATCAGGTTGCCGATGAACAGGCTGGCGATCAGCGCCCAGACCAACTTCGGCTCGCGCTGGAACAGCAGCGGACCGGGCTGGATCCCGTACGACGTGAACGCCGCGAGCATCACCGCCGCCGTCGCGTTGGTCGGCAGCCCGAGGGCCAGCATCGGCACCAAAGTCCCTGCGGCCGAGGCATTGTTGGCCGCCTCCGGCCCCGCGACGCCCTCGATCGCGCCGTGCCCGAACTCCTCCGGGTGCTTGGAGAGCTTCTTCTCCGTCGCGTAGGAGAGGAACGTCGGGATCTCCGCGCCGCCGGCCGGCAACGCCCCGATCGGGAACCCGTACGCCGTCCCGCGCAGCCACGGTTTCCACGAGCGACGCCAGTCCGAGCGCCCCATCCACGGCCGGCCGACCGGGATCACCGTGCCCGGGTTGCGGCGCAGATGCGCGGCCACCCAGAGCGCCTCGCCGACCGCGAAGATGCCAACGGCAACCACGACGACATCGATGCCGTCGGCAAGCTGCGGGATGCCGAAGGTGAGCCGTTCCTGACCGGTGACCTTGTCGATCCCGACCAGGCCGATCACCAGCCCGAGCAGCAGCGCGGCGAACCCGCGGATCCGGGACGAGCCGAGTACGGACGTCGCGCCGGCGAACGCGAGCAACATGATCGCCAGGTAGTCCGGCGCGCCCAGGCTGATCGCGAACTTCACCACCTGCGGCGCCACCAGCACCAGCAGCAGGGTCCCGATCGTGCCGGCCACGAAGGACCCGATCGCGGCGGTCGCCAGTGCCTGGGCGGCTCGGCCGGCCCGGGCCATCTTGTTGCCCTCGATCGCCGTCACCACCGACGACGATTCGCCTGGTGTGTTGAGCAGGATCGACGTCGTGGAGCCGCCGTACATGCCGCCGTAGAAGATGCCGGCGAACATGATGAACGCCTGCACGGGCTCCAGCCCGTAGGTGATCGGCAGCAGCAGCGCGACCGTCATCGCCGGGCCGATGCCGGGCAGGACGCCGACCGCCGTACCGACGGTGACACCCAGCAGGGCGAGGAGCAGGTTGAGTGGGGTCAGGACATCGGCGAAGCCGTTCAGGAGGTCCATCACAAGATCCCTTGCAGTACGCCGGCCGGGAGATTCACACCGAGGCCGATCGCGAACGCGTAGAACGTCGTCAACGACAGCGCGGCCGCGATGAACAGATTACGGATGTGGTGCCGGCTGCCGAGTGCGTACGCCGAACCCCAGAACAGCAGGCCGCCGCTGATCACCCAGCCCAGCGGCTCGATCAGCGCCAGGTTGACCACGAACGCGCCGATCAGCAGCAGCACCGTGCGCCAGTCCACCGGTGAGGTCGGGTCGATGTCCTCACCGCCCTCGGCCTCTCCGGTGCCACCGCGGGCGACGTCGAGGGCGTACAGGATCGCGATCAGCAGCAGGAGCGCGCCGAGCACGATCGGGACCGGCTTCGGCCCGATCGGGTCGTTGCTGTTGGCAATGTGCCGGAGCCGGGCGGCGTCGGTGATCACCAGAACACCGACGACCGCCAGGAACGCACACACGCCGTACTGCGCCCGATCCCGCCGAGTCTCGACCCGAGCCTCGGCGGTGCTCATCCACGTCCTCGCTTCGCTCCGGGCGCGGATGAGACGCGAGATGCGCTGTGCTTGATGATGAGCTCGCTCCGCTCGCTCATGCCGCCAGCCCCAGCTTGGTCAGGATGTCCGCGACCGCCTTGTCCTGGTCGGTCAGGAACGTCCCGAACTCGTCACCGGTGACGAACGCGTCGGTCCAGCCGTGCTTGGTCAGCTCGGCCTTCCACTCCGCCGAGTCGTGCATCTTGGTCAGCGCGTCGATCCAGACCTTCTTGTCCTCGGCGCTGATCTCCGGCGGCGCGACGATCCCCCGCCAGTTGGTGAAGACCAGGTCGATCCCGGACGACTTCAGCGTCGGCACGTCCTTCAGCGCCTCGACCGGCTGCTCGCTGGTCACCGCGAGAACCCGGACCTGGCCACTCTGCACCTGGTCCAGGAACTCGCCGAACCCGCTGGCCCCGAAGGCGATCTTGCTGCCGAGCAGCGCGGGCAGCAGTTCGCCGCCGCCGTCGTACGAGACGAAGTTGACGTCCTTCGGGTTGATGCCGACCGCCTGCGCGAGCTGCATCGGCAGCAGGTGGTCCGGGCCACCGGGCGACGAGCCGCCGCCGACCGCGAGCCCCTTCGGGTTCGCCTTCCAGGCCGTGACCAGGTCGCCGATCGTCTTGTACGGCGAGTCCTTCGGTACGACGATCGCCCCGGCCTCCTCGATCAGCTTGGCCAGCGGGGTCGTCTGGGTCAGCGTCGCCTTCGACTTCGAGGTGTACGTCGCCCCGACCACGCCGAGGCCCATCTGCAGGGCGAGCTTGCCGTTGCCCTTCTCGTTCACGGTCCGCTGCAGGCCGACCGTGCCACCGGCGCCGGGCAGGTTGAAGACCTGCACGCCGGTCGCGATCTTGGCGTCGTCCATCACCTTCGCGGCGACCCGGGCGGTGGTGTCGTACCCGCCGCCGGCCGTGTTCGGCACCATCAGCCGCAGGCCGGTGGCCGGCTTGCCGCTGTCGCCCGTACCGGTGGCGTCCTTCTTGTCCGCGGTCGCGCCGCAGGCGGTCGCACTGACCAGGGCGAGTATCGCCGTGGTGACCAAGAGCATCGGCCTAGACCTCATCGGCGGAGTCCTTTCGGAGACAGGGGTTCAGGTGGCGACGATCGTGGCCCTGTCTCGGGTGAGGCGTCTGCGTTGTGGCCGCAGCGGAGGTTGAGTTCATTGTGGTCACGGCGGAATGCGGGCGAAGGGTGGCCCTCGGGCCCACAACCCGGTGATCATGCGGCATGGCGTTGAAACTGGGTAGGCGGCCGACCCTGGCCGGTCAGCTGCTGGTGCTGCAGCTGGCGATCGTGGTGGTGGTGCTGGTCGCCGTCGCCGCGGTCTCGCTCGCCCAGTCCGCCGCCACCTTCAACCGGGTCGAGGGCCGCCGGGTGACCCTGCTGGCCGAGCAGCTCTCCAGCAGCCCGGCGCTGCGGTTCGGCATCCAGAACCCGGCACCCGCGGAGATGCTGGCCCCCTCGCTGCAGACCAGCCTGGCCCAGTCCGGCGTCACCTCGATCACGGTCGCCGACGCCGGCGGACGGGTGATCGCGGCAACCAACCCGACGCTGATCGGGAGCGCTCTCACGCTCGGGGATCCGCGCGTCGCGCAGGGGCGCGGCTGGTCCGGCGAGCTGCGGGTGGACGGCGCGAAGGAGCTGGTCTCGCAGGTCCCGGTGCTGAGCCAGGGCACGGACGGGAACAACCGGCCGAACGGGTCGCTCGGCAACCAGATCGGCACGGTGATGGTCGGCGAGCGGGCTCCGTCGGTCTGGCAGCGGCTTCGCGGCGCATCGTCGTACCTGGCGATCTATCTCGGGATCGCGTGCGTACTCGGGCTGCTCGGGTCGTGGCTGCTCGCCCGGCGGATCAAACGGCAGACGCTCGGGCTCGAGCCGCGGGAGATCGCCGGGCTGGCCGAGCACCGCGAGGCGATGCTGTACGGGCTCGCGGAAGGAGTTGTTGCCTTGGACCCGCATCTGCGGGTGACGCTGGTGAACGACGTCGGCCGGCGGTTGCTCGACCTGCCGGAGGACGCGGTCGGCAAGAGCCTGCGCGAGCTCGGGATCGAAGGCCGCCTGCGGGAGGTGCTGGCCGGGGAGGACGAGGCCCGCGACGCGGTCGTCGTACGGCGTGGTCGGGTGCTGGTGATGAACCGGATGGATGTGCTGAAGGACGGGCGGTCGCTCGGATCCGTGACCACGCTCCGGGACCGGACCGAGCTGGCGCAGCTCGAGCGGGAGCTGGGGTCGTTCCGGAGTTCGACGGAGTTGTTGCGGGCGCAGACCCACGAGTTCGCGAACCAGTTGCACACGATCTCCGGGCTGATCCAGATCGGGGAGTACGACGAGGTCGTCACGTACGTCGGCGCCCTGAATCGGTACCGTGAGTCGCTCGACCTGACCGTGACCCGGCGGGTCCACGACACCGCGGTCGCCGCCCTGCTGATGGCGAAATCCTCGGTCGCGGCCGAACGCCGCGTCGAGCTCCGGGTGTCCGAACGCACCACGCTGCTCCGGCTCGACCCGTCGCTGTCCGCCGACGTCGCGACCGTGGTCGGCAACCTCGTCGACAACGCGATCGACGCCGCCGCCCAGTCCGGGACGCCGCTGTCGCCCGCCTGGGTCGAGGTCGAACTGCGGCAGGACGCTACCAGCGTCGAGATCGTGGTCCGCGACTCCGGTCCCGGCGTCGCGCCCGAGCTCGCGCAGGAGGTGTTCGCGCACGGGTTCACCACCAAGGCCGCGGCCGAGGGCGAACGCGGGATCGGGCTGGCGATGACCCGCCTGGTCTGCCGCCGGCGCGGCGGCGAGGTCGCCGTCACCAACCTCGAGGACGGCGGCGCCGCGTTCGTCGCCCGGATGTCCGTCCAGCGCCTGCCCGAGGGAGCCCGATGATCACGGTCCTGGTCGTCGACGACGACTTCATGGTCGCGCGCATCCACCGCGGGTTCGTCGACCGGGTCGACGGGTTCGAAGTCGTCGGTACGGCGAACTCCGGGTCGCAGGCGCTGGATGCGATCCGGGACCTGCGACCGGATCTGGTGCTGCTCGATCTCTACCTGCCGGATGTGTTCGGACTGGACCTGATCGCGCGGATGCGGGCCGAGCAGCCGGACTGCGACATCCTCGTGATCACGGCCGCGCGCGAGGCGGACGCCGTGCGGGGTGCTGTCCGGCAAGGAGTCGTGAATTATCTGCTGAAGCCCTTCGGGTTCGAGGATCTGCGCTCGCGGTTGCAGGAGTACGCGCGACGGCGGGCGAGCGTGCCCGATCAGGTCACCAGCCAGGCCGACGTCGACCGCGTGCTCGGTCCGACCGGGTCTTCTGCTGTGAGCCGGTTGCCGAAGGGGCTGAGCCAGGAGACCGCGGACCTGGTGGCCGCGGCCCTCCGCGCCGCCGAACGCAACCTGTCCGCCGCCGAGTGCGCCGAGAAGGTCGGCATCTCCCGCGTCAGCGCCCGCCGCTACCTCGAATTCTTCTGCACCCGGGGACAAGCCTCCGTAGCCCTCCGCTACGGCACCACCGGCCGCCCCGAACGCCGCTACCACTGGCGAACGTAGTTCCTTCCCACGCGTGTCCTCCCCACGCGCGCTACGCGGCCACTCCTTCGTCGCGCGCTCCCACCCACCCGAGGCTTCCTTGCGGGCTGCCGCTCGCGCCCAGCCGGGCTACCGCCCGGCGTTCTGCGGGCTGCCGCCCGCGTTTGCGTGCTCCTTCGTCGCATGCGGCCGGGGATCCGGCGGCTGCTGTCCGGCGGGGCACCTGTTGTGAGGCGGACCCAATAGGGCACCCGTCCGCGGGGCCGGGGTTGGCGCCCGCCGTCGGTCGCGGACCTGTGCCACTCATCAACTCCCGTGGATCGTCGGTGGTGGGCCTCTGAACGTGAGCGGATCCGGCTGCGTGGGGTTGGTGAGGGGTGGGCGTCCGCGAATAGGGTGCCCGGTATGCCGTTGTTTTCGTTTGAGGGGAAGAGTCCTTCGGTGCATCCGGATGCTTGGGTGGCGCCGACTGCGACGTTGGTGGGGGATGTGGTCGTCGAGGCGGGGGTGTCGATCTGGTACGGCGCGGTGATCCGGGCCGACCTCGGCACGATCACGATCCGGGCCGGGGCGAACATCCAGGACAACACCGTCATCCACGTCGGCCACAACGGGTGTGAGATCGGGCCGAACGCGACCGTCGGCCATCAGTGCCTGGTGCACGACTGCACGATCGGCGAGCAGGCGCTGGTGGGGAACGGCGCGATCGTGCTCGACGGTGCCGTGGTCGGGAAGCGCGCGCTGGTTGCCGCCGGGTCGACCGTGACGCCCGGCGCGGTGATTCCGCCGGAGTCGGTCGCGATGGGCAGCCCGGCCAAGAAGATCGTCCCGCTCGAAGGCACCGCCAAGCTGTTCGTCGACCACAACGCCGCCGTCTACCACAACCTCGCCGAACGCCACGCGGCCTCGGTCGAACAGGTCGGATGAAACCCGGCGAGCTCGATCGCCGCGCCAAACTGCACTTCGCGCGGCAGGCGGTCCTGGCCCAACTCACCGGCCTGCCCAGCCTGATCCGCGCGACCCTGACGGACGGCCCGCGTACGCCGGTACTCCTGACCGACCGCGAGCCGCCGGACACCCCGCTCACCCGGGACGTGCTCGAGCTCACCACTTCGTCGTACCCGCAACCGCTCCTCGGCCACTGCCTTCGGACGTGGTTGTGGGCCGACCTGCTCGGCACCCGCGACGGCATCACGCCGGACGGCGAACTCCTCTACCTCGCGTCCCTCCTGCACGACATCGCACTGACCGACCGCTTCCGCCCGGACGAGTCGGCCGGCTGTTTCGCGGTTCACGGCGGCGAAGTCGCGCGTACGACGCTCGTCGGGCTCGGCGCGGCACAGTACGCCGACGAGGTCGCCACAGCGATCGCGCTCCACATGAACATCCACCCCAGCGGCGGACCCGAGGCCCGCCTCCTCCAGGCCGGCGCCCATCTCGACGTCGCCGGGACTCGATCAGGCGACCTGCCGCGGCGGACGATCCGCGAGGTCGTCGACAGGTATCCGCGCGCCGGATTCCCCGCCTGCTTCGCGACCGCGATGCGCCGCGAGTCCACCGAACGCCCCAACTCCCGCGCGGCCCTCCTCTGGCGCCTCGGCATGCGCCTGCCCCTGAACCACAACCCCCTGGACCGCAAGCGCTCCTAGGCTTGAGCGCATGCTTGCGGGGTTCGGTGCGTTCGGACTGTTCCGGGGATCCTGGGGCGCAATCCTCCCTGCGATTGTGCGCGCTCGCCTACCTGGGATTCCTGCTCGGTCCGCCCGCGGTCGGGGCCGCGTCCTCGGCCTGGTCGTTGCCGGTCGCGCTCGGCAGCGTCGCCGTACTCGCTGTCGTCGTCGCCGTGCTCGCCCCGATCGCCGGGCGAATGAAAGGAATGTGAAAGGACCCTTTGCGAGGCTACCGTGACAGGCAGACCGAGGGAGGGTGCTCATGACCGAGATCGCGAACTCCGGCGCCGCGGTGATCAACCGGGCCGACGGGCGGGACGACGGCGAGGAGTGGACCGAGAACTACACCGAGCTCCCGGGTGGTGCGGGCGTCTCGCTGATCCTCGAGTCCACCACGCAGGAGGGCGTCGGCCCACGCCTCCACAAGCATCCGTACGCCGAGACCTTCATCATCCGGCGCGGTACGGCGACGTTCACGGTCGGCACCGAGGAGATCGTCGGCAAGGCCGGCCAGATCCTCGTCGTCCCCGCCGACACCCCGCACAAGTTCCGCACCGGCCCCGGTGGCTACGAGGCCGTGCACATCCACGCCAACCCGACCTTCGAAACCATCTGGCTGGAGTAGCCGCTAGCGCACCGGCTCGCCCGGTGGGGTGAAAGCGGCCAGGAGAGTCGCGGTGATGTAGCCGGCGGCCTTGTCGGGGGTGAGGCGGCCGCCGAGGATCTCGCCGGCCGCGCCGTGCATCACGTTGTGCATCACGCTGACCAGCCACGACGTGGGCAGGTCGGTCCGGAACACCTTGTCCTTCCGGCCGCGCTCGAGCAGTCGCTCGACCCGCGCCATCGGGTCCGCGTGCAGCTCCCGCACACGGCCGGGCGGGAGCGCGTCCTGGGCCGCGATCAGGAGTGACCGGTACCGGTCGACCAGGTGCCAGCTCGACTCGATCAGCCGGGCCAGCGCCTCGCGCGGGTCACCGCTCAGATCGACCTGACCGAGCGTCTCCTCACCGCTCTCGATGGCGTGCACGAAGACCGCGTCGACGAGGTCGGCCCGGGACGGGAAGTGCCCGTAGAGCGTGACCCGTCCGACGCCGGCTGCTTTCGCGATCTCGCTCGTACTCGCGGCTGGATCGCGGGTCAGGCACTCGGTCGCCGCGTCCACGATCGCGGCGATGTTGCGCTGCGCGTCCGCCCGTTTGCCGCCCGCTTTGCCGGCCTTGGTGGTCGTTCCGGGCATCCATGACTCCTCTTGTCGAACACCGCTGTACGAGTTATGGTAGCTGAGATAACCTGAACAATAGTGTTCGACTTAAGGATTCGATCATGGAAGAACGAAACCCTCAGCGGTGGCGGCTGCTGGGGCTGCTCGCCGTCGCGCAGTTCATGCTGATCCTGGATGTGACCGTGGTGGCGATCGCGCTGCCGAACATCGAGACCGACCTCGGGCTGCAGCGCGAGACGCTGACCTGGGTGGTCAGCGCGTACACGCTGATGTTCGGCGGCCTGATGCTGCTCGGCGGCCGGGCTGCCGACCTGTTCGGCTCCCGTCGGGTCGTGCTGACCGGCCTGATGGTGTTCACGTTGGCCTCGCTCGCGACCGGGTTGGCGAACGGTCCGGAGCTCCTGCTCGGCGGTCGGGTCGCGCAGGGCATCGGCGCCGCGATGCTGTCCCCGGCCGCGCTGTCGGTGGTGACCAAGACCTTCGACGGTGACGAGCGGAACAAGGCGCTCGGCATCTGGTCCGCGATGGGTGGCGGCGGTTCGGCGATCGGCGTACTGCTCGGTGGTCTGCTGACGGCCGGTCCGGGCTGGCAATGGGTGTTCTACGTGAACGTGCCGATCGGCCTGATCGTGTTCGGGATCCTGCTCCGGATGCTGCCGGCCGACCGTCCGGCCGAGAGCCAGGGGCGGCTCGATGTACTGGGCGCTCTTCTGGTCACGCTCGGCACCGGTACGGCGATCTACGCGCTGATCAACGCCGGTGACCGCGGCTGGCTCTCGGTGGCGACGCTCGGCACGCTGGTCGGTGCGGTTGCCCTGTACGGCGTGTTCGCGCTGGTGCAGCGGACCGTTCGGTCGCCGCTGATGGATCTGCGGATCCTGACCCGCCGACCCGTTGCCGCAGGCATCTTCATGATCCTGGTCGCGACCGCGCTGATGATCTCGACGTTCTTCCTCGGGTCGTTCTACCTGCAGCACTTCAAGGGGTACGGCGCTCTACGCACCGGACTGTTGTTCCTGCCGGTCGCGCTGGCCGCGATCATCGGGGCTCAGACGGCCGGGAAGCTCGTGGGGCACGTCGGCGCTCGTACTGTCGCGTTGGTCGGATTCGTGATCGCCGCGGTGGGGATGGTTCTCCCCGCGATCTGGGAGGGCGCTGCCGTGGTCGTCATCGGGATGACTGTCGGGACCGTCGGGCTCGGTGCGGCCTTCGTTGCCGCGTCGACGACGACGTTCGCGCAGATCGACTACCGGGAGGCGGGGCTGGCGTCCGGGCTGCTGTCGACGTTCCATGAGTTCGGTGCGTCGCTGGGTGTTGCTGTGGTGTCCAGCGTTGCGGCGGCCAGTCTGGCCGGGACGGTGAGCACTGGGTTCACTCGAGGGTTCACGTTCGCGGCGATCACTGGGGCTCTTGCGGCTGCCCTTGCGTTGGTCGTCGTACCCACCTTCAAGACTTCGACAGGAGCGGTCCATGCCCACTGAGATCCGTCGCGCTCGGCCCTCGGACGCCGAGGTCGTGCTGACCATGCTGCAGGAGCTGGCGTTGTACCAGGATCAGCTCGCGTATGTGACGGCGACTGTCGACGACTGGCAAGGGTTCCTCGGCCGGGACGACGTGATCGTCCTCGTCGCCGAGATCGACGGGACGCCGGCGGGGTACGTCTCGTCCCTCCGCCGCCCGTACCTGTGGGTCGGCGGAGACCAGCTCGCCCTCGACGACCTCTACGTCCGCGAACCCTTCCGCGACGCGGGCGTCGGCCGCGAACTCATGCTCGAACTAGCCCGCCACGCCCTCCCCGACCGCCTGGTCATCAGCTGGGGCCTCCGCCTGGAGAACAAGGCCGGCTACCGCTTCTACGACCGCCTAGGCGCCCACCTCACCACCAAAACCACAGCCAGCTGGTCCCCAGACACCTACGCCAAACACCTAACCGCCTAACCAAACGACACCGCCGCCGCCCAAACGACACCACCTCCGGCGGCGGCCGCGGATCGGGGGTCACGGGGTGGCGTGGTGGGCGGGTGAACTGTGGTCAGGGATGAGGACAAGCGCCGGCAATCCGTTGACGCCAACCAGCCTGGCGCCGTGGTGGATGTTGGATGGCAGCGCTTGACCTCACCCACTCGTCTGTCGGCAGGATCACCGACCCGGCCGGGGGTTAGTGGCCGTGGGCCTCCAAGGCTAGGTCTTGCCAGTCGGACCAGGTTTTGAGGCGGTCGGTGTAGGCCTGGTGGACGATGGGGAAGCCCTGGGAGCCGAAGAAGACTCGGAGGGGTGGGTTGTCGGAGTCGGCGAGGGTCAGGAGGGCTCGGCCGGCGGCGGCTGGGTCGCCGTAGTCGAGGGTTTTGGCGTAGGCCATGAAGATCTCGCGGAGTTCGTCGTACCGCGGGTCGGGGCCGGAGAGGACGGCGCCGGTGGCGCCTTCGGTCGCGTAGCCGCCGGGTTCGACGACGGTGACCTTGACGCCGAAACCGGCGACCTCCTGGGCCAGAGCCTCGCTCAGTCCTTCGAGGGCCCACTTGGACGCGCAGTAGGCGCCACCGGTCGGGAAGCCGGTGAGGCCGGCGACCGAGGAGATCTGGATGATGTGGCCGCCGCCCTGGTCGCGCAGGTGGGGGAGCGCGGCCTGGACGACCCACACCGGGCCGAAGAAGTTCGTCTCCAGTTGGTCGCGCAGATCTTGCTCGGTCAGCTCCTCGACCGCGCCGGACAGGCCGTAGCCCGCGTTGTTCACGATCACGTCGAGCCGGCCGAAGTACTCCTTGGCCTGCTCCACGCTGCCGAAGACGGCGGCCTTGTCGGTCACGTCCAGCGCGAGTGGCAGTACGGCGTCGCCGTATGTGCCGATCAGATCCCCGAGGCCCGCGGTGCTCCGGGCGGTGGCGGCCACCCGGTCGCCGCGGGCGAGGGCGGCCTCGACGAAGCTCCGCCCCAGGCCGCGCGACGAACCGGTGACGAACCAAACCTTGCTCACAATGTTCTCCGTTCTAGGCCGCGGGCCGGACGTTGTGGTTGCCGGCGAACAGGTTGCCGGGGTCGTACTGACGCTTGACCGCGGCGAGCCGCTGATACGTCTCGGTCGGGTAGATCGCCGCCAGATCCTCATCGGTCGCCGTGGAGAGGAAGTTCGCGTACGCGCCGTTGACGTGCGGCGCGAGCCTCGCCCAGATCGCGTCCAGACCCGGCCGTCCGGCCGCGATCACGGGCTCCGGCCCGATCGCGGTGATCGCGAACATCAACTCCGCCTGGCGATGCGCGTACGCCGTGGCGTCGTCGGCGACTCGTGACACCGCGCCGCCGATGCTGCGGATGGCGATGACCGGCGACCGTTCCGACGACGCGATCTCGGTCAGGATCCGCAGCACGTCGGGCACGGATTCCTTGTCCGCAAAGGCGTTTCGGGTGACGAGCTGGATGCCGGGCGGCGGGACCGCGCCGTCCACGAGGATGTCGGCGTACGGCTTCAGCGCGATGTCGTCGTCGATCACCGTGCCGAGCTTGCGGATAGGGTCGATCGCCTGCGCCGCGAGTACGGCGTCGTCGCCGTCGTACGCGACGTGGATCTCGACCGGCGCCTCGTGCCCGCCCGCGAACGGGTTGGCGAGGGCCGCGATCGAAGTGAGCTCCTCGGGCGCGGTCCGGAAGTACTCCGCCCAGCCCTGGAGTACGGTCGCCGCCTCCGCCGCCGGGAACCTGACCTTGCCGAAGAACACGTCCGTCGTCGGGTGGGCCGCGAACTCGAACGCGGTCACGATCCCGAAGTTGCCGCCACCACCGCGCAACGCCCAGAACAACTCCGGGTTCTCTTCGGCACTCGCGCGTACGACGTCTCCGTCGGCGGTGACCAGCTCCGCCGCGGCCAGGTTGTCCAGCGCCAGGCCGTACTTGCGGACCTTCCAGCCGATGCCGCCGGACAGCGTCAGCCCGCCGACGCCGACGCTCCTGGTGTCACCCGACGAGATCGCCAGGCCGTGCGGGCCGAGGGCGGCCGTGACCTGTCCCCAGGTGGCGCCGCCGCGGATCCGGACGAGGTGGCGTTCTTTGTCGACAATCAGAATGTCCGCTAGTTGACCGAGGTCGATGACGATGCCGTCGTCGTTCGTACCGAACCCTTGGAAGGCGTGGCCGCCGCCGCGGACGGCCAGCGGGAGACCGATGTCGGCGGCGAAGGCGACCGCTGCCCGGACGTCGGCGACGTTCGTGGGGCGCAGTACATAGGCCGGCGTACCGAAGGCCAGAACCGAGCGGCTGGCCGCTTCGTACTCCGCCGCGCCGGGCTCGATGATGTCGCCGCTGAAGTCACGGCGGAGGTTTTCGAGTGCTGAACTCATGGTGTTCCTTCCACAGGGGATTCCGGTGAACGAACACGAGATGCCGGCCGCGCGCTTCTTGTGACAACGGGATTTCGTGACCTGCGCCATACCGGCTCGATGTCACACGGCGCCCGTACCGCGTGTCTGGGTGATGACGACGAGATCGGAAAGGTGATGGCTATGCGCGTGTTCGTGGCTGGTGGGACCGGGGTGCTGGGGCGGCGGCTGGTGCCGCAGTTGGTGGCTCGGGGACATCAGGTGACGGCGTCGACGACCAGCTCGGCCAAGGTGGGGTTGGTGGAGCAGTTGGGCGCTCAGGCGGTTGTGATGGACGGGCTCGATGCGGCGTCGGTCGACGCGGCCGTGGGCAAGGCTCGGCCGGACGCGATCGTGCACCAGATGACTGCGATTGCCGAGGGGCACGCTGGCAAGCCCGATATGAAGCACATGGATCGGTGGTTCGCGGGCACCAACCGGCTGCGGACCGAGGGCACGGACCATTTGCTCGCGGCTGCCTCGGCGTACGGTGTGACGAACTTCGTTGCGCAGGGATACGGGGCTTGGAACGGCCTTCGTACGGGCGACTGGATCAAGACCGAGCAGGATCCGGTGGATCCGATGACGGGTACGCCGGCAGAGCCTGGGATGGCCGCGCTGCGGCACGTCGAGGATGTGGTCGTGAAGGCCGGTGGGGCGGTGCTGCGGTACGGCTGGTTCTACGGGCCGGGGGCGATGGACGACCTGGTCGAGCCCGTGCGGAAGCGGCAGTTCCCGGTGGTCGGGAGTGGTGCCGGCCACTGCTCGTGGATCCACCTGGACGACGCCGCGAGCGCGACGGTGCTCGCGGTCGAGCAGGACGCGTCAGGCATCTTCGCCATCGTCGACGACGAACCGGCGCCGGCGTCCGAGTGGCTCCCCTACCTGGCCTCAGTTGCCGGCGCGAAGCGCCCGATGCACGTCCCCGTCTGGCTGGCGAAGCCCCTCGCGGGACAGGTCGCGGTAACCGTGATGACCGAAGGCCGAGGCTTCTCCAACACCAAAGCCAAACAAGCCCTCGGCTGGACCCTCCGCCACCCCACCTGGCGCGAAGGCTTCAAATCCGAACTGGCATAGCCCAATGGCCGGCGGCTGAGCTAGTTCGAGGGTGTCGATTTTGGGTGGGGGTGATCGACGCAGGGGTGACGGAACACCTCAGCTACCTGGAAGGACCGCACCATGACTACCAATGACGTGACGATCCCGGCCGCCGGCGTCTCTACTCGTGCTCTGCTCACCGCCGGCGTGGTCGCCGGGCCGCTGTACGTCGCGGTGTGGCTCGGGCAGGCGTTCACCCGCGACGGTTTCGACATCACCCGCCACCCGGCCAGCCTGCTCGCGAACGGTGGCCCCGGCTGGATCCAGGCCACGAACTTCATCGTCGCCGGCCTCCTGTCGATCGCGGCCGCCGTCGGCCTACGTCGTACGCTCGTCGGCCGCGGCCGGACCTGGGCGCCTCGACTGGTCGCGGCGTACGGCGTGGGCATGCTGCTCGCGGCCGCCTTCCCCGCCGACCCCGCGGCAGGCTTCCCGGTCGGTACGCCGGCCGACTACGCCGAGATCAGCACTCGCGGCATGGGCCACTTCGTTGCCGGAGGCATCGGATTCAGCGGCCTGATCGCGGCCTGCCTGATCGTCGCCGCCCACTACCGCAGCATCGGCAACCGGGCCCTCAGCCGCTTCTCCACCACCACCGGCATCCTCTTCTTCGCCGCCTTCGCTGGCCTCAGCGCCGGCGCCGGCAGCCGTCCCACCATCATCGCGTTCGACCTCGCCGTCACCCTGGCCTGGACCTGGCTGACCATCATCTGCGTCAACAAGCGCCGCACTATTCAGTGAGGGTGTCGGCTCGGGGAGTTCTGCGATAGAGGACTGTGCCGGCGACTCGGGTGCGGGTGACCAGGCCGCTGGCGTTGAGGATGGACAGGTGTTGGCTGATGGCTCCTGGGGTTAGTCGCAGGCGGCGGGCCAGAGTCGTGGTGGTGGCGGGCTCGGTGAGGGTGGTGAGAATGGCGGCGCGGGTTCGGCCGATGAGGGCGGCGAGGGCGTCGGGTGGGGGTGGTGGACTGGTTTCCCACAGGGTGGCGACGCCGCGGACCGGGTAGGCGATCATCGGCTGGTAGCGCTCACGAGGGAAACCCGACTTCACCCGGCCGGTCATCGTGCGTACCCACGGCCAGCCCATCGCGTACGGCACGAGGGTGAGCCCGGTCCCCGAGAGTTCGCCGGACCAGTCGAAGGGATCCTCGACGAGCAGGCGGTCCCCGTCGAGGGTGACGGTGTCGTGCAGATCGTCGAACAGCGCCTGCAGGCCGCCGGTGGCCAGTCGTTGCGACCGCCACAGGACGTCGGCTTCGAGAAGCCGCAGAATGCGGGGCCAATGCTCGGCCAGCGCCATCTCCCAGTACGCCTGGAGCGCGCCGGCGATGCGGATGGTGGCGGCTGCGGGGTCCGCGCGGATCCGCTCCGCCACCGCTGCGGGCATGTTCGGCACTTCTTCGGCGATATCGGTGAGGACTCGCTGCGGATCGGTACGCCGGATTCGGTCGAACTCCCCGGCGATGTCGGGCTCGGGCTCGGTCGGCGTGAACGAGATGAAGTCGGCGATGAACCCGCGGACCGGCGCGAGCGCGAACACCTCGGACAGATCGAGCTCGCCGACCAAGGGCCGGGTCGCACGCACCCAGGGCAGGTGCAACGCGTGCTCGGCGGGCGAACGCAGCGTGACCGTGCTGAACACCAGTTCCATCAGTGGCGAGAAGGCGAACCTGATCCGGGCCACGTCCTCGGGTCGCAGCCGCCACTCGATCACCCGAGCCCCCTCCACCGAACATTTAGCTGAGGCTAAAAGTATCGCCGTCGACCGGCGCCCCGGCCAGAGTCGATGACATCGGCTTCGACCACTGACGACAGGGCCGGACAGCGGTCCGATCGACGCGAAAGGACGCCCGCGATGAGCAAGGTAGTACTGGATGTCTCGATCTCCCTGGACGGATTCTCGGCCGGACCGAACGTGCGGCCGGACGAGCCGATGGGAGACGGCGGCGAGGAGTTGCACGACTGGGTTGCCGGGAAGGGACCGGACGGCGAGGTCGACACCGACGTACGGCGGGAGCTGGACGCGTCGGTGGGGGCCACGATCATCGGGCGGCACACGTTCGAGCTCGGTCTGCGCCCGTGGGGCGGTACGCCGTGGCCCGGCGTACCGAGTTTCGTGGTCACGCACCGGACCAGGGAGGACCTCCTCGGCGACAACGGCGGGACGTTCGCCTTCGACGGCCTGGAGGCCGCGACCCGGCGGGCCAAGGCGGCGGCGGGGGACAAGGACGTGATCGTGCTCGGTGCGGACGTCGCCCGGAATCTGCTCAGGGCGGGTCTGCTCGACGAGGTGTGGATCCATCTCGTCCCCCGGCTGATGGGGTCGGGCACGCGGCTGTTCGAGGGGGACCAGGCCGAGCTGATCCCGGAGGGAAAGCCGGTCGCCGGGGCCGCCACCCACCTGCGGTACCGAGTCGGCAAGCCCTGACGCGATGTTCGGGGGCCTTCTCGTCGCCGCGCTGGCCGTTCAACTGGTCCCCGGGCCGGGGATGCTGGTCCACACGACCGCGACGGCGCTCGGACTTGCCGCCGTGGTCGTCGTGTTCTACCTGGTCTTCCTGCCTCAGTTCGTGGATCCGGCAGCAGGCGACGTGACCAGGCAACTGTTCGTCCTCGCCGCCCGCCTCCTGATCACGGACTAGTCGTACGGCGCAACGGTCCTTAATGTCGTCGGTACGACGAATGTTGCTCGAGGCGTCGGCCTCCGCCGAACCAGGGCGCCGGCGTCCGAGCGGTGGGAGGTCAGGTGCCTCGGCGACAGGACAAGGGGACGGCTCCCCGGCACGCGGCGATCGGCCGTCTGTCGGCGTTCCTGCTGCTTGTCGTGGCGGGGGTGCTGGGCACGGCGCAGGCGAGCTACGCGGCGCCGACGCCACAGGATGTCAGCTACCTGAACACTGCCCACCAGATCAATCTGACGATCATTCAGGCCGCGGCGGATGCGAAGGTCCATGGCCGGAGTTCGTGCGTACGGCGCGTGGGCGCCCAGCTGGAGAGTGACCATCGCAGGCTGGCCGCGCAGGAGCTCGAGGCCGCCAGCCAACTCGGCATCGGGCTGGTCACCATCCCTTCGCTGGCGCAGCGAGAGCAGCTCAGAGTCCTTGCGACCAAAGTCGGGACCTCCGCGTACGACGCCGCCTGGCTGGCGTTGCAGCGGCAGCAGCACCAGCAGTACCTGACGCTGACCGAGGTCGAGCTCACGAAAGGCACCGAGCCTGCGGTCAAGTCCGTGGCCCAAGGCGCGCAGACCGTGGTCCAGATGCATCTGCACCTGGTGGGAGGTTCCTGCACCGTCGGAACCGAAACTCCGACGGTGCCTACCGGCGACGGCGGGCAGATGGCGGACGCGCAGCGGATCCGCTCGCGGACAGGGCTGGTCCTGGTCGGCATCGGCGTACTCCTCCTCGCCGGCAAGACGGCCCCGGTGCGCCGACGCCTCGTCGGCGTCGCGGCGTCGGTGATCGGGATCGCCCTGGTGTTCGGAGGGACGCCCGGTGACGCCGGAGAGGTTCCGAAGGCGGCTCCTTCGGCTGAGGAGCGGGAAGCCGCCATTCCGCCGACCCGACTGGCGGTGTCCGGGTTCATGGCCGCGCCTGTGGTGCCGGTCGGGACCGGCGGCGACGGCCAGCTGCAGGTGCCGAAGTCGACGGCCAGCGTGGGCTGGTGGGCTACGGGTGCGGCGCCGGGCTCGGCCGGTGGCACCGTACTGCTCGTCGGCCACGTGGACACGGCCCGCCAGGGGCGCGGGGTGTTCGCGTCGCTGTGGAACGTACCGGTCGGCGCCAAGGTGACGGTGACCGGCGGGGACGGACGCGTTCATCGGTACCGGATCGTGGCTCGCCGGACCTACCTGCAAGAAGACTTGCCCAAGGACCTGTTCCGCGGTGCCGCGAAGCCCCGGTTGGCGCTGGTGACCTGCGTCGGCGCGTACGACCACTCAGCCCACCGCTACACCCACAACCTCGTGCTCTACGGCGTCCCGTCGGTGGGAAGCTGACCTTCCGAGGTGCGGGAACGGAACCTTCTGCGGAACTTCGAGTCGTACTCCAACTGCACGTAGCCCGAGGAGTGCACGCCGACCGCGAAGCACCCCGCGGCCAGGAACACGATCCCCGCCACCAGGGAGATGTGCCAGAACGCCGCCGTGATCCCGGCGAACGCCGAGCCCTGGGCGACCGCCTTGGCCAGCCCGACGAACCATGATCTGGTCGTCCGCCGGCGAAACGCCTCCTGCCGGTTCAGCACCAGGAGCGCGGCGAGCAGCGGTATCGAGACGGCGAACGCGATCACGCAGATCGTCGCCGACAGGTCGAGCGAGTCGTCGGTCAGGAACGGTTGCACCACCACCAGCCCGGCGGCCGCCAGCCCGCCGTAGATCAGGTTGGACTGCCGGATCGACTCCTCCTGCGCCGCCGGGTCGGCGACGGCGTCCTGAGCCTCCTGCCGAATGGCCTCGGCCTCGGCCTCCGCAAGTCGCGCCTGCTCAGCCGGGAACTCCTCGTCCTCGTCCATGCCCACATCCTCCCGGCAATCCGGGCCAGCGGTGAATCGGTGCGCCAGAGCTCGTGTCAGATCTCGCGTCAGGTCTCGGCGAGTCCTGACTCACCAGGGTCGGCCCAGATCAGCAGCGCGCGGGGTTCTGTTCTGCGTCCATTGAGGATCTACACTGCTGCGCTGACCCGATGTCGGCAGGCTGGAGAGTGCGATGACGTTCTCGATCGTGGCGTTCGATCCGGATTCCGGTTCGTGGGGGATCGCCGTCGCATCGAAGTTCCTGGCGGTGGGCGCGGTGGTGCCCTGGGGACGGGCCGGCGCCGGCGCGGTCGCCACCCAGGCGATGGCCAATCTCTCGTTCGGGCCTGACGGCCTCGATCTGCTCGCCGACGATGTCTCCGCCGACCAGGTGGTGGCACAACTGACAGACCCCGACGACGAGCGCGAACACCGCCAGCTCGGCGTGGTCGACGCCCACGGGCGGGGCGCGACCTTCACGGGTGCATCCTGCCTGGACTGGGCCGGCGGCGAGGCTGGTGAAGGGTTCGCGATCCAGGGCAACATCCTGGCCGGTCCGCAGGTGGTGGCGTCCATGGCCGCCACTTGGAGGGACCGCGCCGATGTGCCGTTCGAGCGGCGGCTGCTGGCGGCGCTGGCCGCGGGCGACCAGGCTGGTGGAGACCGCCGCGGGCGCCAGAGTGCGGCGCTCCGCGTGTGGCGCGAAGGGGCGGCGTACGGCGGTGTGCTCGACATCGCCATCGACCTCCGCGTGGACGACCACAGTACGCCGATCGACGAACTGTCCCGCCTGCTCGACCTCCACGAGCTGTACTTCGGCAAGCCGGATCCGGAGAGCCTCCTCCCGCTGGCAGGAACGCTGGCCGCGGAGGTCGCCGCCAGCCTGGAAACCCTCGGCTACCCCACCAACGACGGAGCCGGCCTGGCCGAGGCCCTCGACACCTGGGCCGGCACAGAGAACTTCGAGGAACGCCTGGTCCCCGGCAAACTCGACCCAGTGATCCTCAACCAACTCCGCCACCAGTCCGCCGAGAAGACCTCCTGAACCTCTGGGCTACTCAGTCTGGGGTGCGCAGGGCGCCTGGGGGTGAGCCGGTGGCGGCTTTGACGTGCCGGCTGAGGTGGCTGACTGAGTCGTAGCCGGTCAGTTCTGCGATCGCCTGGAGTGGCAGCGTGGAGTTGCGGATATGGCCTAGTGCGTGGCGCAGTCGTACGTTCTGCAGCGCCGTACGCGGGCTGGTGCCGCGGAGCCGCGCGAAGTACGTCCGCAGGCCGGATGGCGAGATGCCGAGCTCGGCTGCGACCTCGGCGATCCGGATCCCCGCGGCGAAGCGTTCCTCGAAGATTCGTTCTGCCTGCGCGACCAGTTGTTCCGCCGCGGTGACCGGCGCCGCGGCGGCCGCTCGGCGCAGCAGTACGTCCAGTTCGCCGAGCAGCAGCGAGCACATTCGATCGCCGTCCTCGACGGGTTGTGCGCTCTCGCGGACGAGCGCGTCGAACACCCGGCCGAGACTCCGCTCGCCGTCGTCGAAGCAGACGCGTGGCCAGGGCCAGCTGGCCGAGGCATCGACCTGCAGGAAGCGGTTGACGTACCCGGTGCGGCTGAGCTCGGCGTGCCATGTCCGCGGTGGGGTGAGGAGCACGGTCCCCGGCGTCGCGGCGTACGTCTCGTCACCGACCGGGCACGTGATCCGGCCGCGTACGTAGTACACGAGCTCCCATGAGGTGTGCGCGTGCGACGGATAGTCCTTGCCCGGACCGGCGGTGTGGACGCCGGCGCCGAGCAGTCGAAGCGATTTGTGCATAACCGCTGTCGCCTTCTGCATTGTCTTCCAGGCAGGTCGGATCGATGCTGACATCGATTCGTGCAACCTGTAAAGGAGCGCTTATGGACATGGCGACCGCACTTCGCGACCTCGGCGTGACGGACGACGTACTCACGCAAGCCGAGAAGGACCAGCTCGACCGCGACGGCTACCTGCCTCTCGAGGGAATCCTCACGCCCGAGGAGGTGTCCAGGCTGAACAAGCGGCTGGCCGAGCTCACCGCGGCCGAGGGCGACCGCGCCGGTCTCGAGGTGCATCAGGAGCAGGGGACCGACCGCCTAGCGGACCTGGTCAACAAGGATCCGCGGTTCGAGGTGTGCTTCAGCCACCCACGAGTCCTGGCCGCGATGCAGCACGTCCTCGGCGAGTTCAAACTCTCGTCCCTCAACAGCCGCGCGGCCCTCCCGGGTCAGGGCCACCAGGCCCTGCACGCCGACTCCGGCCACCCCGTCGACCCCGGCGCGTACGAGGTCTGCAATTCGATTTGGCTCCTCGACGACTTCACCCCCGAGAACGGCGCCACCCGCGTCGTCCCCGGCTCCCACCGCCGCGGAACCATGCCCGGCGACGAGATGCCCAACCCGGGCGCCGACCACCCCGACCAGATCCAGCTCACCGGTAAAGCCGGCACCGTCGTCATCTTCAACAGCCACCTCTGGCACGGCGGCACCCAGAACCACACCGACAAACCCCGCCGCGCGATGCACTCCTACTTCGCCCTACGCCACCTGCCCCAGCAACTCGACCAACAGACCTACCTCCGCGTAGAAACCTACAAACGCCTAACCCCCGCCCAACACTTCATCCTGGACGTCACCGGCACCAACTGAGATGAAGCTGGCCGGCCGACGCGCGGGTGTTCAGCCGTCAGGTGCACCGGTGTCTGCGAGCACCGTGGCAGGTGTCCGTCCGGGGCGCCGCGCCGGGTCGCCGCGCCAGGCAATTACGCCGGGGCGCCGCGCCGGGGAGTTACGCCGGGGCGTGGCGGTGGCTCTCAGCCGACCAGCCCGGCCCACCCGCCGCCTAGCCGAGCCCACCGCCGACCAGCGGGCCAACCGCCGTCCAGCCCGGCCCACCGCCGGACCAGCTGGCCCACCCGCCGCCTAGCCGAGCCCACCGCCGACCAGCTGGCGAACCGCCGTCCAGCCGGGCCGACCGTCGACCAGCCGCCAGATCGCCGGGGTCGACCTCACGGATTTCGCCGGGGTCGACCTCGCGGAGTTGGCCGGGGCGGCCTCATCAGTTCCGGGCGGCGTCCGTCGTGACGCTGTTGATCGTCGGTGCCCGGTTCCTCCTGGCTAGCGGAGGCGGATGGTTACCAGGGTGGTTTCGATCTTGCTGTCGACCAGGTTGCCGGCGGCGTCGAACGCGGCGGGGCCGTCGGTCATGCCGAAGTCGTTGTCGTTGATGACGACGAGGGTGTTGTGGGGGAGGAGTGCAATGCCCTCGATCTTCTTCGGGGCGCCGGGGACGGTGTTGAGGTCGATGAAGAGCTTCTTCGCCAATACCGGTACGCCGGCCGCCGTCGGGTCGGCCAGCGACTCGAGGGACGGCGTGGTGGCGGTCGAGTCCCAAGGTGTGCCGAGGAAGTTGTTCGAAGAACGGAGTACGACGCGGTGCAGGCGAGCGGCGTTGTCCGTGCGCTCCTGGACCAGAAGCGTTTCGGGGCCGGTGGCAACGATTGACGAGATCTTGAGTTCGCTGGTGTCGTCCTCACCAGGGTCGACAACGCCGACCGGGTCGAACTGGTAGGCGTACTCAGCAGTGACCTTCCGGCGGTGCGGCGAGAAGCGCAGCAGGCGGGTGGTGCGGGACGCCTCGCCGACCTTCTTGCTGGGGTTGAGGAGCGGGCTCTGCAGTGCCAGCACCAGGTCGCCACCCGGCAGCTGAGCGAGACCTTCGAAACCGCGGTTCCCCTTGCGCGTCAGGAAGATCGACGGGAGCGCCTCGATCACCGGGTAGTCCGCACCGGTCAGCGCCAGCCCCTTCGGCACGTACCGAGCCAGAACCTTACCCCGGCCGGACACGTGCACCAGCGACGGGCTGTACTCATCAACCAGCCAGAACGTCCCGTCGTGCGCCCTGACGATGCCCTCGGTGTCGAGCCCGTTCAGGTTGAGCGGGAGTTGGGTGGAGGCGTCGTACGTGTACGGGATCTCGTCGCGGCTCTCCTGGTTGGACAGCCCCGTCACCGGCTTGCCATGCCGCGTGGTGATCGGGATCGCCTGCAGGACCTTCAGCGTCTTCCCGTCGACCTTGACCTTGACGATCGCGGGGTCGAAGCCGGGCACCGGGAACGTACGACGGTTCACACCGTCGACCTTGATCTGCCCATTCGGCCCGCGGTCGGTCACGGTCCAGAACTCACCCGGGCGCTCGGCCGGATAAATGTCGCTCCCGATCCCGCCGAGGTCGACGCGCCGGTCGTTCGCGACCGAGCCAGGCAGCAGCGCGTTGGAGAACTTGCCCAGCGGGATGTCCGGCAGCGTTGCCGTCCCAACCACCCGCGGCCCTTCGTGCGCCGCACCTCTCGCCGATGCAGCCGAAGCCGACAACGCCGAAGCCGCCAGCGCCGACACCGCGACCACCGAGGTCGCCACCATCCACGTGCCACGAGACATGTACGTTCTCCCCTCCACCGGACGTCCATCGCGACATTCGTCGGAAGCGGTGAACACCACCTGTCGCCACCATGAACGCCAACCCAAGCAGTCGCGTACGACGAGGTCGTCCGGCTGAGCACGCCGAACATGCCGCGGACCACGGACATCGAGGACGTGGGCCGGGGCGGTCCGCGTGGCCCCGCGATCCGGACGTGCGCCATTCAGCAAGTGCGCGGCACCTGCGCGCGCACCGCTCAGTGGCGGGACAGCGACGCCCTGGCGGTCAGCTTGGTGAGTCGCATAGGTCCGCATGGACGGGCAGTTCCCTCGCCGATTCCCGTGACTCGTGCCCCGGATCCGCGCACGCCGCCGAAGGTGGCCGGAGGAACTGCCGCCGCCAAGGGTGGCCGGCAGTTGCTCTGCCTGGGCGACACGGATGCCCGCGCGGCGACGATGTTGCCGCGCTGGTTGGCGGGTGCTGTCGGGCGCGGAGACCGGCGTTGTTACCCGGTGCCGGTTACCTGGCGCCGATCACGCCAGCTCGTGTCGCGGATCCGCGCCCGCCGCCGGAGGCGGCCGGAAGGGCAGCCGCCGCTGCGCGTCCTGGTATCTGCTCTGCCTGCGGATTGCGGTGTACGTCCGGCGTCGATGTTGCTCGGTGGTGGTTGCCTGGCGCCGATCACGTGGGCTCCTGACACCGGTCCGCGCCCGCCGCCGAAGGCGGCAAGAAGAGCAGTCGCCGCCTCGGGTGGTCGCAATCTGCCCTGTCTGTGGAGTGCGGTGCCAGTCCGGCGACGTTGTTGCCGGGTGCTGGTTGCCTGGCGCCGATCACGCCGGCTCGTGTCGCGGATCCGCGCACGCCGCCGGAGGCGGCCGGAGGATTAGCCGCCGCCGAGGGTGGTCCGCAGTTGCTTTGCCTGTGGGACTACGGTGCCCGTGCGGCGACGATGTTTGCCGCGCGGCTGATGGGTGTTGTCAGGTGAGGCAGGTGCGGAGGGCGGTGATGAGGCGGGTGGCTCGGGCGTCGCCGTGGCCGATCATGCGGTTGGTGACGTAGCCGAAGCCGATGCAGTACTCGTCGTCGCCGAAGCCGAACTGCCCGCCGGCGCCGTCGTTGCCGAAGCTGCGGGCACCGAGGAGCGGCCGGAAGCTGGCGGAGTCCAGCAGGAAGCCCGGCCCCCACCGCGCCCCGGCGTCGAAGCCCAGGAACCCGTGCCCGGACGAGACCTCGCGCACGGCATCCGAGACGGTCTCCTCCGACAGCAACCGCGGATGACCGTCAATCCCCGTGACAGCGGCCGCGTAGAGCCCAGCCAGACCGGAAGCAGACGCGACCGCGCCAGCGCCAGGCAACTCCATCCCCAGCAGCGCCGGGTCGTTCCACCCGTGCGGTACGTCGAGACCCGGGAAGACCAGCGCCCCGTTCATCGTCACGATCCGCGTGAGCAGGTGCTCCGGCCCGGGCATCGGCGGCCGTCCCTCGGCCTCGGTCAGGCGCGCCAGCGAACCCAGCTCGGAGGAAGACAGCCCGATCCACGCCCGCAACCCGAGCGGATCCCCAACCACAGAACGGAAGTACGCGCCCGGCAACTCCCCGGTGATCCGCCGCACCACCTCGCCGAGGACGAATCCGAACACATGACCGTGGTACTCGTACGACGTCCCCGGCGCCCACAGCGGCTCCTGCGACTCGATGGCCTCGATCACCGGCGTCCAGGCCGCGATCTCGTCGAAGGTCAGCGTCTTGTCCAGCACCGGAATCCCGGCTCGATGCCCGAGCACCATGCGGCAAGTGATCGATTCCTTGCCGCCAGCAACAAACTCCGGCCAGTAGGAACCGATAGGTGCGTCCAGAGAGAGCCGCCCGGACTGCGCCAGCAGGTGGACGACGAGGCTCACCAGCCCTTTGGCACAAGAGAACACGGGTACGACGGTCTCCCGCTCCCACCGCCGTCCGGGAGCGGCCTCGCCGTCCCAGAGCTCGACCACCTTGCGGCCACCGGAGTACACGGTCACCGCTGACCCGAGCTCGGGAAACAGTGCGAAGTTCTCCACGAAGGTGTCCGCGACAGCGCCGAACCCCTCGTCCACCCAGCCGTCCATGGTCTCCCGCCCTCAATCGATCAGCCGGGCAACTTTACGTCCGAGAGCCCGCGACCACGACTGATTTAGGGCAGCACCCACTTCTGATTCGTTGCACCGGTGCAGGTGTTGAGGATCAGCTTGGTCCCGTTGGCACTCAGCCCGCCGGCTGCGTCGAGGCACAGCCCGGACGCGGCGTTGAGCAGTGAGCCGTCCGCCCGCGGTGTCCACTTCTGCCCGGGGCTGCCGTTGCACGTCCACAGCACCGCGGCCGTGTTGAGCGCCGTACTCCGAGCGTCCAGGCACTTGCCGAGCGACCGCACGGTGCCGTCGTCCGCCGAGGACGTCCACTGCTGGTTCGTCGCGCCCTTGCAGGTGTACAGCGTGGTCGGCGTCCCGTCAGCGGTGGCGGCCTGGTAGATGTCGACGCACTTGCCACCGATCCCGGTGATCGGACCGGTGTCCTGGAACACGCCGAACTCCCACAGCGAGTAGTAGCTCCCCGCGACCCCACGAGCCGTCGCGTTGATCCGTACGTACCTGGCGAAGTTGGGCGTGAACGCGATGTTGTCCGTGCCACCGTCGCCGACCGTCGTCGAGGACACGGTCTTCCACGTTCGTCCGCTGCCCGACACCTGGATCTGATACGCCTTCGCATACGACGTCGACAGCCAGTTGAGCAGCACCCGGTTGACCAACTGCACCGATCCGAGATCGACCCGGAACCATTGCGGATCGCTGCGAGCACTCGACCACGCCGTCGACATCGACCCGTCGACCGCCTTCGACGCCTCCCGCCCGGCGAGGTAGACGCTCGACGCCAGCGTCGCGCGCCCACGGGCGACGTTGCGTTTCGGTACGTACGTCGCCGTGTAGGTCGCAGCCGCCTCCGGTGCGACGAAGTTGTGGTTGCGCGCCCCGCCGTCGGACCAGGTCGCGAACCGGTACAGCTGGTTCGCGACCGGCTGGGTCGGCTCCGCGGACAACGATCCGCTCGACCCGACGATCGTCGTAGCGGTCGAAGGAGTCTTCGCGGTCTTGCCGAGGTAGGTGAGCTGCAGCCCCGACGGTTGCGAAGCGAAGCTCAGCCCGACCGTCTTCGGGTCGAGTCGCACGCTCTTGACGTCGGTCAGTCCGCCGGCGTCGGTCGCGGTCAACCGGAGTTCCAGGTACGACGGATACTCGTGATCGGGCGCGGTGAACGTGCCGCTCGCCCCGGCCACGGCGGTGATCGTGTGCGAGTGGCAGTCGCTCGGGCAGTGATGCATGATCAGCGTCCAGGTCAGCGCCGAACCCGGGAGCGTGCCCTGCTCGGGATCGGTGGCCGAGCCGGCGAAGGTGATCGGGTCGCCGACCTTCCACTTCGTCGCCGGTCCGGGTGAGGTGATCAGCGCGGTCGGTGCGGTGTTCGCGACGTTGATCTGTGTCGATGTCGTCCCGGTGGTATGGCCGTCCGACACCTTCAGGCGTGCGATCACACTGCCACTGGTCGTGTACGTCTTCTGTACGGTCGCAGCCGTCGAGTCGTCGTACTGACCATCGCCGTCGAGGTCCCACGCATAGGTCAGCGGATCGCCGTCGGCGTCGTTCGACGCGGTCCCGTCGAACGTCACGGTCAACGGGGTCGGCCCGCTGGACGGATCGGCGTGGATCACGGCGGTCGGCGGGTTGTTCGTGGCGTCGTAGACGTAGCGCAGGATCCGGCCGTTGTCGTAGTCGACGGCGAACAGGTCGCCGCCGGGTCCGGTCTGCAGCCGGGTGGATCCGTAACCGGAGGCGAACGACACGATGTGCGCCGGGTCCGGCAGGCCGTTGCTGCCGGGCATCATCGCCCACACACACCGGCGGCTGTAGTCGGCGAAGAACAGGGCGCCGTCGTACTCCGGCGGGTAGTTGCCACCCTCGTAGAACGACATGCCGGAGATCGACGAACTGCCCGTGGTGCAAGGTTCGCCGGCGACGATGTGCTGTGAGTGGTCGTACGTGTAGTACGGCGTGCTGACCGCGGACGGACCAGCGGCGTACAGGTTCTCGCAGATGCTCACGTTGAGGGAGTCGTACCCGGGCTGGCGGCCGGGACCGTCGTAGCAGGGCCAGCCGAAGTTCGTGACGCCGGCGGTCGGGTTGACGATCCGGTCGATCTCTTCCCACTTCTGGTAGCCGACGTCGCCGATCCAGATCTCGTTCGTACCGGGGCGGAAGTCGAACCGCATCGGGTTGCGCAGACCGTGGGCGACGATCCGGCGGGCGTTGAGGTCGGAGCTCCCCAGCGCGGGGTTGCCCGGCGCGGCCTGGCCGGTGTCGGGGTCGATGCGGATCAGCGAACCGTCGAGGCCGGCCGGATCGCCAGTGGTACGGACGTCCTGCGCCCGCAGCGCGCCACCTTCGGCGTTCGGCGGGGTCAGCGTCGTACCGACGGGCGCGGGCCCGTCTCCACAAGGGTTGTCGGGTGTCACGTCGGAGGCGGGGAAGCTGTCCTGGCCGTAGTCGACGTAGTTGAAGCTCGCGCCGTCACCACCGCCCGCGTAGAGCATCCCGTCCGGGCCGAACTCGATCGAGCCGATCGAGTGGCTCGGGAAGACCTGGCACCAGTCCTCGACGAGGACCTGTTCGGCGCCGTTCGCGTTGATGACCGACAGCCGTGCACTGGCCTGGCAGCCGTCGCCGGTCGGACCGGGGGGTGACGGGCACGGATCGTCCGTGGTGTCCGGCGTACCCCACTTCGGCGTCGGTCCACCGATCAGGCCGTCATGTGTGTACAGCACGTAAATGCGTGGATCCGCAGGGAAATCGGGGTGCAGGGCGAGACCGAGCAGGCCGCGATCCCAGTAGTTGTAGACCTGCGTGCGGAGATCGGCGTACACACTCGGCGTCGGGTCGTCGAGCGAGTCGAACACCTTGATCAGGCCGCTCTTCTCCGCGACGAAGACGCGACCGTCCGGCGAGAACGCGACGTTCGTCGGATTGACCAGGCCGCTGAACACGATCTGCTCGCTGAATCCCGTCGGCGACACCGCGGCCTGTGCCGGCTCGCTCACCACGAGTGGTGTGAGCAGCAGTACACAGATCGCGGACAGGACGCGACGCACCCTTTTGGCGGAAAACCTCATGAAGCCCCCAGGCCCACAATCCCGGTACCCGGCCTCACATACCCCCTGCGAGCACTCGAGATGCCGGTCAGCATGACTGCCGCGCTGACGTGCGCGCAATACCAGTCCGGTATTCGTTTCAAACACTCCACTCACCGTCGACACGCAGTCAGATTCTGCGTGCACACTGTGGTGATGAGGCGTGATGTGCGGCAGTTACCGGGCGAACCGGGGGTGTACCGGTTCCGTGACGAGACCGGGAAGGTGCTGTACATCGGGCGGGCGCGCAACCTGCGGCGCCGGGTGCAGTCGTACTGGAACCATCTCGGCGACCGCCCACGACTGGCCCGGATGGTACGGCGAATCGCCCGGGTAGAAGGGGTTTGGTGCGACTCCGAGCACGAGGCCGCCTTCCTGGAACGCAACCTGCTCGAGCACTCCAAGCCGCGGTGGAACCGGGTCGAGGGCGGCGCGGAGGTGGTCGGTTACATCCGCTTCGACGACGGGCCGCGCCGGCCGGGGCTGCGGTTCGAGCACACGGTCAGTGGAACCGCGCCACACTTCGGTCCGTACCTCGGCGGCCTGCGGATCCGGCAGGCGATCTCGGCCGTTCATCGCGTACTGCCGTTGCAGTACACGGTCGACGGAGACGGTTCGGCCCGTGAGTTCGGGCAGCTGTTCGGGATCGGGCCGGAGGATCGCGACGCGCTGACCCGGACCGCGATCGCAGTCCTGGAACGCGATCCGGCCGCGGTCGCCACGTTGCGCGACGAGTTGGTACGGCGGCGGGACCGGGCGGCCGGCGAGCTCCGGTTCGAGTTCGCGGCGAAGGTGCAGGACGAGCTGACCGCGCTGGAGTGGATCGTCGCCGAGCAGAAGGTCGCCTGGCTCGAACCCCGGGACGCGGACGTGTACGGGTGGGCGGACGGCGTACTCGTGCACTTCGAGATCCGCGACGGGCGGATGTGCACGTGGACGCAGCGCGCGGTGTCGGAACGGACGGCTCGCGATCGGGTGGCGTCGACGCCGGAGCTCTGGCAGTTGTTTGCCCAACGCAACGCCGAGCTCGCGGTCCGGCTGCGTGACTCGATCGCTGAATAGCATCAGGTGTCGTGACGCAATCCCCGGGCGCGGTCGTGCTGCTGCGACGGTTCGATGATCACCGGCTAGCGGCGGCGCCGGCGCACGAGCCGGCGCCGGCAAACCCGCTGACGTGCGGTGCGCAACAGACCGTCCAGGTCGGGGACGTACGTCGGCAGCCCGGCGACCGCCTCGGTCATCAGGTCCTTGAGCATGTCCGCTTCGCTCTTCATGCAGACCTCCTCACGCTTGCGCTGTTAACGCATTGGCGGCGGGATAGGTTGCACGCGGGTCAGCGGTTGGTGACCTCGAAGGCGACGACCGCGGCGGCGACGGCGACGTTCAGGGATTCGACACCGGCGTGGAGCGGGATCTGCAGGTCGGAGTCGGTGGAGACGGTGATGCCGTTCGTCTCGCCGCCGAGGACGTAAACCGCGCGCGGTGCGAGCTCGGCCTTGAAGAGTGACTCGGGGGAGCGGGCCGACAGACCGTACACGTGGTAGCCCGCGGAGCGGAGCAGGTCGACCGCCGCCTTCGCGGTCGACGTGTTCACGATCGGCGCCTGGAACGCGATCCCGGCCGACGCCTTGATCACGAGCGGCCCGACATGCGGCGTACCGGCCCGGGGCAGGATCACGCCGTCGAACCCGGCGCCGGTCGCGGTCCGCAGGATCATGCCGACGTTGCCCGGGTTCGTCACGCCGTCCAGCAGGAACACGTTCGTCGGCCGTTTCCCGCGCGTACGGACGAACTCCTCCAGCGGCGTCATCCGGGGCGCGTCGACATCGGCCACCACGCCCTGGTCGTGCTTGCCGTTCCCGGCCAGCCACTTCACCCGGCTGGCCGTCGCCCGCTCCACCGGCGTCCCGTACTTCTCCGCCGCCCGCAGGATCTCCTGCATCGACGACCCGGTCGCGTTGTCGGCCAGCACGACCTTCGCCACCGACAACGCCGGGTCGTGCAGCGCCTCGAGCACGGGCTTGCGCCCGTAGACCGTGATCCACTTGTCCCGCGGCGACTTCCTCGATTCCACCCGCCTACGGTACGCCGGACAACTTCACGCCGCCGCAACAGCCGGGCAACGTCGGTCCGTCACGCTCAGTGGCATGGAACAGTTGCGTACGGCGCTCATCGGCGGAACCGCCTGTGAGGTATGTGGGCGACTCCCGCATCCACGGCGACTGCGGTTGACCCTGGCCAAGCTGCTGGCGATCTTCCCGGTCGAGTTCGCCCTGCACGCGGTCGTGCTGTGGCTGCATCCGGCGTACCTCGTCGCGGTCAGCGTGCTGGTGACCGTGACCACTGCCCTGGTCATCTGGGTGATCGAGCCGTCGACGATGCGCCTGCTGCGGTCCTGGCTGCACGCTCCACGAACCCGACCGGTTTCCGGGCTCGGGGCGCTGTGGCGGATCCGGGTGACGCTCGACGACCGGGCCGGCGCGCTGGAGCGGCTGACGCATCAACTGGCCGACCTGGACGCGAACATCCTCGGCCTGCACGTCCACCCGCTGGACGATGGCGTTCGCGACGAACTAGTCGTCTCGACCCCGGACCCGGTCGACGGCGGATTGTTGCTGGCGGCAATCGAGAACGCCGGCGGCCGGGACGCTCACGTGTGGCCGACCACAACGCTCGCCCTGGTCGACGGCCAGACGAAGGCGCTCAGCCTGTCGGCGCGAGTGGTCGGCGACCCGGCCGAGCTCCCGCACGCCGTCGCCGAGCTACTCGGCGCGCGTCTCGTCACCGACCACGCCACGCTGTCCTCCCGCCTGCCCGCGGACGGCACTGTCCTGAAGATCCCGTCGCCGTGGACCGGTCTGTTCGCCTTCACCCGTCCGGGCGAGCCGTTCACCCCGGCCGAATCCGCCCGCGCCCACCGGTTGGCGGAGCTGGCCGAGCTCGGGGTCAGGCGGTGAGCGGGTTGGTGGCCTTGCCGTCGAGCCAGAGGACGTTGGTCGGGTCGCCGTGCGGGCCCTTCCGGCCGACGTGCTTGTCGCTGATCTCCGGACCGTTCTTGATCACGTGGATCAGCGCCATCGCGTGTCCACGGCCGAGGTCGTAGTCCTCCTTCAGCCAGTCGATGATCACGCCGGCCTTCACGTCGGCGGCGTCGTACCCGCGCCCCTTCGCGACCTCGACCAGCTCGCGCGGGGTCCGGCCGGTCTTCTCCTCGATCTTGTCCAGGTACGCCTGGAAGGACATGGTGTCCGCCTCTCTGCTCAGGCGCCTGGTGCGCCCCTTCACCCAGGCGTCGAACGGCCGGGGGCGAAATCGACACACAGCGCTAAAGTCGTTGGATGGGTGACAATCGACTGACCGTGAAGGGCCGGGCGACGCGGGCGCGGATCCTTGCGGCCACGGCGGAGTTGGTGCACCGGCAGGGCGTCGCGCGTACGCAGCTGGAAGACATCCGGCGGGCCGCGGGGGTGAGTGGTTCGCAGTTGACGCACTACTTCCACGACAAGCGGACGCTGATCGACGACGTCATCAGCTGGCAGGCCGACACCCTGCTGGACCGCGAGCCGGTCCTCGACTCGTTCGACGCCTGGCATCGGTGGGCCGACCGAGTGGTCGCCCGCCAGGCCGCCCGGAAGTTCCAGGGCGGTTGCGACTTCGGCGCCCTCGCCGGTCAGCTCGCCGAAGCGAGCCCGGCGACCCGCGCCCACCTGGCCGAGGGCTACGAGCGCTGGCTCGACCGCTTCCGCACCGGACTACGGACCATGCGCGACAACGGCGTACTGCGTCCAGACGCCGACCTCGACGTCCTCGCCAACACGATCCTCGCGGCAATGCAGGGCGGCATACTGCTGTCCCAGACCCTGCGCCGCCCCGAGCCCCTCCGCGACTCCTTGACCGCGGCCCTCGCCACTCTCGAGCTGTCAGCTGCTCGATAGGCAACTGAGAACGGCCGCGGCTGAGCGGTCGATGTCGGACTCGTCGGTGGTCCAGTTGGTGACGGAGATGCGCATGGCGGCCTTGCCCTGCCACGTGGTGCCTGACATCCAGCAGGTGCCTTCCTGCTGGACCGCGGCGACCACCCGCCGGGTCAGGGCGTCGTCGTCGCCGAAGCGGACGAGGACCTGGTTGAGCACGACGTCGTTCAGTACGGCGACGCCGTTCGCGGCCAGCGTGTCCGCGAAGCGGCGTGCCAGCGCGTGACAGCGGTCGACGATCTCGGCGATCCCGGACCGCCCGAGTGCCCGGATGGCGGCGTACACGGCGAACCCGCGGGCCCGCCGGGAGAACTCGGGGTTGAAGTCGAGCGAATCGCGCTCCCCGTTCTCGTCCTGGATCAGGTACGCCGCTCTGATCGACATGGCGGCGCGGTGGGGTTCGGGGTGTGCGCAGAAGACGAGGCCGGAGTCGTACGGGACGTTCAGCCACTTGTGCGCGTCGGTCGCCCAGGAGTCGGCGCGGTCGATGCCGTCGACGAGACTTCGGAGGGCCGGGCTGACGGTGGCCCAGAGGCCGAAGGCGCCGTCGACGTGGACCCAGGCGCCGGCCGCGTGGGCGAGGTCGCAGATCTCGGCGATCGGGTCGAACGAGCCGGTGTTCACGTTGCCCGCCTGCGCACAGACGATCGTCGGTTGCTGCTCGCGGTCGAGGGCTTCGGCTAGTGCGTCCGCTCGCATCCGCCCCTGATCGTCCACGGCGATCGGCGTGATGCAGCTCGTCCCCAGACCGAGGAACCGCAGTGCCCGGTCGATCGTGTCGTGCCGCTCAGCCCCGGCGAGCACCCGGATCGGCGGTGCTCCGATCAGGCCGTCGCGCTCGACGTCCCAGCCTGCGCGTCGGAGCACCTCGTGACGGGCGGCCGCCAGTCCGGTGAAGTTCGCCATCTGGGCGCCGGTGACGAAGCCGACGGACGTGGTGGGCGGCAGTCCGAACAGCTCGACCAGCCAGTTGGCCGCGACTTGCTCGACCACGGCCGCGGCGGGCGCGGCGGCGTACAGACCGGCGTTCTGATCCCAGGCCGTGGCGAGCCAGTCCGCGGCGAGGGCCGCGGGCGTCGCGCCACCGAACACGAAGCCGAAGAACCGCCCGCTGCCGCTCGGCAGCAGCCCTTCCTCGACGCCTTTCGCGAGGTGAGCGACCACCTCCCGGTGATCGGTCGGGCCGGTTGGCAGCGCACCGCCGAGTGCCTCGTGCAGCTCCGCCGCGGTTGCCCGCGGTCCGACCGGGCGCTCGGGCAGTCCGGCCAAGTACGTCGTCGCCCGCTCGAACGCTTCCGTGAGCGGTCCCTCCCAATCCACCATGCCTCTTTTGTACGCCGGGATCGTGTGATGCAGCGTGTGACGGCACTACAGTTCGGCCATGCGAAGGGCTGGAGTGGTGACGGGGAGTCGCTGGACGGCGATCGCCGGTTATTCGCTGGTCGGCGCGGCGACCCAGCTGGTCTGGCTGAACTTCGCCGGCGTGACCACGGTCGCGGCCACCCGGTACGGCGTCTCCGAGAGCGCGATCGGCTGGCTCGCCCAGGTCTTCCCGCTGCTGTACGTCGTACTCGCGATCCCGTGCGGCCTGATCCTGGACCGGTGGTTCCGGGCCGGGCTGATCGTCGGCGCCTTGCTGACCGCTGTGGGTGCCGGCGTCCGGCTGATCGGGGACGACTACGGCTGGCTGCTGGCCGGGCAGATCATCGCGTCGATCGCGCAGCCGCTCGTACTGAATGCGGTCACCGGCATCACCGGCCGGTACCTGTCCCCTCGAGACCGTCCGACGGGGATCGCCGTGGGCACGGCCAGCATCTTCGCCGGCATGGTGATCGCGTTCCTGCTGTCCGCGGTCTTCACCACCGCGGACGACCTGCCCACCATGCTCACCGTGACGGCCGTCTTCTGCGTCCTCGCGGCTCTCTTCCTGGTCTTTGTTCTGCGCAACCAGGGTGGGTTCGAAGTACCTCTGTTGCGTCCGGATCGCAGTGCCCTTCGGATCGCCTGGGGTGATTCACTGATCCGCCGGCTGTGTGTGCTCGCGATCTTCCCGTTCGGGGTCTTCGTTGCCATGAGCACCTTCGCCCAGGCTCTCCTGGAGCCGGCGGGGGTGAGCGGGGGGACTGCTAGCACGATCCTCCTGATCAACGTCGTCGCCGGCGTACTGGGTTGCGCCGTGATCCCGATCCTGGTCGCCCGCCGCCACGCCGAATCAGCCCTCCTTGTCGTCAGCCTCACCGTCACCGCAGCCGCTTGCACCTTGCTCGCCGTTGCCCCTGGCGTGGTTACCGGCTTCGTCGCGATCACCTTGATCGGCCTGCTCCTCCTCCCGGCGCTCCCGATCGTGCTCGAACTCGTGGAACGGCGTACGGGCGAGGCCGAAGGAACCGCGGCGGGCCTCATCTGGATGGCGGGCAACCTCGGCGGCCTGGTGGTGGCGGTCGTGGTCGGGCTGCTCGTCGACCACCCGACGGCCGCCTTCTTGGTGATGGCGGCGATCGCGCTTATCGCCGTACCCGGGGCTCGCGCTCTCCGCCGGCCGATCGCCGAACTCCGATCGCAGTCGCAGCCGTAACCACCAGCCCACCGATGCCTGCGGCAACGAACGTGACGCGGGCGTTCGTGTGCTGGAGCAACAGCCCGCCGAACACGTACGACAGGCCGGCGGCCAGGCCGATCGCGCCGTACAGGTTGCCGAAGACCCGGCTGCGCAGGTGGGCCGGTACGACGCGTTGCAGGTGGGTGTTGATCCCGACGTCGACACCGGAGATGCCGAAACCGCGGATGACCTGGAGCGCGAGCGCGGCCCAGATCGCCCAGGCGAGACCCGTGAGGAGATTGCCGACGCTGGCGACCGCGAACCCGATCAGCATCAGGACCGGCATCTTGAAGCGGGTCGCGTACCTCGCCAGCAGGGCGAACCCGACCACGAGCCCGATGCCGACTCCGGCGTACAAGGTCGCCGCGGCCGAGTCGGTCCCGTGCAGTTCGTCCTTGCCGAGGAAGACCATCGCGACGTCGTCGACCCCGCTGAACGCGACCACGGCGAAGAACCCGAGCCCGATCACCCGGACCTCGCTGGTCCGCCAGATGTAACCGAGGCCGTCACGCGCGTCCTTGAACAGGCTGTGCCCCGTGGGCTCGTTCGGCGGCAGCTTGGGCAACCGGCTCAGCAGCACCGCCGAGACGAAGAACGTGACCGCGTCGATCAGCAGGATCCCGCGTACGTCGGTGATCAGGAACAGGGCCGCCGCGATCAGCGGCCCGACCGCCTCCAGCCCGTTCGTCCCCGCCCCGAGCGCCGAGTTGGCCGTCTCCAGCTCCTCATCCTTGACCAGCCCCGGCATCGCACTCCGCGAACTCGCCTGGAACACCGTCGCCGTGATACTCCGCACAGCCACCATCACCAGCAACACCGGCAACGGCGGCAACACGGCAGCCATCACGACCGTCAGCGCCCCCTGCACCAGGTCACACGTCACCATGACCCGTTTCAGGTCGAACCGGTCCCCGATCGCCCCCGCGAACGCCCCGAACAACCCCGGCGTGAAATCCCCCGCCAGCAGCAGCAACGCCACCGCCAACGCGGCCCCCGTCGACGCCTCGACGTACAAGAGCAGCGCAACCAGCCCGAGCGCGTCGCCCAGAAACGACACCGACCGAGCCACCCACAACCGCCGAAACCCCGGCGACCCCCGCAACAGCCCCCACACGATCCCTTAGTATGGACCGGCACAACACCCGCCGGTGTGGCGCAACTGGCAGCGCACCGCTCTTGTAAAGCGGTGGTTAGGGGTTCGAGTCCCCTCACCGGCTCTTCATGTACTGGTCCGGCCACGCGTGCTACGCAGGCGTTCCTCGTCGCGACGCTCCTCGTCACGCCTGCTACGCCCGCTCCCACCCACCCTCCGGCTCATCGCCGGCACATCCCTCGCCGGCCGCAGCCGGCGTACTTGCGGGCTGCCGCCGGCACCCTGCGCGCTACCGCGCGCCCCGACTGCCCCGGGTCGGCGCCCGTCCATGAGCCAACCGTCCGTCACGCCGATCAGGGACGCCGCACTCGCAACTCCACGCCTGCCGCTCGCATGACCGACCCTTGGCTCCGTGCGATCCGCCAACGATCCGCGAGCCTGACAACCTTCTCTACGTCTTCAAGACGGACGGCCGCGCGCGGGAGATTCCCGGAATGCACTTACCAGCCAGCAGCAGCGATCACTTCGCCCGCTGGCCCGGTGCCTGCGCCGAGCTGGGGCGGGAGCGTCTCCTCGTGGCTGCTGGGAGGCGACGGTCGGGCCGGTCAGGTGGCCGCGGTGGGCTGGCTGATTGTCGCGGTGCGCTCGCGGCCAACCTCGGTGAAACCGAAGCGGGTGTACCAGGGGACTAGTTCGTCTGAGGTTCCGAGGCTTGCCCGGGCACATCCTGCGGCGACGGCATGGTCCAGCGCCGCTGCGACGACTGCTGACGCTGCGCCGCGGCGGCGTTCCTCCTGGGGCGTGGCGACTGACCAGAGGTTTGCCGTGTCTCCGGCTGTGGCGACGGTCGCTGACGAGACCAGGGTGTTGCCGTCGAAGGCTCCGATGATGTCGGCGGCGCCGGTGCCTGGAAGAAGCCGGTCAGGCCGTCCGGGTCCTCGTACACGCCGCCGACCATGCGGAGCAGTCGGGCCCGTTCCTCGGAATCGCCGATGACGGCGGTGGTGAACTTCGAGGGCGGTGGCGTCGGGCGGTTGGCGAGCTCGCAGAGCATCAGGGGCGTGGTGTTCGAGGAGGTGGACTGGAGTTCGTCGAGTGCTGCCGCGAGATCCTGGTGATCGAGGATGCGGATGGAGAAGTCACAGCCGGCCTGAGGGGTTTGGCGAGTCCAGGGCCAGGTGCATCGACCGGGTCAATGCCTGCCTTGATGGCGCACTCAGGAACAGTTGGTGCGCGATCTTGCCGGACCGACCGGTCCACCAGAAGCAGTCGGCCTCGCCGAGCGGTTCCCAGGTGAACACTCCTTCGGCCGACGGCTGTTGCGCCAAGCGGCGCCAGCCGAACACCGCGGCATCCCAGACACCTTGTCCGCCGATGTTCCGGGGCGCATTGTGGGTGCTCATCACGGAATGCTTTCCCGGTGGTCGTTGAAGCGAAACGACACCACGCCTTTGGAAGGTCTCGATCGTCCGCTGGGGGCAGGCGGCAGCGAGGTCGAACCAACCAGCCCCACGCAGATGCCGAGCGGTGGGGTCGTGGCTTGGGGTGCGCGGCCGGCCAGGGCGGCGGGGTGGCCGGGCGCGCTCGTGGTCGTTAGTGCATATAGAGGCCGCCGTCGATGTTGAGGGTTTGGCCGGTTATGTAGGTGGATTCTTCGGAGAGTAGGTAGGCGATGGCGGAGGCTACGTCGTAGGGGTCGCCTACTCGGTTGACGAGGAGGTCGGCTGTCAGGGAGGTTCGTCGTTCGGGGGTTAGGGGGCCGCCCATGATGTCGGTGTCTATGGGGCCGGGGGCTACTGCGTTGACGGTGATTCCGTGGGGGCCTAGTTCTCGGGCCAGGGCTCGGGTCAGGCCGATGACGCCGGCTTTCGCGACGGAGTACGGGGTTTTGCTGTAGGTGCCGCCGCCTCGTTGGGCCGATGTCGAGGAGATGCTGACGATTCGGCCGTAGCCGTGGTGGACCATGGATTCGGCGACTCGGCGGGTGACGTAGTGGACGCCGTTCAGGTTGATGTTGATGACGCGGTGCCACTCGTCGGAGGTCAGTTCGAGGTAGGGGACCGGGGAGCTGACGCCTGCGATGTTGGCCAGGGCCGCGAGTGGGGGGAGCGCGGCCTCGAGTTCGTCGATCGCCGTGCGGACTTCGGGCTCGTTGGACACGTCGGCTGCGACGGCGTGGGACTTCACGTTGTGCTTGTCGGTGATCTCCTCGGCGAGGGCGCGGCCGCCCTCCGCGTCGATGTCGAGGATGCCGATGTGCCAGCCTCGTTCGGCGAGCAGCAGTGCTGTCGCGCGTCCGATGCCGCGCGGTGAGGCCGCCCCGGTGACAACCGCGCTCCGGTTCACTTCGCGGCCCCGTAGTCCTGGCCCGGCCTCCAGTCGGTGAAGACGTAGTCGTCCTCCGAGACCTTGGCTCCGGCCGCTTTCGCCTTCTGGAACGCCTGGGCCCGATCAGCCGAGGTGGCGTCGCTCAGCTTCTTCAGCGCGGCCTTCAGGTCCTTGATCGATCCACCCAGGTAGCCCTGGACGATGTTGCCGACATGCGGAGTGACCGGCTTGCGCAGGGCGTCCACCTTCGCCTGGGCCGGGTTCTTCACGATCGCCTGCGGCATCAGGAACACGTTGGCCTTGCAGAAGTCGACGCCCTTCTTGTAGGCGTCGACCGCCTTCGACGACGCGACGAGGTCGAGGTTCAGCGGGGGCTGATCCATCGCCTCGATCATGCCCTGCTGGTAGTCCTCGGACATGAAGGATGCGATCAGTTGCCCGGCCGCCTCAGGGTTCTTGCTGTCCGCGGACACGAAGTACCCCGAGCTCGGCCGGCCGCGGTAACACCAGGGATTCGTACCGGCGGTCGGCACCAGCACCTGCCCGGACGCGAGCTTGTCGACGATCGTCGGCGCCAGCGCCTTCGATCCACCGGCACACCAGATGCCGTCGATGAACGTTCCGACCGCGCCGGAGGCGTACCGGGTCCGGGCGTCGACGACACCGAAGTTGTTCGAGCCGGGCATGATCAGCTTGTCGTCGTTCAGTTCCTTCAGGTACTCGATCACCGTGACGTACGCGTCGTGGTGATAGGCGTACTCGCCGGTGGTGAACTGCAGACCCTGGTACCCGGGGAAGCCGGCCGTCTGCGCGAGGTCGTCGACCTGGTCACGGATGCGTCCGCCATCCGCACCGATCGCCAACGTGAGCGGCTGGATCCCGGCCGACTTGAGCTTCCCCAGCGCGTCCTTGAAGGCTCCGTAGTCCGTGGGCACGTTGTCCGGATCAAGCCCGGCCTTGGACCAGTGGTCCTTGTTCGCCCAGACCAGCGTCGAGCTCTGCCGGAAGCTGAACATCGGAAACCCGTAGAGCTTGCCGTCCAGCTGGGTGATGCCCTCGGTGAAGGCGTCCTTGGGAAGCTTGGCCTTGACGTCCGCCGGAATCGTGACCTCGTGCACCCATTTGCCACTCACCAGGGCGGGCAACGGCAACCCGATCACGTTGGAGTAGACGTCCGGCATCTTGTTGGCCTGATGCGCCAGCTGGAACGCCTGCGTTGCCTTGGAGGCGTCGTAGTAGGTGTGGGCGACGTTGGTCTTCAGCGCTGACGACTGCGTCTTCGCCCAGTCGTCGTTGAGACGCTTGAACGAGCTGAAGTGATCCCACCAGTCCAGCGATCCGGTGGCACCACCACCACTCGCGCTGCTGGCCTTGTCGGTCGAGCTGCTGCATCCCACCGCGGCGCCGGCGACGGCGAGCACCGATGCGCCGAGCAGACTGCGACGTGTCAATCCGGTCATGATCGTTCCACTCCTTCGGGTGTTGCTAAGACTTGACTGCGCCGGAGATTCCCTCGACGAAGTAGCGCTGCAGGAAGATGAAGAGCACCACCACCGGGACGATCGAGATCACGCCGGCCGCGGCCATTCCGGACCAGTCGGTGGCGGTCTCGCCGACGAACGCCTGCATGCCGACGCTCACCGTCCGCAGGTCCGGCCGGCTGAAGGTGAACACCAGCGGCAGGAAGAAGGCGTTCCAGGTGGTGATGAACGTGAGGACTGCGACGGATGCCGTGACCGGCATCGCCAGCGGCAGCATCACCGAGAAGAAGGTACGAACGAAGCCGGCGCCGTCGACGACCGCGGCTTCCTCCAGTTCCCGGGGGATCTGCCGGAAATACCCGTAGTAGATCAGGATCGCCGACACGTACGCCCCACCGCTGAGCGCCAGGATCATTCCGCTCAGCGAGTCGATCAGGTGCAACTGCATCGAGATCTTGACCACCGGGATGATCGTGTAGCCGGTCGGTACGAAGAGCGTCGCGACCAGTACCCCGAGGAAGATCTTGGATCCGCGGAACCGGTAGCGGGCCAGGACGTAGCCGGCGGCGGCGCAGCGGATCGTGACGATCACGACGGTGACCACGGTGACCAGCACGGTGTTGAGCAGGTACCGGCCGAAGTGCGCGTCGTTCCAGGCCCGCGCGTAGTTGTCCCAGACGAACTTCTCCGGCCACAGCCGCAGTCCGCCGGTGAACATCTCCATGTTGTCCTTCAGCGATGCCGACAGCATCCAGAGGAACGGGAAGATCCAGAGCACCGCGATTCCCACCAGGAAGAGCGCGGCGATCCACCAGGGCAGTCGACGCAGCAGGCGCCGCTGCCGGTCCGTGCGTACGACGGTCAGGTCCGCGGTCATCGCTGTTCACCTCTCAGCCGTCGGCTCGCGTACACGCCCCACAACTGGACGGCGCCGACGATCGCGACCAGCAGCCCGAAGACCACGGCGGCCGCGGACGCGTGCCCGAGTTGCGGGATGGCGGCGGCGAACGCCCACCGGTAGATGTAGATCTCGATGATCTCGGTGTGGAAGTACGGGCCACCGGCGGTCAGCGTGTACATCAGATCGAAGTTGTGGAAGGTCTCCTCGATCGTCAGCACGGTGATGATGATCAGGAACGGCTTGAGCATCGGCAGCGTGATGTACCGGAAGAGCTGCCAGGTGCCGGCGCCGTCGATCCGGGCCGCCTCGTACAACTCGTACGGGATGGTCTGCAGCGCCGCGAGCCAGTAGATCATCGTGACGCCGAAGAACTTCCAGATGTACAGCACGGCCGCCGTCGGCAGTGCCAGGTGCTGATCACCCAGGAAGTCCACGCCGCCACCGCCGAGCTTCGTCAACAGCGAGTTGATCGGCCCCGTGCCCGGATCCAGGATGAACCGCATCACCACGCCGATGATCGCCGTCGTGGTCACCACCGGGATGAAGAACGCCGACCGCAGGACGCCGATCAGCGGCAGCTTCGGGGAGTTGAGGATCATCGCCACCAGCAGCGTGAGCAGCACCCGCGCCGGCACCACCAGCAGCATGAAGAGCAACGTGACCTTGAACGAGTTCCAGAACAGCGGGTCCGCGAAGACTTCCCGATAGTTGCTCAGACCAACGAACTGCTGGTCGGCGTCGAAACCGTTCCACTCGACCAGCGAGTACCAGTAGCTCGCGACGATCGGATAGATGGTGTAGAGGCCGTACAGTACGACGGTCGGGAGCAGGAAGATCCAGATCCAGGTGGTCTTCTTCCAGCCGTGCCGTGGTCGTTCCGGATGGGCGAGGGCTGGTAGGCCGGTCCTCGACCGGCGGGTCTGCCGCCGGGTGAGTTGCACAGCTCTGCTCGTCATCGTCCGGCTACCTGATCTGGCTGATGGCGAACGTGCGGGGATCACTGCCGAGCCGGTTGCCGTTCTCCAGCGCGGTGATCGAGGCAATCTCGTCGTCGGTCAGCTCGAAGCCGCCGAGGTCGAAGTTGGCGCGGATCCGCTCGGGATTGACCGACTTCGGGATGACGATGTGCCCGCGGTGCAGATGCCACCGGAGGACGACCTGGGCCGGCGTCACGTGGTGCTCACTCGCGATCGACGCCAGTACAGGATGTTCGAGGTCACCGCCCTGGCCGAGCGGCGAGTACGCCTCGACCGCGATCGACCGCTCGCGGCACAACTCGGTCAGTTCGTGCTGTTGATACGTGGGGTGCAGTTCGATCTGGTTGACCGTCGGCACGACCTCGGTCTCCTTGGCCAATCGGTCCAGGTGCTCGGCAAGGAAGTTGGACACACCGATCGCCCGCACCCGCCCATCGGCGTAGATCCGCTCCAGGGCAAGCCAGCTGTCGACATAGAGATCGGCCGTCGGATTGGGCCAGTGCACGAGATACAGGTCGGCGTAGTCCAGCCCCAGTCGCTGCAGCGTTTCGTCGTACGCCCTCAGTGCCGACTCGTACCCGTGCTCGCCGTTGCGGAGCTTGGTGGTGACGAACAGCTCCTCGCGGGGCAGCCCGGACGACCGCACGGCCGCACCCACACCGGCCTCGTTGTTGTACGCCGCCGCCGTGTCGATGTGCCGGTAGCCGATCTCGATCGCCTGCTCGACCGCGCGCTGGGTGTCGTCGGGTGGGACCTGGAAGACACCGAAGCCACACTGCGGAATCCGTACGCCGTTGTTCAGCGTGATCATCGGGATCAGCTGCTCGGTTCGAGGATCAGCAACGATGCCGAGGGCAACGGCAGCGTGACGTCCAGGGACACGTCGCCGTCCACCGTGAGCCGGCGTTCGGCTTCGAACTCCTCGAGACCCTGGCGGGCCTTGATCGCGGCCAGCTGTTCGGCGGTCGGGTCCTGGGGTGAGCCGAGCTTCTCCCAGACAGTGAAGGAATTGCTGTGGTCGGCGTCGATGCGCAGGTGCCGCAGCCGGTACGACCCGGCCGGCAGGTTGCGAATCGTCACGCTCACTGGTGTCAGGTCCTCGCCGGTCTGGTACTGATCGTCGGTGTGCCGCCAGAGCAGTACGGCGACGCTCCCGTCCGCCGACCGCGAGGCGAGGGCGTCGACCTCCTCGGGCATGCTGCTGCCGTCGGTGGTCTCGAGCTGGCCGACCTGCCAGGCCGCGTCCGAGGTCGTGCGCAGCCGATCCGGACCGAGCAGCGACAGCATCCGATAGGCGTTCAGGAACGGCTTCTCGACGCCACCCGCGGTGAGGTAGGACCGGGTGCCTTCGAAGTAGCGCTCGGCCTCGAAGTAGAAGCTCCAGGAGGTGGCGTAGGCGACCTGGGCCGGCTCGGTGGCGTTGAGGTCCAGGATCTTCTTCATCAGCTTCGCCTGGAAGACCGGGTAGTACTCGGTGTTCTGGAAGCTGTAGTTGCGGTTGTCGTAGCGGCCGAAGTGCGCCGGCACCGCCGCGTCGCACTCGTCGACGATCACCGGCAGCTCGCCGTACCCCGGGTACGAACCGATCAGCCGGTTGAACTCGCGCAGGTCGTACAGCATCTTCGTCGACGACGGGCTGAGGAGCTCGGCCGCCGGCTCGGAGAACGGCCGGTAGTCGCGGGTCGGGAAGTGGCAGCCCTTGGTGTGGTACGAGATGAAGTCCAGCGGCTCGTCCCGGCGCGAGGTGTAGTCCAGGAAGCCGCGCAGGAAGTTCAGTCCGCCGCTGGTGACCGCGGGTCCGCCGACCTTGGCCTCGGGCAGCACGGCCCGGATCGCCTGGACCGTCGCGGTGTAGAGCTCGTTGTACTGATCGAGAGTGCCCCGCCAGTAGAAGATGTCCGGCTCGTTCCACAGCTCCCAGAGCCAGGTCTTCACCTCCGCCTCGCCGTAGCGGTCGATGCAGTGCCGGACCGTGGCGCTGATCAGGCCCGCCCACTTGGCGTTGTCCTTGGGCGGGTATCCCCAGGCGCCCGCTTCGTAACTGGTGTACGCCGTGGGGCTGGACACGACGGTCAGCTCGTCCGCCTCGGGTGGCAGCAGATCCCGCGGGGTGAAGCCGAGCTCCACCAGCAGGTGGTGGCCGGCGTCGACGATCGCGTCGTACGCCTGGTCCAGCAGGGTGAAGTCGTAGTAGGGATTGCCGTCGGCGTCCTCGTGGTAGACGTTGCCGGAGCTCCAGTGCGGGATGCCGAAGCCGCTGCCGGAGCAGTACATGTAGTGCGGCCGGACGAAGTAGCCGCCGCCGGAGAAGTCGGCGAAGGTCTGCAGCAGTCGCTTGCCGGTCGGCGTGTACGTCCAGTTGAACTCGTCGTAGCCGAAGCTCTCCCAGATACGCGTCAGTGGCCCCTGGGTCTCCGTGGCGTCGACCTCGATCGTCGCCGAGGTGACGTGCGGCGCGTCGGGACGGTGGGGTGCGGCCGGCGGGAACGGGCCCAGTGCCGTGCGTCCGGTGTGAACCGCTGTCTCGGTGGTCATCGTCGTCGTGACCTCTCTGCCCTGGTGATCGGGCTGCCTGCCTCACGGGCCGGCCGACTGGTGGCGCCGGCGCTGTGCCGCTCTGCCTGAGTGGAGGCTCCGAGTCTGCTCTTGTGATTGATTTACTGTCAATGACTTACTGTTTACAATCTACAGAGAGGTTGGACAGAGGTTAGAGTCGTCCTACTCGGATACCTGGCGGTAACTGCCTAGAGGAGATGGTCGGCGTGATCCCGGACGACGTCGCAGCGCTGCCGTCGCAGCGGGCTCTTGGTGATCTCGTGACGGACGTGCTCCGGGAGATGATCACCGGGGGCAGGTTCCAGCCGGGCCAGCATCTCAAGGAGACCGAGTTGGCCGAGGGGCTGAAGGTCAGCCGCGGGCCGATCCGGCAGGCGCTGGCCCGGCTCGAGGAAGAGGGTCACGTCGAGCTCCGGCGGCACCGCGGGGCGTTCGTCAGCACCTTGACCCAGACCGACGTCGAGGAAGTGCACACCCTGCGCGGCGCCATCGAGAGATTGGCCGCCGGCCGGGCGTGCACGCGGATGCAGGGCGAGGGATTCGCCGAGATGGACGCGGTCCTGGAGCAGATGAAGAGCGTCGACACCAAGATCGATCCGGAGGACGCCGTCCGGCTGGACCTCCAGTTCCACGACATCATCTACGCCTATTGCGACCACGCCCGGGTGCAGCGGGTCTGGGAGTCCATCCGTGGTCAGGTGACGGTCTTCCTGCGGGCCCGCAACGCGAGCTTCCCGGACTTCCTCGACGTCGGTTACAGCGAGCACAAGGAGCTCCGCGACGCCTTGGCCCTGGGCGATCCGCAGGCCGCCCAGGACGGCATCGACAAGCACATCCTGGGCGCCTACGAACGGCTGAAGCGCCTCAACCTGCCGGACCGCTGACGACTGCGGGAACTAACTCCAAGAGGGTCCGTCAGCGCCAGGCGGTCCGGTCGGCCGGGCCGCCCGGGACCGGTTCGAAGGTGACGTCCTCGGGCGGTACGGCGGTGCCGGACTCGTCGACGAATCCGACGGTGACCAGGTCTCCGGATTGGTTGTTCCGGCGGAGGACGGTGGGGCCGGCTTCGCGGGGGCGGTGGATGTCGCCCCATTGCTGGAGGGCGGCCAGGACCAGTTTCAGGTCTTCGCCGGCGGGGGTCAGGTGGTAGGAGGAGCGGGTTCGTTCGCCTTCGGGGCGGTAGTCGCGCTTCTCCAGGAGACCGGCCTCGATCATCGAGTTCAGATGGTTGGTGAGGATGTTGGGCGCGATGTGGAGGTAGTCGCGGAAGTCGGCGAAGCGCGTGGTGCCCAGGTGGGCTTCGCGGAGGATCAGGAAGGTCCAGCGGTCGCTGACCAGTTCCAGCGTCCGGGCGATGGAGCAGTTGGGGTGGGTGGTGGTCATGACGCCTTCTTGGCTGAGTGGGCGCGGATGGTGGCGGCCAGGAGGACCAGCAGCGCCAGGGTAGCGATCAAGGTGATGCCCAGGACGAGAGCGGTGCTGAGGCCGGTGGCCGTGGCTACCAGGCCCAGGGTCAGGGCGATGGCGCCTTGGAGGATGTAGGCGACCAGGTAGACGGCCGCCAGGGTTCCGCCGCGGTGGTGGGCGGGGGCGTGGGTGTTGATCAGGCCGAGTCCGCCGGAGAAGAGCAGGCCGTACGCCGTGCCGCCGACGATCGTCGTGGCGACGAAGAGCGGCAACGAGTGGGCAGTCGCGGCCAGCTCGAGCAGGGCGAGGTCGACGAGGGTCAGGATGGCGCCCGGCGGGACCAGCCGGCTCGCGGGGAAGCGGCGGCCGACGATCGCGGTGACACCGGTCGCGAAGGAGAAGATCGCCAGCAGCAGGCCGATGACGAAGATGTTGTTCGTGCCGACCAGGTCACGGACGATCTCGGCGCCGAGGGCCAGGAAGACCGAACCGAACGCGTAGGCCGTGGTGACGGCGAGCGCCGAGGCGACGTACAAACCGCGGATGCGCTTCGGGACGGTGATCGGGCGCGGCCGCCAGGGAGCCTGGTTGTCGTTCTTGGTGTGGCGCGGCATCCGCCAGACGGCGGCGAACACCACCGCGATCACCGCGAGCAGGACCCAGAAGTCGAGGTGCAGTGGCGCCGGCGCGTACTCGATCAGGCCGCCGCCGACGATCGTCGCCATGGCCAGACCGACCGCGGTCGCGGCCGTCGTGATGGACGAGGCCCACGCGGCCTTTCCACGCGCGCTGAACTCAACTGCGGCAGCCGTCGCAGGAGTGAGCGCCAGTCCGACACCGGCTCCCATGAACGCGCGACCGGCGTACACCCAGCCGACCGATGGGGCGATGGCGAACAGGAGTACGCCGGCCAGCAGCGCGCCGACGCCGTACAGCATCGTCGTCCGGCGGCCGATGTAGTCGGAGAGCTGGCCGAAGACCACCAGGAACGCGACCAGCACGACCGGGTAGACGGCGAAGATCGCGGTGGTCGCGGTCGGGGTGAGGTGCCAGGTCGACGCGTAGAGCGGGTACGTCGTGGTCGGCGCGGCGCTGGTCCACAGGCTGATGCCCGCGACGGCGGCCGCGGTCCAGAAGCTGGCGCGGCGGCTGAGGGTACGGCGGGGCCGGGTGGCGGCTGTGGCGGGCAGGTCCAGGGTGGTCATGCGGTTCCTTCGGGAGACGGACGCGATGACATCTGGAACACCTAAGTTGCTGTTTGCAATCCAGCTTCGGAGTGTGATCCCGGTCACACGGCCTGCCGCGGGGTTCAGCAGGGGCGGACGGGCTCATGATGGGGACATGGCGGAGGGGATTCTGGAGCTGGCCCAGGAGTTGGTCGAGGTCAGCCGGCTGGTCGAGGACGACGACGTCGCCACGACGTTGGGGCGGTTCGTGAGTCGCGTCGTACGGACGGTGCCGGACTGCGAGGAGGCGTCGATCAGCGTGCTGGTCGGCGGCAAGGCGGAGATCGTCGCCCGGTATCACCAGACGACCGACTCGGTCGCGGAGCCCACTCGGGCCGCGCTCGCCGAGCGGATGGTGGAGGCGGACGGGCCGCTGTACGAGACGATGACGTACGGCGAACCACACCGGATCGGCGATCTCGCCGGGGATCATCGCTGGCCGGAGTTCGCCGCCAGTGCGATCAACGCCGGCTACCGCAGTTGCCTGTTCCTCCCGCTGCCCGCGCTGACCGGTGGGTCCGCGGCCGCGTTCAGCCTGTTCTCACCCACGGAGGACGCCTTCGGGAGTACGTCGTACGACGTCGTGCTGCTGTTCGCGCTCCATGCCGGAGTGGCCTTCGACAACGTGCAGTTGTTCAACGACAGTCGGACTCTGGTCGAGCAGTTGCGGACCGCGATCACGACCCGGACGGTGATCGGTCAGGCGCAGGGATTGCTGATGCATCGGTACGGGCTCACGTCCGAGGTGGCGTTCGACGTCCTGAAGCGCTGCTCGATGGACGCCAACGTCAAGCTCCGCGAGGTGTCGGTCGACCTGGTCCAGGCCCAGGACGCGGGCCAGCTGTCCGCGGCCCTCCGCAAGTACGGCCTGCAAACCGAGAGCCACCTCAGCTGATAGTTGCCGTCAGCCCCGAATCTGTGCGGACGTCGGAGCCGACGTAGGCCGCGGCCAGCCGGCGACCCGCGGTGTGGTCGAGGATCAGGATCCGGACGGCGGGCTGGAATCTCCGCGGCGGCTCACCGCGCTTGCCGAAGACCACCAGCCGCCCGCCACGCAACCGGCCGGCCTGCTCGATGATCCACCGCTCGGCGATGCTGCGGGCGGTCGCCTTCGGAGCCCGGCTGAAGAATCCCGACCGGCCGGCGACGAGGGACCAGCGGCCGTCCGGAGTGCGGGTCGCGATCTCGTAGGTGTATTGCCTGCTGCGCAAGGGCCTCACCTGCTTCCTGCCACTGGTTATGTCCAGTGGTAAGAGCTTAACCTTGACAAGATGGGTGGTGCGGCGGCCGGGGGACTGGCCGGTTCATGTGCACGCGCGCACGATCACGGTCGACGCCGACGGCAACTTCGTGGACAACGAGAGTGGCGCCGGCGACTGGCGTGAGGTCGAGCCGCCGTACAAGTACGAGACCACCGCGGACGCCCCGGTCGCGCTCGCCCTCGGGGTCGCGCAGGGTACGGCGTTCTACTCGTCGGATCGGCTGCTGGAGAACGGCATCGGGACCCGGATCTTCGTCCGTACTCACCTGCCGGCGTCCGTCACGCGCGAGATCCGCAAGCTGGCCCGGCATCCGTACATCTCCGCCCGTCAGGTCTACAAGGCCGCGCGCGACGCCGGGATGGAGCTCGACTTCAATGACTACATCAGCGCGCGGAACCCGTCGCCGAAGGACGCCCGCCGGCTGGGGGTCCCGGACGGGACGCCAATGCTGGTGACGCGGCGGATCGCGACCCATGACGGCCATCCGCTGGTCATGCAGGAAACGCGGCGTAGTGCTGAGGACACGCAACTGCACTATCGGCCCGGCACCTGACGCCCGGCTCTCGACGGCGGGCGTGTGGGCGTCGAGACTGACCGCATGGGTGGGGGAATGGTGTCGATGTTGTTCTCGGACATCGAGGGATCGACCGTACTGCTGCGGCGCCTCGGCGACAGGTACCTGGACGCGCTGGAAGGACATCGGCGGATCCTGCGCGCCGTCTGGGCGACGTACGGCGGGACCGAGATGGGCACCGAGGGGGACAGCTTCTTCGTCGTGTTCCCGACCGCCGCGGATGCGGTCGCCGCGGCCGTCGACGGGCAGCGTGGACTGGACGAGCACTGCTGGCCGGGTGGGGAGCGGCTGCGGGTGCGGATGGGAATCCACACCGGTACGCCGGGCGTGTACGACGGCGACTACTGGGGAATGGACGTTCACCTGGCGGCCCGGATCGCGGCCGCCGCGCACGGTGGTCAGGTGATCGTGTCCGCGGTCACCGGCCGGCTCACCCAGCTGCCGGACGGCGTCACCCTCCGCGACCTCGGCACCCATCACCTGAAGGACATCCCCGAACCGGAACAACTCCTCCAGATCGTCATCGACGGTCTCCCGTCCGACTTCCCGCCACCGCGCACCCTCGGTACGCCGACCAGCCTGCCGGCGACGGCGACTCCACTGCTCGGCCGCGAGCCCGACCTGGCCCGCGTCACCGAGCTACTGGGCGAACCGGACGTCCGCCTGGTCACGCTGACCGGTCCGGGCGGGGCGGGGAAGACGCGCCTGGCGGTGGGAGTGGCCGGCGGGATGACGAGTCAGTTCCCGGCCGGCGTGTACTTCGTTCCGCTGGCGTCCGTGACCTCGGAGGAGGTGATGTGGTCGTCGATCGCCGAGGTGCTCGACGTCCCGCCCCAGCAGCGCGGGCGGGTCACGGCCCACCTGGCCCAGCGCACGCTGCTGCTCGTCCTCGACAACCTCGAGCAGCTTCCGGACGCCGGCAAGGTCGTTGCCGAGATCATCGAAGGCGCGGCGCACGTGAAGGTCGTCGCGACGTCGCGGCGCGCGCTCGGGCTGACCGGTGAGTACCAGCATCCGGTGCTGCCACTCGGGTTGCCCGAGGACGACGCCCACGCCGAGCAGTCCGCCGCCGTCCAGTTGTTCGTCCAGCGCGCGCAGGCCGTGCGGCCGGCGTTCGCCCTGACCGCGGACAACGTGGCCGAGGTGGTCGCCATCTGCCGCCGGCTCGACGGTCTCCCGCTCGCGATCGAGCTCTGCGCACCGCGGATCCGGCTGCTCAGCGTCAAGGAACTGCTGGCCCGGGTCGACCAGACTCTCGACATCACATCGACGAGCAGTGTGACGCCGGAACGGCAGCGCACGTTGCGCGACACCATCGCGTGGTCGTACGACCTGCTCGAGCCGGACCACCGCACGCTGTTCCGCCGGCTCGCGGTCTTCTCCGGTGGCGCGGACCTGGCCGCGATCGAAGCCGTTGCCACCGGCACCGATCCGCTCGACGCCGTGGCCGAGCTGCACGACACCAACCTGATCACACTGTCCGAGAGCCCCGACGGCGGCACCAGGATCTCGCTGCTGGAGACGATTCGTCAGTACGCCGATGACGAGCTGCGGGCAACCGACGAGGCCGACGTGGTGCGCGGCCACCATGCGACCTACTTCACCGACCTCGCGGAGAATCTCGAGACCCTGAAGAAGACCACGTACGCCCCGGCACTGGAACGGGCCGAGACCGATATCGACAACTTCCGCGCCGCGCTCGCCTGGGCCGCCGAGCGGGACATCCCCACCAGCCTCCGGCTGTGCTCGGCCATGGGCTGGTTGTGGATCGTCGGCGGGTCCATCGCGGAGAGCCGCCGCTGGCACGAGTACGTCGTTGCGCAGGCCGGATCCACCTCCTCCGCGGACCTCGCCGCCTGCCTCCGCGGACTGAGCAATATCCTTCTTTTACAGGGCGAAACGGCTCGCGCCCACGAGGTCGCGATCCGCAGCCTGGAGATGGCGCGGGAGCTGGACGACCCGGCCGGCATCGCGTTCGGACTGACCGTTCTCGGTACGGTGCAGCGCCGGCAAGGCGATCTCGAGGCGGCGCAACGCTCGCTCGCGGAGGGCGTCGAGCGCCTCCGGCACGTCGACGACCAGTGGCGGCTGGCGCGCGTACTCAGTCATCTCGGCGGTATCGAGGAGGAACTGGGCCGGTTCGATCGCGCCGAGGAACTGCTGCGCGAGTCGCTCGCGATCACCGAGGCGATGGGCGACACGCACGAAGCCGCCGCCCAGGGACAGAACCTGGCCTACCTGCTCACGCTCGCCGGCCGGGTCGACGAGGCCGGTGAACTGGCCCGCCGGCTGGTCCCGACCATTGTGGCACTGGGCAGTCCGACTCTCACGATGGCGTTCTCGGACACGATGATGAACATCCTGCTCCGGCAGGGAGATCCGCTCACCGCGGCTCGGTTGTTCGGAGCCGAGGAGGCGATGGGTGAACGCCTCGGGATGCCCAATCCCTACCTGGAGGAGGAGCTCGAGGAGGCGTTCGCGCTCGTCGGCGACGCGCTGTCCCGCGAGGAGTGGGAAGACCACCGCCGGGCCGGCCGCTCCGAGCGCGTGGAGGACCTCCTCAGCCGGCTTCCGCTCGGCTGAGCTGTCAGTTGTTGTTGGCAACGGTCAAGCGGTTGACCCCCGAGATCACCGCCTCCATACTGCTTTCACCGCTATCGGCGGTCTGTGGGGGCAGAGCTGTGTCTGGGGATCACTGAGCAATGGGGGGCTTTACCGTGCATGCTTTGAGGACGATTCGTGCTGCGCTGGTGACGGCGCTGGTGGGAGCGGGTCTGGTGACCGGCGCCCAGGTGGCGTCCGCGGTGCCGCCGACGAGTGCGATCGAGGTCGGCGCGACCTCGGTCCATCCCGGGGAGACCTTCACGGTCACCCAGACTGTGTACAACGACCGCGATTTCACGATCACGGGCGGGAAGGCCGGGCTGTACGCCAAGGAGACGTCGCTGCCCGCTCTGGTCGATCTGGTGTCGTGCCCGGGTGCGTTCGCCTGTGACACGCTGGGCGGCAGCGTCCGCGGGGGCGTCGCCGATGTCCCGCCGGGCGAGTCGCGGACCGTCGTCTTCACCTTCCGGGTCAAGGACGACGCCCCGGCGCAGACCATCACCATCCAGCACCAGTTCATCGGCGAGAACTACGCGTTCGAGACCTTCGACGGGCCGCAGCTCGAGATCCTGGAGCCGATCACCCACGCCGACATCGCGGTCAGCCTGGCCGCGTCGGTGCGCGGTGCCCGGGTCACCTACACGGCCACGATCAAGAACAACGGTCCGTCCACCGCGAGCAACGTGCGCGTGGTCGGCACGATCCCGAACCGGCTCACGTACGCCTCCGCCGGCAACTGCACGCGGGTGGGGTCGACGCGGACGGTGAACTGTGATGTCGCGTCGCTGGACAGCGGCGCGAGTACGACCCGGACGTTCGCCGGCGATGCCGGCCTGCTGACGATCGGGTTGCTGCAGGCAACGGTCCAGCGGACGGTGAGCTCGCCGGAGGACCCGGTCGCCACCAACGACAAGGCGATCCGGAACTGCACGGCGCTCACGGTCCTGGTCGTGCGCTGCTGACGTCGTACTGAGGTAGGCAACCGGCCGGCGGCCGCAGGGTTCAGACCTGCGGCCGCCGGTCTTTTGCTGCCCGCATCTTGCATCGAGGGGTGGCCGGGGTTTACGGTCCGGGTTAACGTTTAAGTGAGTGTTACTGAGCACTTGTTCATGACTTGGAGCAGCTATGATCAGTCGTCGGCGGTTTTTGCAGGTGACGGGCGCGGCGATCGCGGGATCCACGCTGGCAGCCTGCGGTGACGGCGGTACGGCGAACGGTGGTGCGAAGGCGTCCGGTGAGCTCACGCTGCCGACGTACAAGCCCTTCGAAGGGCTGCGGCCGGACCTGCCGGGCGCGGAGTCGGGGCTGGAGCCCGGGTTCCTGAAGTTCCCGCCGGACGCGATCTCGAGCGTCAAGGCGCCGCCGCTGAAGAACGCGGTGACCGCGCTGACCGAGACGTTCGCGACGCCCCCGCCGCCGATGGGCAGCAACGCGATGTGGCAGTCGCTGAACCAGGCGCTCGGCGCCGAGCTGCGGCTCACCATCGGCACCGACCCGGGCTATCCGGAGAAGTTCGCCACGCTGCTGGCCAGTGACTCGCTGCCGGACCTGATGTGGCTGCCGCCGAACCAGGGCATCCCGAACATCGGGCCGATGCTCGAGGCCAAGTTCCAGGACCTGACGAAGTACCTGTCGGGTGACGCCGTACTCGAGTATCCGAACCTGGCCGCGCTGAAGCCGGCCTCGTGGCGGACCGCGGTCGTGAACGGGAAGATCTGGGGCGCGCCGATCCCGTCCACGCCGTTCGGCCAGGTGATGATGGGCAACCCGAAGACCTGGGCGAAGGTCGGCGGCCTGCAGTGCTCGACCGCCGACGAGTTCTTTGCCAAGTGCAAGGAACTGACCAACGGCACCAACTACGCGCTCGAGCCGGCGATCATCAACATGCTGCACATGTTCGGCGAGTGGTTCGGCGCCCCGAACGGCTGGCGGGTGAACCAGGACCGCTCGCTCACCCACCTGTACGAGACCGACAACTACCGGGCCGCGGTCGAGTACGCCGCCAAGCTCTGGGCGGCCAAGGTGTTCTACCCCGACCTCAACCTGGCCGACGCCACCCCGAAGACCGTGAACGGCCAGATCGCCGCGCAGGTCACCGTCGGCCCGCGCGCGACCGCCGACTTCCGCGCGCTGGACCCGACGCTGTTCGTGGACACGATGATCCCGTTCGGCCACGACGGCACGGCGAAGCCGGTCTACGACATGGGGTACGGCACGGTCGGGTTCACGCCGTTCAAGAAGACCGACGAGGGCCGGATCCGCGAGCTGCTCGCGCTGATGGACTACCTGTCCGCGCCGTTCGGCACCAAGGAGTACCTGCAGAAGAACTTCGGTGTCGAGGGCAAGCAGTACGAGCTGGACGCGCAGCAGAACCCGGTGCTGACCAAGGCCGGAACCCAGCAGGCGCCCGGGCTGGTCAGCGCGCTGCAGATCATGAACTCCCCGGAGAGCGTGATCTTCAACCCGGCGTACCCCGAGGACACCAGGAAGATCTACGCGACCGAGCAGAAGCTGCTCGAGCACGCGATGCGCAACCCGACCGCCGGCACGTACTCCGACACCAGCAGCAAGGTCGGTCCGAAGCTGACCGCGGCATTCCGGGACACCGTCGTCGACATCGTCACCGGCCGGCAGAAGATCGACGCGTACGACGCCGCGCTCAAGCGCTGGAAGTCCGGCGGCGGTGACAAGATGCGCGACGAGTTCGCGGCCGTGCTGCCCGCGAGCGTGCCGGTCACCGGGTCCTGACCGATGCTGAAACGAGCTCCCTCGACCAGGCCGGTCAAGGCCGGCCTGCCGTTCGCGGCGAAGTGGCGCCGAGACTGGCAGATGGTGCTGCTGATGATCCCCGGCGTCGTCTTCCTGCTGGTGTTCTTCTACCTGCCGGTGCTGGGCAACGTGGTCGCGTTCCAGGACTTCCAGCCGTACCTCGGCATCATGCACAGCGAGTGGAACGGCCTGCAGAACTTCGTCAACCTCTACGGCAACCCGGACTTCTGGGACGCGTTGCGGAATACGCTGCTGCTGGCCGCCGTCCAGCTGCTGCTGTTCTTCCCGGTGCCGATCGGGCTGGCGCTGATCGTCGACTCGCTGGTCAGCAACCGGTTCCGGCGGTGGTTCCAGACGATCGCGTACCTGCCGCACTTCCTGTCCTGGGTGCTGGTGGTCACGCTGTTCCAGCAGTCACTGGGCGGAGCCGGGTTCGTGAACAACCTGCTCCGGCAGGCGGGGCTGGACCCGATCCCGTTCATGACCAACCCGGACACCTTCCCGCTGCTCGTGGTGGCGCAGCTGATCTGGAAGGACGCCGGCTGGGCGATGATCATCTTCCTGGCCGCGCTGACCACCGTGGACGTCGCGCTGTACGAGGCGGCCGCGGCGGACGGCGCCGGGCGCTGGCGGCGGCTGTGGCACATCACCCTGCCGTCGCTGCGAACCGTCATCGTACTGCTGCTGATCCTGCGGATCGGCGACATCCTGAGCGTCGGGTTCGAGCAGTTCATCCTGCAACGTGACTCGGTCGGCCCGGGTGCGGCCGAAGTCCTGGACACGTTCACGTACTACGCCGGCGTCGTCGGCGGCGACTGGAGTAGCGGCGCCGCGGCCGGTCTGGCGAAGGGCGTGGTCGGAGCGTTGCTCTTGTGGGGTGCGAACTCGCTGGCGCACCGGCTCGGTGAACCAGGCATCTTCCAGAAGCGAGGTGGTGGCTCATGAGGCCGGTATGGAAGGAGGACCCGGCGCCGGGTTACCAGGCGATCAAGGCCCTTGTTCTCGGCGGGTTCGGGCTGCTGATCGTCGTACCGATCGTGGTGGTCCTCTCGACGTCGCTGGCCAGCGATCGCGACATCATCGACGCTGGTGGGTACGTGCTGTGGCCGTCGCACCCGACGCTGAAGGCGTACCAGACGTTGTTCAGCGGCGGCCTGATGGGCCGGGCGATCCTGGTCAGCGTCTTCGTGACGCTCGTCGGTACGGCGATCGCCCTCGCCGTCACCATCGCACTGGCGTACGCGACCTCGCGGCCGGTGCTGTTCGGGCGGCCGGTGCTGCTGATGGTGTTGTTCACCTTGCTGTTCGCACCCGGGATCATCCCGATGTTCCTGATGGTGAAGCAGCTCGGGCTGCTCGACAGCCTGTGGTCGCTGATCCTGCCGGGGGCGCTGGGTGCCTTCAACTTCGTTGTCCTGCGCACCTTCTTCATGAACGTGCCCGGTGAGCTGCTGGAGAGCGCAAGGATCGACGGCGCGAGTGACTTCACCATCCTGCGGCGGATCGTGCTGCCATTGTCGAAGGCGGTGATCGCGGTCGTCGGGCTGTTCTACGCGGTCGGGTTCTGGAACGCGTTCTTCAACGCGTTGCTCTACCTGAACGACACGTCGAAGTGGCCGGTGCAGGTGATCCTGCGTACGTACGTCCTGCAGGGCAAATCGTTGTCGGCGGACCAACTCGGGGTGGAACCGCTGCCGCAACCGCAGTCGCTGCAGATGGCCGTCGTGGTGGTCGCGTTGGTACCGATCGCGCTGGTGTACCCGTTCCTGCAGCGACATTTCACCAAGGGCGTCATCACAGGCGCGGTCAAGGGGTAGGCCCGTCTGCGAGAATCGGACCTATGTCCACGCCTGCGGCCGATCGGCCGACGCTGCGGATGGTGGCGAAGGAGGCCGGGGTCTCGGTCGCGACCGTGTCCTACGTGCTGTCCGGACGGCATCGCAGTCACACCATCAAGGACTCGACCGCGGACCGGGTCCGCGAGGCAGCCTCCCGGCTCGGCTACCGCCGCAACGACGCGGCGCGTGCGATCCGGACCGGCAAGTCCGACCTGGTGCTGCTGTCGCTGAGCGTGCTGGCCGACCCGTGGTCGCAGGCGGTCGCGGAGACGATCAGCGCGGCCGTCAGCCCGCTCGGGAAGACCGCGTTGATCGTCGCCGACGGCGACTGGCGGACCGTGCTGTCGAACCGGACACCCGACGTGATCTTCATTGACAGCGTCAGTCCGGACCCGCAGCAGATCGCCGAGCTGGAGGCCTTCGCGGCCCAGGGCGTGCAGATCGTCGCCTTCAGCGAGACGCTCGAGCCGCGCGGCTTCGACGTGATCCGGTCCGGTGCCGAGCCCCGCTGCCACCTCGCCGTGGAGCACCTGCTCGAGCACCACGACCGGGTCGGCGCGCTCACCTCGCGCACCACCGGCTTCGCCCGGTACGACGCCTACCTGAACACGCTCCGCGCCGCCGGCAAACCGATCCGGGACGAGGACATCGAGATCTTCGAGCAGCACCCGGAGGGCGCGTACCGGGCCGCGATGGCGCTGCTGAGCAAGCCCGATCGCCCGACGGCGCTCTACTGTACGACGGACTTCGCCGCGATCGCCGCGGTCCGGGCGGCCCACCGGCTGCACATCGACGTACCCCGCGGCCTGGCCGTGGTCGGCGTCGGGAACACCCCCGAGGGCGAGAATCTGGACCCGTCCCTGTCGACGGTCGGACCGGTCGGCTTCAACGACGCGCTGGCCCGGATCATCGTCGGGCGGCTGACCGATCGCGAGGGCGCGCCGGGCGAGTGCTTCGACTTCCCGTGGCAGCTCATCGTCCGCGACTCCTCCAGAGTGGCCTCCGAGTGAAGGGCTGGGAGCCGGTGACGATCGGGGAGTCGGATGCCTCGGTGTACCGGCGGGGCGACGTCTTCGCGAAGAGCTGCGGTCTCGCCGGTGTGGCCGAGTTGCGCGACGAGCGGGACCGGGTGGAGTGGCTCGCTGGTACTGCTCTGCCTGGTGCGACGGTGGTGGACTGGGTGGAGTCGGCGGATGGCGCGTGCCTGATGACTTCGGCGGTGCCTGGTGTGCCTGGTGATTCGCTTCCCCCGGCGGCGTACTTCGGCGCCGCCAGGAGTCTTGGCCGGGTTCTGCGTGACCTGCATTCGCTGACCGATTGCCCGTTCGAGCGGCCGCTGGCGGCGGTGATCGCGCAGGCGGAGGACGTCGTACGGCGGGATGCGGTCAACCCGCAGTTCCTCACCGACGAGTGGCGGAAGCTGAAGCCGTCGGAGCTGCTGGACCAAGTAGTTGCCGAGCGCCCCTATGTGGAGAGCGTGCTCGAACCTGTCGTCTGCCATGGGGATCTGTGCCTGCCGAACGTGTTCTTCGACCCGGACACGCTCGAGGTCACCGGGTTGATCGACGTCGGCCGGCTCGGGATCGCGGATCGCTACTCGGATCTGGCGCTGACGGTGGTTCAGCTGCGCGACGAGTGGTCCGCCGGGCCGACGGCGTTCCTCGAGGGCTACGGTCTGCCGGAGCCGGATCCGCGGCGGCTGTCCTTCTTCCGGCTTCTCGACCCGCTCACGTGGGGCTGACGGCGGTGGGCATCCCGGTCGAGGTCGTCGCGCTGATGGTGTCCCGCGTGCATGCGTTCGAGGGCAGGCCGGAGGACGGTCCACGGCCGGATCCGGAGCCGGTCGGGCGCGCGGAGATCGAGATCCGTGCCGAGCTGGGGATCGTGGGCGACCGCTACTTCGGGCAGACGGTCCACCGGAACGCCGCGGTCACCTTCGTGGACGCGGCGTCGCTGGATCAGCTGGCCCGCGACCTGGACCTGCCGGCGGTGCCCGATCCGCTGCTGATGCGCCGCAACATCGTGGTTCGCGGCTACCCGATCGACAGCCTCGCCGCTCACCGGACTCCGGACGGTCAGCGCGTTCCCGGCCGCCGTTTCACCCTCGAGACCGGCGTCGGTCCGATCACGTTCCAGGCCAACCGTCCCGCGAACCCGTGCGGCTGGATGGACGTCGCGCTCGCGCCCGGCGCGTTCAAGGCGCTCCGCGGTCACGGCGGGATCCGTACGACGCCGCTGACCTCCGGCACTCTCCGGGTCGGGCCGGCCACGCTCACCCTGCTGGACTGAGGTCTTTCGGGCGCTTTTCGGTGCGGCGGCTTACCGTCGGGGGGTGAGGCTGGTGGTGGGGTTGTTCGTGGCGGCGGCCGGGCTGGCCGGGTGCAGCGACGTCGCGCCCACCACCGGCGCCTCACCCACGCCCGCCCGCTCCGCCGCGCCGACCACGTCCGCGCCGACCACGTCCGCGCCGACGCCCAGCGACCCGCCGAGCCCGAGCTCGTCCGCGACCCCTGTGTCGCCTGCGTCGAAACCGCCGGCTACCGGGCCGGTGAGCATGTCCATTCCCGCGATCGGCGTACGCGGTCTGCGCGTGGTCGCTTACACGGGTACGGCGGACGACCGGCCCGGGACCGTGATCCAGAACCGTGGGGTCGCCGCCAGTCCGCGGGGCCGCGCCGGCGGGGTCGGACCGGGGCAGGTGGGGAACTTCATCATCACCGGGCACCGGACCAGTCACGGGAAGCCGCTCGCGCGGGCTCCGGAGCTGGCGAACGGCGACCACATCCTGGTGACCGCGGGCGGGACCGTCTACGACTACGTGGTGAACCGGACGATGACGATCTCGTTCCGCAAACCGGCCGAGCTGGCTCAGCAGAACGCCGCCGTACCCGGCCGCCCCGGCGTCACCCCGACCCGGGCGATGATCACCATCTCCACCTGCGCCACCCCCGAGGACCACGCCGCCGGCAACTTCTGGCACGACGAACTCGGCAACCCCGAACACCGCATCAACAAGATCGGCACCCTGGTCGCCACCCGCGGGGCCTGAGCTACTTGCGGCCGAACTTCCACCACTTCGGCTTGTTCATCTTGATCTCGTCGTCGGTCATCGGCGGCGGGACCGGCGGGCGGGACTCCTCGGTGAGGAAGTTGCCGGACTCGGTGTCGTACGGCGTGACGCCGAGGCGGCTGCTGATCTCCATCACGAGCGGGATCGAGCGCGGGCCGTCGTTCAGGTAGAACGTGATGTCGCGGACCTCGACGCCCTTGCCGATGGTCATCTCGACGTCGTACTCCGGACTTCGCAGCGCCAGCCAGGACGGCTTGCTCGTGTCCACGTCCGGGACGATCTCGCGGACCAGGGCCACCACGTCGGCCGTCGTACCGACCGATGGCGGCTCGTATCCGTCCGGAATGTCGTCGAGGCGACGTACGCCTCCTGGCCCTCGCATCGCATAGACAGCCCAGCTCATGCCCCCAGCATCCCTCACTCGCGGTCGATGAGCGACAGGCGGCCTAGGGTTTGCGGGCGGCGAGCATCGCGAACGTCAGGAACTCGCCCTGGTCGGCCTCGAGCATGTCGAGGGCGCTGTCGCGCTCACCCCGGTGCTCCGAGAGGGCCTGCGACCACGCGAGCCAGTCCGCCCAGCCCGACTCCTGCAGGCGCGCCGCGGTGACCTCGACGAGCTCGGTGATCTCCCACTGGAACCGCCACCAGTCCGCGGTGTGCCAGGCGAGCGCCTCCCAGCCGACCAGCTTCTTGATGTGGTCGGGGATGTGCCCGAGGTCGCGGACCTCCTGCCGCAGCGCCGGGGTGGCGACACCGAGCTGGCCGCCCGGCTTCAGGAAACTGGTGATGTAGGAGAGGTAGTTGTCCGCGGTCCCGAAGTACTCGTAGGCGTCGATGCACACGATCGCGTCGAAGAACTCCCGCGCGAACGGCAGCGTGTGTGCCTCGGCCTTCACCGTCACGATCCCGTCCACGCCCTGCGACGCGATGGCGGCGGCCGCGTCGGTCGGGTCGATCCACAGATCCGCGGCCCACACCTGGACGCCGTACTCCTTCGCCAGGAAGACCGACGTCGCGCCCTTCCCGGAGCCGAGGTCGAGCACGCGCATCCCCGGTCGCAGATCGAGATCCCGGGCGAGGTCCTCCAGGAGCCACAACGGATGCGGGCCCATGTCGCCGGCCAGCACCCAGTCGGCGTCGTACCCGTTCGACCGCGGGTACGCGTCCCGCTTCAGCTCCACCATCGGCTCAGCCTAGCCGGGCGTAAAACCGGACCCGAAACGATGTCAATAGCTGCAAAAAGGTTTCCGGGAGGGTGATCGAGGGCTTAGCATCCCGTTGGTTCGGGACCGGGGGGCATCCCGAGGGTCAGTGGGTCGACCGGCTGAGTCCGGTACTGGGGAGAAGCGGGGAATGCATGGCGGACAAGCCGGCGCCGAAGCCTGGTCACTTTCTGCCGGGGGGTGAGGGTGAGCAGGGTGCCACGGGCGAGACCCAGCGGGGGATCGCCGCGCCACGGGTGGGCCCGGACGGGACCCCGGCGACGCCGCGGCTGGGTGACGGCGGTTCCGCACCGCTGGCCGCCCCGACGCCGCGGCTCGGAGGCGAGGCACCGCCGACGCCGCCGCAGTTGACGGGCACGCGCATCGAGCCGAAGCGGCCCGGCCTGTCCGGGACGCGGCTGGGTCCGCCGCCGGCCGATGACCCGGCGGCCGAGGCGTACCGGCGGGTGTTCCATCCGGACCCGATCCCGTTCGTCCCGAAGAAGCGGTCGACGGCGCTGGTCGCCGCGATCGTCGTCGTGGCGCTCGTGGTCGTCGGTGGCGGAGTCGCGTTCGCGGCCAAGGTGCTCTCGTCGTACGACGACTTCGTGGCCAACCCGATGGGTTCGCCGTCCGTCCGGCCGAGCGGCGAGCCCTCGACCACCAAGCCGGCCGGCAAGCCGACGCCGGATGCCGACGTGGTCGCGAAGAACCCGCTCTACTCGGCCGGCAAGCTGCCCGTGGTGAAGTGCCAGGAGCCGGCGTACCGGCCGACGTCGAAGGAGAACGTCGTCTCCTACTACCAGGCCTTGATCACCTGTATGGACAAGGTGTGGGAGCCGATCGTCACGAAGGCCGGGTTCGAGTTCCGCTCGCCGCGGCTGATCGTCTTCGACGAAGGCCAGGAGACGGCGTGCGGCGTACAGAAGACGGTCTCGCGGTACTGCCAGGACGAGCAGGGCGGCAGCGTCACCATGCCGTGGCAGGGTCTGATGGACGAGTACCCGAAGCACAAGGCGGCGACCCGCGCCGAGATGGCCATGTCGCTCGGCTTCGTGTACGGCGCTCACCTGCAGAACCTGACCGGGATCTTCGAGGCGTCCGACAACCTGCGCGACACCGCGGCGAACGCGGTCGGGCAGTTGGAGCAGGACCGGCGGGCGGCCCTCCAGGCGAACTGTCTCTCGGCCGTCTTCTTCGGCGCGGCCAAGGGAAGCTTCCCGCTGCGCGGTGAACTGCTCCACCAGTGGACCTGGCTGATCCAGCACGGCGGCGACGAGCACACCAAGGACAAGGTCCGCGACCACGGCTCCGCCAAGAGCCTCACCCTGTGGATGAACCAGGGCTTCGCCAGTACCGATCCGGCGACCTGCAACACTTTCGTGGCAGCATCCGCCAAGGTCAGCTGACGCAGACGACGATGAGGACGACCGATGCCTGAGGACGACACCGACACCGGCTCCTCACCTGCCGCCGGGGCGGGGACCACTTCGCCCCGGCCCGGGCACTTCATGCCCGGCGGTTCCGGCGATGTGCTGACCGACAGCGACCTGGCCGCGGCGAGCCCGCTCACCGCGAACCGCCAGCAGCCGCCCGGTCTCGGCAAGGCCCGTGCGCTCTCCACCGGCGACGACACCCTGCGACGCAAGGCCCGTCCGCTCCCGGCCGACCCCGACGCGATCAGCGAGTACAGCGGTCCTCCCGTGGCACCGCTCGCCGGTGCTCCGCTGACGCCGCTGACCGGGACCCGGCGCAACGGTGGATCCCGCGTCGGCTGGCACTCGAACCCGTCCCGCGCCGGCGCCCAGTTCTCCGCCGAACCGCCGCCGGTCAAGCCACCGCGCCACTACTCGAAGGCCGTCATCGCCGGCCTCTCCGCCCTGGTGCTGATCATGCTCACCGGCGCCACCATCGCCGGTTTCAAACTCATCGACTCCTACGACAACCCCGTCGACAACCCCCTCGCCCGCCCCGAGGTCAAGAAGTCCGAGATCCCCATCCCCGTCCCACCGGACCCCACCGTCACCGTCACGGTCCCGTCGATCCCCGACATGGTCCGCCTGCAGAAGAACAAGATCTACACCGTCGGCAAGGTCGCCGCGGTCAACTGCAAAGAACCCGCGATCAAGCCGAACTCGCAGTCCGCGATCCTCAACTACTACAAGGCGCTGCTGCCCTGCCTGAACAAGGCGTGGGCGCCGGTGGTGACCAAGGCCGGCTACGACTTCCGGGCTCCGAAGGTGGTCCTGCAGACCAGCCAGGTGACAACGTCCAACGACTGCACGGGTGAGGCGGACACCGCCTACTACTGCAGCGAGGACGAGAGCATCAACATCAGCTGGAAGAACGACCTCGAGGCCTACAAGGACGATCCGCTCGCGGCCCGGGTCTGGATGCTCGACACGCTGGCCCACGAGTACGGCCACCACGTGCAGCAGATGACCGAGATGATCACCGCCTCGTTCTCCCGCGAAGGGTGGACGAAGTCCAAGTCGATGAAGCTGGAGTGGGCCCGCCGGCGCGAGCTGCAGGCGACCTGCTTCGGCGCGGTCTTCCTCGGCGCGAACAAGAAGGCGCTCGGTCTGAGCGGCGAGAAGCTGCACCTGTGGGAGTGGGAGACCCAGCACAGCGGCGACGAGTACAACCCGAAGAAGGTCCGCGACCACGGTTCGCGCAAGAGCCAGTGGGTGTGGGCCGGTCCCGCGTTCAAGTCCGCGAGCCCGGCGTCGTGCAACACCTTCAGCGCGCCGGCTGCGAAGGTCAGCTGATGTCCCGTACGGCGAAGGCCGGGTTTGCGGTTGTCGCCGTACTGGCGTTGACGGCGGCGTGTGGGCGGTCCGCGACACCCGTGGAGGTGGAGGCTGCGGTGACGCCTGTGTCCACTCCTACTCCGACACCTACTCCGGCGCCCAAGCCGACTGCTTCGACACCTGCGGTGCTGCCGTCGGTTGATCTGCGGGACGGGGTGCTGAAGAGCAAGCTGTACACGGCGGGGAAGGTGCCGGCGGTGCGGTGCGCGTTGCCGCGGCCGAATCTGACCACCAAGGCCGGGATGCTCGCCTATGCCCAGGTGTTCGTCACCTGCATGGACAAAGCCTGGGCGCCGGTGGTCGAGCGCTCCGACGCGTACCTCGTGCCGCCGAAGATCTCCGCGTACAGCCTGCGCCATCCCTCCGCCACGCCGGCCGAGTGCGCGGACCCGCTGAAGAACGCCGACGCGTTCTACCGTCAGGGCGGCATGACCGGCCAGATCTGCTTCGACTACGACACCTTCCTCGGCGCGGACGACCCGGTCGGGAACCTGATCGACTTCGAGCAGTTGCTCGCCCACGAATACGGGCACCACGTGCAGAAGTCGGTCGGCATCCTCACGCTGTACAACGAGCTCTACCGCGGCAAGACCGAAGCCGGCCAGCTGGAGATCCAGCGTCGCAAGGAGTTGCAGGCCAGCTGCCTCGGCGCCGCGTTCCTGGGCGCGAACAAGAGCACCTTCCAACTGAGTGGTCGCCGCCTCGCGATCTGGCAGAACATCGTCCGGCACGTCGGCGACGAGTACAACGACGCCCACATCCGCGATCACGGCTCCCGCAAGAACCACGCCTACTGGACCCTGCGAGCCTTCACCGCCGCGAATCCCGCGGCCTGCAACACCTTCACCGCCCCGGGGAAACGAGTCAGCTGAGCTTGAGTTTGAAGCCCTCGTGGGAGTTGGTGAAGCCGAGGCGGTCGTAGAAGCGGTGGGCGGCGGTCCGGGTCTTGTCCGAGGTGAGCTGGACCAGCGTGCAGTCGCGGGCGCGGGACTCCTCGATCGCCCACTGGATGAGCGTCGTACCGAGGCCCGAGCCGCGGGCGGGACCGGTGACGCGGACAGCTTCGATCAGCCCGCGGGACGAGCCGCGGCGGGACAGGCCCGGGATGATCGTGAGCTGCAGCGTGCCGACCAGCTCATCGTTGCGTTCGGCAACTACCAGGACCTGGTTCGGGTCGGTGTCGATGCGCTCGAAGGCCCGCAGGTACGGCGTCAGGTCGTCGGTCGACTCCCGCGTCGCGCCGAGCTGGTCGTCGGCGATCATCCCGACGATCCCGGCGACGTCGGCGGCGGTGGCACGGCGGATCACCAGATCGTTCATGGTGGCAGCATCTCAAATCGCTGAAGCGGTTCAGCGGGCGGGGTAACGACCGTCGAACCCGGACGGTGATTGCCTTATGCAAGGATCTTTCCCCGCCCACCACGCCGCGAGGACTGTTTGCCCTGCGCAACGACGGGTACGAGTCATACTGGACACCACTGCATCCGCCCGTGCCGGGGTCGTGTGCGGTGCTGCGCGACAGCGGATGCGGGCCCAGTCCGGAAGGAAGATCCGATGTTCGCGTTAGCGATCGACTTCACCCAACCGTTCGAAGATGCCTTCAGCAAGCTGCTGTCGTTCGTCCCGAACCTGCTCGGCGGTCTGGTCATCCTGGTGGTCGGCTACGTCGTCGCCAGGGTGCTCGGGAAGCTCGTCGGCAAGCTGCTCGGCCGGGTCGGGTTCGACCAGTGGATGGAACGAGCCGGCGTGTCCGGTGTGCTGCAGCGGTCCGGCACGGGGCTGACCGCTTCGGCGATGCTGGGCAAGGTCGTGTTCTGGTTCGTGTTCCTGATCAGCTTCACGATGTTCGCCTCCGCGCTCGGGGTCCCGGAGATCTCGAACTTCATGAGCGACATGCTCGGCTACATCCCGCGGATCTTCGCCGCGATCGTGATCGTCTGCCTGGCCGCGCTGTTCGCGAACTTCCTGGCCGCGATCATCCGCGGCGCCACCGGGAACGAGACGCTGGCCAAGGTCGGCCGGTACGCGATCCTGGTGTACGCCGCCTTCGCCGCGCTGACCCAGCTCGGGATCGCCGTCCAGCTGACCGGCAACACCCTGCTGATCGTCCTCGCCGGCGCAGCCCTCGCCCTCGGTCTCGCTTTCGGCCTCGGGGGCCGCGAGATGGCCGGCCGGGCCCTCACCAACCTCTTCGACCGCGACACCATGGTCAAGCCCACCGGCTCGAACGGGACGGCACAGGCTGGTTACCAGAACCAGTCCCCGGCCGCTTACCCGCCCGCGCCGCAACCACACGCAACCCACGCCGCTCCCCAGTCAGGCGGCTGGTCCAACGGCACCCCACCCAACAGCAACTGGGAAGGCCAGCAGTAACCAGTCACAGGACGCATCGAACGGGCGGCATCCTCGCGGGTGCCGCCCGTTTCAGAGGGTGACGCCTGTGGTGGGGAAGCGGCCGCCTAGGAGGCGGGTGGCTTGTTCGGCGGACTCTACGAGGAGGTCGAGCCAGTCGAGGCAGCGGTCCAGCGGCATGCGGATGGTCGGGCCGCTGATGGTGAGGCAGCCGGCCAGTTCGCCGTTGGCCTTGAAGACGGGGACGGACAGGCCGGACGCGCCCTGCTCACGTTCGCCGATGGTGATCGCGTAGCCGTCGGCCCGGGTCTGCTTGATCACGGCGGCCAACTCGTCCGCGCTGGTGATGGTGCTGCCGGTGATCGGCCCGAGCGGCTGCGCGAGTACCGTCTGAGCGAGTGACTCGTCCCAGGCCAGCAGGACGCGACCGGCCGAGCCCGCGTGCAGCGGCATGATCTTGCCGACGTGCATCTCCCGGCGGAGCGCGTGGTTCGTCTCGGCGAGCGCCACACAGACCCGGTGACCCTGCTCGGCCCGGAAGAACGACGCCGTCTCGCCGGTGACGTCGCGCAACTGCCGCAGGACCGGCACGATCAGGTCGAGGACGTCGACCCCCTTCACCGCGGGCGCGGCCCAGTACGCCATCTTCACGCCGATCCGCACCTGGTCGCCCTGCCGGTCCAGGAACCCGAGCGCGACCATGTTCGTGACGAGCCGCTGCACGGTCGACGTCGGGAACCCGGTCGCGTCGCGGATCTCGCCCAGGCTCAGCGACGGCCGGTCGAGCGAGAACGCGTCGAGAATCTCCCCGATCTTGCCGAGCACCAGAAGAGGCTGCCCGTTCCCACCACCCGGATCCGCTGTCGCCATGTGATCAGCGTAGGTGAAGCGCGAAGGGGAGCCGACCGGGGAGAGGAGGCCCGGCCGGCCGGTCATGATGCCCACGGGAAGGACGTCGTACTCGCGTGGGCGCCGTCGGCGGCCCGGGAGCGGTTCGGCTCACCGAGGCCGGCCAGGAGGTCGCCGGCCAGGCGGACGAGCTCGCTGAACTTCGCGGGGGTCAGCCAGTCGGGGCGGAGGGCGAAGACCAGGTCCTCGGTGGCCGTGTTCCCGGCGGCGCCGGGCGCGAACGGGCAGCCGCCGAGCCCGCCGAGCGAGCCGTCGACGGTGGTGGCGCCGGCCTCGATGGCGGTCAGGCTGTTCGCCACTCCGAGGCCCCAGGTGTCATGGCCGTGGTACACGATCGGCCGGTCGTCGACCGACGCCGTCCGCCCGACCAGGTACCGGACCTGCGCCGGGATCGCCTGGCCGAGCGTGTCGCACAGCACGACCTCACTGGTCCCGTCGGTCCGGTGATCGAGCACGATGTCCAGCACTCGGTCCGCCGGCACCTCCCCTTCGAACGGACAGGTGAACGCGGTCGCGATGCACAACTGCAGCTCGCCCGACACGGCGTCCGCGGCCTCCAGTGCGGCCGGCAACGCGGCCAGGCTGTCCTCGGTCGAGCGCCCAATGTTCGCCTGGTTGTGCTTGTCCGACGCCGACAAGCAGTACTGGAAGTTCCGCGCGCCCGCCTCGGCCGCCCGCGCCACGTGCCGCGGGGTCGCGACCCAGATCCAGCACTTCTCCAGCTCCGCCGGAGTCAGCGCCCGGATCACGTCGATCGTGTCGGCGACCGCGGGCACCAGGTCCGGCCGTGCCATCGACCCGATCTCCAGCGCCGGAACCCCGAGCTCGAGCAACGACCGGATCAGCGAGATTTTACGGGCCGTAGGCAACGGTTTCCCGGTCAGCTGCAACCCGTCCCGCAACGTCACATCGCGCAGCGCGATACTCATGAGGCCTCCTCGAGGTCGTGCGTCCCGCGCCGGATCTCGGCCGCGGTCAGCCCGAGCAGTTCGCCCAGCACCTCTTCGGTGTGCTCGCCGAGCTCCGGTCCGAGAGTCCGGATCGGCAACGACCGCTGGCCGATCACGGGCACGACGCCGGGGAAGCCGACATCCTTCAGCACCTCGGCGCCGTTCGACACGTCGAAGCGCTGGATCATCGACCGCGCCGCGTACTGCTCGTCCTGGCTGATCTCCCGTGCGGTGTAGATCGGCCCGCACGGTACGCCGGCCTGCTCGAGCTCCTCGATCGCCGCAGCAGCCGACCGTCCGGCCGTCCACACGCCGATCGCCTCGTCGAGCTCGTCACGACGGGCCCACCGGCCGGCGTTCGACCGCAGCTCGGGATCGTTCGCGAGATCGCCGCGACCGATCAGCGTCATCAGTCGCTGGAAGATCCGGTCGCCGTTGCCCGCGACGATGATGCTGTCGCCGTCCTGGCACAGGTACGCGTTCGACGGCGCGATCCCCTCCATCCGGCCACCGATCCGCTCACGGAGTACGTCGTACGCCTCGTAGTCCGGGATCAGCGACTCCATCATCGACAGCATCGACTCGTTCAGCGCCACGTCGATGATCCGCTCCGCCAGCGAGGCCGGGGGCAGTCCGGCGGTACGCCGTACGTCGCGCTGGTAGAGCGCCATCACCGAGCCGAAGCCGGCGTAGAGGCCCGCGATCGAGTCACCGATCGAGATCCCGACCCGCGCCGGCGGTCGGTCCGGGTGACCGACGAGCTCGCGGAAGCCGCCGTGCGCCTCGGCGACCGCCGCGAAGCCCGGCCGGTCGGACATCGGACCGGTCTGGCCGAACGCGGAGATCCGCGTGAGCACCAGCTCCGGGTTCACCGCGCTCAGGACTTCGGGACCGATGCCCCAGGCCTCGAGCGTGCCGGGCCGGAAGTTCTCCAGCACGACATCGCAGTGCCGGGCCAGGTCGATCACGGTCTGCCGGCCGAACTCGCTGCGCAGGTCCAGCTCGATCGACTTCTTGTTGCGGTTGATCGTCCGGTAGAGCAGCGAGGTCGTTCCGGCGTACAAGCGCCAGTTGCGCAGTTCGTCGCCGGTGCCGGGGCGTTCGACCTTGATCACCTCCGCGCCGAAGTCGGCCAGCAGACGGCCGGCGGTGGGCGCGGCGATGTAGTTGCCCAGCTCGAGGACCCGGACACCGGCCAGTGGCGCCGGCGACTCGCTCGTGGTCATATCGGTAGCTCTCCCGAGGTTTGGTGGATCAGGGGTTGGCGGATCAGAACAGCAGGCTGATCGGCATCAGCAGGACGATCGCGACCACCGAGGCGACGGACACGCCGACCGTGCAGCTCTTCAGCGTGCCGCGGGTGGTCTGGCCCATCAGTGCCTGCAGCAGCCAGAAGGTGTTGCTGGTGACGTGGACGGCGAACAGTGAGCCGGAGCCGGCCGCCAACGCGATCAGGACCGGGTCGAGGCCGAGCGCCGGGGCGATCGGGGCGAGGATGCCGGCCGCGGTGATAGCGGAGATGGTGACCGAGCCGACCGCGACGTGCAGGGCGGCGGCCATCACCCAGACCAGCAGCAGCGGCGCGACCGTGTTCGCGCTGAAGTAGCCGCGCAGGATGTCGCCGAGTCCGCCGGCCGCGACCACGGCCGCGAGCGAACCACCGACGGCGGTGAGGATCAGGATCTGGCCGCTCTCCTTGAATCCACGGGCGATCGCCTTCTCGACCCGCGGCTGACCCATCGCGTACCGGCCGACCAGGCAGGTGCCGACGAGGCCGACGAGCAAGGCGACCACGGGGTCGGAGATCAGTGCGACGACCTTGTTGTTCCAGTCGGAGGCTTCCGCGATCGCGCCGAAACCGATCAGTGTCAGCGCGAGGAGCAGCGGGACGAACAGGACGAGGAGCGGGGGCTGTCCGGTCTCGTCGACGCCGGTGGCGTCACCAGCACCACCGGTGCGGACACCATTCGCGGAGGCCGCGGTCGAGGTGCTGCCACCGCCGACGGTGACGGCTTCCTTGACCTCGACGGTCTCCGCTTCCTTCACCTCGACGGTCTCCGTGATGACGGCCTGCTGCTCGTCGACCGACTCGTTCCAGAAGCCGCGGCGGAACAGGAACGTCATGATCGCGATCGCGATCAGCACGGTCGGGATGATCAGCAGCAGGCCCCACAGCAGCATCTTCCCGAGCGGGACGTGCAGCAGCGCGGACAACGCCAGCGCGCCGACACCGGGGACCATCAGGACGATGCCGCACTCGAGGCCGATCGCCAGCGCGGTCGCCATCCGGGCGTTGCCGAGCGGGCCGATCCGCTTCGCCGCCGACCGGGCCAGCGGGGCCGAGATCACCAGCAGGACGTCGAGGTAGATGGACTGCAGCAGGGTGGCGATGGTCAGTGCCATCGAGTACGGCAGCCGCTTCGGTCCGAAGAGCGTGAGCAGGTGCTTGACCAGGCGCTCGATCGCGCCGAGCTCCTGCAGGATCGAGCCCATCAGCACACCGAAGGCGATCAGCAGGCCGACCTCGGCCATGATGTCGCCGAAGCCCTTGGTGATGGTCTCGACCGTCTTGTCCAGGCCGAGCTTGCTGACCAGACCGAGGTACAGCGAGCCGACCACCAGGGAGATCACCGGGTTGACCCGGAACCGGACGATGAGGACCACGATGGCGAGGATCGCCACCGCGGTGTTGATCAGTACTCCGACGTCAGAAGTCATGGGCGCTGTCCTTGATCGGGGGAGCGGGGCAGTTGAAGGAGGGACTGCTCGCTCACAATGTGAACATAGACCCACGAAGTAGGCAAGATGTCGGGCGTGCTACATCTGAGAACACTTCGGAAACAACGACTACGGCCGCCGCTCCCGAGGGTGCGACGGCTGTGACAACAGGTGACGAAGATCTCAGTAAGAAACCCGCCCACCCCCGCGCTGCGCGCGGAGGTGGGCGGGTGCAAGAGCAGAGCCGGCAGGTATGCAGGGGTCACGTGGTGGGCGAGTGGGGGGTGCCGCGACGGCGGCACCTGCCCGGTGGTGATGGATGCCGCGAGGCGGCGCTTGCCTGGTGGTGTGTGCCTGCGCGGACGGTGGCGGGCGGGTTGCCGTGGTGGGTGGCAGGCGGTGTGTGGCCGGTTAGCTCTGGGTGTCGGGGCCGGAGCGGCGGACGTCTTCTACTTTGGTCATTGCCTCGCGGAGGTCGGCGAGCCAGGTTTCGCTGTGTTGGGCGACGAGTTTGACGCACCAGCCGAGGGCGTCGCTGCGGGAGCGGGCCACGCCGGCGTCGACGAGGGTGTCGAGGACCTGGCGTTCGGGCTGGCGGAGCCGCGTCATCACGGGGGCGGACAGGGACGTGAAGATCGTCCGGGTGTCGCCGCACCGGACGCCCCAGGCGACCTTGCGCCGGGTGGCGTGCTCGAGCTCGCGGGCGATCTCGATCCGCCGCTCCCGGGTGTCCTCGCGGAACTGCTTGATCCGGCCGTCCTCGGCGGCCGACCGCTCGGCCGCGCTCACGTCGCCGGCCTGCTCCGGCGCCGGGATCCGGCCGACGATCAGGATCTCGTCCCGGTCGATGGTCAGCTCCGCCTCGCCGTCGAACCACTCACCCGGCAGCCGGCCGGTCAGCCACCCGCGCACCTTCTCCTGCTCTGTCTTTGTACTCATGTAATCATGATTACACCACTGCAGAACCCCTTTTCAAGGCCCTCACGCAGCGGGCGAGGGAGCGAACGCCGCTCGCAGCCGGGCCTGAGCCCCCGGGCCGGCCGCCGTACGATCCAGCCCGAGCAACGCCGCACCCACAACCGGCGGTACGTCGACCACCCGCGGCACCGCCCTCGGTGCCACCTCCGCCAGCAGTAGTACGACGCGATCGATCAGCACCGAATGCCCACCCGTGAGCACCCCGCCACCCAGCACCACGGTCACCGGTTCACCCAGCAACTCGAGTCGCCGAAGCGCACTGACCGCCATCGCGACGATCTCCTCCGCCTGCTGCTGAACGATGCCAAGAGCAACGACATCCCCAGCAGCCGCGACCTCGAACAGCACCGGCACCGCCTCCAGTTGCCGCTCGACCGCCAGCTCCCCGAAGTGGAACGCCTCGATCACCGCGCCGAGCGACGGCAGACCGAAGTACGCCGGAAGCGCGGTGAGCAACGCGGTCCCGGGACCACGACCATCGTCCGCCCGCGACGCGGAGTAGAACGCCTCCTCGGCCAACTGCGCCCCACCGCCCCAATCGCCGGTGAGCTTCCCCAGCGCCGGGAACCGAGCAGTCCGCCCGTCCGGCAGCACTCCCGAGCAGTTGATCCCCGCACCGCACACCACCGCCACGCCCCGCGACTCGTCCACACCTGAACGCAGCAAGGCGAAAGTGTCGTTGGTGACGTACACCGACTCCGCCCAGCCCCGAGCCTCGAACGCCGCGGTCAGCCACTCCTCCTCGATCGGCAGGTCGGCGTTCGCCAGGCACGCCGACACCTGCTGCACGAAAGGCACCTCATCTACCCGCAAGCCGGCCTCCGCCGCCGCAGCGCGAACCAACGGCTCCAACTCCGCCACCGCCGCGTCGGGCCCGACCTTCTGCGGTTCGAACCCACCACCACGCGCCGTACCAAGCACCGTCCCGTCCGCAGCGACCAGCGCCACGTCCGTCTTGCTGTTCCCCGCGTCGAAAGCGAGCACGCCTCCGGGGACCGTCACGCCCATGGCAGATAGGCCTGATTGTGCGCCAGCAGCTTGTCCGTCAGCTCCCGTGCGATGGAGATCTGCCCGACCAGCGGATGTGCCAGCAGGGCCTCGAACACCCGGTCCGATCCACCCTTCACCGCAGCCTCCAGCGCCAGGTCCTCGTACGCCGTCACATGCGCGACCAGACCGGCGTACAAGGTCTCCAGTGCGGCCACCGGCTCGGGTGTCGCGCCCTCGGCGCCGACCGTCGCCGGCACCTCGATGACAGCATCGTCGGGCAGGAAGGGGAACGTGCCGTTGTTGAGGGTGTTCACCACCTGCACGTCGCCGGTGTTGTTCAGCAGCGACGACGCGAGTGCCACGGCCGCCTCGGAGTAGTACGCCCCACCGCGTTGCTCCAGCAGGGCGGGCTTCTCGTCGAGCATCGGGTCGGCGTACATGTCCAGCAACTGCTTCTCGAGCGCGGCCACCTCAGCAGCACGCGACGGCTTGGTGAGCAGCTCCTGCACCACCTGGTCGTGTGCGTAGTAGTAGCGCAGGTAGTACGACGGCACGACGCCCAACTGCCGCACCACGTCGGCCGGCAGGAACAGCTCGTCGGACAGCTCGTCCACGTGTTCGGACAGCAGCTTCGGCAGCATGTCCTCGCCGTTCACGCGGACAGCGCGCTCCCAGGTCAGGTGATTGAGTCCGACGTGGTCCAGCGACACCTCCTCTGGCGTGACCCCGAGCAGCTGGGCGAACCGTCGCTGGAACCCGATGGCCACGTTGCACAGGCCAACCGCTTTGTGCCCGTGCGACAACAGCGCCCGGGTCACGATCCCCACCGGGTTGGTGAAGTCGATGATCCACGCGTCCGGGTTGGTACGCCGTACTCGCTCGGCGATATCCAGTACGACGGGAACGGTCCGGAGCGCCTTCGCCAGACCACCGGCCCCCGTCGTCTCCTGGCCGACGCAACCGCACTCCAGCGGCCACGTCTCGTCCTCGTTGCGGGCCGCCTGACCACCGACGCGCAACTGCAGCAGTACGGCGTCCGCACCGTCGATGCCCGCGTCGAGATCGGATGTGGTGATCACCCGGCCCGGATGCCCTTGTTTGGCGAAGATGCGACGGGCCAGACCGCCGACCAGGTCGAGGCGGTCGGTCGCTGGATCGACGAGCACCAGCTCGGACACCGGCAGTGTGTCCCGCATCCGGGCGAAGCCGTCGACGAGTTCGGGCGTGTAGGTGGATCCGCCACCAACGACTGTGAGTTTCACCCTTGGCTCCTAGGTGATGGGTGGACCCGCGGTGTCGAAGACTTCGTCGCGGGTGGTGGTCAGGGCGCACTGGAGTGCTCCGGAGAGCACGGGGTCGGTGCCGAGGGCGGTCATCAGCAACCGCGGCCGGGGTACGGCGAGATCGGCGAGCTCGTCCTGGATCAGTCCGCGCAGGCGCTCGCCGCCGGCCGTGATCACCCCGCCGGCCAGCACGATCAGCTCTGGGTCGACGACCGCGACGATCGCGGCCAGGCCGACGGCCAGCCGGTGCGCGAACTCGGCCAGTACCGCGTCGCCCGCGCCCTCGGTCTGCAGTGCGGTCTCGATCGCGGCCTCCGGCGTCCGGGCCTTCAGGCCGTGCTCACGGGCCAGTTGCAGCACCGGTTCGCCTCCGGCGAGCTCCTGGAAACCGCCGGCGTTGTTCCGGCTGACGTTGCGGACCAGCGGCGTACCGGGCAGGGGCAGGAACGCGACCTCGCCGGCGCCGCCGGTCGCGCCGCGGTGCAGCCGGCCGTTGATCACGACCGCCGCGCCGATGCCCTCCTCGCCCCAGAGCAGCACGAAGTTGTCGCTGTCCCGGGCATGGCCGACCTGCTGCTCGGCGATGGCGGCCAGGTTGACGTCGTTCTCCACCTCGAGCGGTACGGCGATCGCCGCGGACAGCTCCTCGAGCAGGTGGGGCGCGTGCCAGCCAGGCAGGTGGGTCGCGTACCGCAGCCGCCCGGTGGTCGGGTCGAAGCCCCCCGGGGTACCGATCGCCACGCGATGCAGCCGCTCGCGGTTCAGGCCCGCTTCGCCGGCGGCGCCGTCGAGTGCCTTGAGTACACGGTCCACGGTGCCCTTGGCGCTGCGGCCGGGGGTGGGCAGCTCGTAGCTGCCGACCACCTTCCCGGTGAGGTCCGCGACGGCCGAGCGGATCCGGGCCGGCGTGACGTCGAGGCCGGCGACGTACGCGATCCCGCCGTTGATCTCGTACAGCTGCGCGTTCGGGCCGGGACGGCCGCCGCTGGTCCCGCTGGCGCGGACCAGGCCGGCGGCCTCGAGGCGCGCGAGCAGCTGCGATGCGGTCGGCTTCGACAGGCCGGTGAGGTTGCCGAGAGTGGTGCGGGACAGCGGGCCCTGGCTGAGCAGCAGGTCCAGGGCGGCGCGGTCGTTCATCGCGCGGAGCAGGCGCGGCGTTCCGGGTGTCGTTGCCATGAGCTAACCCTGCCTCCCTCCGCCGGATCCGTGCGGTCGGCTCGCTGATCACGCGAACTGTTAGGAAAGTTTCCTATTAACGCGAGACCGTACGGCGGACTGCTCGGAGTGTCAATCGTTGCGGTGAGTCAGGGTTACCGGAAAGACCACGCTGGCTGCTGTCGCGGCCGGTATGCGCAGCTCTGGCGGAGCTGCTCCGGGGTAGTGGCTACGCCTGATCGGCCAGGAGAGCGAACGACACCAGCCAGTGCGTCGACATGAAGTCTCCGCCGGTCACGGTCGGGAGCACTGCCTCGATCTGACGGTCCGCACCTTCACGCAGCGTCGCTGCGACGTCGGGCAGCGCCGGGGCGATCGTGCGGAGCTGCCAAGCGCGTGACAGCGCCAGGCCGGAGAGATGTGCCAGTTGTCCGTCACCGGAGTCGTCGGTGACGGGCACCTCGAGCAGGTGCTGGTGTGCGTCGGCGCCGAGACCGGGGAGGAACGCGGTCAGCCAGGTGGCGAACTCGTCGGCCGGCAGCACACGGCGCATCAGTTCCGCCTCGGACAGCGCCGGTGACAGGAAGTCGGTCCCGGACGGCTCGAAGCGGGTGTCGTACGCCGTGTCGTCGCCGAACCACTCGATCGCGCGGCGGCGGATCGCGTCCACCACGTCCGCCCGGCCGAGGTCGTCGTACGCCTCGTGCAGCAGCGCCAGGGCGAAGGCGCTGTTCAGGTGGACGCCGTGGCGGACCGGGTAGGCCTGCCGCGGCAGCCAGCCGAGGACGAGGTCGGCGATCACGTCGCCGAGCGGGGTCAGTGCGGCCGCCCAGGTCTTTGCCTCGGGCAACTTGTGCGCGGCGGCGACCAGCATCGCCGCCCAGGCCCATCCGTACGGGCGTTCGTACGACGGCCGGTCGCGCAGGTACGCCGCCTCGGTCGCGATCGCCTCGGTGGTGAGCCGCCGGTCCAGGACCTCGACCGGGCGCGGGCCGGCCTGGTCCGGTGCCAGCGTCAGCAACCGGACCAGGGACCACTGCATGTGCGCGCTGGAGTGCCAGTCGTAGGACCCGTGGAACGCCGGGTGCAGGCGATCCGGGGTCACGTCGACGTCGTCAGGGCCGTTCGATGCGTGGGCGGATCCGTACGGGTACGGGGTTTCGAGCACCTCGCAGGCGATGGCGGCCCAGTCAGCGGCGTACTTCATGGCACTCCTTCTAGAAGGCGAAGACGTACATCAGGACGATGTTGCAGGCCAGCAGCGGAACCGCGGTCGGGACCTGGGCCTTGATCGGCCCGTACTGGTCCTTCATCTCCAGGAGTGCTGCCGGGACCAGGTTGAAGTTGGCGGCCATCGGCGTACACAGGGTGCCGCAGAAGCCGGCCAGCATGCCGATCGCGAACACGACGGCCGGCGTACCGTCGAACTGCTGCACCAGCAGCGGCCAGCCGACCGCGGCCGTCATCACCGGGAACGCTGCGAACGCGTTGCCCATGATGATCGTGAAGACCGCCATGCCGATGCAGTACAGCGCGACCGCGGCGATCAGCGAGCCCTTCGGCACGAGGTGATCGGTGATCCGGCCGACCGCCTTGCCGACGCCGGACGCGTTGAACAGCAGGCCGAGTGTGGCCAGCATCTGCGGCAGGATCGCCGCCCAGCCGATGTGCTCGAGCAACCGCCGGCCCTCGTGCAGCGGGACCGCCGGGGACCTCGGCCTCAGCAGGGCCATGCCGACCGCGAGCGCCAGCAGTGAGGCGACGCCGAGGCCGATGATGGTGGCGGAGCCGGACTGCAGCAGAAGCTTGCCGTCGCCCAGCTTCACCTTGGCCAGCCAGGCACCGAAGATCGCCGCGACGACCGGGATCACCAACGCCGGCAGGAAGAGCTTGTTGCCGAAGCGGTCGGCGAAGCGGGCCCGCTCCGCCGGGGTGGTGGTCTGTTCGAGGCCGCGGCCGGGGAAGCCGGAGCCGGCCAGGACGGCCAGACCGATCACCGCGATGCCGAGCAGCCAGGACGGCGCCTGCTTGTTCACCACGAACGTGCCGTAGCCGAAGGACAGACCGAGGATGCCCCAGAACGCCGCGCTGCCGAGGCGCTTCGGGTTGCTGCGGTCGTTGACCACCTGCAGCGCGATCAGGACGAAGAAGATGCCGCACAGCCAGTAGAACCACTCGACCTTGATCACCGGGCCACCTCCTCGGCGTCGGCCTTGGCTTCAGCGGCGAGCTTGTCCAGTTGGCGATCCAGGAGCAGCAGCCGGACGCCGTGGATGAGCAACGCGCAGATGCCGGTCGGGATCGCCCAGAGCGCGATGTCGATCGCCTCCAGGTGCAGCCCGTACGTCGTGTCCACGAAGCCGGTGATCAGCAGGATCGAGCCGATCGCGACGAAGATGTCCTCGCCGAAGAACAGCCCGACCGTGTCGGCGCTGGCGGCGAAGCCCTTGATCTTCTCCTGGAGCTTGTCCGGCAGTTTGCCGTAACGGCGCTCAGCGGCGCCGGCGGCCATCGGGTGGATCAGCGGCCGGACCGCCTGCGCGGGACCGCCGATGCTGGTCAGGCCGAGGGCGGCGGTGCCCTGCCGGATCAGCAGATAGACCGCCAGCAGCCGGCCGGTGGTCATGACTTTCAGCTTGCCGATCAGCTTGCGGGCCTGGTGCTGCAGGCCGTAGCGCTCGATCAGCCCGATCACGGGCAGGGTGACGATGAAGACGGTGACGGACCGGCTGCCGGCGAACCCGTCGCCGAAGGCGTTCAGGATCTTGATCGGTGACAGGCCGCCGATCAGGCCGGCGACGATACCGGCCGCGGTGACGACCAGCATCGAGTTCAGCCTGAGCGCGAACCCGACGACAACCACCGCGATGGCGAGCAGAACCCACATGGTTCCTCCCGGGGACGGACGGACGCGATTGTCCGGCCACCATAAGAGATTGTTGAACGATCCTGCAATGGATCCTTCGAACAAGTCTGATTTTCGGGAGAGCGATTGCCCGGGCTGCGGGATGGCATGCGGAGGTGGACGACGGCGGTGGTGCTCGTCGTCCCGGTGCTGCGGGCGCTGACCGCGAGGGCTTAGGGGAGGCGCCAGTCGATCGGGGTGGCGCCCTGCTCGACCAGGAGGGCGTTGACGCGGCTGAACGGGCGGGAGCCGAAGAACCCACGGTCGGCGGACATCGGGCTCGGGTGCGCGCTCTCGACGTACGGCGTACTGCCGAGCATCGGCTTGAGCGTCTGGGCGTCGCGGCCCCAGAGGATCGCGACCAGGGGCCCGCCGCGGTCCACGAGCGCGTGGATGGCCTGCTCGGTGACGGTCTCCCAGCCCTTGCCGCGATGGGCGCCGGACTTGCCCGGCTGCACGGTCAGCACTCTGTTGAGCATCAGCACGCCCTGCTCGGCCCACGGCGTCAGGTCGCCGTTCGAGGGAGCGGGTACGCCGACGTCCGCCATCAGCTCGCGGTAGATGTTGGCCAGGCTCCGCGGGATCGGCCGTACGTCAGGCGCCACCGAGAAGCTCAGGCCGACCGGGTGCCCCGGCGTCGGGTACGGATCCTGGCCGACGATCAGCACCTTCACCTGCTGGAGCGGGCTCTTGAACGCGCGCAGCACGTTCTCCCCGGCCGGCAGATACGGACGTCCCGCGGCGATCTCCCCGCGCAGGAACTCCCCCATCTTCGCCACCGTGTCCTCGACCGGTGCCAGCGCTTCCGCCCAGTCCGGGGCAACCAGATCCGTCAACGTCTTCGGGCTCACCCACCACAGCATCCCAGCCCCCCGCCCCGACGCACACCCCGGGTTGTCTCCTGCTGTTCGCGTGTCGGTCAGAGCGCCGTTTTGTCACGCAAGGTACAAAGGACCCGGCCCCGCAAAGGTATGAGCTTGCGGGGCCTTTGCTATGGGGTGGCCAGGCGTTGGAGGGCGTTGGCGTAGCGGCGGGCGGCGTAAAGCTGGGCTTTGCGGGTGGCGGGGCCGGCCAGGCGGGTGTACCAGGTGGCGGGGCGGCTGTAGGCGCGGACGGTGAAGTAGACGCCGTCGGACTCGCGGGTGACGACGAAGGACTCCTCACCGGATTCCGGGTGACCTTCGAGGGTGCCGTAGGCGAAGCCGATGCGGTCCGGTTCGTCGACGGTCCAGACGACGCGGCAGGGGACCGGTAGGCCGAGGGTGCCGAGTGGGGACAGGGTGCGGAGGCGTCCGACGAGGATGCCGGCGCCGAGGCGGCCGAGAGCGTTGGTGCCGATCGCCGGGGGTGCGTCGGTGGCGGTCATCGGTACGCCGGCAGCCCGGTGCATCCGCCAGTTCAGCAGCGCCTGGCCGGCCCGGGCGAAGACCTCACTGCTCGCACCGATGCGAGCCCGGTACTCGAGTCGGTGGTAGCCCGGCGGCGTCTCGTCGTACCGGGTCGACCCGACCACGTCGTAGCTGAAGCGCAGTCCCGCCAGGTCCTCGAGCTTCATCGAACACCTCCCGCAAGTCGCCGCCCGGCCGGCACACCACCAGGACTGTCAGCTGCTCTTCAGGCCGCTGGTGTTGTCCTGTTTGATGGCGTTGAACAGGGCCTTCGCCTTCGCGGTGTCCCACTTCACGGCGACGCCCCGGTTGTGGCCGAGTTGGTAGTTGTCGTCGCTGACCGGGACGGTCAGGGTGACGCCGCCGCTGCCGGAGACCGCCCGCATCCCGCGGGCGAAGCGGATGAAGTCGAACAGGCTCATGTCCTTGTCGACCGTCAGCGCGTCGACGCCCTTGGTCGCGACGTTGTAGTAGCGGATCGGGTTGAGGAACGTCGACGGCGAGCTGGCCTTCTTCGCCACCGCGCCGACCATCGCGCGCTGCCGCTCGACCCGGCCGAAGTCGTTCTGGCCGTCGGCCTTCCGGGACCGGACGTACCCGAGCGCGTTGACACCGTTCAGCTCCTGGCAGCCGGCCGGCAGGTCGATGTGCGCGTCCGGGTCCTTCATTGCCTTGGGCAAGCACATGTTGATGCCGCCGACGCTGTCGATGACGGTGGCGAAGCCGCCGAAGCCGACCTCGACGTAGTGGTCGATCCGCAGCCCGGTCACGTTCTCGATGGTCTCGATCAGCAGCGCGGGCCCCTTGTTGAAGGCGGCGTTGATCTTCTGCTTGCCGCTCACGCCCGGAATGTCGACCGCGCTGTCCCGCGGAATGCTGATCAGCACTGTTGGTCCGGACTCGGGCACGTGCATCAGCATGATCGTGTCGGTGCGGGGCGGTCCGGCGTCCGAGCCGGTGTGCAGGCGCGCCCGCTCGGCCCGGCTGAGGTCCTCGCGGGCGTCCGAGCCGACCATCAGGTACGTCGTACCCGGGGTGTCGGCGGGGCGGTCGCCGGTCGGCATGGCGTCGATCTTGTCGATCCGGCTCCACGCGTACAGCGGAACCGCGACCAGCATGAGGATGAACAGCAGGACGATCAGTCCGACGGTGCGGAGGAACCAGTTGCGCCGCTTCTTCGGGCGTGCCTGCGGCGGCCGGTTCGCGTATCGCGGGTCGATGGGCTGCGGTTGACTCATACCCACGACCGTATCGGTGTCCGGCGCCCGCGCACGTCACCCCAGTGAATGGTTTTACACGTCGGAAAGTCGGTGCCGCCTCCTTCAGAAGGAGGAAATCGGGCCCGAAACCGAACCAACCCGCCGGAACGCGCGTGGCGAAACCCCTACTCGTGCGGTGAAGAGGCGGGTGAAGTAGGCCGGATCGTCGTACCCGACCTCCCGGGCGACCGCGGCGACGGTCAGCTCCTCTTCGGCCAGCAAACTCTTTGCAGTGTTGAGTCTGGTGGTCAAGACCAGTTCCTGCGGTGTCGAGCCGGTCGTACGGCGTACTGCCTCACGCAACTCCTTCACGGTGAGTCCGAGCTCGGCGGCGTAGTCCTGAACGCTCAACGGCGTACAAGCAAGCTCTGCCAGCCGCGCCGCCACTTCGTCGCCGGACACCGGTGCGGCGCGAGCGATGAGGTCGTACAACGCGGCAACAGTCTGTACGGCGCTATGCGTGGTGCTGACGCGCAACAGCCGGGCGAAAGCCCGGTCGACCGGACGTGGATCGGCATACCGCCGCACTGGTTGGCTGGCGTCCAGATGGCCGAGTGATGTGAGCGCTGTGGTCCCTGGACCGCTGAAGAGCGTCCACACCTGACGCCAGCGAGTGGTGGGCCGGTAGCCGTGCAGGACTCCGGGATAGAGCCAGAGCATCGCCGGCGCGCGTACTTCGTGCAGCTGACGGTCGGGTCCGTGCAGCAGCTGGCCGCGGCCCTCCTTGAGCCAGACCAGCGCATGACAGCCGAGGGCTCGCTCCGGAGTCGGCCCGGGTGGGTTCTCCTGCTCGCCGGCACCGAGACAGAAGAGTCCAAGTTGCTGTTCGGCCGCACCGGGAGTCAGGTAGATCGACCAGTTCGTCACGGAACAAGAGTCCAAGAAGTCGGCCACGGGTGTCCATTCCGGTGGTCGTCGTACCAGGCTGGAATGGTGGCGTGCTGACTTCCAACGGATATGTGCTCGACGATCGACGGCTAGGGGAACTGGAGGTGGTGCCCGATCGGGAACGCGGCGATCGCGGGCGGTTGCGGGAGCGGCTGGAACGGGACGGATACCTGTATTTGAAGGGGTTGCTGGAGCCCGAGGTGGTGTGGGAGTTCCGCGAGTACTACTTCGGGCTGACCGGTGCCGTCAGCGACCGTGCGTCGTACCGGAAGGTGTTGTTCGAGCAGATCGTGCCCGGGGAGGAGTACGCCGCCTTCTGTACGCAGCTGAAGGGGTGGTTCGAGTGGTTCCTGGGTGGGGAGCCGTTCCTGCACAAGCGGAAGATCATCCGGCAGACCGCGCCGGGCGAGACCGGCATCGGTACGGCGACCCAGGCGCACTACGACCTGCTCTACCTCAGGGAGGGGAGTGACCAGGTGCTGTCGGCCTGGATCCCGCTCGGCGACTGTCCGGTCAGCAGAGGCGGTCTGACCTACCTCGAGCGCAGCCACCACCGAGTGCTCGAGGAGGAGGCGGCCGGCCGGCTCAAACGGCCCGCAGCGTCCATGACCGCGGACCTGCCGAGCCTCGCCGAGGAGTACGACGCCAACTGGCTGGTGACCGATTACGAGGCCGGCGATGTGGTCATCCACACCGCGCACACCATCCACGCGGCGCTGGACAACGTGTCGGACGAGATGCGGCTGTCGACGGACATCCGGTACCAGCGCGCGGCCGATGCCATCGACGCGCGCTGGCAGAACCACTGGCACGACCGGGATGGCCTCTAACGACGGTCACCGGCTCGGCAAAGTTCCCGTTCTCCCCGGTTTGACCGAACTGCGGACGCTTCTCGCTAACGACAATCATTTTGGTTAAGGTGCCGAACGAAAGGGTTCATCACGAAGCTGAGGAGAGCCGTGAACCGCAACGAACTGGTCGCCGGGGTGGCGCAGAAGGCGGGTATTCCGCGGAACCAGGCCGAGAAGGTCCTCGACGCGCTGGGCGACGTCGTCACCGAGGCTGTGCACAAGGGCGACAAGGTCTCGCTGACCGGCCTGCTGAGCATCGAGCGCGTGCTGCGCGCGCCCCGCACCGGCCGCAACCCGCAGACCGGCGAGCCGCTCTCCATCCCGGCCGGCTACTCCGTCCGCCTGTCCTGCGGAAGCCGCCTCAAGGCAGCGGCCCGGGGCGACCTCCGCACGATCTCCTGACGATCAGCGCCGTACTGCGGTGACCCAGTACGGCGTGGTGGCGGTCGGTGGCGTGCTGAACCGGGCGTTGGGCAGGTAGAGCCGGCGTCCGAACGCCGCCGCCGTGGTGGGGATGTCGAAGCCCGGATCGGTGATCGTCCGGACCAGAGTGCCCTGGGTGCCGGTCCGGTTGAGCTTCACCACCGCGACCTGGTTCAGGAAGTTCTGGACGACGTACAGGGTCCGCCCGATCAGCAGCATCCCGTCGCCATTGGTCATCAGCGCGGCACCGAGGTCGACGCGCCTGGTGACCCCGGTCCGCGGATCCACCCGGAAGAGGAACCCGGTCGACGACTGGACGATGATCAGCGCACGGCCGTCCGGGGTCAGCGTGATGCCGTTCCCGTTGAACCCGGTCGGGTCGTGTACGTAGTCACCGGTGAGCGGGACGGTCCGCGTGGTGTTCAGGAGCTTGCCGCTGCGGCCGATCGGCACCTGGTAGATGACCGGCTGGCTGCTGTCGGTGAACCAGGCGGCGTTCTTGCTCAGCACCACGTCGTTCACGAAGGTCGGCGTGGCGCTGGTCAGGCTGTAGCTCTTGAGGATTTTGCCGGTCCGGATGTCGACCACTCGACCCGTCCCGGTCGGTCCACCGGCGATCCACAGCCGGCCGCGGTTGTCCGCCTTCAGACCCACAGACGGCGTACCAGGACCTTGGCTGATCACCTTGCCGCTACCGGTCCGCAGACTGGCGGCGTAGATGTCGCCGTCCGCCAGCGAGCCGAAGTACGCCGTATTGCCGCGGATCGCGATGCCCTCGGGCTGGAAGCCGTTCGGCAGCTCGATCCGGGCCGGGAACGCGGTGGGCTTCGAGGACTTCGCCGACGTGGTCGACAGGAACCGGATCTGGTCGCACTGGCCGTCGTCGACCGAGTGCTTGACGGTGGACGATGCCGGTGTGGGGACGGCGGCGGCCGCCGACGTGGTCACAAGGCCCAGCAGGAGGGCCGGCAGCCCGAGTACGGCTGTGATTTTACGGATGTTCATGTTTCCTCCCCACCCTGACCGTAGGACGGTGATCCGCGGTCGGGAACGGTTCAGCGCGGGACTGCGGTGACCCAGTACGGAGTGGTCGGCGTCGGTGACGTAGTGAAGCGGGCGTTCGGCAGGTAGAGCCGCTTCCCGAACGCCGCGGCGGTTGTCGGTACGTCGAAGTCCGGGCTGGTGATGCCCCGGACCACCTGGCCCGCGGTGCCGGAGCGGTTCAGGGTGAGGACCGCGATGTTGTTCAGCCGGTTCTGGACGACGTACAGGGTGCGGCCGATCAGCAGCAGGCCGTCGCCGTTGGTCATCACCGCGGCACCGATGTCGATCCGCTTCGTCACCCCGGTGCGTGGGTCGACGCGGAACAGGAAGCCGGTCGACGACTGCACGATGATCAGGGCGCGGCCGTCCGGCGTGAGCGAGATGCCGTTCGCGTTGGTGACGCCGGGAGTGTGCTGGTAGTCGCCGCTCAGCGGGACGGTCTGGGCCGTTGCGGCCAGCTTGCCGTGCCGGCTGAACGCGACCTTGTAGAGGACGGGCTGTTGCGAGTCGGTGAACCAGGCGGCGTCGTTGCTCAGGATCACGTCGTTCACGAACGTCGGGGCCGTGGTGGTGAAGGTGTAGCTCTTGAGGACAGTCCCGGTCCGGGTGTCGATCACCCGTCCGTTGCCACCGGCCGCGCCGGCGACGAACAGCCGGCCGAACCGGTCCACCTTCATGCCGAGCGAGCCAGTGCCCGGGCCGGGGCTGATCACTTCGCCGGCGCCGGTCCTCAGGTCGGCGGCGTAGATGTCGCCGTTCGCGCGGGAGCCGAAGTACGCCGTACCGCGGGCGATCGCGATGCCCTCCGGCTGGAACCCGTTCGGTAGCTCGATCCTGGTCGGGAACTTGGTCGTGCTGTGGGTGGCGGAAGCCGGGGTGCTCACCAGGCCCAGCATCAAAGCGGGCACGCTGACCAGCGTGGCGAGCCGGCGGACGAGGTGTGACATGGCGGGTCCTCCTGATCCGTGGTCTTGCCCAGGAGAACGGCACCGGCCTGTGGAAAGTTCACAACGGCCGTCGTTGCAACCGGGTATGTTCGCTGGCAAGCAACTGGACACGGGAACAAGGGGTCAGGGATGACAGCAGGGATCGACAGTTCGAGTCTGTCCGCGACGGTGCGAGCGCAGGACGACCTGTACCGCTACGCCAACGGACCGTGGCTGGACGAGCACGAGATTCCGGCGGACAAGGCCATCTACGGCGCTTTCCACGCACTCTGGGACACGGCCGAGCAGGACGTCCGCACGATCGTCGAGAAGACCGTCGCGGCCGGGCACCCCGAGGGCAGCGAGCCGCGGAAGATCGCCGATCTCTACAGCAGCTTCATGGACGCCGAGACGATCGAGCGACTCGGTGCCGAGCCGATCGCCGAGCAGCTCGCCCTGGTCCGGGGGATCGAGGACCTGGCCGGCCTGGTCTCGGTGCTCGGTCAGCTCGAGCTGCAGGGTGTGCCGGGTGTCTTCCACTACTGGGTCGACGCCGACGCCAAGAAGTCCGACGAGAACATCGTGTACCTGACCCAGGGCGGGCTCAGCCTCCCGGACGAGTCGTACTACCGCGAGGACAGCTTCGCCGAGGTGCGGACGGCGTACGTCGCGCACGTCACGCGGATGCTCGAGCTGGCCGGGCTGGCGGATCCGTCCGGTGCCGCCGAGCGGATCATGGAGCTGGAGACCAAGGTCGCCGGTGCGCACTGGGACCGCGTGAAGAACCGCGACGTCCAGCTGACCTACAACAAGCTCGACCGGGCCGGGCTGGACGAGCTGACCCCCGGCTTCGACTGGTCGGGCTGGCTGGCGGGCGCCGGCGTACCCGAGAGTGCCTTCGAGCAGGTCGTCGTTCGCGAGCCCGATTTCTTCACCGCGGCCGCCGGGGCCTTGCAGGAGGTCGAGCTGGACCGGTGGAAGGAGTGGCTGAGCTGGCGGGTCGTGCACAGCGCGGCGCCGCTGCTGAGCGCGGCCTTCGTCGATGAGAACTTCGCCTTCTACGGCAAGACCCTGACCGGTGCGCCCGAGCTGCGCGAGCGGTGGAAGCGCGGTGTGGGGACGGTCGAGTCCGCGCTGGGCGAGGCGCTCGGCAAGCTGTATGTCGCCGAGCACTTCCCGCCGGCCGCCAAGGCCCGCATGGTCGAGCTGGTGCAGAACCTGGTCGAGGCGTACCGGCAGCGGATCGAGGCGCTGGACTGGATGGGGCCGGACACCCGGCAGCGGGCGCTCGACAAGCTCGGCACCTTCGTCCCGAAGATCGGGTACCCGGACCAGTGGAAGGACTACGACGCGCTCGCGATCGACCCGTCCGACCTGTTCGGCAACGTGCGCCGCTCGGTCGCCGTGGAGACCGCGCGGGACCTGGCCAAGCTCGGGCAGCCGGTGGACCGGACCGAGTGGAAGATGACGCCGCAGACCGTCAACGCGTACTACAACCCGCGGATGAACGAGATCGTCTTCCCGGCCGGCATCCTGCAGCCGCCGTTCTTCGACCTGGACGCCGACGACGCGGTCAACTACGGCGCGATCGGGGCCGTGATCGGGCACGAGATCGGCCACGGCTTCGACGACCAGGGCTCGCGGTACGACGGCGACGGCAACCTCAACGACTGGTGGACCGACGCGGACCGCGCCGCCTTCGAGCAGCGCACCGACACCCTCGTCGCGCAGTACGACGCCCTGTCGCCGGCCGAGACCCCCGGTCAGAACGTGAACGGCAAGCTCACGCTCGGGGAGAACATCGGCGACCTGGGTGGGCTGTCGATCGCGTACGTCGCCTACCAGCTGTCGCTCGACGGCGCCGAGGCACCGGAGATCGGCGGACTGACCGGAAGCCAGCGCTTCTTCGTCTCCTGGGCCCACGCCTGGTCGACCAAGACCCGCCCGGAGGAGGCGGCGCGCCGGCTCGCGATCGACCCGCACTCACCGCCGGAGTTCCGCTGCAACGCGGTGGTGAAGAACATCGACGAGTTCCACACGACGTACAACACCACCGAAGGCGACGGCATGTGGCTGGCCCCGGAGGACCGCGTCCGCATCTGGTGACCCAACCCCCGCAGCCCGCCGCCCACCGCGGCGGGCTGGCGGGCGGTAGGTGAAAGCTCGACCGTGAGCTGCCGGGGAGTAGGTGAAGGCGCCCGAGGTGATCTGCCGGGTAGCAGGCGCCACGGTGAGGTGCCGGGTGGCAGGTGAGGGCCCGGCCGTTGTGCTGTGCGTGGGTGACGCCGGGGAGTTGTCGGTGGTGGCTCGTACGGTCGGGGTGTGACGGATGAGCCGAGTGTGCGGGCGTTGCGGGCGCCGACGACGTATCGGTTCCCGCGATCGGGGGACGGGTTCCTGGCGTGGGCGGACGTCGAGGGGCGGTTGACCGACGCGAAGAACTACTGGCTGGCGACGGTGCGGCCGGATGGGCGGCCGCATGTGACGCCGCTGTGGGGAGTTTGGGTGGACCGCGGGTTGTACTTCGACGGCCTGCCGACCACCCGGTGGGGTCGCAACCTCGCCGGGAACCCACAGGCGGCCGTCCACCTCGAGAGCGCCGACGACGTGGTGATCCTCGACGGGGTTGTGGAGGACCTGGAGACGACCTCCGCCGAGCTCGGCGACCGCGTGGTCCACGCCTGGACTACGAAGTACGGACGCCTCGAGCCAGAGCCCGTCAGCAGCGGCATCTTCCGCCTACGCCCACACACCATCCGCGCCTTCACCGGCTCCCTGGACCGCGGCTGCGCCTGGCACCTCGAAGCGCAGTAGGCAGAACCCTCCGAGCGCAACCACCGACCACGGCGGCATCCGGCCGGTGCGCGATGGGCGGGGTCGCCGGACCGCCGGCGCCCGACCGCCGGTGCCCGACGGGCGGGGTCGGAGATGGCCGGTGCCTGATCGGCAGGGGTCGCGGACGGCGGGTGCCTGATGGGCGGGGGTCGCGGACGGCCGGTGCCCGATGGGCGGGGGCCTGTGCCGCACGCAAAGCCGGCTGCTCCCCGCGGCGGGCGGGGAGCAGCGGTAGTGGGTGTGGTTAGGAAGCCATCCAGGTTTGGAGGCCTTCGATGGTGCGGGGCATGGCGTCTGAGAGGTTTTCGGCGCCCTCGTCGGTGACGAGGATGTCGTCTTCGATGCGGATGCCGATGCCGCGGAGGTCCTCGGGGACGGTCAGGTCGTCGGCCTGGAAGTAGAGGCCGGGCTCGACGGTGAGGACGTAGCCGGTCTGCAGGGTGCCCTTGCGGTAGTTCTCGTCGCGGGCCGAGGCGCAGTCGTGGACGTCGAGGCCGAGCATGTGGCTGACGCCGTGCAGCGTGTAGCGCTGGTACAGGCGGCTCTCGGGGTCGAGGGCCTCGTCGGCGGAGACCGGCAGCAGGTCCATGTCGTCCAGCCCGCGCACGATCACCTCCATCGCGGCCTCGTGCGCCGCGCGGAACGCGGCACCCGGCTTGACCGCGGCGATGCCCGCGTTCTGCGCGTCGAGCACCAGCTGGTACAGGTCGCGCTGGCGCGGGGTGAACTCGCCGTTCACCGGCAGCGTGCGGGTGATGTCCGCGGTGTAGAGCCGGCGGTTCTCCACGCCCATGTCGAGCAGCATCAGCGTGCCGTCGACGACCGGGCCGTCGTTCTCGATCCAGTGCAGTGTGGTCGCGTGCGGGCCGGCCGCGGCGATCGAGGTGTACCCGACGTCGTTGCCCTCGGCCCGGGCCCGGCGCCAGAACGTGCCCTCGATCCAGCGTTCGCCGTACTGCCGGACCTTGTCCATCTCGGCGAGGACGTCGGAGAAGCCGCGGTGCGTGATCGCGACCGCGTCCCGGAGCTGCTCGATCTCGTACGGGTCCTTGACCAACCGCAGCTCGGACAGGGTCGCGGCCAGCTCGTTGTCCTTCAGGTCGTCCGTGCGCGCGCCGGTCAGCAGTGACGCGATCGACTCGTCCTCGTCGCGCCGTACCCGGGTCGGTACGTCGCCCTTCAGCGCGTCCGCGAGCTGATCGACGTGCCGGGTCTCGAGGCCGAACTCCTTGGCGGTCTCGGTCAGCGACGGACGCCGGCCGGCCCAGAGCTCGCCGTACATCCGGTCGCGCCAGAACTCCTCGCCCTCGCCGCGGTCGGCGCGCGGGCGGAAGTACAGGACCGAGTCGTGGCCGCTGGTGCCGTTCGGCTCCAGCACCAGGACGGCGTCGGAGGTCTGGTCGCCGGCCAGCCAGACGTAGTCGGTGTGCGGGCGGAAGACGTAGTCGGTGTCGTTCGAGCGGACCTTGTAGGTGCCGGCCGGGATGACGAGCCGCTCGCCGGGGAACGCCTGCGACAGCGCGTCCCGCCGCTTGGCCGCCCACACGCCGACGTCGCTCAGCGTCACGTCCTGCCGTTCGGAGTCGGCCCAGCCGGAGTTCATGAACGCGCGCAGCTTCGGGCTCGGCTCGTTGTCGTGCGAGGCCGTCTTCGGCGCGGCGTCCCCGTCAGCGGCCGTCTCCGCGGCGGTCGTCTCCGCGGTGGGGGTCTCCGGGGTGGTGGTCTCGCCGGTGGGGATCTCCCGGGCGGCGGTGGTCTCGGCGGCAGTGGTGTTGTCGGTCGTCTCGGTCATCCTCGACCAGTCCTCGTCTCGGCGAGCGGGCCGGAGGTGTCTCAGCCCGGGGTGTGCAGTTGGTCGCCCCGCAGCGTGCCGGTGCCGGGCAGCGCCTCGGCGGGGTCCGAGCCGATGCGGGTGATCGCATTGTGCTCGTCCACGAAGACTACGCTCGGCTCGAACACCTTCGCCTCCGCGGTGTCGAACATCCCGTAGGCGATCAGGATGACCAGATCACCGGGATGGATCAGGTGCGCCGCGGCCCCGTTGATCCCGACCACCCCGGACCCGCGAGGGCCTTCGATCAGGTACGTCGACAGCCGGTTCCCGTTGGTGATGTCGACGATGTCCACCTTCTCGCCGGGCAGCAGGTCGGCCGCGTCCATCAACTCGGCGTCCAGCGTGCACGATCCGACATAGTCCAGATCCGCCTGCGTGACCGTCGCCCGGTGCACCTTCGACTTCATCATCTCGCGCCACATGCGGCCCCATGATCCAGCTCAGCCCCACCCCTGTCAGTGGCCACCGTCACCCAACCGGTTCAGCGACGGCGCCCCTGGATGGTCAGGGGTGCCGTCGCGCTGAGGGCTAGAGGGTCGCCGTTTCCGGTTCGCGGGGCTCGGAGGTGGTGGATGGGAGGTTGGGGCGGAGGGAATCGCCTTCTACGTCCACGTTGGGGAGGAGGCGGTTCAGCCAGCGCGGGAGGTACCAGGCGGAGCGGCCCAGAAGGGCCATGACGGCGGGGACGATGGTCATGCGGACCAGGAAGGCGTCGATCGCTACCGCCAGCGCCAGGCCGAAGCCGATCTCGCGGATCAGGGTCTGGCTGGACAGGATGAAGCCGGAGAAGACAGCGGTCATGATGACCGCGGCGGCAGTGACGACGCGGGCGCTGTGGGCGAAGCCGTCGACGACTGCGGTGCGAGGCTCGGCGCCGTGGACGTGTTCCTCCCGCATCCGGGTGACCAGGAAGATCTGGTAGTCCATCGCGAGGCCGAAGACGACACCGATGAGGAAGATCGGCAGCATGCTGATCACCGGCCCGGTCTGCCCCTCGATGCCGAACAGCCCGGCCAGCCAGCCCCACTGGAACACCGCGACCACCGCACCGAATGTCGCCGCGACCGTGAGCAGGAAGCCGAGGGTCGCCTTCAGCGGCACCAGCAGCGACCGGAACACCAGCATCAGCAGCAGGAACGCGAGCCCGACCACCAGCGACAGATAGGGGATGAGCGCTCCGCCGAGCTTGTCCGAGAAGTCGATGTTGACCGCGGTCGCGCCGGTGACGGACACCTCCGCCCCACCGTTCTCCGGCAAAGCCCGGATCGCCTGAACCAGTTCGTTCGTCTGCGGCGTACTCGGGCCGCTGGCCGGGATCACGGTCAGCAGCGCGGTGTTGCCGGCCGGATTGAACGTCGGCGGCGTCACCATCGTCACGTCCGGCAGCCCGCGTACGGCGGTCGCCGTGGCAGCGGCCGCCGCCTTCGGGTCGGGCGACACACCGGCGTCGACGACCACCATCAGCGGACCGTTGAACCCGGCACCGAACCCGTCGGACAGCAGTTCGTACGCTTTCCGCTGGGTCGAGTCCGGCGCGGCGGTGCTGTCGTCGGGCAACCCGAGCTCGAGGTCGGCCGCCGGGACCGCCAGCGCGCCGAGACCGATCACCGTCACGAGCAGCACGGCAACCGGCCGGCGGGTGACGAACCCGGCCCACCGGCGACCCACGGAGAGCTTGCCGGTCGCCTCGGGGTCGCCGGACCGCAGCCCGGGGATCCGCCCACCGAGGACCCGGCGGCCCGCCACCCCGAGCAGCGCGGGCAGCAACGTGAGGGCGATCGCGACCGCGAGGACGACAGTGAACGCGGCCGCCAGGCCCATCTGGGTGAGGAACGGGATGTTCACGATGAACATCCCGGCCAGCGCGATCACCACGGTCATCCCGGCGAACACCACCGCCGACCCGGCCGTGCCGACCGCGCGGCCGGCCGCCTCCTCGGGCTCCAGCCCGGTACTCAGCTCGTGCCGGTAGCGCGACATGATGAACAACGCGTAGTCGATCGACACCGCGAGCCCGATCATCAACGCCAGGATCGGCGTCCCCGAACCGATGTCGATGAACCCGGTCGCGGCGGAGATCGCGGTCACCCCGATGCCGACCCCGATGATTGCCGAGAGCAACGGCAGGCCGGCGGCGATGAGTGAGCCGAAGGTGATGAGCAGGACCACCGCGGCGACTCCGAGGCCGATCACCTCGGTCAGGCTCTGTTCGTCCTGTGGCTGCATGGCATCCCCGCCGTACTCGACGGTGAGGCCGGCCGCGCGAGCGGGCTCGACCGCGGTCGCCACGGCCTCCTGTGCCTCCGGCGTGACCTCCGGTGAAGGTACGTCGTACGTCACCTGGGCGTAGCCGGTGCGGCCGTCGGCGGAGATCGCCTTGGCGGTGAAGGGATCGAGGACCCTCGCCACCTGCGGAGCCTCGGTGATCCGGCCCAGGGTCTGCTGGACCTGTGCAGTGTTCGCCGCGTCGGTGAGCTTCTGGCCGGCAGGTGCCTGGAAGACGATGCGGGCGGTGGCACTATCGGCGTCGGCCTGCGGGAAGCGGTCCTGGAGCAGGTCGACCGCGCGCTGCGACTCGGTGCCCGGGATCGAGAAGCCGTTGGCGGTCGGGCCGGACAGGGTGGCCGCACCGGCGATGCCGGTGGCCAGGAGCCCTAGCCACACGAGCACGACGAGTCGGCGCCGGCGGAACGCGAACCGGCCGAGCCGGTAGAGGTAGGTAGCCATGCTGCCGATCGTTCCGGCCAGGCCTTGTCATCCGCGTCTGCCAGGAGTGGGCTCCTCGACGTACCGCGGATGCCGTAGATCCCTACTACGGCTGCGGTACCTCGGCCGGCGGCAGGGTGGTTCCCGGACGGACCAGGCCGGTCTGGTAGGCGAGCACGACCAGCTGGGCCCGGTCGCGGCACTCGAGTTTCATCATCGCCCGGTTGACATGCGTCTTCGCGGTCGACGGCGACAGCGCCAGGCGTACGGCGATCTCGTCGTTGGTCAGCCCGAGGGCGACCAGGCCGACGATCTCGCGTTCCCGGTCGGTGAGGACGTCGAGTGCGGACGGGCCGAGGTCCTGGCCGACCTGTGGTTCGGCGAGGAAGCGGTTCATCAGGCCGCGGACCGCCTTCGGGGAGAGCAGCGCGTCGCCGCGGGCGACTACCCGGATCGCGTCGATGAGTTCGGCCGGCTCGACCGACTTGCCGAGGAAGCCGCTGGCTCCGGCGCGGATCGCTTCGAAGACGTACTCGTCCACTTCGAAGGTGGTCAGCATCAGCACCTTCACCCCGGCCAGCGCTTCGTCCGCGGTGATGATGCGGGTCGCCGCGAGCCCGTCCAGCTCCGGCATCCGGATGTCCATCAGGATCACGTCGGCGCGCTCGGTCCGGGCCAGCTCGACGGCTTCCCGGCCGTTCGATGCCTCAGCAACGACCTCCAAATCGGGTGCTGAGCTCACCAGCACCCGGAACCCGCTGCGGATCAGCGTCTGGTCGTCGGCCAGCAGCACCCGGATCGTCACCTACGACTCCCGTCTCGAGAGGAAGAACAGCGTGTACTCCGAAGCCCCCACCCGCCTCCGGCCCGGCGGTCAACTCCCCACCCACCGCCGTGACCCGCTCCCGCATCCCCAGCAGCCCGTGTCCGGTCGTCGAGGGAGTGCTCTCCGGACCGAGGCCGGGACCGCCGGGGAGGCGAGGTGCCGCCGTGCTGGGGGAGGTGTTCGTGACGTCGACGGCCAGGGACCCTGCGTGGCGGGCCAGACGGACGCGGACTGTGGCGCCGGGGGCATGCTTCAGGACGTTGGTGAGGGACTCCTGGATCACCCGGTAGGCAGTCAGCTCGATGACGTCGGGGAGCGGACCGATCGAGTCCGGAGGTTCCCAGTCGACCTTCACTCCGGCAGCGACGAACGACTCGATCATCGAGTCCAGCTCGAGCAGCGACGGCGCGGGTGCGGTCGGCAAGGCGGTGCCTTGACGGCGTAGTACTCCGAGCAGGACGGTGAGCTCCCGGAGAACCGTACGGCCGCCGGAGCGGACCAGGGCCAGCGCTCGTTCGGCCTCGTCCGGTTGAGTACGCAGGACGTGAGCCGCGACGCCCGCCTGCACATTCATCAGCGCGATGTGGTGTGCGATCACGTCGTGCAGTTCGTGGGCGATCCGGAGCCGCTCCTCCATCACCCGGCGCTGTGCCTCCTCGTCGCGGGACCGCTCCGCGCGGACGGCACGCTCCTCGAGCTCCGCCAGATACTCCCGCCGGTACCGGACCGCTCCGCCGACAGCCGCCGCGAAGAGGACCATGAAGGTCATTCCGAGGTTGTCGAGAAGGTTTCCGCCGATGAAGACGGCCGAGGAGATCAGCGTCGCGGCCGCCGTGATGCCAACCACGATCGAACTGGTCCTCCGGTCGTTGCGCACCACGACCGTGTAGATCGCGCAGGCCAGGAACAGGACGATCGGGCTCTTGCCCTGTTCGGTGATCGCGTACGCGATCGCGACGGCGGTGGTGACTCCGAGCACCACCAGTGGCGCGCTGCGCCGGAAGGTGAGCGCGACGGCACCCACGACGGCGAGTGCCACGATCGTCTGGTTCAGCTCGATCCGTTCGCCCACGTGCCGGCCTCCCGGCACGAAGAGGTTGATCGCCAGGACGACCAGCGCGAGGGTGAGGTCGAGCGCCAACGGATGCCACTTGAGGTCGCGGCAGTACCGCAGGAACGCGCCCATTCCTTCACAGTACGTGCCCCCCGGCAGAATCCGCGTCGTCCTCAGGCTGTATCCCCGGCGTACCGCGACCGCGGTATCAGATGGCGGAAGCTTGGACCGCGAGCTCGCGCAGAGCCTCGTAGCGCGTCCGCAGTGCGGCGACCCGCTCCACCTCCGCGTCCACCGGCGTCAGGTGCTCGCCGCCTGGGGCCGGGGACAGGCCCAAAGCCACGGCCGCGGCGCCGCGAGCGCCTACCTCGGCCTCCGCACAGACTGTTGTGGGCCGAGCGAAGGTCGCGGTCAGGCAGCGGCGCCACCACTCGGAGGCGTCAATGCCGCCACCGCCCAGTACGACGTCCAGCTGCCGCCCGAACAGCGAATCGAGCATCCGCAGCCCGCGGTCGATCTCCAGCGACGCGCCTTGCAGCGAAGCGGCCAGCAGGTCCGCGGCGTCGTCGTCGAAGGAAAGACCGAAGTACACGCCGGATCCACTCGGTACGGTCGCCGGCGGCCTGGTCCCGGCCATGAACGGGATCGCGATCGCCCGTGACGCCCCGATCTCCACGCCGGTGGGCTCGTCGGACTCCAACTGCAGTACGCCGGTCAGCCAGGCATGCAGGTTCCCGGCCGCCGAGAACGCCATCCCGGTCACCGCTCGCTGGTCGTCGACCCGGTAGCGCCACAGCTCCCACGGCAGCTCCGGCGCGTCGTCGATCGGATGCACGACCCGGACGGCCGCCGACGTGCCCACGGTCACGGCCGTAGTGGTCTCGTCGTACCCGCCGGACCCGACGTTGGACGCGGCGCCGTCACCGGTCGGCGGATGCACGGGTACGCCGACCAGCCCGGGCCAGCGCCGGGAATACTCCGCGGACAACGTCGCGGTCCACCCGGTTGGGACGATCGGCGGGAGCTGGTCGGCCTTGACCCCGGCGATCTCCAGGGCCTGGTCGTCGTACGAACCGCCGGCCAGGTCGAGCGTGCCGGTCCCGGAGGCGATCGACACCGAGGTGACGCGCTCGCCTGTCAGTCGCTCGAGCACCAGGTCGGGCAGTCCGGCGAACGCTGAAGGGGAGCCGTCCGACAGGAGCCAGGGGATCCGGCGGGGCCAGTACAGCCGGTGCAGCCAGGAGCCGGTCCGGGCGTGGAACGCGTGCTCGTCGAACGACGGCCCGAGGTCGAGGTGGACCGAGCGGGTGTCGGCCCAGGTGATCACCGGCGTGAGCGCGTCGCCTTTGTTGTTGAGGGCAACGATCGAGTGCCACTGGGAGGACAGGACGATCGCGCCGATGCCGTCGAGGTGGCCGTTCTGCTGGAGCTCGTCCAGGCAGCCCAGCAAACCTTCGACGTACTCGTGCAGATCCAGCGTCGCCGAGCCGTCGCTGCCGTAGGTGGGCGAGATCTTGTGCCGGGCCAGAGCGCCGGGGACCGGTGCGGCGTCGTCGGCCGAGAGGACGAGCGCCCGGGCCGACGACGTACCTAGGTCGAGCGCTAGTACCCGTCCGTCAGTCTTCGTCATGCAGGGCTTTCAGGAACGACGCCGCCCAGACGTTCACGTCGTGCGCGGCCAGGTGTTTGCGCATCGCCTTCATCCGGCGGCCGAGCTGGCGGTCGTCGGTGTTCATCGCGTCGACGATCGTGTCCTTCATGCCGTTGATGTCGTGCGGGTTCACCAGGAACGCCTGCCGGAACTCGTCCGCGGCGCCGGCGAACTCGCTCAGCACCAGCGCGCCGGTGTCGTCGAACCGGGTGGCGACGTACTCCTTGGCGACCAGGTTCATCCCGTCGCGCAGCGGGGTCACCACCGCGACGTCGGCGGCCCGGAACAGCGCGGCCATCTCGGTCCGCGAGTACGACGTGTGCAGGTAGTTGATCGCCGGAGTACCGATCCGGCCGTGCTCGCCGTTGATCCGGCCGACCAGCAGCTCGATCTCGTCCCGGAGTACGCGGTACTGCTCGACGCGTTCGCGGGACGGCGTGGCCACCTGGATGAAAACAGCGTCGTCGACCGAGACCCGGCCCTCGTCCAGGAGCTCACCGAACGCGCGCAGTCGTTGCCGGATGCCCTTGGTGTAGTCGAGCCGGTCCACGCCGAGCAGGATGTGCGCGGGATTGCCGACCTCCTGGCGCATCTCGGCGGCGCGGGCCAGCGTCTCCGGCTTGCGGGCCAGGTCCTCGAGCTCGCCGACGTCGATCGAGATCGGGAACGCCTTGGCCCGCACGATCCGGTCGTCGGGCAGGTGGATGCGGTCGCCGCGGGTCCGCAGGCCCATCCGGTTGCGGGCCAGGCGGGCGAAGTTCGACGCGGCGCCGGGGCGCTGGAAACCGACCAGGTCCGCACCCATCAGGCCGTCCAGGATCTGCCGCCGCCATGGCATCTGCGCGAACAGCTCGGTCGGCGGGAACGGGATGTGCAGGAAGAACCCGATCCGTACGTCGGGACGCAGCCGGCGCAGCATCGCCGGGACGAGCTGCAGCTGGTAGTCGTGCACCCAGACGTCCGCGCCGTCGGCGGCGGCGTCCGCGGCCGCCTCCGCGAACCGCCGGTTCACCGCCACGTACGACTCCCACCACTCGCGGTGGAACTCCGGTGCGACGATCACGTCGTGGTACAGCGGCCAGAGCGTCGCGTTCGAGAAGCCCTCGTAGTACAGCTGGACGTCCTCGGCCGACAGCATCACCGGGACCAGGTGCATGCCGTCGTTGTCGAACGGATCCACCTTCTCGTCCGCGCTCCCGGTCCAGCCGATCCACGCGCCGTGGTGGCGCTGCATCACCGGCGCCAGGGCGGTGACCAGACCACCGGGGCTCCGGCGCCACGCCGTGCTGCCGTCGGGCATCTCGATCCGGTCGACCGGCAGCCGGTTGGCCACCACTACGAAGGAACTCCGTCCGTCAGACATCTGCCGTCATCCACCCAGGTCTTCGTCGTCACCGGGGTAGCGCACCCCGATCTGGCTACGGGTTTCGTCGAGCAGTTCGAGCACCTCGATCGTCGCGCCGTGCGGCAGCGACGGGACCTCGATCAGTCCGTTGCGCAGCGCGCGCATCACGTCCCCCGCCTCATAGTGGTACCCAAGGCCATGCGTCGGTACGTCGATCCGCTCGGTGCCGGCCGCCGTACTGCGCACGTAGTACTCAGGATGGTGGAAGCGGTGGGGCAGCTGCAGACTGCCCTCCGGGCCGCTCACCGACGCGACCCACGGGTTCTGCGACCTGAGACCGCAGGTGAGGGCCGCGACCGCGCCGGAGTCGTAGCGCCAGGCCATGGCGACGTTCAGATCGATGCCGTCCTCGTTGAGCGAGCCGACGGCCTTCACCTCGGCCGGGCGGCCCAGCGCCAGGTAGGCGAAGGTCATCGGGTAGATGCCGCCGTCCATCAGTGAGCCGCCGCCGAGTGCCGGGTCGAGCAGCCGGGCGGGCAGCGACGGCTTGTGGAAGGCGAAGTCCGCGACCACCTGCTGTGGTTCACCGATCACACCACTGGCCAGGTCGGCGAAGAATGCCTGGATGACCGGGTTGGTGCGCATCCACATCGCCTCGGCGAACAGCGTCTTGTGCTCGGTGGCGACGGCGATCAGGTCCCGGGCCTGCTTGGCGGTCAGTGTGACCGGCTTCTCGCAGAGCACGGCGATGCCGGCCTGCAGTGCGGTCCGCGCGATCGCGTAGTGCTGTGGGTGCGGCGTACCGATGTAGATCACGTCGACCGTGCCGGAGTCGATCAGCCGGCGGTAGTCGTCGTACGTGTTCTCGATGCCGAACTCGGCGGCGAACCGGTCGGCGCCCTCCTGGGACCGCGACGACACGGCGGTGACCACGGCGTCGTCGCCGAGCAGCTTCAGATCCCTCGTGAACGACGTAGAGATGTTGCCCGTAGCAACGATGCCCCACCTGACGCGATCTACACCCACTGGGTTGACTCCGGGGTCGGGAACGGTCCGTCTGCAGCGATTCTCGCTGTTTCGAAGGCGTGAGCCAAGCGAATGAGCGTCGAGTCACTCCGTGCGGTGCCACTGAACGTGATCCCGACCGGCAATCCGGCAACCACTCCGGACGGCACCGAGAGCAGTGGATAGCCGGCCAGTGCGGCATGTGAGGACGAACTGCCGAGGACGTGGTCACCGTTGACCAGGTCGATGGTCCAGGCCGGGGAGTACGACGGGCAGACCAGGGCGTCGAGCTGGTTGTCCCGGAGCAGGTTGTCGATACCGTCCCGGCCGGCTCGCAACGCCGTCAGCCGGGAGGCGACGTAGATCGGGGAGCTCAGGCCCTCGGTCGCCGCGGCCCGCTCGAACAGCTCCTGCCCGAACCACTGCAGCTCGACGTCCGCGTGTTCCCGGTTGAACGCGATCAGGTCGTCCAGCGTCCGCGGGCCGCCGGGCACGCGGGTGGCCAGGTAGGCCGCCAGGTCGACCTTGAGCTCGTGGGCCAGCACCTGGAGCTGGTCCTCGTCGCCGCCGGGCGTCGGCAGCGACAGCTGGTCGACCAGGGTGGCTCCGCACCGGCTGAGCATCTCCAGCGCCCGCTCGCTGACCTCGTCGAGGCCGGTCGAGTAGCCCCAGAGAGGACCGCGCGGTACGCCGATCCGCACGTTGCTGAGGTCCGTGCCGCGGCAGTGCTCGGTGTAGTCGGTCCCGCCACCGGTGAGGACCGTGAGCAGGGCTGCCGCCTGGGTGACGGTCCTGGTCATCGGTCCGGCCGTGTCCTGGGAGTGTGAGATCGGGACGATGCCCTGCTGTGGAATCAGGCCCACAGTGGGCTTCAGGCCGACGATGCCGTTCAGTGCGGCCGGGCAGACGATCGATCCGTTGGTCTCGGTGCCGATGGCGTAGTCGGCCAGCCCTGCGGCGACGGCTGCGCCGGATCCGCTCGAGGAGCCGCCGGCGGAGCGGTTCAGCGCGTACGGGTTGCGGGTGAGGCCGCCGTACGCGCTCCAGCCGGAGGAGGACGCCGAGCCGCGGAAGTTGGCCCACTCGCTCAGGTTGGTCTTGCCCAGGACGACGCAGCCCGCCTCGCGGAGCCGCCGTACCAGTGGGGCGTCGGCCGGTGGCGGTGGCTGGTCGGCCAGCGCCAGGGAGCCGGCCGTGGTCGGCAGGTCGGCGGTGTCGATGTTGTCCTTGACCAGGACCGGTACGCCGTGCAGCGGGCCGCGGACCCGACCTTCGTCACGTTCCGCGTCGAGGCGGGCGGCCTGAGTGAGAGCGGCGGGATTGGGCGTGCAGATGGCGTTGACCAGCGGGTCCACCTCACGGCTCTTGGCCTGCAGCTCCTCCACCAGCGCCGCCGCCCTGAATTCCTTCCCCACCTCACCACCCCGGTCGGAAAGAGTTGAGCTCACCCCAACGATCCTGCCAGAGTTACCCGCGTCCGGCTGTCCGCTCAACGACACGCTTCGTGTCGTTCGACGGTGAATGACATCGCTGTTGTTCAGCACGTACAGTGGAGCGCGGACGGACGATCACCGACCGCACAGGAGTCAGCAGCAGATGGACAGCGCCAACGCCAGCTCTCCCGGCCCCGCCGAAGCTGCGCCGCCGGTCGTCGCCGGACTCTCCGAGCGGGACGGCCAGATCCTCGCGTTCGAGCGGCACTGGTGGAAGTACGCCGGTGCCAAGGAGCAGGCGATCCGGGACCAGTTCCAGATGTCGGCCACGCGGTACTACCAGGTGCTGAACGCGCTGATCGACCGGCCCGAGGCGCTCGCTCACGACCCGCTGCTGGTCAAGCGGCTGCGCCGGTTGCGCGCCGCCCGCCAGCGCGCCCGCTCCGCTCGCCGGCTGGGCATCGAGGTCTGACCATGTCCCGCCTTAGGGCGTGTCTTACCACCCCACGCCTACTGCGCGGCACTCGGCACGGCACCTCGCCGCACGTGAGCAAAGGCCACGATGCTCCGCATCGAGACCTTCGCTCCCGCACGCCGATGCACCGCACCGAGCACCTGCTCGCTACGGCGCGGGGTGGTAAGACACGCCCGAAGGGCGATCGGGGCCAGGTCCTTTCGTCGCTCGTCGCTGTGGCTGCGGTCGTCGCGATCGTGGCCGGTCTGCTCGTGCTGTTCGGTACGCGCGGTCACGACAGCAAGGCCGACGAGACGTCGGGTGCGACCACCCCGAAGCCGAGCACGAAGCCGACCGCGGGGCCGTCGACGATCGCCGCCAGTATCCCCAAGCCGTCCTCGAAGCCGACCGAACCGGCCACCACGCCCACGCAGGCCCCGTCGTCCACGCCGACGACCGCGCCCAGCTCGGAGCCGACCTCCGCGCCGACGCAGCCGCCGGCCACGGTGCCGACGACCATCCCGCCGGCCGAGCGGCCCGCGGTCGAGGTCTACAACAACACCTCGCGCAAGGGACTGGCCGACTCGGTCGCCGGCCGGGCGCGGCAGGCGGGCTGGACCGTGGCCGGTTCGCCCGACAACTGGCACGGCAAGATCGCCGAGAGCACCGTGTACTACCCGCCGGGCATGCTCGACGCCGCCAACCAGCTCGCCCGCGACCTGGGTGTGGGCCGGACCAAGGGCGCGCTGGACAACATGAAGAAGGACCGCCTCACGGTGATCCTGACCTCGGACTACGCCGGATGAGTACTCCGGTCATCCAGACCGACGCCGGACGCGAAGGCTGGGAGGCGATCGTCGCCGACCCGGCCACGGCGGTGATCTCCTCCGACTTCGACGGCGTACTGTCGCCGCTCGTCGAGGACCCGGCCCGCGCCCGCCCGGTGGAGGGCGCTCTGGACGCACTGGCCCGGCTGGCCCGCTCGGTGAAGCAGGTGGCGATCGTCACGGGCCGTCCCGCCCTCGTGGCCACGGAGCTCGCCGGAGTGACCGGTCATCCCGGTCTGGGCAGTCTCGTCGTACTCGGGCACTACGGGCTGGAGCAGTGGGACGCGGCGACCGGGAACGTGGCCAGCGACCCGGTGCCGGCCGGAGTCGCCGAGGCGCGCTCGCGGTTGCCGGAGCTGCTGCGGGAGACCGGCGTACCCGATGCCTTCGTGGAGGACAAAGAGAGCTCGCTCGCGGTGCACACGCGCCGCCTGCCGGATCCGATCGGTGCGTTCGAGAGACTGCGTACGCCGCTGACCGAGCTGGCCGAGTCGACGGAGCTGCGCCTGGAGCCGGGCAACCTGGTGCTGGAGCTCAGGCCGCCCGGCATCGACAAGGGCGTCGCCCTGCGCCGGCTGCTCGAGTCCACAGGCGCCCGGTCGATCCTGTATGCCGGTGACGACCTGGGCGACCTGGCTGCGTTCCGTGCGGTCGAAGAACATCGCAAGACCGGACTCCGCGCCGTACTCCTGGCCACGCGCTCGTCCGACGCCACCGAGCTGATTCAAGCGGCCGACATCGTGGTCGACGACCCCACCGGCGTGGTGACTGTGCTCACGGCCCTTTCGGACGCGATCGCAGCACGCTGAACGCCTGCGTCACCGTCTTGCCGATCGGCTGGATCGGCCGCTCCACATAGCCACCGTCCTTGAGGCCGGCCATCCGCTCGAACGGGTTCCGCGAGGCCGGATCGCCGGTGAGCAGGAAAGAGACGATCACGCCGACGACGTACAGCGGGAGCATCGGCAAGCCGATCAGGCAGAAGTACTGCCACGAGTGCCGCTCCTCGTGCCGCACCAGCGCCACGTCGTCGAAGTACGTCGGCTCGTGCTTGCTCAGGATGACGTTCCCGATCGTGAACGCGCCCGCCACCGGGAACCCCAGCTTGTACCCGTTCGCGAAGTACAACCCCCGCGGTCCCCGGCTGAACCGGGCCCGCCCGATCACCCCGACCCCCAGCCCTATCAGGGTCGTCAGGTTGAGGAAGTTCCCCACCACCTTCACCCTTTGCCACCCGGTCATGGCTCAGTATGCGGTTCTGTCCGTGGCGTGAGTAAGACTTGGCGGGTGAGTTCGGTGGTGCGGGTCTGGCGGGCAGGGCGGGTGGTGGATCCGCATTCGGTGATCGGAGGGCTGCGGAAGGGGCCGGGCGATCCGGCGTACGTGTTCGACCCCGTGCGGCGGACGGTGTGGCGGGCCACGCGCACGCCCGACGGGCCGGTGCTGCTGCGGTTGACGCCGTACGCCGGGGAGGTGGAGGCCGAGGCATGGGGGCCGGGGGCTTCGTGGGCGCTGGACGGGGTGCCGGAGTTGCTGGGGGAGGCCGACAGCTGGGACGGGTTCGAGCCGTTGCCGGAGCATCGGGCGCTGGTGGACGCGGCCCGGCGGTTCCCGCATGTCCGGGTGCCGCGGACGCGGGCGGTGTTCGAGGCGATGGCGGCCGCGGGGATCGAGCAGGTCGTCACGGGCAAGGAGGCGTTCCGGGCGTGGCGGCTGCTGCTGCGCGAGTACGGCGAACCCGCGCCGGGCCCGAGTGGTCCGGACGGACGGGTGATGATGGTGCCGCCCGCGCCGGAGGAGTGGCGAGTGATCCCGTCCTGGCAGTGGCTCCGGGCCGGTGTGGAGGGCCGCCGGTCGCGGGTGGTCGTGACCGCCGCGACCCGGGCCAAGGCGCTCGAGCGGACGCTGGAGCTGACCGACTCCGCCGAGATCGAACGCCGGCTGCGATCACTGCCCGGTGTCGGGGTGTGGACGGCCGCCGAGGTCCGCCAGCGGGCACACGGCGACGCGGACGCGTTCTCGTTCGCCGACTACCACGTGTCCCGCAACGTCTCCTACGCCCTCATCGGCGAGGAGCTGGACGACGACGGCTGCGCCGAGCTGATCGAGCCGTATCGCGGCCATCGGTTCCGCGTCCAGCGCCTCCTCGAACTGGCCGGCATCGGTCACCCGCGCTTCGGCCCGCGCAAGTCCCTGCCCACCCATACTCCGGGCGCAACGCATCGCTTGAGGTAGCCATGGGCACCGGACCCCCACGATGACGATCGACGGGGACGGGCTGTACCTGGTGGCCGGCCTGGCCTTGCTGCTCGGCGCCGTCCTGCCCCGACTCCTGCGCCGGTACGCCGTCTCCGCGCCGATCGCCTTCCTCGGCGCCGGCCTGCTCCTAGGTCTCGCGGTCGACCGGCAGCACCTCAGCCCGCTCGCCGAGCCCGGGATCACCGAGCACCTGGCCGAGCTGACCATCCTCGTCGCGTTGATGGGCGTCGGGCTGGCGATCGACCGCCCGATCGGCTGGCGGCGCTGGAGCGTCACCTGGCGGCTGCTCTTCGTCGCCATGCCCGCCTGCATCGCGGCGGTCGCCGGCGTCGGCTGGGGACTCGGCCTGGCTCCCGCGACCGCGCTCCTGGTGGGGGCCATCCTCGTACCGACCGACCCGGTGCTCGCGTCCGACGTTCAGGTGCAAGGCCCGACCACCGGCGAGGGCGCAGAGCCGGAGGAGGACGACGAGGTCCGCTTCGCACTCACCTCGGAGGCGGGGCTGAACGACGGCCTGGCCTTCCCCTTCGTCTACGCCGCCGTCTTCGCCGCCACCAAGGGCGCGGTCGGCAACTGGGCTCTCGAGTGGTTCGCCTGGGACCTGGTCGGCCGGACCCTGATCGGTGTCGCGGTCGGAGCCGGGGCGGGCTGGCTGCTCGGCAAGATGGCCTTCTCCGCGCCGTCGCGCACCTTCCGGCTGGCGGACGCGCGGGAGCCGGTTCTGGCGCTCGCGATGACGCTGGGTGTCTACGGCCTCGCCCAGGTGCTGCACGGCTACGGGTTCGTCGCGGTCTTCGTCGCCGCACTGGCGCTGCGGGCGGCCGAACGCAGCCACGACTTCCATGAGGAACTGCACGGTTTCGTCGAGCAACTCGAGCACATCCTCACCTGGGGGATCCTGCTGCTGCTCGGAGTGGCGATCACGGCCGGGTTGCTCAAGCCGCTGACCCTGTCCGGCGTCGCGATCGGGCTCCTGCTGGTGCTGGTGATCCGTCCGCTGACCGCCTGGGTCTCGCTGGCCGGAACGCCGATGCGCCGGTCGGAGCGGTGGGTGACGGCCGTGTTCGGCGTCCGCGGGGTCGGTTCGGTGTTCTACCTGGCGTACGCCGGAGCCGACTTCGGCACGGACCTGCCGTGGCTGTGGGCGACGGTCGGCTTCACTGTCGTGCTGAGCGTCGTCGTGCACGGGATCGCGGCGACACCGCTGATGCGGATGCTCGACGTACGCCGCGATCGGGCCGCCTGAGCGCTCCGGCGGAGCTGAGATCTAGCGTCTCGGATGCTGGGAACGGAAGACACAATATGGACCCGATTGGGTAGTCTCGGGGGAGCTCATCCAGAGGGACTGAGGGAAACGGCCCGTTGAAGTCCCGGCAACCCTCCCCGTCGAGGCCCCGTCCTGGGGGTGACTCGCGGCGGAACGGTGCCAAATCCGTCCCGCGCCGAGATCCGGCCCCCGGGGAAGATGAGAGGGGAACCTCACTCATGAGCCTGACCGCCGCCACCCACACGATCCGTGAAGGTGCCTTCGGCAACGGTACGCACCTGAGCTGTCGCGCCTGTGGGGCGAAGTCGCCGCTCGGTCCGTTCTACGCCTGTATGGAGTGCTTCGGTCCGCTCGAGGTCGGGTACGAGTACCCGACGATCACCCGCGAGCAGATCGAGGCCGGTCCCAAGAACATCTGGCGCTACCAGCCACTGCTGCCCGTCCCGGTGGACGTGGCCAGCTTCCCGAACACCGAGCCCGGCTACACCCGGCTCGTCGACGCGCAGAACCTCGCCCGCGAGCTGGGTCTGCGCAAGCTGTGGGTGAAGGACGACTCCGGCAACCCGACCCACTCCTTCAAGGACCGGGTTGTCGCAAGTGCACTCAGTGCCACCCGCGAGCTCGGCATGACGGTCTTCGCCTGCCCGTCCACCGGCAACCTGGCCAACGCGGTCGCCGCGGCCGCCGCCCGGGCCGGCATCCGCTCGGTCGTGTTCATCCCGCACGACCTCGAGCGCCCGAAGGTGATCACCACCGCCGTGTACGGCGGCACCCTGGTGGCCGTCGAGGGCAACTACGACGACGTGAACAAACTGGCCTCCGAGATCGCCGGCGAGGAGGAGGGCTGGGCGTTCGTCAACGTCAACGTCCGCCCGTACTACTCCGAAGGCTCCAAGACCCTGGCCTTCGAGATCGCCGAGCAGCTCGGCTGGCGGCTGCCGCAGCAGATCGTCATCCCGGTCGCGTCCGGATCCCAGCTGACCAAGATCGACAAGGGCTTCACCGAGCTCGGCAAGCTCGGCCTGGTCGACGCCACCGACTACAAGGTGTACGGCGCCCAGGCCACCGGCTGCTCGCCCGTCGCCCAGGCGTTCCGCGACGGCCACGACGTGGTCAAGCCGGTCAAGCCGGACACCATCGCCAAGTCGCTCGCGATCGGCAACCCGGCCGACGGGCCTTACGTCCTGGACGTCGCCCGCCGTACCGGTGGAGCGATCGAGGACGTCAGCGACGAAGAGGTCGTCGAGGGCATCCAGTTGCTGGCCCGGACCGAGGGCATCTTCGCCGAGACCGCGGGCGGGGTGACCGTCGCGACGCTGAAGAAGCTGATCGCGACCGGCCAGCTCGACCCCGAGGCCGAGACGGTGATCATCAACTCCGGCGACGGGCTGAAGACGCTCGACGCCGTGGCCGACCGGGTCGGCCCCAAGGTGACCATCCCCGCGTCGTACGACGCCTTCGTGAAGGCAGGCCTGCAGTGAGTGTGAGCGTACGGGTCCCGACCATCCTGCGGCCCTACACCCAGGGCGTCTCCGAGGTCTCCGCCGAGGGCGCGACGCTGATCGAGGTGCTGGACTCGCTGGACGGCTCCTACCCCGGGATCAAGGGCCGGGTGCTGGACGAGTCGGGCGAGCTGCGCCGGTTCGTGAACGTGTACGTCGACGACGACGACGTACGCTTCGCCGACGGCCTGCAGACCTCGATCAAGGACGGCGGCCAGGTCTCGATCATCCCCGCGGTCGCGGGCGGCTGATCTTTCGGTAGTGGTTCTCCTGCCGGTGGTTCCGGGCGTCGTTCGTCCGGAACCACCGCTACCGTCGCCTGCATGGCGACGAAATGGACCATCGGCGGGGATGCCGCCGATCCGCAGCAGCTGGCGCGGTTCTGGGCCGCGGCCCTCGGGTACGTGATCGAGCCCGGATTCGACGATCCGGACGGCGCGGGGATCATCGATCCCGACGACGTGGGGCCGGCGATCGGCTTCCTCCGCGTCCCCGAGCCCAAGACCTCGAAGAACCGCCTGCACATCGACATCCGCGTGGCCGGCGAGACCCGCGACGCCGCGGCCGCCGGCCGGATGCGGTCGAAGGCCGCCGAGTTGGTGGCGCTGGGCGCCGTCGAGGTCCGCGAGGAGTTCTACGGCCCCGACGTCCTCGGCCACATCGTGATGCTGGACCCCGAAGGCAACGAGTTCTGCGTCGGTTAAGGTGCCGGAATGCGCGCTGTCGTCATCGATCAGTACGGCGTACTGCCTGAGGTGCGTGAGGTCCCGCAGCCCGAGGCCGCCGAGGGAGCGGTAGTCCTGAAGGTCGAGGCCACCGGTCTGTGCCGGAGCGACTGGCACGGGTGGATGGGCCACGACTCCGACATCGTTCTCCCGCACGTCCCCGGCCACGAGCTCGCCGGCACCATCGCCGCCGTCGGTGCTGGGGTCGCCGGTTGGGACGTCGGCGATCGGGTCACGACGCCGTTCATCTGTGCGTGCGGAACGTGCGAACAATGCCGCGAGGGCAACCAGCAAGTCTGCCCTCGTCAGCAGCAGCCTGGCTTCACGTACTGGGGTTCCTTCGCCGAGTACGTCGCCGTACCGTACGCGGCGGTGAACCTCGTGCGCCTCCCCGACGACTTGGACTTCGCCACCGCCGCCGGCCTGGGCTGCCGCTTCGCCACCTCCTTCCGCGCCGTCCACCAGGTCGGCCGCGTCGCTTCCGGTGAACGAGTGGCCGTCTTCGGCTGCGGCGGCGTGGGCCTGTCCGCGGTGATGATCGCCGCCGCCTTGGGCGCCGAGGTGATCGCCGTCGACACGAACCCGGATGCCTTGAAGCTCGCCCGCGAGTACGGCGCTTCCCACACCCTGCAGGCCTCGCCGAGCACGGTCGACGACATCCACGCCCTGGGCGGCGCCCACGTGACCATGGACGCGTTGGGCTCCAACGCCATCGTCCAACAGGCCCTGCAAGCCCTCCGCCCGCGCGGCCGCCACCTCCAGGTCGGTCTCCTCCCGTCCGGCGTCCAACTAGACGTCAGCCGCCTGATCGGCCAGGAACTCCAATGGCTCGGCAGCCACGGCATGCCCGCCCACGCCTACCCGGACATGCTGAACCTGGTTGCCTCAGGCAACCTCAAACCCTCGGACCTGATCACACGCACCATCACCCTCGCCGAAACCCCCGCCGCCCTCGCGGCCCTGTCCGACGGAACCCCAGCCGGCGTGACGATCATCAACCCGTAAGTACACCCACGCGTGCTACAGCGTCACTCCTTCGTCGCGCCCGCTCCGCGCGCTCCCACCCACCCCGTACCTTGCGGCCGACGCCCGCGATCTGCGCGCTGTCGCGCGCCCATTGACGACATGGGCCGGCGCTGTCCGCAAGACGACTCCCGTCACGCCGATCGTCAACTCCGCCCTCGGCATCCGGCCGGCGGGGCCATCGTCAACTCGGCCTGACCCCATCTCCGCAGGGCTCCGCGTCGTCGGCGAGTCGTGGATCGCGGTCTTCGGCGTCGGGGCGATTCCCGGTGCTGATTCCACGACTCGGTGATGGGGTCCGAAACCATTCGCCACGACTCGGTGCTGTCGGAGTTGACCGCGGTTGTTCAGGGACGAGTGGTCGGCGTCCGTGGGTGTCTCGCGCGGTAGCGCAAGACGCGGGGCGCTGAGCCCTGCAACAGGCAGGCGGCAGCCCGCACCACGCGGGCGCTGAGCCCCGCACCACGCGAGCGCTAAGCCCCGCACCACGCGGGCGGCAGCCCGCGAGGCGCCGGCGGTAGCCGGCGGGGATGTGCCGGCGATGAGCCGGAGGGTGGGTGGGAGCGCGCGGAGCGGCCGCGCTGAGGAGCGGAGCGACGAAGGAAGCGGTCGCGGAGCACGCGTGGCTACAACCGGATGAGATAGACCGTGGGCGGCCGGCCGGTGCGGCCGTGTTGTTGGGTGCCGGTGGGGGCGGCCAGGCCGGCTCGCTCCAGGCGCTTCAGCACTCGGCGGGCGGTGCGGAGTTGGACGGCCAGGTGGTCGGCGACGTCTTGGGTGGTGAGGCCGTCGGGGAGGGTGGCGGTGAGTTCTCGCATGCGGGCGAGAGTTTGGGTGTTGAGGCCTACGCGGCGGGCGAGGAGGGGGAGGCTTTCGGGGCCGCGGGGGGTGGTGGGCTGGTCGCCGGCGGGTTCGATGACGATCTCGACGTCGTCGGACATCGAGACGACGCCGGCGACGGTGCCGATCGACTCGGCGCGGCTGACGGCTCGGCGGGCGAGGGCTTCGGCTTCGGCTGCCGTACGGCCGACGCCGAAGCCTACGTACGCCGTGCTGTGGCGAGCCGCGAGGTGGTCGAGCAAGGGCATGCGGGTGAATTGTTCGGTCGCCTGCTCCAGCAGGCCGCGGGTGGTGACGACGAGGTGGCGTCCGTCGGGGAGCGCGGCCAGGCTGCCGCCAAGGGTGATGAGGTCGCCGGCCAAGGCGTCGTCGGGCTCGGGCAACGCGATCACCCCGAGCGCGACCTGGGCGTCGCCGACGTGCTGGCCGGTGGTCGTCAGGACCAGGGCCTGCAGTGTGGAGCGGATCGAGTAGCGGGAGGGCGCGAGCCGCACCGACGGCATCTCGTTCTCCAGCAGGTGGAACGCCGAGCCGAGGCAGCTGATCGCGACCTTGGTGTCGTGCTTGTCGCGGGCGGTCCGGTGGAACGCGACGATGTCGTCGGAGGTCAGGCCGGGCCGGTACGGCAGCACGTGGATCTGGTCGGTCGGAAGCTTGGCCTCGATCAGCGTCTCCAGCACCTCACTGCGGCGCAACGTGTCGATCGAGAACTGGGTGACGTTGTGCCCGAGCCGGAGCAGCTCGACGAGGGCGCGGAGCAGCGTGGCGCCGTCGTACGACACGTACATCGCGGGCCGGTCGATCACGCCGGCCTCGGTGGCGATCGTGTACGGCACGACGCCGGTGAACAGCAGCGCGTCGACCCGCTCGTGGGCCTGCTCGACCAGCTCGACCGCCTCGGTCTCGTGCCGGTAGGGCAGCGGGAGCAGGGTCGCGCCGCTCGGCGGCCCGACCGCGATCACCCGCAGCACCAGATCCTCGGGACCGACGACACCGACCGTGAGTGTCATCCGGCCACCGGGCCCGGGGCTGAGCTGATCTGCACGGCACTCCTTTGCACTTCGGGACAGCTCATCGCGTCCAGGTGACGACTTCTGGTCTGGCCCTCAACTCGCAGAATAGCGCAGCCGGCCTTGAGTGCTTGACGTTCACGGCCGACTCTCTTAGTTTCGGTCAAGACCACAATTACCGCCACCCCGAGGGGTCGCCGGCGTGGTGGAGCGTCGGAGGGAGCGAGCCACCTAACCCGCGAGGTCCTCGAGGCAGCGGATGACGACGTCGCGCTCACCCGCGGGCAGCGACGGTCCGTAGGGGTCGTAGGCGGCCGACGAAGGGATCAGGCCTTCCCACTCGGCCGCCCAGAGCATGCGCTGCACGTAGCCCTCGATCGGCGCGTAGAAAGTCGCCGCGGCGAACCGGTCCAGGCGGTCGGACGCCGTCAGGAAGCCACTGTGGTCCCCGGACGTCCAAGCGTCGAGTACGGCGGCCGACAACGGGACCTGTGCCGCGGCGATCCCGACCAGCGCCGTATCCGCGCCCCACATGAACGAAGGCCCGTACATCCGGTCCTCACCGGTGATCAGCAGCTTCCCGGTCCCGCGTCCCGCCCAGATCGCGTCCTGGCATCCGATCGCCCGATCCAGCGTCGCAGTCTTCACCCCGAGCACGGCCGGCAGCGACAACAGGTCGCGGATCAGCGCAGGCGGGTACGGATACCCACCGGCTTCGCCATGCAGGTAGAAGCCGACCAGTGGCAGCCCGCTCTCCGCGGCCACCCGCTCGTGCAACGCCACCGCCTGCGCATGCCCGTCCGGCAGCTCACCCAACGCAGCCAGTGGATAGACCATCACCGCATCGGCTCCACCCGCGGCAGCGTCCAGCGCCATCGCCACGGTCGCGTCCGAAGCGTCCTGCAGCGTCCGCGCCTCAACAGACCGCGGTACGCCGACTCCCGCGACGATGGGCACGTCCGTTGCCTGCCGCCACGTCTCCAGTACCTTCGACCGGTCAGCCGCGGACAGGTAGAGCCCGCGCCCGGTGTGGGCCCACACCGCGACCCCGCCGATCGACTCCGTCGTGAGAGCGCCGGCGTACGCGGTCAGAGCGTCGTACGCGACGACGCCCTCGGAGTCCATCGGAGTGACGACCGCCGGGAGCAGTGTGCCGCGGAGTCGCTCGACGAGTGCATGCATGGAGAGAACCTCTCAGACGTCGTGCCCGAGACCGGGGCGCTTCGGTACGTCGATCCAGCCGTCGCAGTCGGCGAACACGGTCGGAGCCAAGGGGTCCTCGTCGACCATGAGTGGCCCGACCAGGTCGGCCGCGACGGTGGCGCCCGGTACGGCGGCGGCCAGGTGGACCGCGGCCAGTGTGGCCACCCCCAGCTCCGGCATCGAGCCTACCTTCACCGCGAGCCCGGCCGCCTCGGCCACGTTGGCGATCTGGAGCGCGCGGTGCAGTCCTCCGACCTTCAGGATCTTGATGTTCAGTACGTCGGCCGCCCCGCGCCGCGCGATCTCCAGAGCGTCATGCAGTGAGTGCATGCTCTCGTCGACCATCACCCGGACATCGAGCCGCTCACGCAGCCGCACGAGACCGGTCAGGTCCCAGCGCGGCAGTGGCTGCTCCAGCAGGGTCAGACCGGCCTCGGTCATCTTGGCGAGGTACGGCAGCGCGGTGGTCGCGTCGTACCCCTCGTTGGCGTCCAGGCAGAGCTCTGCGTCGGCAGGGATCGCCGCACGGACCGCACGGATCAGCTCGAGGTCCTTGGCCGGGTCCTGGCCGCCCTTGACCTTCAGATGCATGAACCCCTTGCCGGCGTACTCCGCGGCCTCGAGAGCCATCTCGTCGAGTGTGCCGAGCCCGACCACCCAGGTGGTCTGCACGCGCTCCCGGACACTGCCGCCGAGGATCGCGTGCACGGGCCAGCCGCTGAGCCGGCCGGCCAGGTCGTAGAGCGCGATGTCGAGCCCGGACTTGGCCACCTGCTGCCCGCGGAGCACGGTGTCCATCAGCACGTGCGCACCGGCCCGGTCGAGCGGGTCACGGCCGATCAGCGCCGGCGCCAGGTGCTCCTCGATGGCCGCGGTGACGCCGGCCAAGGTCTCGCCGGTGTACGCCGTCATCGGTGAGGTCTCGCCGATCCCGATCGCGCCGTCGGCGGTGTGGATCTCGACCAGCAGGCTGACCAGCTCGGTGCTGATCCCGCTGCTGATCTGGAACGGCCGGCGGTACGGCGCACTGACCACGCGGGTCTTGATCGCGCTGATCGGCCCTGCTCCGGTCCCGGTCGGCAACCCGACCGGATGCGATGCAACACTCAATTCCGGCTCCTAGGGTCGCAATCTGATCGGAAAGCATTTACGGTCAAGACCGTAAATACCGCGAGCGCTCTCTGTCAACGGAAGGTGGCACCCCCGATGCGGCTGGGTCTCTATCTGAACCTCTACGGCACCCCGGACGAGCGCCCGCGGCTGGCCGACGCGGTCGAGCAGGCGCGGCTGGCCGAGCAGGCCGGCTTCGAGTGGATCGTGCTCGGCGAGCGGCACCTGCACCGGCCCGGGTACCACGAGATCCTCACCTCGCTGACCTGGCTGGCCGCTCACACCGACCGGATCGGCCTGGCCACGGCCGGGATCGTCGCGCCGCTGTACGACCCCGTCGTACTGGCCGAGACGCTCGCCCACATCGACGTACTGTCGGGTGGACGGCTGACCGCGGGCTTCGTGCTCGGGTACCGGCCGGAGGAGTTCGCGCTGTACGGCGTGACGCAGGCCGAGCGGGTCGCGCGGTTCGAGGAGGGCCTGGAGATCCTGACCCGGTTGTGGACCGAGGACGAGGTCACGTACGACGGCAAGTTCACCAGCATCAGCGAGGCGTTCCTGTCCCCGCGACCGGTGCAGAGCCCGCGCCCGAAGCTGTGGAACGGCGGCCGCGTGTCCGCGATGCTCGAGCGGACCGCGCGGATGTGCGACGGCTGGACCACGTCGTTCAACGAGCTGGACTCCGACCTCCCGGCCAAGATCGCCGAGTACCACTCCTACCCGCGCGGCGAAGGCACCCTCGGCGCCGAGGTGATCCTGTGCCGGGAGGGCTACTGCGCGCCGACGTCGCAGGACGCGCGGCAAGCGCTGGAGGAGCCGCTGCGCGACCTGTACGACGCCTACACCGGCTGGAAGCGGACATCGGCGGACGCGAGCCGCTACACCCAGGGCTGGGACGAGATCGCCGACCGGAGCGTGATCGGGTCGAAGGCCGGGTGCGCCGAGCGGCTCGCGCACTACGAGGAAATGGGTGCCGACGGCATCATTCTCCGCATCCAGCCGCCGGGTATGCCGCAGCACGACGTCCTCCGCTCGATCGAGGCCTACGGGGAGATCGTCAGCTAGCCGGCGCGGGGGCCTCCTCCGGCTGGACCTGCTCCGGCACGGGTTCGGGAACGTCCTCCTGGACCGCCCCACCCGAGATCAGGCCGCTCATCCAGCGCGTCGACGGGTCGGCGTCCAGCAGCAGCGACTTGACCAGCAACGACAGCGGGATCGCGAGGACGGCGCCGAGCGGACCGAGGATCCAGGCCCAGAAGACCAGGGACAAGAACGTCAGCGTGGTGGACATGCCGACCGCGTCCCCGACGACCTTCGGCTGGATGATCGACTGGATGATGAAGTTGATCACGCTGTACGCCACGATCACCCAGAGCAGGGTCTCCCAGCCGCTGTCCAGCAGGCCCAGCAGGGCCGGCGGGATGACGCCGATGAAGAACCCGACGTTCGGGATGTAGTTGGTGATGAACGCGAGCAGCCCCCACAGCCACGGCAGCGGGATGTCGAGGATGTACAGCACGCCCACGTCGATGACGGCGACGATCAGCCCGAAGATGGTCGAGACGACCAGGTAGCGGGTCGTGCCGCGGGCGAAGCCGACCAGCGCGCCGGCGACACCGGGCCGCAGCTTGGCGGCCTCGATCAGCCGGTCGGTGAACTGGGTCGCGTCCAGCCCCATGAAGAACAGCAGCACCACGACGAAGGTCAGGTTGGAGACCACGCCGAGCAGCCCGCTCAGCCAGCCCTGCAGGAGGTCGAGCACCTGCCCGAAGTCGAACTTCTGCACCGCCGCCTGGATCTGCTCGTTCCCGATCCCGCGGGCGGCCAGCCAGTCCCGCACGTCGTCGACGAGTTCGGCGAAGGTGTCCTGGTACTTCGGCAGCAGGGTGGCCAGCTTCGCGATCGACAGGAGCATCGCAGCCGCCAGCCCGAGCAGTACGGCGTTCACCACGACGAGTGAGACCAGCCCGGCCACCCACTTGCGGGTTCCCCGCCGGATCATCAGGCGGCGCAGCGGGCTGACCGCGATGGTCAGGACCAGGGCCAGGAACGCGGGTCCCGCGATCCCGGAGAAGGCGCGCAGGCCGGCGGCCGTGATCACCGCACCGGCCAGCCCGAGCAGGACGACGACGCCGCGCGGCAGCACCGGTGCTGCCGCCGCGGCGGCGTCCGGGGCCGGCGGCGGGATCGGGACTGCCGAGTCGGCGGACGGCTGCGAGTTGTCTCGGGATGCGGAGCGGTGCCCGGGCACTGGCGTGACCTCCCTCCCGCCGCGATAGGGCTTCGAACATCGCTCAGATCTCATCCGGCGGCATCACTCACGCCGGATGAGACGGTGCCCGGACGTCGTCCGCCAAGGGTGAAGCGGGGCCGCGGGCGCGCGCCTACTGTCGATGCGCACTCGGCATCGTGCCGGGTGCCCACCAGGGAGGGGTGGCAACTGATGACGCAACAAGAAACCAACGAGCGGCAGGGCCAGTCGCCGTTTGCGACGAGCGGTGTCGTGTTCGCCGCGGTCATGCTGGTCATGCTCGGAGCGTTCCAGGCGATCGAAGGGCTCGCCGCGATCATCAACGACGACTACTTCGCCGTCATCCGGGGCTACGCGTTCGACCTCGACACGACGGCCTGGGGCTGGATCCACCTGATCCTGGGGCTGGCCATGCTGGCAGCGGGTGTCGGCCTGTTCTACCGGACGGTCTGGGCCGGTGTGGCGGCGCTGTTCCTCGCCGTCCTCAGCGCGGTCAACAACTTCTTCTTCATCCCCTACGCACCGGTGTGGTCGCTGCTGGTGATCGCCCTCAACGTCTGGGTCATCTGGGCGCTGACGCGGCCGCGGATGATCCGCACCTGACGGCGGGGACCCGTGTCCGGGCCGGTGCTGCCGACCGACCAGAGCGTCGCGGCATGGTTCCTGCTGCCGCACGAGCGGGGCAATCCGTGGACCTGCATCGACCGGATGGGCGATGTGGACGGGTCGTGGGTCGACGGCAACCTGGTCCGGCCGTTGATCCACGGCGTCACCTACTTCGATCGCCTGTACGACGAGCTGTGCTCGCTGCGGCCCGGTGACCGGGTCTACTTCACCGACTGGCGGGGCGACGCCGACGAGAAGCTGCGCCCGGACGGGCCGACGATCGGGACCGTGCTGGCCGACTTGGCCCGGTCGGGCGTCGAGGTCCGCGCGCTGTTGTGGCGGTCGCATTCGGATCACCTGCAGTTCAACGCGCGGGAGAACCAGCGGTTCGGCACGAAACTCAACGAGGCCGGCGCCGAGGTGCTGCTCGACCAGCGCGTCCGGCGGCTCTCGTCGCACCACCAGAAGCTGTTCGTGATCCGGCACAAGGGCCAACCGGAGCGGGCCGTCGCGTTCGTCGGCGGGATCGACCTGTCGCACCAGCGCCGCGACGACGCGGACCACCGCGGGGACCCGCAGCAGGCCCCGATGGACCGGCGGTACGGCGATCGCGCGCCCTGGCACGACGCCGCGCTCGAGTTGCGCGGCCCGATCGTCGGAGACCTGCTCCGGACCTTCGTCGAACGCTGGGACGACCACCACCCGCTCGACCGGCGGACGCCGTACCGGATGCTCGTGCAGCGCCTTGCCCGGATGCCGCGCCACCCGAAGCCGTTGCCGGAGTCGTTTCCGGATCCGCCGCCGGCCGGTCCGCACAGCGTCCAGGTGTTGCGGACCTACGCCTACAAGCATCCCGGCTACCCGTTCGCGCCCGACGGGGAGCGCAGTGTCGCCCGTGCGTACAGCAAGGCGTTCGGGCAGGCCCGGAGGCTGATCTACCTGGAGGACCAGTACCTGTGGTCCGAGCTGATCGCCCAGGGGATCCACGACGCGCTCGACCGGTCCCCCGAACTGCGCGTGATCGTCGTCGTACCGCGCTACCCGGCGGCCGACGGGTTCGTCAGCGGGCCGCCGGCCCGGTTCGGTCAGCTCCGCGCGATCCGGATGCTGCAGCGCACCGCGCCCGAGCGAGTGGCGATCTACAACCTGGAGAACCTCGACGGCGTCCCGGTCTACGTCCACGCCAAGCTCTGCGTGGTCGACGACGTGTGGTTCACCTGCGGCTCGGACAACTTCAACCGGCGCTCGTGGACGTCCGACAGCGAACTCACCTGTGCCGTCCTGGACACGACTCCCGACCGTCGCCTGCCCGACGGCCGGGACGCCCGGCGGCTGGCCCGTGAGCTGCGGCTGGACGTGTGGTCGGAGCACCTCGGGCTGCCGCGGGACGACCCGGCGCTGCTCGATCCGGCGGCCGGTTTCGAGCTCTGGCGGCGTACGGCGTTCCACCTGGACGCGTGGTACTCCGGCGGGCGGCGGGGCGTGCGACCCGCCGGGCGGATCCGCAGACACGACGTGAAGCCGCTCAGTTGGTGGCAGTCTGTGTGGGCGGAGCCGCTCTACCGGATCGTCTACGACCCGGACGGCAGGCCTCGCCCGTTGCGTCGCCGGGGCGAGTTCTGACTGTGCCGGGATGGTTCTCAGGCAAGGGGAGGACGGATGGGCGTCGAGGTTGTCTTCTGGTGCGTTGTCCTGGCGCGCTTCGGCCTGCCGCTGCTGATTCCGCGCTACCCGCTGCCGGCCATCATCGGCTGCCTCCTGCTCGACGGTGTCGACCAGACCATCTTCCAGACCTTCGGCTACGACCCGCCGAACTACCAGAGCTACGACAAGGCGATGGACGTCTTCTACCTGTCGATCGCCTACCTGGCCAGCCTGCGCAACTGGACGAACCAGCCGGCCGTCCGGATCAGCCGCTTCCTGTTCTTCTACCGGCAGGTCGGTGTGGTGCTGTTCGAGCTGATCGGCGCCCGGTGGCTGCTGCTGCTCTTCCCGAACACCTTCGAGTACTACTTCATCGCCTATGAGGCGGTGCGCAGCCGGCGGAACCCGCTGCGCTACTCGTTCAAGTTCTGGGTGCTGGTGGCCGGCGCGATCTGGATCTTCGTCAAGCTCCCGCAGGAGTACTGGATCCACATCGCCAAGCTGGACCTGACCGACACCATCCGGGACGTCCCGTGGTTCCTGCCGGCCCTGATCGTCGCCGTCCTCATCCTGCTCGCGGTGGTGTGGTTCGTCATCCGGCCCCGGCTCCGGCCGGCCGACTGGCCGCTGCGGCTCAGTGCGGATCCGCTGCCGGCGGAGATCGACGAGGCGAGCGAGCGGGCCGCCTACCGGGCGGCGCACCACAAGGTCTTCGACTGGAGCGCGGTGGAGAAGATCTTCCTGATCGGCCTGATCAGCGTCATCTACGGGCGGGTCCTGCCGGGGGTCGAGGCGAACGACCTCCAACTCTTCATCGGCATCGCGGTCTTCGTGGTGATCAACTCCGCGATCGGCCTCTGGTCGTCCCGGCGCGGCTACGGCTGGGACTCGGCCACGATCTCGTTCCTGGTCGTCTTCGCGACCAACGTCGTCCTGGTGTTCGTCGCCGACCTGCTGCTCGCGCGGCAGAACAGCACGCTGCGGCTGACCGACACGCTGTTCTTCGTCTTCCTGGTGAGCATCCTGACGATGCTCTACGACCGGTACCGCCCGGTCAACGAGTACCGTTCCTCCCACCCCGCCAAGGACGACATCAGTCAGTGATCGAGCTGCCGCAGAGCCTGAAGGAGATCACCCGGCGGCTGGAGGCGACCTTCGCCGGGCGCTGTGTCGCTGCCTTCATCGCACTGCAGGGGATCGACCGCGCCATGGTCATCGCCTCGCAGGGGCTGACGGCGCTGATCCCGCTGCTCATCCTGGTCTCCACGCTGGCGCCGGCGGACCGCCGCGATGTCGTCTCCGAAGGCTTCATCCGGCGGTTCCATCTCACCGGCTCCGCCGCCGACGCGGTGACCGAGGTGTTCGCGCGGCCGGCCGGTGGCGCGAGCATCGGCGGTCTGAGCGTGCTGATCCTGATCTTCTCCGGGTTGTCGCTGGCCCGGCGGATGCAGCGGTTGTACCTGGAGGCCTGGCACCTCGACCCGCCCCCCGGCGTTCGCGGCGGGTTCAACACGTTCCTGGGGCTGGCGGCCCTGGTGATCGACATCGCGCTGCTCTCGCTCGCGCGGTCGCTCGTCCGCCGGTTGCCCGCGGACTGGCTGTTCGGCGTACCGGTCACGCTGGTGAGCGGTCTCCTGCTGTGGATCTCGATTCCGTGGCTGCTCCTCGACGGCCGGGTGAACTGGCGGCGGTTGGTGCCGACAGGCGTGATCGCTACCGTCTGCAGCAGCATCTACGGCCTGGTCTCCACGGTGTACATGCCCGCGCAGTTGGAGCGGTACAGCGAGCGGTACGGACTCTTCGGAGTCACGCTGGCGCTGGTCGGCTGGCTGCTGGCCGTGGCGCTCATCCTGGTCACCGCGACCGTGGTCGCCGCCGAGTTCGATCGCAGCCAGGGGTGGTTCGCCCGCCGGGTCCGGGGCTGGCTTTCCCCCACCAAGGGTGATGCCGGGTGAGACAGCGGTGCCCATGATGGGCTCGTGGGCACTCCAGTAGACGGGTCCGTGACTCCGAGCGAGGCACTGACAGAGCAGACCGCACCGACGGCTCCGGCCGACCCTGCGGCTTCGGCGGAACACGCGGCTCCGGCGGAACACGCGGCTCCGTCGGAACAGGCAGCTACGGCGGAACAGGCAGCTCCGGCCGAACAGCCGGCTCCAGCGGAACAGCCGGCTGCGGAAGCACCGCCGGAAGCGGCAGCTCCGGCGGAACCGGGCGACGAGCCGATCGTCGTACTCGACGTGGTGGTCGGCGCCACGGCGCTGGCGGCCGCCGTCGCGGGAGTCGTCGGGCGCCGGCTGCGGAGTGTGCTCCGCCCTGCGGTCGGTGTGGCCATGAGGCCGCCGGTGGTGCCGAAGCGCTACCACGCGAACACCTTGCTGGCGAGCCTGGCCCAGTACGGCGCCGGACAGCGTCAGGAGCTCGGGGGACAGGTGACCACGGTTCTGGCACCGGTGGTGCCCAGGGTCGTGACCGTCCTGCTGGAACCGCTCGATCTCACCACGATCGTCCGGGAACACGTGGATCTGAACGAGGTGGTCGCATCCGTCGACCTGAACGACCTCCTCGCCCGGATCGATGTCGCCGGGCTGGCCGAGGGGGTGATCGCCGAGGTCGACCTGGCCGAGATCATCCGCCAGTCCACCGGCTCGGTGGCCTCCGAGACCGTGCGCGGCGTCCGGATGCAGAGCGTGGCGGGCGATGAGGCGGTCGGCCGGGCCCTCGGCCGGATCCGGCTGCGGTTCGGCCGGAAGGTGCCGGCGACGGAACCATGACGATGGAGGGGATCTCCGCCGTTCCGAGGGAGGCCCGCGGATTCCAGGGCCGGCCGGCCGGACTCGTCACCCGGGCGATCGCCGCCGTCGTCGATGTGCTCGTGGTCGTCACCCTGTTCCTGATCGGCTATCTCGGCGTCAACGGGTTCCTGTTCCTGGTCGATCCCCGGGGCTTCCAGTTCACCGAGGCGTCACCGCTGCCGATCGTGACCACGGGACTACTGCTGGCGTTCCTCTACCTGTTCGCCGCCTGGTCGATCACCGGCCGCAGCTACGGCTGCCATCTGATGGGGCTGCGCGTGATCAGCCGCCGGGGCCGGCGGCCACCGGTGCACATCGCGTTCCTGCGCGCCCTGCTCTACACCCTGTTCCCGATCGGGCTGCTGCTGTGTGCCGGCGGCCGCAACCACCGCTCGCTGCAGGATCTCGTCCTGCGCACCATGGTCATCTACGACTGGCAACCCAGACACCTCGACTAGGAGCTCACCATGTCCGAGACAGAGGCCGGCGCGCCCAGGGGCAGGCACGCGCACCCGTCGGCACCCGGCGAGCCCGAGGTGCCGCAGTGGCCGAGCAAATGGGTCGGCTGGATCCTGTTCGCGGGCGTGATGATGATCGTGGAGGGGATGCTCCACGCCTTCCAGGGGTTCGTGGCGCTGTTCGAGGACGACTTCTACCTGGTCGGCCGGCGCGGGCTCACCATCCGCATCGACTACACGGCCTGGGGCTGGATCCATCTGGCCCTGGGCGCGATCGTGATCGCCGCCGCGATCGGCCTGCTCAACGGCCGGTTGTGGGGACGGATCGTCGGCGTGATCCTCGCCGTCCTGAGCACGCTGGTGAACGCCGCCTTCCTGGCGGCGTACCCGATCTGGTCGACGATCATGATCGCGGTCGACATCCTGGTGATCTGGGCGCTGACCGTGCACGGCGACGAGATGCGCGTGATGCGGCAGGAGTCCGGTCAGTCCTCGTGACGGCGGCTCAGGCCGGCCTGGACGGCGGTCAGCAGGGCCTTGGCGCCGAGGCCGACGATCAGTAGGTCACCGATCATCTGGACCGTGGTGACCACGCGGGCCGCCGTGGTCACCGGGACGATGTCGCCGAACCCGACCGTCGCGAAGACCGTCACGGTGAAGTACAGCGCGTCCGTCCGGGTCAACGGCTCCGACAAGCTCCCCGCCTGGGTCTGTTCGAGCACGTAGTAGGTCGTCGAGAAGACGACCAGGAACAGGGGTGCGGAGGTCGCCAGCGTGCCGATCGCCCGGATCCGTGGGTACGGCGACCGGGCGATGCCACGCAGTTGCCACCACAGCAGCACGGTCACCACGACGAGCCCGGCGATCAGATACACGGCCACCGCGCCCTCGACGTGGTCCATCGGCAGGAAGTAGTAGCCGGCGAGGATGACCATGGACACCAGCAGGGAGCGCAGCAGCGACGTCCGTGCGAGCCGGCGCCGCTCGCTTTTGGGGAGGCGTCGGTAGATGGTCTCGGCATCCGTCACCCCGTCGAGTAGAGCGCATCCGGTTGCGTACGGCATCGTCTCCGCCGGAGGAGATCAGGGTCGGTTCATCCGCGGTGGGTGATGTTCGCCCTGGGGCCCGGCGGTTGGCTGGGACGGGTATCGCATGGGCACGACCGGAGGGGGCGCGACGGCATGGACGCACGTGGCACGGCGACGGCGGTCAGCATGATCGGCGACCTGACGGCAGCCTCCGGCCGGCTGACCCCGGCGCAGCGGGCCCGCCGCGGGCTCGCTGCGCGCACGGCCCTGCCTCCGCGCGCCCAGGCCGAGCTGCTGCTGTCACCGAAGCGGCCGGACCCGGTGGCCCTGATGGAGGAGCAGGCGAGCGACCGCATTCCCGAGCTGGTGCCGGTGCGGCACGGCCGGATGATGGAGTCCCCGTTCGCGTTCTTCCGGGGCAACGCCGCGGGGATGGCGGCCGACCTCGGCGCGGCGCCCGTGTCGGGTCTGGGTGCCCAGCTGTGCGGTGACGCCCACCTGTCGAACTTCGGGCTGTTCGGATCGCCCGAGCGGCGGCTGCTGTTCGACGTCAACGACTTCGACGAGTCCGCCGCCGGTCCGTTCGAGTGGGACGTCAAACGCCTGGCCGCGAGCCTCGCGGTGGCCGGCCGCGGCAACGGCTTCTCCAGCAAGGAACGGCGCAAGTGCATCCGGGACGCGGTCCGGCGGTACCGCGACGCCACCGCCGACTTCGCCACCATGCGGGCCCTCGACGTCTGGTACGCGCGGGCGGACATCGACGAGCTCGAGCAGACACTGCGCGACAAGCTGAGCTCGAAGCGGCGCAAGAACGTCGACAGCGCGCTGCTCAAGGCACGCCGCAGCGACAGCCTGAAGGCGTTCGCCAAGTTGACCGAGCTGACCGACGACGGGGTGCGGATCAGGTCGGATCCGCCGCTGGTGGTGCCGATCGCCGACCTCCTGCCCGACGCCGGCCGGGAGCAGCTCGAGGAGCAGGTGCGGAACCTGTTGGTGCGCTACCGCCGGACCCTGCCGAGCGAACGCCGGGCCCTGTTCGACGAGTTCGAGTTCGTCGACCTGGCCCGCAAGGTCGTCGGCGTGGGCAGCGTCGGCACGCGCTGCTGGATCGTGCTGCTGCGCGGCCGCGACGACGGCGATCCGCTCTTCCTGCAGGTGAAGGAGGCCGGCCCGTCGGTCCTCCGGGCACAGGTTCCGGCCGCGTTCCGGCGGCGCGGGCCGCGCAACGAGGGTGAGCGCGTGGTGCACGGCCAGCGGCTGATGCAGGCGGCCAGCGACATCTTCCTCGGCTGGCAGCGGATCGAGGGCATCGACGGCCGGGAACGCGACTTCTACGTGCGCCAGCTGCGCGACATGAAGGGTTCCGCCGAGGTGGAGCGGATGGATCCGCAGGGCATGACGATGTACGGCGCGCTCTGCTGCTGGACCTTGGCCCGGGCGCACTCCCGCTCCGGCGACCGGATCGCCCTCGCGACCTACCTGAACAGCGACGACGCCTTCCCGGAGGCGATGGCCGAGTACGGCGAGGCCTACGCCGACGTGAACGAGCGGGACTACGCGACCTTCCTCGAGGCCGTCAAGGCCGGGCGCCTGCCAGCGGAGCCTGGTCTGTAGGCGGTCGCCCGAGGAACTCGATCAGGGCCACCGCGAACAGCACGACCAGCGCGATGACCACGACGACGGTGACGGTCGGCCGCGACCAGAACGTGAGGACGAGCGCGCCGCCCACGACGCTGGCGATCAGGAGCAGTCGCTTGTGGGCGTACGTCCAGGCACCGAAACGTCCCGTGTTCAGGCCGGCCGACTCGGCCGAGCCGCGCAGCCCGCCGATCCCCCTCTTGAACCCGGACCGCGCCCGGACGGCGGAGACCGACGGGCCGGTGAAGAACGCCCCGATCGCGACGATGAGCGCGAGGGCGCCGACCGCTCGCAGGCCGTAGCGCAGGTAGCGCACGATCGTGTCGAAGATGGTGCCCCCGGCGTCGCGGGAGAGCACTTCGGGCGGCAGGGCGTTCAGGTACAGCGCCCGGCCGACGGCCAGCCCGACCCCCAGCGCGAGCATCGAGCCCGCGAATCCCAGCGCGCCGATCAGGAGCGCGCGGCGGTGGTCCCGGGCGACGTACACCCCGGCGGCGAACAGCACCAGGGCGATGATCGGCAGCCAGACACCGAGGGTGTTGAGCAGCCGGTAGAAGCCCTGGGCCTTCGTCACGCTGTCGGACTGCATCAGCACGATCGACTTGTCGATCGCCGGGATCCGGTCGGCCAGGCCGAAGCCGCGGGCGACCAGCCGCTCCTTCACCTGCGCGATGATCGGCGCCAGGTTGAGCGTGACCGTGTCGTTCTGGGCGCTCAGGGCACCACCCTGGTTGCCTTCGAGCAGGTTGACCAGACTCGCGTGCGCGGTCCGGTTCGCGGTCTCCCAGACGCTGGCGAACTCCGGACTCGCGACGAAGTTCCGGACCTGGTCGCTGATGAACCCCTGCACGCCGTTGGCGAGCGGTCCGCTGAGTGCCTGCAGGTTGCTCGCCACCCGCGGCGGCAGACCCTGATCGGCGATCGCGTCCAGGGCTTCGGTGGTGATGCCCTGGATGTCGATGGCATTGAAGATCTCGCGGGTCACCGCGTCGGAGATCGTGGCCTGCACCGCCGGGTCGTTCGCCAGCGGTGCGACGGTCTCGACGTACCGGTCGGTATCGGAGATCTGCCGGCTGGCCCAGACGGCGGTGACCGACAGCGGCGCGAGCACGCAGGACAGCGTGATCAGCACCGCCGCCACGATCGTCCGCCAGCGTCCGGCGCGCGCGGCTCGATCCGGGGCCCCCGGCGTCGGCTGTTTCGCGGCCTCGAGCTCCACCTCGAGTTCCGCCACCCGCCGACGCAGCTGTGCCAGCTCCTCGCCGTCACTCATGCCCCCTACAGTGGCGGCTCGGGGGCACGGGCGTCCTCACCTGCAACGGATGATCTTCAGGCCTTCAGCCCGGACATCGCGATGCTGTCGGTCAGATAGCGCTGTAACAGACCGAACACGAGCAGACTCGGAACGACGGTGATGGTTGCGCCGGCCATGATCTGGTTGATCGGGACCGCCTGGGTCTGCAGCGTGGCCAGACCGACCGTGAGCGTCTGCATCTGGCCGGACTGGCCGATCACCAGCGGCCAGAGGAAGTCGTTCCAGTGCCAGAGGAACACGAAGATCCCCAGCGTCGCGAGCACCGGGCGGATCAGCGGCAGCACGATCATGGTGAAGATCCGCCACTCCGGGGCGCCGTCGATCTCGGCCGCCTCGAACAGCTCGTCCGGGAGCTGGCTGATGAACTGCCGCATCAGGAACACCGCCTGCGAGTTGGCCAGCGTCGGCACGATCAGGCCCCAGTAGCTGTCCACCCAGTCCAGCCGCGAGACCAGGATGTACGACGGGATCAGCGTCGCCTGGAACGGCACCATCAGCGTGGCCAGGAACGCCCAGAACATGATCTCCCGGCCGGGGAACTTCTTCTTCGCGAACGCGTAGCCGGCCATCGAGGCGAACAGCAGCACGCAGACGACCGAGATGAGCGAGTACAGCAGCGAGTTGACCGTCCAGCGCGGGATGTCCGAGCTCGACAGCACCCGGGAGAAGTTCTCGACGGTGAAACGGGCCGGGTTCAGCGCGTCCGGGAAGGTCTGCCCGCTGGGCGGCGCGAACGCGACCAGGACCATCGCCGCGAACGGCACGATCGTGACGATCGCGGTCAGCGTCAGCAGGGTCGGCAGCGTGAGCCGGGCGACCGGCCGCCGTCCGGCCGCGGGTGCCTGGTTCGTCTCCCGCACGGGTGGTCGTTCGAGCACGTTCACCATCAGTCGTCCCTCCCGACCAGCCGTCGCTGCACGAGCGAGACGATGAGCACGATCAGGAACAGCACCAGACCGATCGCGCTGGCGTAGCCGAAGTCGAAGTACTTGAAGCCGCTGTCGTAGAGGAAGTACACGAGCGAGTAGCTGGAGCGGACCGGGCCGCCGCCGGTCATCACGTACATCGCGTCGAAGACCTGGAACGCGCCGATGGTCTCGATCACGAGCACGAAGAACAGCACCGGACGCAGTTGCGGCAGCGTCACGTAGCGGAACCGCTGCCAGGTACTGGCGCCGTCGATCATCGCGGCCTCCAGGTACGACTTCGGCACCGCCTGCAGGCCCGCGAGCAGGATCAGCATCGAGTAGCCGAAGCCCTTCCAGGCCGAGGTGACCGCGATCGACGGCAGCACCGAGCCGGACTGGCCGAGGAAGTCGATCGGGCCGACGCTCACCAGCCCGAGAACGGCGTTCAGCAGGCCGTCCTGGGCGTCGTAGATCCACTTCCAGAGCACTGCGGCGAGCACGATGCTGGTCACGTACGGCAGGAAGAAGACACCGCGGAAGAATCCGCGCTTCCAGACCACCTGGTGCAGCAGGACGGCGGTGCCGAGGGAGAGCAGCACGGTCATCGGGACGAAGATCACCGTGTAGGTGAGGGTGGTCACCAGAGCCTGGTGGAACAGGCTGTCCGACAGCAGCCGGGTGTAGTTGTCAACAGCAACAAAAGACCACTTGCCGCTGAGCCGGTAGTCGGTCAGCGACAGCAGCACCGCGCCGACCACCGGCAGGAACCGGAACAGCAGGAACAACACCAGCATGGGTGCGACGAACAGCAACCCGACCCACGGCCGCCGGCGTGGCCCGCGTCGCCCGGCGGGCGACGCGGACCGCGGGAAGAGAGAGCGGAGGCGGGACCCGGGTGCCGGTTGGCCGGCCACGGGCCCCGCCCGGCCCGTGGCCGCGTCCGTCTCGGTCAACGTTGTCTCGAGAGGAGGTCGTTGGCCTGCTTGGCGGCGTCGTCGAGGGCTTGCTGGGGTTGCTTCTTGCCGGTCAGGACGGCCTGGATCTCGACGCTCAGCAGGGACATCACCTGGCGGGCGGCCGGGTTCGGCTCACCCGGTACGGCGTACTGCAGGGCGTCGGCGAACTTCGCCGCGGTCGGATCCGTCACCGCCGCCTTCACGTCGGTCCGCGGGGTGTAGAAGCCGGACGCCTTGCTCAGCGCCTCGAGTTGCGGCGGCTGGATCATGAACGACAGGAACTTCTTCGCCGCGTCCTTGTTCTCCGAGGCGGCGTTCAGCACGATGCCACCGGGCAGACCGAACCCGACCTGCTCCTTGCCGGTCAGCGGCGTCCCGATCTCGACGTTCGCCGCGCCCCAGGTCTTCGCGACCGTGGCCGCGTCGGCCGGCGTGCTGGTCATCGCCATCGCCACCTGGCCCTTGCCCAGCGGCTGGTCGGCGACCACGTTGCCGTTGCTGAGTGCGCTCTTCGGGATCGCACCCTCGTCCCACAGCGACTTCAGGAAGGTCAGCGCGTCCAGGCCGGGAGCCTGGTTGAAGGCGACCGACTTGCCGTCGTCGGCGAACACCTTGCCGCCGGCCTGCCACAGCAGCGGGTAGAAGTTCAGGTTCAGCGAGGCCTCCGGCGAGGCGGAGTAGTCCAGCGTGGAGAACCCGGCCGCCTTGATCTTCGGCGCCGCCGCCTTGATCTCGTCCCAGGTCTCCGGCGGCTTGCTGATCCCGGCCTTGGTCAGGATTGTCTTGTTGTACATCGTCGAGGTGACGGTGTGGTAGATCGGCGCCCCGTAGACCTTGCCGTCCACGGTCAGGCCCGGGATCGCGGCCGGCAGGAACTTGTCCTTGTCCGGGGCGACCACGTCGTCGACCGGCTCGAGCGAGCCGTTCGCGACGTACTGCGGGATCTGGTCGGGGATCATCAGCAGGACGTCCGGGCCCTTCTTGCCGGAGAACGCGGCCGCGACCTTCTCCTCCCGGTTCGCCCAGGGCTGCATCTCCAGCTTCAGGTCGATCCCGGAGTTGGCCGCCTCGAAGTCCTTCTCGACCTTCTGCCAGTAGGCGTCGCTGGCGGCCTGGTCGCCGATCACCGGGTACATCCAGAGCGTGACGCTCTTCTTGGCGTCCGACGAGCCGCCGTCCGAGCCGCCGCCGCACGAGGAGAGCGCGGCGGCCAGTACGAGCGCCGTGAGTGGTGCCGCGATGCGGCGGACAGACAGTTTCATCGCACCCCCAGGGTGTGTCCGGAAGTCAGGGCCGGAAGTAGGAGACCTAATAACGGTCAGGACCGAAAGTAGCCGGGTCGAATTTCTGCTGTCAACGGCTGATATCAACTCGGAACAGCGTGGAGCCGCTGGTCAGCAGCAGCTGGTGATCGCCGCGGACGCCGAGCCGCCGGTGCGCATGCTCGACGAACAGCGTCGGGGTTGCCTTGCTCCCCGGCGCGATCCGGTAGATCTTGTTGAGGTCGATGCTGACGTAGACCGCCTCCCCGGTCGCCACGATGTCGCCGCTGGACGTGGTGGTCCCGAGCGTGAAGGACTTGAGCACCTTGCCGCTGTGCGGGTCGGCGGCGAACACGGTCTTGCCTGCCACGCCCCAGAGCAGCCCGTCCGGTCCGATCGTCACGGAGGATACCGTGGCTGCGCCGGGCACGGGGACGGTTTCCCACAGCTTGCGGGCCTTCGCCACGTCCCAGGCGAACACGGTGCCCGCGTCCCGGGTCGGCGGGGTGGTCGCGAGTCCGCCGGCGATCGACGTACCGCCGTACACGATGCCGCGGCGGGCAGTCAGGCCGAAGACGCTCTCGTCCTGGACCACGTTGCGGTACTTCTGCGCGGTGCTGGTCTTCGGGTCGTAGATGACCAGTGCGCCGCCGAGCCGGTCGCCGTCGGGGACGGTGCCGACGGCGATCTTGCCGTTCACCTCGACCAGCGCGCGGGCGCGGGTCTGGAGGAGGTCCGGCTTGAGGTTGAGGAGTTGCTTGGGGTTGTCCGGGGTGCCGGGCGGTCCGGGGGAGTACTCCGGGCTGCTCCAGGGCACGCTCTGGTCGTAGGCGTAGAGCCGGGCCTCGGGGTACGCGCCGATCCAGAGCTTGCCGTCGGCCCCCTCCAGCAGCGCCTCGACCTGCGAGAACCGGTTGAAGGTGGCCGCGCCGGTGGTCGGGTCGACCACGGACACGCCGCCGTTGAGGAAGCCGCCGGCGTAGATCTTGTCCTTGCCTCCGGCCACGGACAGGATCTCGATCGGCTCCCGCCGTACCTGGGTCTGGAAGATCTCGGACTTGCCGGTCTGCGGGTTGTAGCGGAACTCCTCGCCCCGCCAGAGCGTGCCGACCACGCTGGTGCCCGGGTAGTCGGGCAGGCCGAGATCGGCGTACCCGATCGAGCGGGCGTTCTGGATCCGGCCGGTGAATGTCAGGCCGGTCCCGGTCAGCGTCTTGGTCGCCGGGTCGTACTTCTTCAGCTCACTGGCCTGGATCAGGTAGATCTCGCCGTTCGCGCCGACCGGGGAGATGTCCAGGCCGTGCGCGTTCGGGATCTCGTCCACCCAGGTCCGGGAGGCGATGTCCCAGACGTAGAGCGGGCCGGGGAAGGCCGTGCTGATCCGGGCGTAGACGCGGCCGCCGCGGGCGTTCAGGTCGTACACGACCTTGTCGGCCGGGTCGCCGAGTCCGGGCGGTGAGGGGAGCTCGGTGATCGCGCCGGTGGTGGCGTCGACCTCCATGATGTGCGCGTCGGGCAGCGAGCCGGTGTAGATCTTCCCGTCGGCGTAGTCGATGCTCTTGACGTACGTCTGACCGGGTTTCACCGTGCCGTAGTCGCGGACGGCGCCGGTCCGGTCGTCGTACCGGAAGACCTTGCCGTTCGGGAACGTACCGCCGTACACGTTGCCCTGGTCATCGGTCGTGATCCGCCAGATGAAGCTCTCGGTCGCGATCGGCCGGCCGAGGTCCTCGACCGTGCCGCCGGGGCGGAGGCGGTAGAGGTGGCCGTTGTTGTACGTGCCGACGTAGATCGTGCCGTCGGGTGTGGCGGCGACCGCGTAGCTGCCGTCGGCGCCGGGCAGCGCGGTGGAGAGCAGGCTGGCGCCGGTGGCCGGGTCGATGGCGTTCAGGTACGCCGGGCTGCCGGTGGACACGTTCCAGATCGCGGTCCTGCCGTTCGGGCCGGGCGCGACGGTGCCCCCGATCAGGAGTACGTCGGACAGCGGCGTACCGAGTGGGACGAGCGTGCCGGTCGGCGGACCGGGCTTGGCCGGGGCCGGGTCGGCCCGGACGGGAGTGGCCTGGACGGCGGTGGTCGGGGTGGTGACGAGGACGGCGGCGAGTGCCACCGCGATGAGCGAGCGGACTGATCGCATGCGATGCCTCCGGGGTGCCGTATTTACGGTCCTGTCCGAAAGTGAAGCCCTCGCGGCATCGTCGCGTCAACCACTCAGCCGGATTTGCTGCTACTGGCAGAGCCCGACCGGTTTACGGCCTCGGCCGTTAAGTGCGTCAGCAGGTTGTCGAGCATCTCGCGGGTGGCCGCGAAGTAGCTGTTCTCGCGGTGCAGCGCCCGGTGGAAGGCGGCCAGCTCGGCCGCCGAGATCGTGTTCGAGAACGTGCTGATCTCGGTCAGGTCGAGCCGCCGGTTGAACAGGTGCACGGTGTCGCGCCACCGGTGCAGCAGACCGACCAGCTCGGCGTCGCGGCGCAGCCCGAGGGCGCCCGACACCAGTGCGAGATCGACCGCGGACACCACCAGCCGCGGGTAGACCTGCCGTGTCGTCGGTGTGTTCGGCGAGAACCGGTCGTCGCTGAGCAGCCGGGTGTTCTCCCGCAGTTCGTCCGCGACCGCCCGGAGCACCTCCGTACGGCGTTCTGCCTCGGCAGTCAGCCGTTCGACGAAGATGCCGGTCAGCCCGGCGACCAGGGTGAGCGAGTTGACGGCCGGTTCCCACCGCGAGTTCTCCGGCCAGAAGAACCAGATCACGCCGAGGACGAACGCCAGCGCGAGCAGCCCGTAGCTCACCGCCGTGACGATCGTCCGCCGGTGGGCCGCCCACCGGCTGTCCGCCAGCGGCACCGCGGACCGGAGCTGCCGCAACCGGGTGAGCACCCGCGACCGTGCGCGCCGTACTCCCGCGTCAGGCGCCTCGCCACTCATCGCGACCAGGTCTCGCCACTCATGTCGACCAGATGTCGTCAGCCAGGCTGGAAGCGATCGTCTCGCCGGCGCTGCCCGGCGCGAGCAGGAGCAGGTCGAGGCCGAACGGACTCGGGCGCCGGGTGTAACGGAAGCCGGAGTGCGCGTGCTCGATCGGGGTCAGGTCGCAGGCGGCGGTCAGCTTCTTCAGCCGCTCGGTGGAGAACTTCCGGGTGGTGTAGAGCAGGATCGTGTCCTCCGGCTCGAGCACCACCTCGGTGTGGTCCGGCAGGCCCATCACGATCGGCGAACCGGTGTTGTTCTGCCAGACGATCTTCACCCGCAGGGCGTCGTCGTTCTCGACCTCGCCGCGGAAGTCGATCCGGTCGTTGTCGATGGTCAGGTCGGTGTTGTAGCGCAGCGCGCTGGTGACGAACTCGGCGAAGGCCCGGGTCTGGTGGTACTCGTCGGCGGCGGCCTTCGCCGCGTCCTGGTCCAGGCTGCTGGTAGTGGCGACCTCGAGCAGCAGCCGGTCCTGCGGCCGCAGCACCCGGGTGAGCGTGCTGAGCAGCTCCTCGTCGCTCTCGAAGTTGGCCAGCGTGTTGCCGGTCAGCGTGAACAGGATCGGGTCGTCGCCGACCAGCCGGGACAGCATCTGGGACAGCTCGTCGATGTTGTCGGCGATGGAGAAGTCGAGCTGCACCGGCAGCACCTGCGACATCGGGAACCGGGCGCCGCGGACCGGCTCCAGCGTGCCCATCCGCAGCATCTCCGAGCTCATGTCGACCGGGATGTAGTACATGTCGCGGTTCTGCCGGCGCATGTCGCCGAGGATCGTGCGGTCCTTCACGCCGGTGCCGACGCCGAGGCTGACCAGGTGGAAGCCGCCGTTGTCGACGTGCGGGCGGACCTTGCGCCAGTGCCGCAGGAAGGACTCCGCGCCGGCCTTCATGACCAGGTAGAACGGGTCGTTGGTGGCGTTCGCCCAGGCGATCGTCGGGCCGATGCCCCAGTAGGAGAAACCCGACGTGATCTGCTTGCCGTCGCCGGTCTTCGAGAACGGTCCGCGCAGGTCGCCGGTGAGCGTGGCGAGCTTGTCGGTCTGGTCCTCGCCGACCAGCAGCAGCGACCAGGCGAAGTCGTCGTCGGCCAGCGCCTGCTCGAGCTTGCGGATCACGGGTACCGGCTCTGTCACGTCTCCACCCCTCACACGGTGAGACGACAGGTTACCGGTTGCCGACGTTCGGTGCAGTCCGGAAACCCGGGTACGGCGGCAACGGGTTGCGGTCCCGCTCAGACCGGGGTGACGGTGTCCGCCTCGCGCCCCTTCGGCCCGTCGACGATCTGGAACTCGACCTGCTGGCCGTCCTCCAGGGTCTTGTAGCCGTCGGAGACGATCTTGCTCCAATGGACGAACACGTCGTCCTGGCCGTCGACGGCCAGGAAGCCGTAGCCCTTGTCGGCGTTGAACCACTTCACGGTGCCGCGCACCATCGGAACTCCTTGACCACGGGACCCGCCTGACCCGGACCCCTCGGGTACTTCGCGGTCGACAAGCCTATCGGAGACCAACCCCGACGTGAGCGGTGATCCCATCCCAGACCGCCGTACCGGCCAGGAGAAGGTGCACCCAGCCGGGCAACAGGGTGCTGGTGGCAACCAACAGCGGATGGTTCAGCCGCGGTGGGAGGCGGCCAGGCCGAGGAGGCCGGCGGTGACCAGCAGGAGGGCGCCGGTGACGCCGAGGTCGTCGGTCTGCAGGATGCCGTTGTCGTTCAGCATCCAGATCGTCGCGGCGCCGGTCAGGATGGTGCCGGCGACGACGCCTGGCACATCCGGCTTGGTCCGCTTGTCGGGGTGCTTCATCCGCGCTCCACCTTGATGCTGCCCAGCCGGAGGTCCAGGTCCAGGGTGACCTGCTCCGGGCCGGCCTTGCCGTCGGGGCCGAGGTCCTTGATCGTCAGCTCCGCATTATGTCCGCCCTGGTGCTCGTTCTGCCAGGCCACGTCGCCCATCTCGGTCGACAGCTGCCCGTCGACGTCGACGTTCTCCGGCAGCTTGACCACCACCTCGCCGACCCCGCCGTGTACGTCGACCCGGGCGCCCGGCGCGAACTTCGCCTTGGTCAGGTCCAGGATCACCGAGCCCGCGTCGAACTGGTAGCTCGTGCCGGTCGCGGTGATCGTCTGACCGACCGGCGCGACGTAGTTGGTGTCGGCGAAGTTGCGGGGCACGTTCGGGAACACGGTGCTCGCCACCGCACCGGCGGCCAGCAGGATGCCGAGCGGCAGCAGGGCCAGCGTGCGGCCGACGAACCCACCGATCAGCATGCCGGCGCCGAGCGTGGCCAGGCCGATGATCAGCATGGTCGCCGTCGGGGCGCCCGCGAGGGCGGCGATCCCGATCGCGACACCGGTCAGCAGCACGACGATCGACTTGATCCCGCGGACGCCCTTGGCGGGCGGTCCGGCGGTCTTCGCCTGCGCCGGAGGGCCGGCCGGCGGCTCGTCGACGTACAGGCCGAGAGGGTCGTCCTCGGTCCACACAGCCTGGACCGGTTCGACGGTGCGGTCCTGGGGTCGCTGTGTGGCCGAGGACGACAGGCCCGCCGGGGGAGCTGACGGGCCGGTCTGAGGAGGCATGTGCGCCGAGGTGCCGGCGAACGGCTGCTGGTTCGCGGCGGTCGTGTCCTGGGGCCGGGGCGGCTCACCGGCCTGCGGCTGGTTGTTCCACTGCATGCCAGGGCCGTTCCAGCTGACCCCGCCGCGATCGCCGGACCGCTGGCCCTTGCGGTGCTTGGCGATCAGCCAGATCACCGCGAGCACGATCAGCGGGCCGGGCACGAACCGGCCGAAGTTGAACGACGACATCATCGCGATCGCGACGAACACGCAGATCCCGATCACGACCGGCCAGAGCCACGGGTGGTCGGGCCGGATCCGGTCGCCGAGCAGACCCTGTGCCGCGGAGCGCTCGCTGCCCTCGTCGGGCATCAGCACCCAGGCGGCGATGTAGAAGATGATCCCCGGACCGCTGATGATCAGGACGGCCATCACCACGCGGATCAGGACCGGGTCGATGTTCAGCGCGCGGCCGATTCCGCCGCAGACGCCGGCCACCCACCGGTCCGACCGGCTCCGCTGCCAGCTCTGCACGTTCTGCAGGCCGCCGCGGTCGAACCCACCGGGTCCACTCTGGTTCTGCTCCATGTCATCGATAGTGGCGCGCCCGGCGCCCTGATCACATCGGGGATCCCCCCTGACGACCCCCGGAGTCGGGCTCCGCCGGGCGGGGCTCTCGGGGTTGTCCCCGAGGGGACCCTGACCGGGGTGAACGGGCGCTGAGGAGACAGCCGGGGACAAGCCCGCTGGTGTCGGCCCTGTCCACATGTGACGATCGTTGTGATGAGCCAGCCAGCAGCCACGCCCTCGGGCGGGTCCTCCGCGAACGGAGCCCCACCCGAGTCCCCGCCTGCGCAGGCTCCGTCGGACCAGTGGCAGTACAAGGGCTGGGGCCCGAACGGACCGAGGCAGTACCAAGGCCCGTATGCCGCCTACGCCGCCCGGCAGGCCGCCGCCGCACAAGCCGCCGCAGCCGGCAACGGGTACGCCGCCGGCCAGACGTTCGGTGGTCAGGCATCCAGCGGACAGACGTACGGCGGGCAGCCGTACGGCGGGCAGCCGTACGGCGGACCGGGCGGGCCGACGTACTCCGGTCCGGCGGGTCAGCCCGGGCAGTCGCGGCCGCCGTTCGAGCCGCCGCCGGTCCGCCGGGCGTACCGCCGTACCGAGGGACGGATCGTCGCCGGTGTCGCGGGCGGGATCGCGGACCACCTGGGGGTGTCGGACACGGTCGTCCGGCTGGTGCTGATCGCGGCCACGGTCTTCGGCGGCTTCGGCGTACTGATCTACGCGGCGTTGTGGTTCCTGATGCCGCTGGCGCCGCAGACCCTGCCGGCCGCGCCGGGACTGGCGGCGCACACGCGGAGCGGGCTGCGCTCGGACGAGCCGCCACCGCCGGTGGCCGAGGCCAAGGAGCGGAAGCGGGAGAAGAGCCGCGGCCAGGTGACCGCGCTCGTGGCCATCGGCATCGGCCTGCTGCTCCTGCTGCAGGTCGCCGGGCTCGGCATCGCCGGGAAGATGTTCTGGCCGCTGGTGTTCGCCGGCACCGGTCTGGCGCTGATCTGGCGGCAGGCCGACGAGGGTCAGAAGGCCGAGTGGACCAAGGGCATGCGCGTCCCGGTCCTCGGCGTCCTGCTCGGCAAGGGCGGCTGGAAGTCGCTGGTCCGGATCGCGGTCGGGCTGATCCTGATCGGGACCGCGGTCACCGTGTTCCTGGTGCAGAACGGCCGGCTCTCGATGGTCGGCGACGTACTCGTCGCGCTCCTGCTCGCCGTGGTCGGGCTCGGTGTCATCGCCGGACCGTGGGTGCATCGCCTGACCCGGGACCTGAACGCGGAGCGGGCCGAGCGGGTCCGGTCGCAGGAGCGCGCCGACATGGCCGCGCATCTGCACGACTCGGTGCTGCAGACGCTGGCGCTGATCCAGAAGCAGGCCGACGACCCGCGCGCCGTGGCCCGGCTGGCGCGGTCGCAGGAACGTGAGCTGCGGTCCTGGTTGTACGACGAGGACGACCACACCGACCAGACCCTCGCCGGTGCCGCCAAGCGGGCCGCCGCCGAGGTCGAGGACTCGCACGGCGTGCCGGTCGAGGTGGTCACGGTCGGGGACTGCGACCTGACCGAGGGGCTGTCGGCGATGGTCCGGGCCGCGCGCGAGTCGATGGTGAACGCGGCCAAGCACTCCGGTGCGGCGAAGATCGACGTGTTCGTCGAGGTGGACGGGGACCGGGCGGAGATGTTCGTCCGGGACCGCGGCAAGGGGTTCGACGTCGACGGCGTGCCGGACGACCGGCTCGGCCTGCGGCACAGTGTGATGGGCAGAATGGAACGGCACGGCGGCCGCGCATCAGTGCGGTCCGATCCGGAGACGGGGACCGAAGTGCGACTGGAGATGGACAGATGAGCAGCAGGCGCGTTGTCGTCATCGACGACCACGACATGTTCCGGGCCGGGGTGCGCAGCGAGATCGGCGCCGCGGTCGACATCGTCGGGGAGGGTTCCGACGTCGACAGCGCGGTCAAGGCGATCGTCGGGACCGAGCCGGATGTCGTCCTGCTGGACGTCCACCTGCCCGGTGGCGGCGGCACCGAGGTGATGAAGCAGGTCCACCAGCGGCACCCGGAGGTCAAGTTCCTGGCGCTGTCGGTCTCGGACGCGGCCGAGGACGTGATCGGCGTGATCCGGGCCGGCGCCCGCGGCTACGTCACCAAGAACATCAGCGGGACCGAGCTGATCGACGCGATCAACCGGGTCGCGGACGGCGACGCGGTGTTCTCGCCGCGGCTGGCCGGCTTCGTCCTGGACGCGTTCTCCGGTGCGATCGACATCGCGTCGGTCGACGAGGACCTGGACAGGCTGTCGCAGCGCGAGCGTGAGGTGCTGCGGCTGATCGCGCGCGGCTACGCCTACAAGGAAGTCGCTCGTGAGCTGTTCATCTCGGTGAAGACGGTGGAGACCCACGTGTCGTCGGTGCTGCGCAAGCTCCAGCTCTCCAACCGCCACGAGCTCACCCGCTGGGCCACGGACCGCCGCCTCGTCTGAACAGTCAGTCGGGCTGCCACGAGGTGCGGCGGACCGACTTGGGGAGGCCGGTGGCACTCGGCGCGCCGAGCACGCGGGAGATCCCGCGGGCGGCGGCCCTGATCAACGGGACCAGGGTCAGTGGATCGTGGCGCCCGTACGGGACGACCGTCGACACCGCGGCCACGACCCGGTCGTCGGCGCCGTACACGGGAGCCGCCACCGACAGGCTGATCTCCTCGATCGCGCGGCTGCTGATCACGTACCCGTCCCGCCGGACGTCCGCGAGCCGGCGCCGCAACTGCTCACCGTCGGCGACGGTGTGACGGGTGAACCTCTTCAGCGGCCCGGCGATCACGCGCTCCTGCAGTTCGCGGTCGGCGTGGGCGAGCAGCACCAGGCCCACGCCGGTCGCGTGCAAGGGCAACCGGCCGCCGACCCGGGTGAACACGTGCACCGCGCCGCGTCCGGAGATCCGCTCCAGGAACACGGCGTCCTCGCCGTCGAGTACGGCGAGTTGCGCATGCTCGCGGGTGGCCTCGAAGACGTCCTCCAGGAACGGCATCGCGAGCTCGCGCAGTCCGAGACCGCGCGGGGCCAGCGCGGCGAGCTCCCACAGCCACAGGCCGATCCGGTAGCGGCCGTCGGCGTCACGTTCGAGCGCGCCGCCCTGCAACAGTTCGCGGACCAGCCGGTGGGTGGTGGTGAGCGGCAGTCCGGAGCGGCGGCTGATCTCGGAGAGGGTCTGTGACGGCGTGCGATGGCTGAAGGTGCGCAGCACCGCCAGGAGTCGCGAACTCACACTGGCGGTCATCCGGGCAGTATGGCTCGGCTTCCGCTGAGCGGAAACCGACCGCTTCCGGTGAGGTTGAGGTCAAACGCTCGTACCAGGCTCAGCGGCTGGCCGACGTGTACGGCAGCAGCGCCATCTCGCGGGCGTTCTTGATCGCGCGGGCGACCTGCTTCTGCTGCTGCACCGACAGCCCGGTGACCCGGCGGGAGCGGATCTTGCCGCGGTCGGAGATGAACTTCCGCAGCAGCGCGGTGTCCTTGTAGTCGATGTAGGTGATGCCGTCGCGGTCGAGCGGATTCTGCTTCGGCTTGCGCTTGCCGGTCGGGGCCGGACGTCGAGGCATGGCCACCCCTCCTTTGTTGAATGTCGTTTTCATTTAGCATAACGCAAGGGCCTGCCGGTGGCGGGTTTGGGACAGGGCAGGCATTCGCCACCCCGGCACAGGCGATACCGGCTTGGTCGCTGTTATACCGTCGACTGCTATGGAGCGGAATCTCACAGCCGAACAGCTCGCGCTCTTCGAGAAGGAGTTCGCGTCGAACCCGCAGTACCGGGTGATGCAGAACGCCGTCACGCAGACGCCGGTCAACGCCATTGCCCTGGACCGCCAGGTCGTCACTTCGATCGACCATTCGGTGTCGAACCTGCTGGACGACTGGAAGGTGACCAATCAGAAGAAGAGCGGCCGCTGCTGGCTGTTCGCCGGGCTGAACCTGCTGCGCGTCGGCGCGGCCGGGAAGCTCGGGGTGAAGGACTTCGAGTTCTCCCAGAACTACGTGCTCTTCTGGGACAAGTTCGAGCGGTCCAACTTCTTCCTCGAGGCCATCATCGAGACCGCCGACCGCGACGCCGACGACCGGACCGTCGCGCACCTGCTGTCGGACCCGATCGGCGACGGCGGCCAGTGGAACATGTTCATCGCGGTGGTCCGCAAGCACGGCCTGGTGCCGAAGTCGGCGATGCCGGAGACCGAGAGTTCGTCCGCGACCGCGCAGATGAACGACGTCCTGCGCAAGCTGCTCCGGCAGGGCGCGCGCGACCTGCGGGCGCTGGACGGCACCGAGGCGCGGCGGGACCGCAAGCAGGAGATCCTGACCACCGTGCACCGGGTGCTGAGCATCCACCTCGGCACGCCGCCGCAGAAGTTCCTGTGGCAGTGGAAGGACAACGACAAGGGCTTCCACCGCGACGGCTGGACCACACCGGCCGAGTTCGCCGCGGCGTACGTCCAGCTACCCGTCGACGAGTACGTCTGCCTCGTGCACGACCCGCGCGAGACCAGCCCGGTGGGCCGGACCTTCACCGTCGACTACCTCGGCAACGTCATCGACGCCCCGCCGGTGGTCTACCTGAACGTCGACATCGACCTGATGAAGAAGCTGACCCAGGACGCGATCGTCGGGGGCGAGCCGGTCTGGTTCGGCTGCGACGTCGGCAAGCAGATGAACGCCGACCTCGGCTACTGGGACGCCAAGCTCTACGACTACGGCTCCGTCTACGACACCGAGTTCAGCCTGAACAAGGCCGAGCGCCTGGTGCACCACGAGACGCTGATGACGCACGCGATGCTGTTCACCGGTGTGGACGTGGTCGACGGGCAGCCGCGGCGCTGGCGGGTGGAGAACAGCTGGGGCGACGAGAAGGCGGACAACGGCTTCTGGACCATGAACGACTCGTGGTTCGGCGAGCACGTCTTCGAGATCGCCGTACGGCGGTCCGCCCTGCCGGCCGAGCTCCAGGCACGGCTCGACGACGAGCCGATCGTTCTGCCGGCCTGGGACCCGATGGGCGCCCTGGCCGACTAGAGGATCAAGCCCAGCGCTTCGGACGGACGCTCGAGGGTCGGCAGGTGGCCGGCCCACGGGAGGTCGATCCGCTCGGCGTTCGGCAGTCGTTCCTGCAGGTACGCCGCCGAGTCCGCGAAGAACTGGAAGTCGTGCGCGCCCGTGATCAATCGCACGGGCGCGCTGATCTTCTCCGGCTCGACGGCGTACTCCTCGTTGTCGACGTCGTCACCCGCGGCGATCTGCAGCTCGTAGGCGCGCTTCTGCATGTCCCGGAGCAGCTCCCGCGCGGCGTCGTCCGCGTCCGGACCGATCCAGCTCCGCACCATCAGGTCGGTGGCCGCGTCGACGTCACCGGCCTCGAGCAGCTGATTCTCCTCGCCCCACACGGCCCGCAGATCGTCCGTCGGCTGGACGTTGTCCGTCGGTGCGCAGATCAGCACCAGGCGGTTGAACCGCTCCGGCTGCCGGCTGGCCGCCTGCTGTACGACGTACCCGCCGTACGACGCACCGACCGCGGCCACGCTGTCCGCGCCGACCTCGTCCAGCACGTCCAGCAGGTCGCCCGCGTCCGAGTACTTGGCACCCGCCGCCAGCGGAGTCTCGCCGTACCCGCGCAGATCAACCGTGATCACCCGGTGGTCCGCCGCCAGTTCCTCGACCTGCCGCGCCCACATCCGCGCATCCGCCACGCCCGCGTGTACGAGCAACACCGCCGGTCCGGTACCGACCACCGCATGAGAAATCGTCATGCCCGCACCCTGACTGGTCCGGCGGACAACCGCAAACGCGTTTAGAGCAGGCGGATGACCGTGAACGCTTCGGCGTACCGGTTGGCCGGGAAGCCGGCGGCGGTCGCCCGGCGGCGGCTCAGGGCACGCATGTGGTCGGCGAGCGAGTCGGGATCGCGGTGCTGGCTGGGGTGCGCCGTCAAGGCGGCGATCTTCTGGTCCATGGAGTCGGTGATGTCGACGTAGTGGTTGAGCTCGGGGTGCTCCATCATCCAGAGCTCGCCGACGTCCCAGGCCTGTTCGGTGAGGTCGGCGAACGCGAACGGGTTGCCGGCCGCGGGGTAGAAGGCGCGGACGGTCGCCTCCGCGGTGGCGAGGTGGTCTGGGTGCGAGACCTGGAGCCGGGCCCAATGACGGTCAGGTGACTGGGTCAGCAGGCGCTGCGGGCGGATCCGCCGGATCAGCTGCACGATGTCCCGGACCAGCTCGGGTGTCGGCTCGACCGCGCCGTCGGCGTACCCGAGGAAGTGCAGGTCGGTGACCCCGACGTGCGCGGCCGCCGCGGTCTGCTCGGCCCGGCGGACGGCGGGGATCTCGGCCCGGTCGCGGTCCGGTTCGAAGCCGCCCTCCTGACCGTCGGTGACGATGCAGTAGTGCACCTCGATCCCGGCCTTGGTCCACAGCGCGACCGTGCCGGCCCCGCCGAAGTCGATGTCGTCCGGGTGCGCGACCACCGCCAGGACCCGCTCGATCTCGCTGTCCGGCCGCGGATTCGCCTCAGGCACGCTCACCCGGACGACCCTAGCTGTTTGCCCTCGCACGGCAAGCTGGATTCCAGGGAGGTTCGATGGAGTTCGGCGGCGCGTGCGAACCACAGGACGTCGGCCTGGACGCCGGCCGGCTCGGTGCGGCGGTCGAGCTGGTCGAGGCCCGCGGGGCGATCGCGCAACTGTGTGTCGTCCGCGACGGACAGGTCGTGGTCGACCTGAGCTTCGGCTGCCCGCCGGACGCGCTGTTCTGGCTCTTCTCCGCCAGCAAGCCGTACGTCGCCATCGTGATCCATCAGCTCGTCGAGGTCGGGCGGCTCCACCTGGACGACGCGGTCGCGGCGTACTGGCCCGAGTTCGGGCACAACGGCAAGCGGGAGATCACCGTCCGTCAGGTGCTGCGGCATCGCTCCGGTGTGTCGACCGCGGGGTCGTACCTGGGCGACGTCCGCGCGATGACCGACTGGGACCGGTCGCTGCGGCGCATCGAGGACGCCCGCCCTCGCTGGCCGATCGGCTCGGTCGCGTACAGCCCGATCGCCTTCGGCTTCATCCTCGGCGAGGTCGCCCACCGCTGCAGCGGCCGGCCGATCGATGACCTGGTACGGCGCTTCGTCCTCGACCCACTCGGTGTCGCCGACACCTATCTCGGGCTGCCGCCCGACGAGTGGGAGCGGCACGTCCCGCTGCGTGCCGCCGGACCGGCCGGCCCGTTCATCCAGTCCGTGGTGAACCGGCGCAGTACCCGGGAGGCCGTCGTACCCGCTGCTGGGATCTCCACCACCGCGCGGGATCTGGTCGCGCTGTACCAGGCCCTGCTGCAGGGCGGTGTCGGTCCGGGCGGCCGGCTGTTGCGGCCGGAGTCGCTGGCGCTCGCGGTCGAGCCGAGCAGCGAGGGCGAGGTCGACCCGGTGGCGCGGGCGCCGATCCGGTGGTCGCAGGGCTTCCAGCTCGGCGGCCCGCGGGCCGTGCCGGGAGCGGTCAGCTCGCTCGGGTCGGCGAGCAGCCCGCGCAGCTTCGGTCACAACGGCAGCAACTGCTGCCTCGGCTGGGCCGACCCGGACCGGCGGATCGCCTACGCCTACCTCACCAATCGGGTCGGCCGCCCGAAGCCCGACCTCGCCCACCACGCCGCCGTCGCCGACGAAGTCCTCGCCGCGGCGGACTGATCAGGCGAAGGCGGCGAGAGGGATCCGCTCGGTGATCACCTCGTCGACGATGCCGTACTCCTTCGCTCCGTCCGCGGTCAGCACGTGGTCCCGGTCGGTGTCGTGCCGCAACTGCTCGATCGACTGCCCGGTGTGCCGCGCCAGGATCGTCTCCACCTGCCCGCGGACCCGGACCACCTCGTCGGCCTGCAGGATCAGGTCCGGGATCGTGCCCTGACCCCGCGCGGCCGGCTGGTGCAGGACGACGCGGGCATGCGGCAGTACGGCGCGACGCCCGGCGGCGCCCCCGGCCAGCAGGACCGCACCGGCCGCGATCGCCTGGCCGACGCAGAACGTCGCGACCGGCGACTGGATGTACTGCATGGTGTCGTAGATCGCGAGCATCGCGGTCATGTCGCCGCCCTCGCAGTTGATGTAGAGGTTGATCTCCTGCTCCGGCTTGTCGACCTCGAGGTGCAGGAGCTGGGCGATCAACGCGTTCGCGACGCCGGCGTCGATCGCCGTACCGAGGTAGATGATGCGCTCACTGAGCAGGTGCGAGTAGACGTCCATGATCCGCTCGCCACGCGGGTGCTGCGCGATCACGTTCGGGATCGTGTAGCTGCTCATCCACGTCCTCGCTTCGCTCCGGGCGCGGATGAGACACGAGATGCGCTGCGCTTGATGATGAACTCACTTCGTTCGTTCATGCTGCCGCCTTCCGTGCGGGCATCACTTGGTCGAAGGACTCGACGATGTGGTCGATGAAGCCGTACTGACGGGCCTGTTCGGCGGTGTACCAGTGGTCGTGCAGGGAGTCCTCGTGCACGGTGTCGAACGGCTGCCCGGTGTCCTCGGCGATCAGCGCCAGGACCGTGTCGCGGATGTGCCGCAGGTCGTTGGCCTGGATCTCGATCTCCACCGCGGATCCGCCGATCCCGGCCGACCCCTGGTGCATCAGAACCCTGGCGTGCCGCAGTGCGTAGCGCTTGCCCGGCGTACCCGCCGACAGCAGGAACTGCCCGGCGCTGCAGGCCAGTCCGATCGCGAGCGTCGACACGTCGCACGGCACCAGCCGCATCACGTCCCGGATCGCGAGCATCGACGGCACCGAGCCGCCGAGCGAGTGGATCCACAACGCGATGTCGGCGTCCGGGTCCTCGGCGGCCAGGGTCAGGATCTGGGTCGCCAGCAGGGTCCCGTTGTCGTCGTCGAGGGTTCCGTCCAGTACGACGATCCGCTGCCCGAGCAACCGCTGCCGGGCCGACTCGTTGAACAGCGGCGGTTTCATGTCTTCTGCCATGTCTTCTACCCTGACCGGGTGAACCGCACCGACCCCAGCTTTTCTGCTGACGGCAAGTCTGCCCACAGCGGACAAGGTCCTGTGGCAATGTCCTGCGGGTGAACCTGAGTGACAACGCGATCCTGGTGGCGGACGACCTCTCCGAGCCGGAGCGCACCCTGCTGGAACTGACGGCCACCCCGGCCGCGACCCTGCTCGGCGCGGTGTCGATGATCCTGCGGACGACGTTGTTCGGCGACGACCCGGCCGCGTGGGTCGACATGTGGCAGGCCCGTCCCGACCTGGCCCGGGTCGAGTGGATGGACGGCCCCGAGCTCGCGACCGTCGTGGCCCACCTCGCCGCCAAGGACTACGAAGGCACCATCGAAGGTGTCCCCGGCCTCCGCATCACCACCTGCGACGACCACTCCGCCAAGATGCTCTGGCTCGGCGCACCCACCCCGGTCGTGCTCCAGCTCACCCGTCAGCTGTCCTGAGGACCTGCCGCGCCCGATCGGCGAAGTCCGCGGGGAAGGTGTGGCCGAGTCCGGGGATCCGCTCGATCGTGCAACCGTAGCCGGTCAGCCGCTCCTCGGCGCCGGTCACGACCTCGAGCAGATCGTCCTCGGCACCGATCCAGATCGTTGCCGGTGACAATGGTCCGGTCGCCGCCGCGGGCAGCTCACGCAGCGCGGGCGCCATCAGCAGCACACCGGCGACGGGCACCGGACGTGCGCTCAGCGCCCAGTCCAGGGCAGCCCGGCCACCGGCGGAGAAACCAGCCGCGACCAGCGGTACGCCGTTCAGCCCGGCCGGCAACTCGCCGAGCGCCCGGGCGATGTCCCCGGCCGCCTTCTCGCGATCCGGCCAGGTGCGGTACATCGGCGACATCCGCTGCGACGACTCCACACAGACCAGTGCGTGCCCGAGCTCCAGCACACTCGCCCAGTCCCGTCGCGCGTGCGAGGCTCGCAGCCCGGCGCCATGCAATGCCACCACCACACCGATCGGCGGTACGTCGGGGAGGTCGATCAGCGGCGAGGCTGGGTCATCGGTGACGCGCTCGCGCGACACCTCGACCAGCTGCTGGAACTCGCGCCGTCCCTGAAGAGCCGCCAGATCATCGTCGTCGGTGAGGATCGACGGCCGCCACCAGGCGCCGGCAGAACTCGCGTCCTGGAGGGTCCGCAGCGCCGCGTCCGGGTCTCCGGAGGTGCTCAGCAGACAAGCCTTCAGATGAGCCAGTTCGGCTGCCCAGGCGTCGAGGCCGATGCTCTCGACGTTCAGTAGCTTGAGTGCCTCGGGAAGCTGGTGGTTGTTGTAGAGGATCTCGATGCGGTCGACCAGAGCGTCGTACCGGGAGGTTTCGGTCATGGGCGGACTGCTCGGCCGAGGATGTGTGGTGCGGCCGGGTTGAAGCCGGTGGCCGGGAAGTTGAAGCGTTCCAGGGTGGTGATGGTGAGCCCGGCCGCGGTGATGGCCGCGGCGGTGTCGCGGTGCAGGTGGCAGCCGCCGCTGAACCAGGGATAGATGGTGGCGTCGGCGACGCGCTGGACCGTGGTCAGCCGGCTGCCGGCCGGTCCCGCGACGTGTTCGTAGAACCTGAGCTCGCCGCCGGGGCGGAGCACCCGGGACGCCTCCGCGAGCGCGACCGCCTGGTCCGGGACCGAGCACAACACGAGCGACGTGACCACGGCATCGACCGAGTCGTCGGCGAGCGGCAGGCGTTCCGCCGTACCGTTGACGACCTCGACGCGCACGGGTGCGACGGCGGCCAGCTGCTCGGCCTTGGCCCGCAGGTACGGCTCCGGCTCGAGGGCCACCACACTCGTCACCCCGGCCGGATAGTGCGCGAAGTTCCCGCCGTCACCGGCGCCGACCTCGATCACCTGACCGATCAGCCCGTCCAGCAGCCGCTTTCGGTGCCCGGCCGCGCCCTGGTGATCCATCTGCGGCCGCACCCGCGCATAGAGCCGCGCGAACATCGGGTGTCCCATGCCCACCCACCCTAAGTCCCCGACACCCGGTTCGAACCGGCGTTCGGTAACTGTCGGAGCGAGCGCCTAAGGTGTTGGGTGATGACTACGCTGTTCTCGCCTGATGAGCTCCCGGTGCCGCTGGAAGAGCCGAAGACGCATCGGACCGATCCGGATGCGCTGCTGAAGGGGCTCAATCCGCAGCAGCGGGCCGCCGTCGTGCACGCGGGCAAACCGCTGCTGGTGGTGGCCGGTGCGGGGTCGGGCAAGACCCGGGTGCTGACCCGGCGGATCGCGTACCTGCTGGCGGCGCGTGACGCGCACCCCGGATCGATCCTGGCGATCACGTTCACCAACAAGGCCGCCGCCGAGATGCGCGAGCGGGTGGTGGACCTGGTCGGGCCGCGGGCGAAGCTGATGTGGGTGTCGACGTTCCACTCGTCGTGTGTGCGGATCCTGCGCCGCGACATCAAGCGGTTCGGGATCAGCTCGACGTTCTCGATCTACGACGACACCGACTCGCGCCGGCTGATGACGCTGGTCTGCCGCGAGCTCGACCTGGACGTGAAGCGGTACAACCCGCGCGCCGTGCTGAACTGGATCAGCACCCAGAAGAACGAGCTGATCGACCACGAGACCGCGGCGGCGAAGACCGAGAACCATCTCGAGGAGACGTACGCCGAGTGCTACCGGGTCTACCAGGAGCGGCTGGCCCAGGCGAACGCGCTGGACTTCGACGACCTGCTGATGACCACGGTCAACCTGCTGCAGGCCTTCCCCGAAGTCCGTGAGTACTATCGCCGCCGCTTCCGGCACGTGCTCGTCGACGAGTACCAGGACACCAACCACGCGCAGTACACGCTGATCCGCGAGCTCTGTGGCGAGGACCCGGCGGACTACAACGGCCCGACCGCGCCGCCGGCCGAGCTGATGGTGGTCGGCGACTCCGACCAGTCGATCTACGCCTTCCGCGGGGCGACGATCCGCAACATCCTCGCCTTCGAGGAGGACTTCGCCGGCGCCGAGACGATCCTGCTGGAGCAGAACTACCGCTCGACCCAGACGATCCTGACCGCGGCCAACGCGGTGATCAGCCGCAACGAGGGCCGCAAGGCGAAGAACCTGTGGTCCGACCAGGGCCAGGGCGAGCAGATCGCGGTGTACGTCGCCGACAACGAGCACGACGAGGCCCAGTTCGTCGCCGACGAGATCGACCGGCTCGCCGACGCGGACGCGGTGAAGCCGTCCGACGTGGCGGTCTTCTACCGGACCAACGCACAGTCCCGGGTCTTCGAAGAGGTCTTCATCCGCACCGGCCATCCGTACAAGGTGGTCGGCGGCGTCCGGTTCTACGAGCGCAAGGAGGTCCGCGACGCGCTCGCGTACCTGCGCGTGCTGGTCAACCCCGAGGACACCGTCTCGCTGCGCCGGATCCTGAACGTGCCCAAGCGCGGCATCGGCGACCGGGCCGAGGCCGCGATCGAGGCGCTGGCGGCGCGGGACCGGACGTCGTTCGCCCAGGCGCTGCGCCGGGCCCAGGACGCACCCGCGATGGCCTCGCGGTCGGTGAACGCCGTCCAGGCCTTCGTCGACATCCTCGACGAGCTGACCGCGATGGTCGACTCGGGCGCCCCGCCGGACGACATCCTGGACGTCGCCCTGCACCGCTCCGGGTACTACGAGGAGCTGCAGAAGTCACCGGATCCGCAGGACGAGACCCGGCTGGAGAACCTCGACGAGTTCATCTCGGTGGCGCGCGAGTTCGTCGAGGAGCGGACCGCGGCCGGCGAGGCCGCCGACCTGCAGGCCTTCCTCGAGCGGGTCGCGCTCGTGGCCGACGCGGACCAGATCCCGGACGCGGCCGAGGACGGTGGCGTGGTCACGCTGATGACGCTGCACACCGCGAAGGGCCTGGAGTTCCCGGTGGTCTTCCTGACCGGCATGGAGGACGGCGTCTTCCCGCACTCGCGGTCGCTGACCGACCTGAAGGAGCTCGAGGAGGAGCGCCGGCTCGCGTACGTCGGGATCACCCGGGCCCGGCAGCGGCTGGCGATCTCGCGAGCCGCCGTGCGTTCGGCGTACGGCGCTCCCCAGCACAACCCGCCGTCCCGGTTCCTCGAGGAGATCCCGGCCGAGCTGCTCGACTGGCGCCGGGACGAGTCCGCGATCACCCGCTGGTCGGGGACCGGGACGACCCGCGGCAGCGGCATCTCCAGCCGCTACGAGCCGCCGCGCAAGACCGCCTCCGACAAGCCGGTGATCAGCCTGAATCCGGGCGACCGCGTGGTGCACGACAGTTTCGGGATGGGCACGGTCGTCGTGGTCCGCGGCGAGGGTCAGCAGGCGCAGGCGGATATCGACTTCGGATCCGAAGGTGTGAAGCGGTTGCTGCTGCGTTATGCGCCGGTCGAGAAGATCTGAGGCATATCTCCGTCAAGGTTTTGGACGTTTACCTTGTGTCCGAGCCGGAGATTGAGACAATCAAGGCTCTTCGGCCCCTCCCGGAAGCGTCCCCCATGTCCAAGAAGTCGGCTGACAACAACCGCCGGATCATCCTGGCGGGGGCCAACCCTGGGCTGCGGCTGTTCGACGAGAACGGCAAGGTGACGGCGTACGCGTCGATCTGGATGGTCGACTGGTCCATCCGCGGCTCCGGTACGGCGGTGATCCTCTGGTTCGACGGGATCGTCCGGGTGGTCTCCGAGGACGTCGACCTGGCCGCCTGGCTGGAGCGGTACTTCGTCCGCTCGTTCCTCGAGGTGCAGGGCCTGCCGTGGCACGAGCCCGCGATCGAGCGCGACCTGGTCCAGGTCCGGATGAATCTCGCCGACGGCCTCAGCGCCAAGGCAGCCGACATCCAGATCGAGATGGGCGGGGTGCTCGATCGCCGGCTGTTCGCGACCGACCACTTCCAGCTCGCCGAGGGCAGCCACAGCCTGAGCCTGGTGATCGCCCCGGTCCGGTCCGCCACCGTCTCGATCGGCGGGGCGTCGGTCCCGGGCTTCGTCCAGGTCGACGGCTCACCCGACAAGCCGGGCTCCTCCGCCTTCCTCACCACGGCTGAGGTCTGGCAGCGCTGACTCCTGTCTTACGCTGTACGAATCCAGCGTGGGAAGGGGACCAAGTGGCGACCCAGGCCTCTGAGCCGCGGACTCCGTTGAGCCGGGACCGGGTCCTGCGGGCCGCGGTGGCGATCGCGGACGCGGACGGGCTCGAGTCCGTCACGATGCGCCGGATCGGCGACGCGCTCGGCGCCGAGGCGATGTCGCTGTACTACCACGTCGCCAACAAGAACGACCTGCTCGACGGCATCGTCGACGTCCTGATGGACGAGCTCAACGCCATCGTCGACAACGACGACAAACCCGGCGCGGCCGGCGGTGACGGGGCCGATCAGTGGAAGGCGGCGATGCGGCGGCGGATCCTGACCGCCCGTCAGCTCATGCTGCGGCACCCCTGGGCGCCACGGCTCCTGCAGAGCCGTACGACGATGCGCCCGGCCGTAGTCCTGTACCACGACCGCCTGGTCGGCCTGATGCGCTCCGGCGGCTTCAGCTACGACCTGGCGCACCACGCGCTGCACGCGTTGGGCAGCAGGGCCCTGGGCTTCTCGCAGGAGCTGTTCGACCCGTCCGCCGGAGCCGGCGCCGCGTCCGAGCGGATGCTCGTCGACCTCGCCGACCAGCTCCCGAACCTGGTCGGCATGCTGACCGAGATCGCCCACGACGACCCGGACTCCACGCTCGGCTGGTGCGACGACCAGGCCGAGTTCGAGTTCTCCCTCGACCTGATCCTCGACGGCCTCGATCGGCTGCGCTGACCCCTTGACTGTTCTTACAGCGTAAGCCAACCTTACGACGTAAGACTTACGCTGTAAGGGGGCGACCATGAAGGCCATCGTTCAGTACCGCTACGGATCAGCCGACGTGCTGGAGTTCACCGACACCGACCGCCCGGCGCCGGGTGATCACGACGTGCTGGTCAAGGTCCGTGCGGCCTCGGTCAACGCCCGCGACTGGCACGTGATGCGCGGCGACCCGTACGTGGCCCGCCCGTCCGCCGACCTCGGCTGGCGCCGGCCCAACGTGACGATCCGCGGCACGGACTTCGCCGGCACCGTGGAAGCGGTCGGGCCTGCGGTCACCGGTCTGCAGGTCGGCGACGAGGTGTACGGCGAAGCCAACGGAGCCTTCGCCGAGTACGTCGCCGCCCCCGCGGACCGGGTCGCGGCGAAACCGGCCAACCTCTCCTTCGACCAGGCGGCCGCGATACCACTGGCCGCCAACACCGCTCTGATCGGCGTCCGAGACGTGGCCAAGCTCCAGCCCGGCCAGCACGTCCTGATCAACGGCGCGGCCGGCGGCGTCGGCACCTTCGCCGTACAGATCGCCAAGGCGCTGGGAGCCGAGGTGACCGGCGTCTGCAGCACCACGAACGTCGACCTGGTCCGATCCGTCGGCGCCGACGAGGTTGTCGACTACACCACCACCGACTTCAGCCGCACCGACCGCCGGTACGACGTCGTCCTCGATCTCGTCGGCAACCGGTCCCTGACCGCCCTCCGGCGACCGCTGGTCCGCAACGGCCTCCTCGTGCTGTCCGGAGGCGGCGTCTTCAGTGGCGGCAGCCTCTTCGGCCCACTCGGCCTGATGATCCGCGGAATGGCCGTGGCTCCGTTCGTCCACCATCGCGTGGTCCTCTTCACCGCCGCGGCGAGCAAGGCCAACCTGGTCGCCCTCCGCGAACTCGCTGAAGCCGGCCGGCTCACCCCGGCCATCGACCGCACCTACCCGCTCTCGGCCGCCGCCGACGCCATCGCCTACCTCGAGACCGGGCACGCCCGGGGCAAGGTGGTCATCACCGTCTGAGCGCCCACCAGTTGTCCATCCGCGCCACCGCGTCGGTACTGCGGCCGAGCACCCGCTCGATCCGGAACAGGTACGCCGCGATCCCCGCCGCCCCCTGCATCCACCCCACCCCCGGCGGCAACAGCGGCTCCTCGTTGCGGTGCTCGATGAACCGCCAGTACGCCGACCGCCCGTCGCGGATCGCCCGTGTTACCAGGGCATCCGCGAGCAGTACGGCGAACTCCAGGTCGTGCTCGTCGCCGTTGCGGTGCCACGCATCCAGGAAGACGTCGCCGACCCCCGCCGTACCGCAGCAACGGCCGTCGTTGTCCCAGAAGCCCGGGTAGACGCGCTCCGGGACACCCGAGTGCCGCACGCTCTCGAGGCAGCGCCGGTGCCAGGTCATCGTCGGCTCACCGGCGACCTGCTCGACTCCGGCGTAGTCGAGGGCCGTGAAGAGCAGCGACGTACCAGGACCGCCGTGGCACCAGTTGTAGGTGTACTCGTCGCCGTGGCGCTCGGCCCACGGGATCACCCGCGGCACCCGGAAACCCTTGCCGTCGTTGATCCCGAGCGTGACCAGATGCTCCGCACCCCGCCGAGCCGCGTCGACGAGCTCCGGGCGCCCCAACTCGACGCCGGCCATGGCCAGCGCCGCGGCGATGCCGGCCAGGCCGTGGGAGAAGTTCGGCATCTCGACCGGTGGGTCGAGCACGAACCGGCGCGGCACGAACAGCCAGTTCAGGCCGTTCGGCGTTTCCTCCTGCTCGGCCAGCAGCTGATCGGCGGCCCGATCGGCCAGTGGCCGGGCCTGCTCGCCGTGGCGGAGGGCCCAGAGGCCGCCCATCAGGACCGCGGCGGTGCCGAGGGTGGCGTCGTTGGCCACGGCGCCCGGCCGGTACTTGTCCGCCGCTTCGAGGAAGGTCTCGTGCCAGCCGTCTCCGGTAGCGATCTCCAGTGTGCGCTCGACAGCGGCACCCGACCCGGGCTCACCCAGCGCCGTCAGGACGCCGATCGAACTGACGAGGCCGTCGAAGTAGGTGGCCGACGTTTCTGTCGGGATGGCGGTGCGGATGCGGTCGGCGATGGCCCTCGCCAACTTCTGCTCGCTGGTGGACCAGGGACGGGTGAGCCGGATCTCCGCCAGCGTGTGGGCGAGTCCACCGAGGCCGCTGTGCATGCCGTCGCGGTACTCGGTCTGCTTCTCGCCGCCTGCTGCCTCCGGGATCCACGGGCCGTCGTCGTCCCACCGGACCTGCTCGAGGACCCAGCCCCAGGCCGCTTCGGCAACACCGCCGTACGACGTCATGGCCGGGCGTTCCGCATCCGGATGCCACTCCACTCGACCCACGCCATCGCGCGGGGGCACTGCCTCGGGAACCAGTAGTCGGGGGCTCGGTCGGGACCGACGGCCCACACGTAGGGGGTGGCCTTCGACGCCGTCTTCGCGACGTGGGGCCGGAAGATCCGGATGGTCGGATCTTCGGAGAAGTGCAGGACCTCACCTGCTGCCGGACGCATGCGCGGCAGCTTAGTCAGGTCAGCCGGCGGTGTACGGGTCCAGGCCGCAGTGGTTGCGCAGCCAGGGCGCCGGGTCGATCGCTTCGCCGCCGTCCGGGTGCACCTCGAAGTGCAGGTGCGGGCCGGTGGTGTTGCCGGTCATGCCGATCGCGCCGACCTGGTCACCGGCGTACACCGTCTCGCCGACCGACACGCTGAACTTCGACATGTGGTTGTACCAGGTGACGGTGCCGTCCTCGTGCCGGACCTGGACCTGGCGGCCGTACGCCCCGGCCCAGTCGGCGAAGATCACCACACCCTTCATCACACTGCGGATCGGCGTGCCGATCGGCGCGGCGAAGTCCAGGCCGGTGTGGTTGTGGGCCCAGCGGCTGCCGCCCTGACCGAAGGTCGCGGTGATGTGGTAGCCGGTGACCATGATCTCGCAGCGGGTGGCCGACTCGCGGGCCTTCTTCTCGGCCTCGGCGGCCTTGGCCTTCGCCAGCGCCAGGGCGCTCGCGCGCTTGGCGGTCAGCGCCTGGCTGGCGGTGAGCTTGGCGGCCCGGGCCTTGGCCAGCTGGGCGGCCGCGGCCTGCTTCTTGGTCGTCCCGGTGTCGGCCAGCTGGACCCGGGAGGAGTCACGGGTGGCGAGCTGACGCGCCTGGATGCGTGCGGTGGTGATGCCGGACAGGTTCCCGTTGTCCAGGCTCAGGGCGGCAAGGTTCACCGCCGAGTTGGCCTGCGTCGGCGAGGCGAGCGAGCTGTGGCTGAAACCGACAGCTCCCGCCGCCGCAGCGAGCGCTGCGGTCAGACCGACGATCTGGGTACTGCTGGGGGTGTTACGCCTGGCAACACGATGCTTGGCACTGTGACGTCCTGCGCCGGGCTTGCGCGCAGCGTTGCCGGGCGTGACGCGGTCTCCCGCGGCACGGTGCTGGGACACAACGTGGCCTTTCGGTCACAGGGGAGGGGCACTGTCCATCCCTGGTGGGGGTTTATTCCCGCCGGGGACTCACGCACGATAACGGATCAGTCACGAGCCCACAAACCCTGCCCCCCACTTTTCCCGGCCACCTTCACGAAACTTTTGCATGAGCCGCTGCACGTGCATCTGGCGGAAGCCGCCCAAAAAGCTGTCTGATCAGGCAAAACTGAGCATGTCAGGACAACTCAGGCGACCGAGTCCTGCTCGTCCAGATGCGCCAGCATTCCGGTGATCTGATGCACGACCTCGCCGTGGAACGGCAGGGACAGGTGGCCGACGCCGCGGATCCGCACGTTGCTCGCCAGCAGGTCGGGGTGCCGGATCCGGGCCCGCCGCTGCGGCACGATCAGCTGGTCGACGTCGCTGTAGAACGCGACGAACCTGGTCCGGCAGTCCGGCGCCGGCTCGGCCAGCTCGGACATCAGGTCGCTGTCCGGCCGGACCTGCTTGACCAGCGGCCACGGCAGCAGCCGGGCCGCGACCGTCCCTTGGTGCGGCGTCCCGAGGGTCACGCAGGTGTGCACCCGCCCATGACCGCCGAGCCGCTGGACGTAGTACCGCGCGATCAGTCCGCCCAGGCTGTGCCCGACGACGTGGATCTGGTCCGACCCCGAGGCCTCGCAGATCGCCTCGATCTCCTGACCCATCCGTTCCGCGGTACGGCGTACGTCCAGCGTCAGCGGTGAGTAGGAGAACGTGTGGATGCTGCTGAACCCGCGCCGCTGGAGCTGCCGGCGCATCAGCGCGAAGATCGTGTGGTTGTCGATGATCCCGTGCGCCAGCAGGATCGGCGTACCGGCGGCGCGGACGTTGCTGACCAGCAGGCTGCGCTGGGCCGGCGTCAGGCCGGCCAGGGTGAGCCGTTCGGTCCGGGAGCCGGAGCCGCCGACCAGGCCGAGCGGATACATCGCCAGGTGGGTGGTGAGCCAGCCGATCTCCACGGCCGCGCCGTGCAGTACGCGGGGCGTGAGGGCGGACCGGGCGCCGTACGCGAGTCCGTCCAGTGCGCCGCGGATGTCGTCCTGCCAGGTGCTCATGGGCGACTCCTCACAAACCAGACCCCCCGAATGGTCCGATCTCTTTCAAGGTAACCGGTTCCCGTCCCGCGTGTCGGGGAACACACACCTTCGTGTCTTATCCGTGAGGTACGGACCGGTTAGCCTGCGAGCATGCCTGCTACGAGTCCTCTGCGCGTCGTCGTCGCCAAGCCTGGCCTGGACGGCCACGACCGGGGCGCGAAGGTCGTCGCCCGGGCCCTGCGGGACGCCGGCATGGAGGTCATCTACACCGGCCTGCACCAGACCCCGGAGCAGATCGTCGAGACCGCCATCGCCGAGGACGCCGACGCGATCGGGCTGTCGGTGCTGTCCGGCGCGCACATGACCCTGTTCAAGCGGGTCCGCGAGCTGCTGGTCGAGCGCGAGGCCGAGGACATCGTGGTGTTCGGCGGCGGGATCATCCCGGACGCCGACCTGCAGCCGCTGGCCGAGCTCGGCGTGCACAAGATCTTCACCCCCGGCGCCACCACGACCGAGATCGTCGACTGGGTCCGCAGCAACGTCGGCGACGCCTCCGCCTCCACGGCCTGATCCCCGGTACGGCGACAAGGGGCCTTCCGTCGTACCGGAAGGGCCCGGATCCGCTCCGGAGCGTGATGGCGACTGCCCGGAGTCGTTCTGAACGGTTACGGCGCGTTCAGTTAGGTTACTTGCCGGTAATACCGAATCGTTAAGAAATACCCCGTTGTGCGGGCTGTCGAATCGCGGTCGCATACAGCCATGCGGCTGTCCGTTTCAGAGACTGTCGAATTGGGGACGTGTGTGTGGCTCAGAACACATCGGCCCCGATCTCGGTTACTGTCCGGACAGGGCGGATCGCAGTGCGGTGGGGGACTGCGCCCCGCTGACGCAGGACCAAGCGATGTCCCATCGGGAGAGGGCAGGTAAACGATGAGGTTTGAACGATCACACACACGCAAGACGGCTTTCGTGGCCGTCGCAAGCAGCCTGGTGCTGTTGGCGTCCGCGTGTGGTGGCGGGAACGATGAGAGCAGCGGAGGTACCTCGACCGGGGGAGCGCTTGAGGGTCGCGGCCCGATTACGTTTGCCACCGGCAAGGACACGTCCGGGAACCTGACGAACCAGGTCAACGCGTGGAACTCGCAGCACCCGGACGAGAAGGTCACCGTGTCCGAGCTGCCTGAGTCCGCGGACCAGCAACGCGCGCAGATGATCTCGAACGCGCAGAACAAGTCGGACGCGTTCAGCGTGCTGAACCTGGATGTGGTCTGGACCGCCGAGTTCGCGGCCAACCGCTGGGTCACCGAGCTGCAGCCGGACCAGTTCCCGGACCTCGGGAAGTTGCTGCCGTCAACGGTTGACACCGCGAAGTACCGCGACAAGCTGTACGGCATCCCGGTCACGTCCGACGGCGGTCTGCTGTACTACCGCAAGGACCTGCTGGACAAGGCCGGTTTGCAGGCGCCGAAGACCTGGGAGGAGATGGTCACCGACTGTGCCAAGGTGAAGGCACTGCCGGAGGCCAAGAACATCGGCTGCTACTCGGGCCAGTTCGAGAAGTACGAAGGTCTGACCGTCAACTTCTCCGAGGCCGTCAACAGTGCCGGTGGCGTCGTCGTCGGTGACGACGGCAAGCCGAACGTGGACACCCCGGAGGCGCTGGCCGGTCTGACCGCACTGACCGAGGGCTTCAAGACGGGCTTCATCCCGAAGGCCGCCATCACCTACAAGGAAGAGGAAGGCCGCCGGGCGTTCCAGGAGGGCAACCTGCTCTTCCACCGCAACTGGCCGTACGTGTACGCGCTGGCCGGCAAGACCGACGGCTCGTCGAAGATCGCCGGCAAGTTCGCGGTCGCGCCGCTGCCGGGCCAGACCGGTGCGGGCGTGTCCACCCTGGGTGGTCACAACTACGCGATCTCGGAGTTCGCCAAGAACAAGGCGACCGCGGCGGACTTCATCAAGTTCATGTCCAGCGAGGACCGGCAGAAGGCGAACGTCGAGAAGACGTCGCAGGCGCCGACCTGGGCCTCGCTGTACGACGACCCGGCACTGAACAAGCAGTTCCCGTACCTGGCGCCGCTGAAGGCCTCGATCGAGGGTGCGAAGTCGCGGCCGAAGGTGGTCAAGTACGGCGACGTCACGACCGCGATCCAGGAGGCGGCGTACGGCGCCCTGACCGGCACGATGACGCCGAAGGACGCACTGACCCAGCTGCAGACCAAGTTGAGCTCGCTCATCACGCAATGACCGAAGCGGCGGGGCCGGCGCGCAGCTTCACAGCTACGTGCCGGCCCCGGCCTGTCGCTGCCCGCCGGAGGCGGGCAGAGAGAAGGAGGCAGAGGTGAGTACATCCGTCCCGGTCGCTGAGCGACCGACACCGGAGACCACCAAGAAGCCCAAGCGGAGCTCGTTCAACGAAGGCACCGGCCGGCTGGCCGCGCTGCTGCTGTCGCCGACGATGATCGTGCTGATCCTGGTGGTCGGGTTGCCGATCCTCGCGGCGTTGCGCGAGTCGCTGTACACGAGCGGTCAACAGATCGACGAGTCGGGCTTCATCGTCCAGGGCTCCAAGTTCGTGGGGCTCGACAACTACACGGCGATCTTCTCCGGCGAGACCGGCACCCGATTCTGGAACGCCTTCTACAACACGACGTTCTTCACCGTCACCTGCGTGCTCCTCGAGACCGTGCTGGGTGTCTTGATGGCCCTGGTGATGCACAAGGCGTTCCGGGGCCGCGGCATCGTGCGGGCCAGCATCCTGGTCCCGTGGGCGATCCCGACCGTCGTGTCGGCGCTGCTGTGGAAGTGGATCTTCCAGGCCGACGGTATCGCCAACGACGTGCTCGGCACCCAGATCCTGTGGTCCACCGAGGGCTGGCAGTCGGTGGTGTCGGTCATCGTCGCGGACACCTGGAAGACCGCGCCGTTCATCGGGCTGCTGGTGCTCGCGGGCCTGCAGACGATCCCGGACGAGGTCTACGAGGCCGCCAAGGTCGACGGCGCCAGGGTGTGGTCGACGTTCATCCACATCACGATGCCGTTGGTGAAGCCGGCGCTGCTGGTGGCAGTGCTGTTCCGCATCCTCGACACGCTGCGGATCTTCGACCTGCCGTTCGTGCTGGTCGGCCCGAACAAGGAGTCGGTCGAGACGCTGTCGATCCTGGCCTACCTCGAAGCCAACCAGACCCGGTACGGGCCGGCGGCGGCGTACGCGACCTTGCTGTTCATCTACGTCGCTGTGGTCGCGTACGTGTTCGTCAAGTTGCTGGGTGCCGACGTGTTCGGTGACGCCATCCAGCGGAAGACGAAGAAGAAGAACGGCCGGAACGGGCGGGGCCAGGCCAAGCAGGCGGACCCGGCCGCCGGCGCCCCGGTGGCCGGACTGACCGCCGGTGGCGGCTTAGGAGGTGAATGATGGCTGTTGCTGAGAAGGCCCCGAGGGCTATCGACATCAAGGCTGCCGAGGCGCCGTGGTACCGGCGCTGGCTGCCGCTGATCGGTGTCGCGGTGATCGTGCTCTACTGCCTGGTGCCGTTCTTCTGGATGGTGGTGTCGTCGCTGCGGCGGCCGACCGACCAGTTCGACAACTCGGTCATTCCGTCGCCCATTTCGTTCACCAACTTCACCGACGTGTTCAAGCCCGGCACCGGGTTCCAGCGTGGTCTGCTGAACAGCCTGATCGTGGCCGGTACGGTGACGATCCTGACGCTGATCATCGGGATGGTGGCGGCCTACACGCTGGCCCGGCTGGAGTTCCGGGGCAAGAACTTCGTGCTGGCGATCATCATCGTCACCTCGATGTTCCCGGGCATCTCGCTGGTGATCCCGCTGAAGAAGCTGTTCGTCAACATCGACTGGATCAACACCTACCAGGCGATGATCGTGCCCAGCCTGTCGTTCGCGCTGCCACTGGCGGTGTGGCTGCTGACCGCGTTCTTCCGGCAGATGCCACGAGAGCTCGAGCAGGCCGCGATGGTGGACGGCTGTACGCCGGCCCAGGCGTTCCGCAAGGTGATCCTCCCGCTGGCCGCACCGGGTGTGTTCACCACCGCGATCATCACCTTCATCGCGGCGTGGAACGAGTTCCTGATCGCGCTGAGCATGGTGAACAAGAAGGAGTACCAGACCGCCAACGTGGTGATCTCGCAGTTCACCGGCGCCTCGGGACGCGACCAACCGTTCGGCAGCCAGATGGCCGCCGGTGTGGTGGTGACGATCCCGCTGGTGATCGCCGTACTGCTGTTCCAGCGCCGTATCGTCGCCGGCCTCACGGCAGGTGGCGTGAAGTGAGCTGGTTCCGCCGCCGGGCGGAAGAGCGTGACCGCCGGGACCGGGACGACCGGGACCGGCGGGACCGCGAAGACCGGGACCGGCGGGACCGGGAGGACCGCGATCGTCGCGCCCGGGAGGACCGGGAGCGGTGGGAACGGGACGACCGGGATCGGCGCGACCGTGAGGATCGCGCGCGGTACCGCTAGGTCTGACAGGAAACGGCCGGAGTCTCCTCCGGCCGTTTTCCTTTTAGACCTCGAGCCAGGCGGTGGCGTCCGTGGGGAGCTGGGTCCCGGTCAGAGGCTCGCTGCTGAGCAGGATCCGCTGGTGGGCGGGGAGCTCGATCGGGGTGTCGCCGAGGTTGACCACGCAGCGGAAGCCGGGTTCGCGGGTGAAGGAGAGGACGCCAGGGCTCGCCTCCGCATCCCAGATGAGGCGGCCTTCGCCCAGCGCCGGGTGTTCGCGACGAATGCGCAAGGCCGCCTTGTAGAGGTTGAGGTGGCTGTCCGGATCCGGTGCCTGCGCCTCCGCGGCCAGCGGAGCCCAGTCGGCGGGCTGGGGCAGCCAGGGCTGACCGGTGCCGGGGCCGAACCCGTACGGCGGCTCCGAACCGGACCACGGGATCGGGACCCGGCAGCCGTCACGACCGCGGACGGTATGGCCGGAACGCTCCCAGGTCGGGTCGTCGAGAAGCTCTTCTGGCAGATCCTCGACCTCGGGCAGACCCAGCTCATCACCTTGGTACACGTACGCACCGCCGGGGAGCGCGAGCTCGAGGAGGGCGGCCGCCCGGGCGCGCCGGCGGCCGAGCTCGAGGTCGGTGGGTACGACGCCCGCCCCCTGCAGCGCATCCTTCTGGTCCCGCCCGTACCGGGTGCGGTGCCGGATCGTGTCGTGGTTGCTCAGCACCCAGGTCGCCGGCGCCCCGACCGCCCACAGGTTGTCCGTGGTGTGGTCGATGACCTCACGCAACTCCTTCGCGTCCCACGCACATTGCAGTACGTCGAAGTTGAACGCGGAATGCAGTTCGTGGGGCCGTACGTACTGCGCCAGCCGCTCGGCCGGCGACAACCACGCCTCCGCGACGAACACGCGGGGCCCCTGCGGCGTGTCGGCGTACTCGTCGGCGATCGCCCGCCAGCGCTGGTGGATGGTGTGCACACCCGGCTGGTCGTAGAACGGATGGCCGACGTACTTCTCGTGGGTCGGCTCGCCGTTGTGCAGCAGGTCCACGTCGGGCATGTCCGGATCCTTGGCCATCGAGTCGGCCACGTCGATCCGGAACCCGTCGACGCCCCGGTCGAACCAGAACCGCAGGATCGCGTCGAACTCCTCGATCACGGCCGGGTTGTCCCAGTTCCAGTCCGGCTGGGAGATGTCGAACAGGTGCAGGTACCACTGCCCGTCGTCGATCTGCTGCCACGCACCGCCACCGAACGCGGCCGGCCAGTTGGTCGGCGGCAGGCCGCCCTCCTTGCCGTCGCGGAACCAGAACAGGTCACGCTCGGGCGAACCCTTCTCCGCCGCCAGCGCGGCCTTGAACCACGGGTGCTCCCAGGAGCAGTGGTTCGGCACCAGGTCGATCAGGATCCGCAGCCCGAGCGCGTGCGCCTCGGTGATCAGCGCGTCCGCGTCGGCGAGCGTGCCGAACTCCGGGTTGATGTCCCGGTAGTCGGACACGTCGTACCCGCCGTCGAGCAGCGGGGACGGATACCAGGGGCTGATCCAGATCGCGTCGACGCCGAGATCGGCCAGATAGGGCAGCCGGGCCCGGATGCCGTTCACGTCCCCGGTGCCGTCACCGTCGGCGTCGGCGAACGAGCGCGGGTACACCTGGTAGACGACGGCGCTACGCCACCAGTCGTCAGCTGGTCTGGTTCCTGGGTCACTCATGTGCCCTAGCCTGACACGAGGACACGGAGAGGCTGTGACGGTCGTCTCAGCGACGACCCCGACTGTTGCCCCGAGCGCGAGGGTGGCTAGTGTCAGGATCCCGTACAGGCGAGAGAGGGACCACACTCGTGGATCTGATGGAATTCCAGGCGAAGACGGTCTTCGCCAAGCACGGAGTGCGGACGACCGTGGGTGAGGTCGTCACCACTGCGGAGGAAGCCCGCGCGGCGGCCGAGACGATCGGCGGCCGGGTGGTCGTGAAGGCCCAGGTGAAGACCGGTGGCCGCGGCAAGGCCGGTGGCGTCAAGCTGGCGAGCAGCCCGGACGAGGCCGAGGAGAAGGCCCGCGAGATCCTCGGGCTGGACATCAAGGGTCACATCGTCAAGATCCTGAACATCGTCCCGGCCGCGGCGATCGCGGAGGAGTACTACTTCTCCTTCCTGGTCGACCGGGCGAACCGCAACTACCTCTGCATCGCGTCGGCCGCCGGCGGCATGGAGATCGAGGAGGTCGCGCACACCAACCCGGACGCGGTGGCGCAGATCTCGATCGACCCGGCCACCGGGGTGGACGAGGCGAAGGCCCGCGAGATCGCCGAGGCCGCGAAGTACCCGGCCGACGTGATCGACGCCGTCGTACCGGAGATCGTCAAGCTGTACGGCGTCTTCATCGCCGAGGACGCCTCGCTGGTCGAGGTGAACCCACTGGTCAAGCTCGCCGACGGCAACGTCGAGGCCCTGGACGGCAAGGTCACCCTGGACGAGAACGCGGACTTCCGGCACCCGGACCACGCGGAGTTCGAGGACGTCTCGGCGGCCGACCCGCTGGAGGCGGCGGCCAAGGCCAAGGGCCTGAACTACGTGAAGCTGGACGGCTCGGTCGGCATCATCGGCAACGGCGCCGGCCTGGTCATGTCGACACTCGACGTGGTCGCGTACGCCGGTGAGGAGTTCGGCGGCGTGAAGCCGGCGAACTTCCTGGACATCGGTGGTGGCGCGAGCGCCGAGGTGATGGCGAACGGCCTGGAGATCATCATCTCCGACCCGCAGGTGGAGAGCGTGTTCGTGAACGTGTTCGGCGGCATCACCGCCTGTGACGCGGTCGCGAACGGCATCGTGCAGGCGTTCGAGCTGCTGGCGAGCCGGGACGAGCACGTCACCAAGCCGCTGGTCGTCCGGCTGGACGGGAACAACGCCGAGGAGGGCCGCCGGATCCTCGACGAGGCGGGCCTCACCGGTCTGGAGCGGGTCGACACCATGGACGGCGCCGCCAGGCGCGCCGCCGAGCTGGCTGCGAAGTAAGGGATCGCCGAACAATGTCTATCTTCCTGACCAAGGACAGCAAGGTCATCGTCCAGGGCATGACCGGCTCCGAAGGCACCAAGCACACCACCCGGATGCTTGCCTCCGGCACCAACATCGTCGGCGGCGTGAACCCGCGCAAGGCGGGCCAGAGCCAGGACTTCGACGGCAAGTCGGTGCCGGTCTTCGGCACCGTCGCGGACGCCGTGAAGGAGACCGGCGCGAACGTCTCGGTCATCTTCGTGCCGCCGAAGTTCACCAAGGACGCGGTGCTGGAGGCGATCGAGGCCGCCGTACCGCTGGTCGTGGTGATCACCGAGGGCGTGCCGGTGCATGACACCGCGGCGTTCTTCGCCGCCGCGCAGGCGTCCGGCACCACCCGGATCATCGGCCCGAACTGCCCCGGCATCATCACCCCGGGCGAGTCGAACGCGGGCATCATCCCGGCCGACATCGCCGGCCAGGGCCGGATCGGCCTGGTCAGCAAGTCCGGCACGCTGACGTACCAGATGATGTACGAGCTGCGGGACTTCGGCTTCTCCACGGCCATCGGCATCGGCGGCGACCCGATCATCGGGACGACGCACATCGACGCGCTGGCCGCGTTCCAGAACGACCCTGACACCGACGCGATCGTGATGATCGGTGAGATCGGTGGTGACGCCGAGGAGCGGGCGGCCGCGTTCATCAAGGAGAACGTGACCAAGCCGGTCGTCGGCTACGTCGCGGGCTTCACCGCCCCGGAGGGCAAGACCATGGGCCACGCGGGTGCCATCGTCTCCGGTTCCTCCGGCACGGCGGCCGCGAAGCAGGAGGCTCTCGAGTCGGTCGGCGTGAAGGTCGGCAAGACGCCGAGCGAGACCGCCAACCTGATGCGCGGGATCATGCAGGGCCTGACCAAGTAAGGCTACGAACACGAAGAACGGGACCTGCGGCCTGCAGGTCCCGTTCTTCTGTGTTTGCCTACTTGTACGTCGAAGAGCGCTCGGCGGCCCGGGTCAGCGTCTCGTTGAACGCCGCGTCCGTGATGTCCAGGTCCTTCAGCACCGGGAACACCAGGTAGACCGCGCGATCGCCCGACCCCGCGATCCCGATCCGGTAGGTGAACTTCTTCCCGTTCCCGGTGTCGTACGTCGCCAGCCAGCTCTCGCCCTTGATCGTGCTGGTCGCGATCGAGCCGGTCGACTCCACCTTCGCGTTGGAGACCGACTTCTCGCAGCCGTCGACGTTCTTGCGGATCAGCGTGACGAAGTTGCTCGCCGCCAGCGGGGTGGCGAACTTCGCGACCGTGTCGTCGAGGCCGAACTCGGTCGGCACCTTCGCCTCCGGCGTCACGTACGTGAGCGTGCCGTACTTCAGCGGCTTCGCGGTCTTGAAGTTGATCTTCTCGCACCCGGTGTCGGCGTTGCTCTTCGCAGCCGGGCTACTGACCCACGGCTTGTCGATGTCGGCCAGCACCGGCAGGTCGACCGGTGCCATGAACCCGGGCGAGTCGGTGTTCGGCAGCAGGCCGGCCCGGGCCAGCGGTGCTCCGGTGCCACAGCCGCCGGACTGGGCGCAGATCTGCTTCATCCCGGCACTCGCCGCGGCCAGGACCGCGTCCGGCTTGGGCTGCGTCGCGGAGAGGGTGTCGTGCTCGAGCACCATGGTGGCCTGGCCGGCCAGCGACACCGAGACCGTCTTGTACTTCGTCTTGGCACCGGCCGGCTGGCTGAAGATCGCGATCACGCCGCGCTCGCCGACGCCGGTGGTGACGTAACTGGAGGCCAGCCGCGTCTGCGCGGCCGAGCACTGGCTCAGCCAGCCGACGACCGAGGCGTACGTCTTGCCCGCGGCGGCCTTGTCGTTCGACACCTCGACGTACTGCACCGCGGTGTCCTTGGTGACCGAGTTGGTTAGCGTGCGGACCCAGGTGCGCAGTCCGGCCGGGTCGGCGAACCGCTGGGACTGGCAGACGAACGCCCGGTCCGGGGCGGTGCCCCCGTCGTCGGTCTTGGTGACCGCCCAGGCGCCGGTCGCGGACAACGGCTTCGCGGTGGTCCCGTCGAGCAGGACCTTGTTGTCGGCCAGCAGGTCCGAGTTGCTCGGCTTGTCGTCGGACGGGCCGCTGCCGGCCCTCGCGCCGGACGCGTTGTCGCCGCCGAACGCGTTCAGCGCTGCGACGCCGCCGCCGCCGACCAGCACCACGACCGCGGCGCCGGCGGCGATGGTCTGGTTCCGCTTGCGCGCCTTCTGCCGGCGCGCTTCCCGGGCAGCGGCGCGACCGCCGCCGCGTGGTGCGCGGTGGGAACCGGCCAAAGCTCGACCTCCTGACTGATTCCACCCGACAGTACCCGGTGGACCCTGGCCGCTCACAAACAGCTACCCGCAGGTCAAGAAGCGGGAACCGAGCGTGAGCGAGCGGGCTGAAGTCTTCCATATCCGGCGTGTCAGGACGAGTGGTGTCCAAGGCCGGGGAGACGATAGGTGTCAGATGACCGACATGCTGAGCCGCCCGGGTGCCCGTGACGGCGGACCACACCAGGCTCCCGGGCCCGCCCCGTCGGAGGTCACGGCCCCGACCAAGCCCGTGGTCGTCTCGGCGGTGATCTCCTCCGGCGCCTGCCTGCTGACGGGTCTCCTGACGTGTGCCGCGGTCGCCGTGATCGGTTGGCTCGCCGCGACCTTCGGTGGCGCCTCCGGAGCGATCCGCGCGGGCGCATCGGCCTGGCTGGTCGCCCACAAGGCCGGTGTGACGCTCGGGGGTGGTTCCCTGACAGTCGCGCCGCTCGGCCTGACCCTGTTCTTCGCCTGGTGCCTGTATCGCGGTGGCAAGTCCGCTGCCCGCAGCAGCGGGGCCGACCGGACCCAGGACCTCATCCTGCTGTCCGGGGTGTTCGCCGTGGTCTACGGACTCGGTGCGCTCATCGTGGCGTTGCTCACGGCGGACGGTGCGCTCAAGGTGTCCCCGCTGTCCGCGTTCCTCGGAGCCGCCTCACTCGCGCTGGTCGCCGGGACCATCGGCGTACTGGTCGAGTCCGGTGCGGGTGAGGACATCGCCGACGCGACTCCCAAGGGGTTGCGGGACACCGTGCCGGCCGCGGTGGCCGCCGTACTGACCGTGATCGCGATCGCCTCCGTCCTGTACGGCGTACTGCTGGCGATCCACTTCTCCCGGATCACCGGGATGCTGGAGCTGCTGGACGCCGGCGTGATCGGGTCGGTGGTGCTGTTCGCCATCTGCCTGATGCTGGTGCCGAACATGGTCCTGTACGTCGTCTCCTTCCTCGCCGGACCCGGATTCCAGCTGGGAGTGGGTACGACGATCGCCCCGACCGGAGTGGATGTCGGGAACCTGCCTGCGCTTCCGCTGCTGGCCGCTGTACCGGCGGACGGCGCGACACCGACGTACTTGCTGGCTCTGACGGCTGTGGTGCCGCTGGTCGCCGGTGTGGTCGCCGGACTGGTCGTGGTGCGGCGTGGGCTCGCGGATCAGGACGCTGAGGCGCTCGGGTGGGATGCGTTCGCCCTGCGGGGCGCGATCGCGGCTCTGCTCGCCGGGGTGCTGCTGTACGTGCTGATGGCGATCTCCGGTGGTTCGGCCGGACCTGGCCGGATGTCCGCGGTCGGGATCCCGGGGGCTCTGCCGGCGGCCGGCGTACTGGCCGCGGGGATGGCGATCGGGGCCGCGATCACCGCCGCGGTGGCCGCCTCCCGTCGACCGGCTGACAGCGAGTCCGACGCCGAGCGATAAGGTTTGGCGCGTGACAGACCCCGTTGCGCCCACTCCTGAGCCCGCGCGCCTCGTCGTGCTCGTGTCGGGATCGGGGTCGAACCTGCAGGCCCTCCTGGACGCGTGCGCCGATCCGGCGTACGGCGCCCGGGTCGTCGCCGTCGGAGCCGACCGGGACGGGATCGCCGGGCTGGACCGCGCCGCGACCGCCGGAGTGCCGAGCTTCGTACACAAGGTGAAGGACTACGCCGAGCGGGCCGACTGGGATCGCGCGCTGACCGCGTCCGTCGCGGAGTACAAGCCCGACCTGGTGGTGTCGGCCGGGTTCCTGAAGCTGGTCGGCGACGACTTCCTCGGCGCCTTCGGCGACCGCTACATCAACACCCACAACGCGCTGCTGCCCGCGTTCCCCGGGATCCACGGTCCCCGGGACGCGCTCGAGTACGGCGTCAAGGTGGCCGGCGCGACCCTGTTCTTCGTGGACGGCGGCGTCGACACCGGGCCGATCATCGCGCAGGTCGTCGTACCCGTCGAGGACGACGACACCGAAGAAACCCTGACCGAACGGATCAAGGAGGTCGAACGCCGCCAGTTGGTGGAGTGGGTCGGCCGCCTGGTCCGCGAAGGCTGGACCATCACCGGACGAAAGGTTCGACTGAAGTGAGCACCGACCGCAGGCCGATCCGCCGGGCGCTGATCAGCGTCTACGACAAGACCGGTCTGGAGGAGCTCGCTGCCGCGCTGCACGCCGCCGGCGTCCAGCTGGTGTCGACCGGCTCCACCGCGGCGCGGATCGCGGCAGCCGGGGTGCCGGTGACCAAGGTCGAGGAGCTGACCGGGTTCCCCGAGTGCCTGGACGGGCGGGTCAAGACGCTGCACCCGATGGTGCACGCCGGCCTGCTCGCCGACGTCCGCAAGCCCGATCACGTCGAGCAGCTGGCCGAGATGCGGGTCGAGCCGTTCGACCTGCTGGTGAGCAACCTGTACCCGTTCACCCAGACCGTCGCGTCCGGCGCGTCGGTGGACGAGTGCATCGAGCAGATCGACATCGGCGGCCCGTCGATGGTTCGCGGCGCGGCCAAGAACCACGCCAGCGTGGCTGTTGTGGTGTCTCCTTCGCGGTACGCCGAGGTGGTGGCTGCTCTGGGTGAGGGCGGCTTCTCGCTGGAGCAGCGGCAGCGGCTGGCCGCGGACGCGTTCGTACACACCGCCGAGTACGACCTGGCCGTCGCGTCCTGGATGGGCAACGTGCTCACCGACAGCGGCGAGGGGTCGGGCTTCCCGGCGTGGGTGGGTTCGTCGTGGGACAAGTCCGCCGTACTGCGGTACGGCGAGAACCCGCACCAGCCGGCGGCGCTGTACGTGAACGGCAAGGGTGGGCTGGCGGCCGCTGAGCAGCTGCACGGCAAGGAGATGTCGTACAACAACTACGTCGACGCCGACGCTGCCCGCCGTACCGCCTACGACTTCAGCGAGCCGGCGGTGGCGATCATCAAGCACGCGAACCCGTGCGGCATCGCGGTCGGCAAGGACATCGCCGAAGCGCACCGCCGGGCCCACGAGTGCGACCCGGTCTCGGCGTACGGCGGTGTGATCGCGACCAACCGTCCCGTGTCGGTGGACCTGGCCAAGCAGGTCGCGGAGATCTTCACCGAGGTGCTCGTCGCCCCGGCCTTCGAGGACGGCGCGGTCGAGATCCTCCAGGGCAAGAAGAACATCCGCCTGCTCGTCGCGCCGCCGGCGGACGAGGGCGACACCGTGGAGATGCGCGCGATCAGCGGCGGCCTGCTGCTGCAGCACCGCGACCGCTTCCAGGCCCCCGGCGACGACCCGTCCGCGTGGACCCTCGCGGCCGGCGACCCGGCCTCACCTGAGGTCCTCGCCGACCTCGCGTTCGCCTGGAAGGCCTGCCGAGCGGTCAAGTCCAACGCGATCCTCCTGGCTTCCGACGGCGCCTCGGTCGGCGTCGGCATGGGCCAGGTCAACCGCGTCGACTCCTGCCGCCTGGCCGTCTCCCGCGCCGGCGACCGCGCCACCGGCTCCGTCGCCGCCTCCGACGCCTTCTTCCCCTTCCCCGACGGCCTCGAGGTCCTCATCGAAGGCGGCGTCAAGGCAGTCGTCCAGCCCGGCGGCTCCATCCGCGACGAAGCAGCCATCGAAGCCGCCACCAAGGCCGGCATCACCATGTACTTCACCGGCACCCGCCACTTCTTCCACTAACTGGTCCAGCCCACGCGTGCGAGCCCACGCGTGCTCCCGCGGTCGCTCCTGCGTCGCGCCCGCTACGCGCGCTCCCACCCACCCCCCGGCTCATCGCCGGCCTTCCCTCGCCGGCTACCGCCGGCGACGTGCGGGCTCAGCGCCCGCGGTTTGCGGGCTTGCGCCCGCGTGCTGCGGGCAACGCCCGCGTTTGTGCCGGGCTCGTCGCCCGGCGATGTGCGGCCTGCGGCCGCGGGTTGCGGGCTTGCGCCCGGGGTGTGCGGGCTGCCGCCCGCGTGCTGCGCGCTGCCGCGCTTCATCAACCACACCGTGGTTGCGGGGGTGCTTAGTTCGTTCAGCGTCATAGGTGAGTGTGTCGGGCTACCGCCTTGCGCAGACCGCGAGCACTAGCAGGCAGCCCACTAGGCCACACCACAGCTCGTCTCACCTCACCACGGCGCGCGGTCGACCGCGGGCGGAGCCCGCAAGACGCCGGCGGTAGCCGGCAGGGATGCACCGGCGATGAGCCGGGGGTGGGTGGGAGCGCGCGAAGCAGGTGTGACGAGGAGCGGAGCGACGAGGAACGGCTGCGTGGCACGCGGGGGGCGACCCACGCCTAGTTCGGGACGATGAGGCCCAGGGTGGTGATGGCGGCGCCGGTGGCCAGGAGGAAGGCGGTGTCGAACATGCGGCCGCGGACGTGGAGGAGGCCGGCCGCGCCGTCGGAGAGGGTGGCGCGGAGGAGGCCGGCGAGGATGACGCTGCCGGCGAAGATGAGTACGCCGTTGCGCCAGTTGTAGAAGGTGAGGACGACGAGGCCGGCCGCCGCGACCAGGAGCGACAGGATCAAGGGCCACTCGTTGCGGCGCCGGACTTCCCCCGCCATCAGCACGTCACCCTCGCCCCGGTCGTCCGGCCGTCGCTCATCAGGTCGTCGCTCGTCCGGCCGCGGCGCGCTGGGCCGCGGCTCGTGGGGGTGCCGGGCATCAGGTGAGGCTCGATTCGGCGGCTTCTACGACGTTGGTGAGGAGCATGGCGCGGGTCATCGGGCCGATGCCGCCGGGCATCGGGGCGATCCAGGCGGCCTGTTCGCGGGCGGCGTCCTCGATGTCGCCGACGATCTTGCCCTCGGCGTTCCGGCTGGTGCCGACGTCGAGCAGGACGGCGCCGGGCTTCACCATGTCGGCGGTGATCAGGCCGGCCGAACCGGCCGCGGCGATCACGATGTCGCCCGTACGGACCACGGCGGCGAGGTCGGTCGTACCGGTGTGGCACTGGGTCACGGTCGCGTTCTCGCTCCGCCGGGTGAACAACAGCCCCATCGGCCGGCCCGCGGTCACGCCGCGGCCGACGACGACCACGTGGGCTCCGGCGATCGGTACGTCGTACCGCCGCAGGATCTCCACGCAGCCCTTCGGCGTACACGGGAGCGGACCGTCCTGGCCGAGGACGAGCTTGCCGAGGCTGACCGGGTGCAGGCCGTCGGCGTCCTTGAGCGGGTCGATCAGGCCGAGGATCTCGTTCGTGTCGACGTGCTTGGGCAGCGGGAGCTGGACGATGAAGCCGGTGCAGTCCGGGTTCTCGTTGAGCTCGCGGACCTTCGCGGCGATCTCGTCCTGGGTCGCGGTGGCCGGCAGCTCGACCTGGATCGAAGCGATCCCGACCGCCGCGCAGTCGCGGTGCTTGCCCGCCACGTACGCGCGGCTGCCCGGGTCGTCCCCGACCAGGATGGTGCCGAGCCCGGGGACCACGCCCTGCTCGGCCAGCTTCGCGACCCGGACCTTCAACTCGTCCTTGATCGCCGCTGCCGTCGCCTTACCGTCCAGAATCTGCGCCGTCACGCCACCAGAGTCTGCCATGCGGCCGGCGCGCGTACGACGCAGGTCCGGCAGACACCCCGGGATGCCTGCCGGACCTGTGGTGTCAGGTGGTGAGTTTGTAGATGGTTGTGGTGCCTACGGTGCTGGCTGTGTAGTTGGCGGTGACCCAGGACTGGATCTCGGCGGCGGCTGAGGAGTTGCCGGATCCGCCGGTTTGGCCGCCGGAGATGTAGTAGGCGATCTTGCCTTCGGCGACCCATTGCTTGAACTGGGCGAGGGTCGGGGCGTCGTCGGTGCCGCTGAAGCCGCCGATGGCGATGACGGATTTGCCGGTGGCGAGTTCGAGCGAGGCCGCGGACTGGGAGCCGCTGGTGGCGGCGGCCCAGGTCGTGGTGGTCTTCGCGAGCAGAGAAGTCAGCTCACTGCTGGCCGAGGCATCCCCACCCATCCCACCACCATCCTGCTGCTGGGTAGTGGCGGCCGAACCCTGTTGTGCTGTCGTGGTGGAGCCTGAGCGGGTCGGTGGGGTGCCGCCCGAGCCGGGGTTGCCGGTGCGCATCCCGCCACCCATCGCGCTGCTGGATGGGCCTGATGTCGGGATCGAGCCGTTGTGCGTGTGGGACGCGGTAGACACCGCGTACGCCGTACTCCCGAGCCCCAGCGACACCGCCAACGCGAGCACCACCGCCGGCACCAACCGCCGGACCCGCGAGCCGCCGACCACGAGCGCCGCGCCGACCACCCCAGCCGCGAGTACGACGTACTTCGCCCACGGCACGAAGTCCGCGGTCCGCGAGAGAAGCACGTAGTCCCACGCACCCGTCGCCAGCACCATCCCAGCCAACGTCAACCGCGCCACCAGCAACGCCCGCTGCTGCCAAGCGATCCGAACCCCGAGAGCCACCAGCCCGGCGATCGCCGGCGCCAGCGCGACCGCGTAGTACGGATGCACGGTCCCGGTCATGAAACTGAAGACCAGCGCAGTCACGACCAGCCAGCCGCCGAACAGCACCAGCCCGGCCCGGACCAGATCCGTCCGAGGCGTACGCCGCGTCAGCCACAACCCACCGGCCAGCGCGATCAATGCCGCAGGCAACAACCACGAGATCTCGCCGCCGAACGCGTCACCGAACATCCGCGTGATCCCAGTACTCCCGCCAAAGCCCGTGTTCCCGCCACCACCGCCACCGCCGTTGCCCGAGCCACCCAGCAGCCGGCCGAGCCCGTTGTAGCCGAGGGCAAGCTCGAGCAACGAGTTGTTGGTCGACCCACCGATGTACGGGCGGCTCGACGCCGGCCACAGCTCCACCAGCGCGACATACCAACCGGCACTGACGATCACCGCGCCCAAAGCCCCGAGCAGATGCAGCAACCGTCGCCGGACCGACGTCGGTGCCGCGATCAGATACACCAGCGCGAACGCCGGCAGCACCAGGAACGCCTGCCCCATCTTCGTCAGGAACGCGAACCCGATCGCCACCCCGGCCAGCGCCAGCCACCGCGCCGACGCCTTCTCCAGCGACCGTACGACGAAGTACGCCGCGGCCACCATCAGCAGCACGAGCAGCGCATCCGGATTGTTGAACCGGAACATCAGTACGGCGACCGGCGTCAACGCCAGCGTGGTCCCGGCGATCAGCCCGGCCACCGGGCCGGACACCCGCTTCACGGTCAGATAGAGCAGCCCGACCGCGGCGATCCCCATCAGCGCTTGCGGCGCCAGCACGGTGAAGCTGTTGAACCCGAAGACCCGCGCGAACGCGGTGGCGACCCAGAGCGCGGCCGGTGGCTTGTCGACCGTGATCGCGTTCCCCGCGTCCAGCGAGCCGAACAGCCAGGCCTTCCAGCTCTGCGTCCCGGCGAGTTCGGCGGCCGCATAGAAGCTGTTGCCGTAGCCGGAGGCCGTCAGGTTCCACAGATAGAGGAAGGCCGTGCCGACGAGCATGGCCAGCGAGGCCGGCCGGACGTACGCCGCCTGCTCGGCCGGTCCACGCACGAGCCGCCGGAGCCGGCCCGGTGGTCGCGCCGGTGGCTCGGCACTGAGCGGCTCGGCGGTCGCGCGAGGTGGATCGAGCAGGGTCGTCATCGTCGTCTCCAGTCCGGTCGAGGGGTTCCACTCGAACGATGACAAGCCGGTCTCCCACCACCCTGGGCAACCGCTGGGAGCTTCCTGTGAGCCGGGAATGCCGGGCCGCTTGCCCCGGTTGGAGGAGATAGTTTATTCTTGAACTACCCCAGCGAGGAGAAGCCAATGCCCGCCGTGACCGTCAGTGACATCACCGTGTTGCCCCGCGTCCACCAGCCGGATCCGGCCGTCGCGCAGGAGCGGGCGGTGAAGTCGGTGACCTCGGCCCCGAGCGGTTACGAGGGCGAGGGCTTCCCGGTCCGCCGGGCCTTCGCCGGTGTGGATCTGCGCGACCTGGACCCGTTCATCCACATGGACCAGATGGGTGAGGTCGAGTACGCGCCGGGTGAGCCGAAGGGCACGCCGTGGCACCCGCACCGTGGGTTCGAGACCGTCACCTACATGCTCGACGGGATCATGGAGCACCAGGACTCCAACGGGGGCGGCGGTGTCATCTCGAACGGCGACACCCAGTGGATGACCGCCGGCAGCGGACTGCTGCACATCGAGACCCCGCCCGAGCACCTGGTGCTGAGCGGTGGCCTGTTCCACGGGATCCAGCTCTGGGTGAACCTGCCGAAGGCGCAGAAGTGGGCGCCGCCGCGCTACCAGGACATCCGTGGCGGTGACTCGGCCCTGCTGTCCACCGCCGACGGCGGCGCGCTGATCCGCGTCATCGCGGGCTCGGTCGACGGCCACGACGGCCCCGGCTCGACCCACACCCCGATCACCCTGGTGCACGCGACCGTCAGCCCGGGCGCCGAACTGGTGCTCCCGTGGCAGCCGGACTACAACGCGCTCGTCTACGTCCTCGCCGGTCAGGGCACCGTCGGCGCCGAGCGCCGGCCGATCCGCAAGGGTCAGCTGGCCGCCTTCGGCCCGGGTGACACGATCCGGACCGCGGCCGGTACGTCGCAGTCGCAGGCCGAGCCCAACCTCGACGTCCTCGTCCTCGGTGGCCGCCCGATCCGCGAGCCCGTCGCGATGGCCGGACCGTTCGTGATGAACACGCGCGCCGAGGTCATCCAGGCCTTCGAGGACTTCCAGGCCGGCAAGCTCGGCACCATCCCCGCGGTCCACGGGGCCCCGACGGAGCTGCGCAGTACCGACTAACCCTCGGGGTAGAAGAGGAACAGGGTGCAGCCCTGCTCCGATTGAGGAACGTGTGACGACCCGGCCGGGCAATGGATGAACGATCCGGCCGGGTAGTCGCGCATTCCGTCGTTGAAGACGCCGTCGACGACGTACACCTCCTCCGGCCCGGGCTCGTGGACGTCGATGCCCTCCCAGCTGGAGCCGGGGTCCATCTCGAGTACGTGGGCCGTGGCGACCCCACCTGACCACAGCGACCGCAGTCTGATGCCGGGGAAGAGCTCGCGCACGGGGACGTCGGCGACGAACGCCGACTCGAAGGTCTGCATGTCTCGATCATGCAGTTGTCCACAGCTTTGTCCCCAGTGTCTGGATAGTCCCGATCGGGTACTTTTCTGCCATGGACCAGCACCGGGTGGTCGCGCTCGTGACGGCACCACAGGCGAGCTTCGAGCTGGGCTGCGCCGCGGCGGTCTTCCGTGCCGACCGCTACCGCTTCAGCGTGTGTACCGAGCGGCCCGGCCCGATCCGGACGACCGAGGGTTTCGACATGCTGGTCACCTCCGGCCTGCGTGCCCTCGACCGGGCCGACACGATCGTCGTCCCCGGCTGGCTCCCGATCGGACATGAGCCGTCGGACGCCGTACTGCGGGCACTCGGCCGGGCGCATCGGCGCGGAGTGCGCCTGGTCAGCATCTGCTCGGGCGCGCACGTGCTCGCCGCGACCGGGCTGCTCGACGGCCGCCGGATCACCACCCACTGGCGTTACGCCGACGAGCTGCAGCGCAGATTCCCAGCTGTGCAAGTAGATCCCGACGTGCTCTACATCGACCACGGTGACATCGCGACGAGCGGCGGCTCCGGCACCGGGATCGACCTGTGCCTCCAACTCGTCCGCAACGACCACGGCGCCGCGTACGCCGCCAATGTCGCAAGGCGGATGGTGATGCCGCCGCATCGCGAGGGCGGCCAGGTGCAGTACCGGACCGAGATCCCGCAGTCCACCCAGTCGCTGGGCGCCGTCCTCGACTGGGCCACCGGCAACCTTGCCGAGCCGATCACCGTCGACGACCTCGCGGCCCGGCTCAACATCTCACCGCGAACCCTCGCCCGCCGCTTCGACGAGCAACTCGGTGCGGCGCCCGGACAATGGCTGCTCGCCCAGCGCATCGCCAGAACCCGTGCCCTGCTGGAGGAGACCGACCTCCCGGTGGAGACCATCGCCATCCGCGTCGGGTTGTCCTCGGCAACCAACCTCCGTCGCCGCTTCCGCGCCGCCCTGCGCACGACACCGAGCGCCTACCGCCGCGCGTTCCGGGCTCAGAAGTCGCCGGAGTTGTCGAGGTCGATGTAGGAGGCGATGCGTGGATCGCCGGGGTCGGCGCCGTACAGCTCGACGAAACGCCGGGCGGCCGGCGGGCCACCGTACTGGGGATTGAGCTCGCCGCGGAGGCTCTTGAACATCAGGGCGAGGTCGATGTAGCGATCGCCCGTGCCGAGGCGGCTGAGGTCGAGCAGGCCGGTGAAGCGCAAGGTCTCCGGGTCGATGAAGACGTTGGGTGCGGCGTAGTCGCCGTGCGTGACAGCTGTGCCGTCGCCGGGGAAGGGGGAGGCGAACGGGCAGTCCGTCAGTTGGTCCAGCGCCCGCAGACCGTCGGCGATGGCGGCCAGGACAGCGGGCCGGTCGCGGGCCGGCCACGGCTGGGACGCGTCGCGGCCGGCCAGCTCGGTGGTCAGCAGCCAGTTGTTGCCTCGATCAACGATCTGCGGACAGTGGAAACCGGTCGAACCGAGCCAGGCCAGCCGGTCCGCCTCGGCGTCGGTCCGCGGTCCGGCCTTGTAGAACAGGCGTTCCGGCCCGCGGTCCAGCCGGACGACGGTGGCCGGGGAGTTGCCGAGGTGGATCGGCTCGGCACCGGAGGCGCCGAACCGATCCACGAGAGCGTCGAGATCCACTCACCGAAGATTACGGTGCAATGCCGAGATCAGCTCCCCATTTGCGGTGTCGCCGTCGAGCGACCAGATCATCGCGCCACCGAGATCACGGTGCGAGATGTACTGCGCCTTGCGCTTCATCTCGACTGGGTCGTCCCAGGTCCAGAACGTCGTACCGTCGAACAGCCAGGCGAATCCGGCCTTGTTGTCGCGGTAGACCGTGTAGTTGGCCAGGCTCGCCTTGAGGTAGCGGTAGTCCTCGGTGCCGGGGTCGAACGTCGACGGCGCCGGACCGGTCGAGGTCTGGAACAGGCCGTTGTTCTGGTTCGTCACGCCGGTCCAGCCGTGCGAGTAGAACGGCACGCCCATCACCAGCTTGCTCCGCGGCGCACCGCGGGACAGGTAGGCGTCGATCGTCACCTGCGAGCTGAACTCCGGCGTGGTCGGGTCGGCCTTCGGTCCGTCGATCGCGGACTGCTGGTTGGTCAGCTGCTCCCACGGGCCGTGGTAGTCGTAGCCCTGCGTCGTACCGAACGTCAGGTCCTTGAACAGCTTGCGGACCTCGAACCCGTTGTCGATCATCGTCGGGTTCGCCGGCAGGAACGCGGTCAGGTTGTAGCGGGCATGCCCGGGCAGGCGGTCCAGTTGCGTGCGGTACTCGTGCACGAGGGCGGTGAAGTTCTGCTTGTCCTCGGGCCGGATCACGTTGCCCGGGTTGCCCTCGCTGCCGGGCCACTCCCAGTCGAGGTCGATCCCGTCGAAGATCCCCTTTGCCGCGCCGGCGGGCAGGCCGGGCAGGTTGCCCTTCAGCCACATGTCCAGGCAGGACTTCACGTGGGCTGCCCGCGAGGCCGGAGTGAGGGCGGCGTCGGAGAACGTGGCCGAGCCGGTCCAGCCGCCGAGCGAGATGCTGATGTGCAGCTTCGGGTACTTCTGCTTGAGCTGCTTGAGCTGGTTGAGATTGCCGTTGAGCACCTGCCCGGGCGCGTCGGCGGTGCCGTTGACGCTCTGCTCGGCGGTGAACGGCCGCTGGTAGTCGGCCCACGGGTCGCTGCTCACGCAGTTGCCCTGCGCGTCGACGAATCCGAACGCGTAGTTGATCTGGGTCAGCCGGGCGGCCGAGCCGTTCTTGACCAGATCGCTGACCAGGAAGTTCCGGGCGTACCCACTCCAGTTGGTGTAGTACCCCACCACGCGCTTGTCGCTGCCGTGCGCCTCGGCCGGTACGGCGGAAACCCCCGCCAGCACGACCGCGGACGCCACCAGCAACCCGACGCTCCGACGTTTCATTGCCAACCCCCATCGGACGGTCCAAGGGACGAATTGCGCTCACAGTAGGCTGCGCCGCGGACTTACACAATGTCTCTGCAAAAACTATTCTGGGCGGGTGATCAGACCCGCGACCGAGGCCGACGCCGAGGCGGTCGGTGCCATCGCGCAGGCGGCCTTCGAGCACTACATCCCGCGGATCGGGCTCCCGCCGATCCCGATGACGCTCGACTACCCGGCCGCGATCCGGTCCGGCAAGGTGTGGGTCGCGGTGGTGGACTCGGTGGTGGCCGGCTTCGTGCTGCTCGAGGACGAGCCGGACGCGTTGCTGCTCGACGTACTCGCGGTTTCGCCGGCGGCCCAGGGGCGCGGGATCGGGGCCGCGTTGCTGGAGTTCGCCGAAGCCGAGGCCCGGGCTCGTGGGTACGGGCGGATCGTGCTCTACACGAACGCGGCGATGACCGAGAACCTCGCCTACTACCCGCGGCACGGGTACGTCGAGGCCGGCCGCGAGACCGTCGTCGATCGGCACCGGATCTTCTTCGCCAAGAGCCTCACGTAGGGTCGCGGGTATGACGAGTGTTCGTGCGGATCTGGCGCCGTCGGGCGTACTGCGGGCGTCCATCAACCTGGGGAATCCGGTGCTGGCGCAGGGGACTCCCGACGCGCCGGCCGGGGTGACCGTCGACATTGCGCGGGAGCTGGCGCGGCGGCTCGAGGTCCCGGTGGAGCTGGTCTGCTTCGATGCGGCCCGGAAGTCCTTCGAGGCGATGACGACCGGGCAGGCCGACATCTGCTTCCTCGCGATCGACCCGGCGCGGGCGGGTGAGGTCGCGTTCACCGCGCCGTACGTCGTGATCGAAGGCGTCTTCGCCGTGCCCGCGGAGTCCGGGCTGACCACGGTCGCCGAGGTGGACGCTCCCGGTGTCCGGATCGGCGTGAAGAAAGGCTCGGCGTACGACCTGTACCTGACCCGCGAGTTGCGGCAGGCAACGGTTGTCCGGGGTCACGAAGGCGTCGACGTCTTCCTGGCCGAGGGGCTGGAGGCCGCCGCCGGGATCCGGCAGCCGATCGCCCGGTTCGTGGCCGAGAACCCCGGGTTCCGGTTGATCGACGAGCGTTTCATGGAGATCCGGCAGGCCGTCGGCACCACGAAGACGCGCAGCGCCGAGACCGTTGCCTACCTGCACGGTGTGGTCGAGGAGCTCAAGGCGAACGGGTTCGTGGCCGACGCGCTGATCCATTCCGGGCAGCCGGATGCGTCGGTCGCCCCAGCCGCGGCGCTGTAACGATAACCACAGGCAGTAAGCAGGCAACTTCATGCCGTGGCAGCCGGTTCGTGCAACCTTTTGGTCTGGTCCAGACATCAAACGGTGAGTGGTTGATCGGCTCCGTTCTGTGAGGCGCCCGATCGGCCCGCTGTGAGGACAACCGATCGGGAGGGACTCATCGTGGTAGCCACACCACGATCGAGGCGCCTCGGCGTTGCCGCCGTCGCCTCGATCGCCGCCCTTGGCCTGGCATTCTCCGCCCCGGCCCACGCGTCAACCCAACCTCAATCCCATCCGCTCGCCGCCAAAGCGAAAGCCGAGGCGAAGACCCCGGACCGGACCGTCACCCTGATCACCGGTGACCGGGTCACTCTGCGGGCCGGCGACTCGACCCGCGCCTCGGTCCGGCCCGGCGCCGGCCGCGAGCACATCGCGTTCAGCACCTATCGCGTCCAGGACCACCTGTACGTCGTGCCGTCCGATATCCAGTCGCAGTTGTCCGGGGGCAAACTGGACCGCCGGTTGTTCGACGTGACCGGCCTGATCAAGGACGGGTACGACGACAAGTCGTCGACCGCGATCCCGCTGGTCGTGACGTACTCGGGCAAGACCCAGCAGCGGTCGGCCGCACCCGGAGCGACGGTGACCCGCCAACTCCCGGTCGTCAACGGCGCCGCGGTGAAGGTGGACAAGGCGAAGGCGCACACCTTCCTGGCCGGCGTCACCTCGGCCCGCTCGGCCGCGGGCGTCGACAAGATCTGGCTCGACGGCAAGCGTCAGGTCAGCCTCGACCAGTCCGTGCCGCAGATCGGCGCGCCGACCGCCTGGGCGGCCGGCTACACGGGCAAGGGCATCTCGGTCGCCGTGCTCGACACCGGCATCGACACCTCCCACCCGGACCTGGCCACCCAGGTGGCCGGCGCGAAGAACTTCACCGACGAAGCGGACGGCGACCACTTCGGTCACGGCACCCACGTCGCGTCCACGATCGCGGGGACGGCGGCGGCCTCGAACGGCAAGTACAAGGGCGTCGCACCGGACGCGAAGCTGTACGACGGCAAGGTGTGCGACGGCTTCGGCAGCTGCTCCGACTCGGCGATCCTGGCCGGGATGGAGTGGGCCGCGACCGAGGTGAAGGCCAAGGTGGTCAACCTCAGCCTCGGCGGCACCGACACCCCGGAGATCGACCCGCTGGAGGAAGCCGTCAACCGGCTGACCGCGGAGACCGGCACGCTGTTCGTAATTGCCGCAGGCAACGAAGGTCCCGGTGAGAGCACGGTCGGTTCGCCGGGCAGCGCGGACGCCGCGCTGACCGTCGGCGCGGTCGACAAGCAGGACAAGCTGGCCGACTTCTCCAGCCGTGGCCCGCGCGTCGGCGACGGGGCGGTCAAGCCCGACGTCACCGCGCCCGGTGTCGCGATCGTGGCGGCCAAGGCGAAGGACTCGAAGATCGGTACGCCGGTCGGCGACCAGTACCTGATGCTCGACGGAACGTCGATGGCCACCCCGCACACCGCGGGAGCCGCGGCGATCCTGGCCCAGGAACACCCGAACTGGAAGGCATCCGAGCTCAAGGGCGCGCTGATGGGTTCGGCCAAGCCGGCCGCCGACCAGACCGCGTTCGAGCAGGGCGCGGGCCGGATCGACGTGGCCAAGGGCATCAAGCAGACAGTGATCGCGGAGCCGGGCAGCCTGTCGTTCGGTACGGCGGTCTGGCCGCACGACGACGACACCCCGGTCACCAAGACGCTGACCTACCGCAACCTCGGCGACCAGCCGATCACGCTGGACCTGGCGGCGTCACTGGTCGGCCCGGACGGCAACTCGGCACCTGCCGGCGCGCTCGAGCTCAGCGCGAACTCCGTCACCGTGCCGGCCGGCGGGACCGCCTCGGTGCTGGCGACCTCGAACACCAAGCACAGCGGTCCAGACGGCGCGTACTCCGGCCGAGTCACCGCGACCGCCGGCGACGCGTCGGTCACCTCGGCGATCGGTGTGAACAAGGAGCCGGAGAGCTACACGCTGACCGTCTCCGCGATCGGTCCGGACGGCAAGCCGACGGCACCCAGCGGCCTGCTCTTCGGCCTGAGCCAGAACCTGTTCTCGTTCATCGGCGACGGCACCGACACGCTGAAGTTCCGGTTGCTGAAGGGTGAGTACCTGGTCGACGGCGGGCTGTTCTTCGGGCTTCCGGGTGGTGAGGGATTCAGCACGTACTCGGTCGTCGCACCGTCGGTCCAGCTGACCGAGGACACCACGGTGGTGCTCGACGCGCGGCTCGCCAAACCGGTCAAGGTGACCGTGCCGCAGGCCGATGCAGGGCTCGCGCTCGGCGATCTCGGCTACGACCGCCGGTCCGCCGACGGCCGGTTCGGGTTGGGCGCCTCGACGCTGCTGGACACCTTCGACGGTGTCTACAGTGCCCAGATCGGGCCGTCGCTGCCGCCCGAGCAGCTCACCGGCCACGTCAACTCGCAGTGGGCCAAGCAGGATGGGGACGGTTCGTTCGCGAACTCGCCGTACCTGGTCGGCCAGGCCAACGCGTTCCCCGGCCAGGTGCCGACGGGCTTCGTACGAGCGGTTCGCGCCAAGGATCTGGCCACCGTCCAGGAGACCGTCAACGCCGCCTCGGACCACGAGCTCGAGCGGGTCGTCTTCGGTTCGGCGCCGGGGACCGGTGGGGGCTGGGCCCCCGTGCTGACGTATGACGAGGCTCCGCTGAGCACGAAGCTGCTGGTCGATGCCAAGCCGACGACGTGGTCCACCGAGTTCCACGAGATCGTGCCGAGCACCGATCCGGAGAATCCGTTCCCGGACCTGGTCAGCATCCTGTCGGGACCGGCGCGGGAGTACCGGGCCGGCAAGACCTACCGGGAGCGGTTCAACGCGGCGGCCTTCACCACCGCGCCCGACTTCGCCGCCCGGGCCGCGGGCGATCTGGTGGTCTCCGCCTACGGGCTGGTCGATGCCGATGGCAACAAGGGGGCGACCCGGACGGACGCGGAGTCCACGAAGCTGCTGCGGGACGGGCAGGTCATTGCGGAGTCGCCGTACTTCGGTTACGTCGAGGCGACCGGGTTGCCGGCGGGGCGGACGACGTACACGCTGGAGTCGTCGCAGACGCGGCAGACGTACTCGGCGTTCAGCACCAGGATGGATCTGCGCTGGACGTTCTCGTCGGGTGCGACGGCGGAGGAGACGGCGCTGCCGCTGCTCGGGGTTCGGTACCAGCCCGCGGTGGACAGCCACAACACGGCCGAGCGCAAGCCCGTCACCGTGCTGCCGGTGCTGATCGACGCCCAGCCCGGGTCGACGGTGCCGGGGATCAAGAAGCTGGAGATCCAGGTCTCCGGCGACGCCGGCAAGACCTGGCACCCAGCCGGCGTCGTGCCGACCGGCCACGCCACCTACAAGGCAATCTTCCCCACCCCCCAGGGCACCACCATCTCCCTCAAGTCCCACCTGGTAGATGCCCAAGGCAACACCACGGACCTGACAGTCATCAACGCCTACCCACTCCGCTAAACAAGCGTGCCCCGGGCTCCGCCCGGGGCACGCGAGGTGGGAGGGGACCGGAGCCCCTCCGAATAGTTGCGGTTTGGTCAGCCGAGGAGGTTGAGGGCTGATACTGCTTCGCGTTCTTCGGCCAGTTCCGCGGTGGAGGCGTCGATGCGGGTGCGGGAGAAGTCGTTGATCTCCAGGCCCTGGACGATCTCCCAGGTGCCGTCCTTGGTGGTGACGGGGAAGGAGGAGATCAGGCCCTCGGGCACGCCGTACGAACCGTCGGAGACGACCGCCATCGACAGCCAGTCGCCGTCGGCCGAGCCGCGCAGCCAGTCGCGGGTGTGGTCGATGGTGGCGGCCGCGGCGGAGGCGGCCGAGGACGCGCCCCGGGCCTCGATGATCGCGGCGCCGCGCTTCTGCACGGTCGGGATGAAGTCGTTCTCCAGCCAGGCCTGGTCGTTGACGACCTCGGCCGCGTTCTTGCCGGCCACCTCGGCGTGGAAGATGTCCGGGTACTGGGTCGCGGAGTGGTTGCCCCAGATCGTCATCTTCTTGAGGTCGGTGACGTGCGTACCGGTCTTCTTCGCCAGCTGCGCCAGCGCGCGGTTGTGGTCCAGCCGGGTCAGCGCGGCGAACCGCTCGGCCGGGATGTCCGGCGCGTTGCTCTTCGCGATCAGCGCGTTGGTGTTGGCCGGGTTGCCGGTCACGGTGATCCGGATGTCGTCGGCGGCGTGCTCGTTCAGCGCCTTGCCCTGGACGGTGAAGATCGCGCCGTTGGCCTCCAGCAGGTCGCCGCGCTCCATCCCCTTGGTCCGCGGCCGCGCGCCCACCAGCAGCGCGACGTTGGCACCGTCGAAGATCACGTTCGGGTCGTCGCCGATCTCCACCCCGGCCAGCGTCGGGAACGCGCAGTCGTCGAGCTCCATCACGACGCCCTCGAGCGCCTTCAGCGCCGGGGCGATCTCCAGCAGCCGCAGCTCGACCGGCGTGTCCGGCCCGAGCAGTGCGCCGCTCGCGATCCGGAACAGCAGGCTGTAGCCGATCTGACCAGCGGCCCCGGTAACGGCCACCTTCACCGGTGTAGTGCTCACGACACGCTCCTCGAACTCATTTGACTGTGTGCTTCGGACGCTAGCAAGCCCTGCGCCCCAGCCCAACGCTGGGGCCACGCGGAATTGCTCACATCCCGATGGAAGGTTCACCGGACGGCCATTCGGCGTATGTCGGCGGTCCGTCGCCGTGCCCGAGGGTTTCCCCAATTCCTGACCTGTAAGGAGACGCTCATGAAGCGAACGGTGCTGCCCCGCCGATTCGTACCCGTTGCCGCCTCGGTCCTCGCCGTGGCCGCGTCCTTCCTGATCCCGCAGTCGACGACCCAGGCCACCGGCCACGACGACTTCGTCATCGTCGGGCATCGGGGTGCTTCCGGATACCGGCCCGAGCACACGCTGGCGTCGTACGAGCTGGCGGCGCGGATGGGCGCGGACTACGTCGAACCCGACCTGGTCACCACCAAGGACCGGGTGCTCGTCGCGCGGCACGAGCCGGAGATCGGGGGTACGACGGATGTCGCGGCGCACCCGGAGTTCGCCGGGCGGAAGAAGACCAAGCTGCTCGACGGTGTCGCGGTCACCGGCTGGTTCACGGAGGACTTCACGCTGGCCGAGCTGAAGACGCTGCGGGCCAAGGAGCGGATCCCGGCGATCCGGCAGCACAACACGGTGTTCGACGGGCATTACCAGATCCCGACGTTCCAGGAAGTGATCGACCTCAGCCGGCGGCTGTCCAAGGAGCTCGGCCGGCCGATCGGGATCTACCCGGAGACCAAGCACCCGACGTACTTCCGGCAGCAGGGCCTGGCGCTCGAGCCCGAGCTGGTGAAGGTCCTGAACCGCAACGGCCTGAACCGCAAGGACGCCAAGGTGTTCGTGCAGTCCTTCGAGGTGTCCAACCTGAAGGCCCTGCACCAACAGCTCCGGGTCCCGCTCGTCCAGCTGACCAGCTCGGCCGGCGCCCCGTACGACTTCGTCGCGTCCGGTGACAAGCGCACGTACGCCGACATCGTGAGCGCGACCGGGCTCCGCGAGGTGGCGAAGTACGCCGACGGCCTCGGCCCGTCGAAGGACCAGGTGATCCCGCTCGACGCGACCGGCAAGCTCGGTACGCCGACCAGCCTGGTCGCCGACGCGCACCGGGCCGGTCTGGTCGTCCACCCGTACACGTTCCGGGTCGAGAACTCCTTCCTCCCGGCCGATTTCGACAGCTCCGCAGTGCAGACCGACTCGGGCAACCTGTTCGGCGAGATCGCGGCGTACCGCCGGGCCGGGATCGACGGGCTCTTCACCGACAACACCGACATCGCGGTGGCGGAGGAGCGGGAGGCGCGCTAGCTGACAGGATGGGTGGGTGGAACGCAAGGTCGGGTCCGGGACCGCCACCGTCGAGGCAGCGGCCGACGGAACGTTCGTGCTGCGGGTCGACGGTTCCCTGCAGTCCCAGGTCGACCTCGCGGACCCCACCCACCTGGCCTTCGAGTACATGCGCCGGATCGGTGACGTCGTGGACGCCTTCGCGCCCCGGCGTCAGCCGGTCGCCGTCGTGCACGTGGGCGGCGCGGCGCTCAGCCTGCCGAGGTACGTCGCCACGACGCGCCCCCGCTCCCGGCAGATCGTCCTCGAGCCGGACGAGGACCTGACCGAGTTCGTCCGCGAGGCCCTCCCGCTGCCGAAGCGTTCCGGGATCAAGGTGCGCGGCGTCACCGGCCGGGCCGGGATCACCGAGCTGTACGACGACTCCCTGGACCTGGTCATCCTGGACGCGTTCCAGCAGGAGGCCGTCCCGGCGAACCTGGTGACCACCGAGTTCTTCACCGAGTGCGCCCGCATCCTCCGGCCGACCGGGGTCCTGGTCGCGAACCTGATCGACGGATCGGCGGGCCTTCCGTTCATCCGGCGTACGGCGTCGACCGTGCGGACCGTGATCGGCGACGGCGTCGTCCTCGCGGAGCGGAAGGTCCTGCGGGGCAAGGGATTCGGCAACGTCATCCTGGTCGCGTCGCGTCAGCCGGTGCCCGACCTGACCGCGGCCGGTCGCCGGGCTCAACCGCCGTACGACGTGCTGCCGCTGGGCGAGCTGGCCGGCAAAGCGGCGCCGCTCACCGACTCGGAGGGTTTCGTCACGCCGCAGGCGCCGCCCGGCACCTTCCGGAGCTGATCCGGTCGACTGCTCGCGCGACCGCCGCGCGCTCGGCGGATGTCGCGCCGACGGCCCGTACCAGCTGATCGAGCCGGTCCCGGCCGGGCAGCCGGGTCCCTTGGAACCAGGCCTGGAGGGTCGTCCGCGGGATCCCGGTGAGCTGCTCCAAGCTCCGTAGGGATCGCGGCCGGGCGAGTGCGGACAGTGCGGAGCCCAGGTCCGCGGAGGTCTCGGCGGTGCGCAGCAGCTCGACGATGTCCTGTGGATCGCGGCCGGCCGCCTCCCAGTGCCGTCGCCAGACCGGCATCAGGTCGGACGGCACCCCGCAGCCGGTCAGGAAGGCCGCGGCCACCTCCCAGGTCGGCAGCTGCTTGCCACCGGCGGCCCGGACCAGATGCGCGTGCGAGTAGTGCGCCCGGTCGGCCAGGTCGCGATACGTCAGGCCCGCATGCCGCCGGACCCGCTGCATCGCGGCGGCGAAGGCTTCCACGCTCTGCACGTGATCGAACATAACTCAACATGATCGAACAGATCAAGTGACAGGGGTCAAGTTACGATTGGCCCATGTCTGTCGCGAGGGTTGCCGCTCTGACCTATTACCCGGTGAAGGGGCTGTCCGGCGTACCTGTCGACCGCGCCGAGGTCGGACCAGCCGGGCTGCGGAACGACCGGGCCTTCATGCTCGTCGAGCCGGACGGTACGTTCCTCAGCCAGCGCAGCCTGCCCGCGATGGCCTCGCTGCGGGCCGAGCTCGCCGGCGACGCTCTCCGGTTGTCCGGTCCCGGTGCCCCGGACCTCGAGCTCCCGATCCAGTACGACGGCAAGCGGCGCGACGTCAGCCTGTTCGGGAAATGGTTCGGCCAGGGCGTCGTCCAGGACCCGGCCGCCGACGCGTGGTTCACCGACCGGCTGGGCAAGCCGGCTGCGCTGGTCCGGGTGACGCCCGAGCATGAGCGGCCCGGCTGGGGTGTGCATCGCGGTCAGACCGGGTTCGGTGATGCGCACGCGCTGATGATCACGTCACTGTCGTCGCTGGACGGACTGAACCAGCGGATCGTCGAACGCGGCGGCGACGCCATCCCGATGAACCGTTTCCGCCCGAACATCGTCGTGTCCGGCTGGCCCGAGCCGCACACCGAGGACAAGGTCCTGCGGATGGCCGCCGGCCCGGTCGAGATCGGGTACTCGGCCCGCTCGATCCGGTGCGCGGTCCCGACCGTGGACCAGGCGACCGGCGAGAAGCGTGGTCCCGAGCCGACCCGCACGCTGGCGTCGTACCGGCGGCAGCCCGACTACGGCGGCGGAGTCAGCTTCGGGATGAAGGCCGCGGTGCTTGCCGAGGGCACCGTTGCGGTCGGGGACGAGATCTTGGTCCACGAATGGATCCCGGCCGGGACCGATCCGGCGCCCGACCGCCGGTAGCTTCCTGAGGCGTGCGCCCAGTCCTCCCACGACCGACCTGGGTGGGCCGATTTCCCCCCGGCGGGCGCGCACGCTAGTCGTCACGCTCCGTGCTCGTCGAGGGCTCAACCAAGAGTGGTGGGGACTCCGTGGTCGAGGAGGGTGACGCGGTCGGCCAGGCCGGCTTCGGCGAAGGCTTTGACCAACTGGTCGGGGCCTTCGGTGAAGTGTGCCCAGCCCTCGGTGTGGACCGGGACGATGGTCGCGGACCCGAGCAGGCGAGCGGCCTCGACCGCGGCGTCGGAGGTGAGCGTGAGTGCGGCACCGTCGAGGAGGGCCGTCCGCGCGCCTCCCGCGAAGAGCACCGCCACCTCGATGGCCCCGAAGCGATCGGCGATCTCCTTGACCAGATCGACCGACGCGTTGTCGCCCGAGACGTACACGGTCGGCAGCCCTTCACCGCTCAGGACGAACCCGGTGACCTCACCCAGGACCGCTTCCGCGCCCTCGGGACCGTGCAGTGCGGGTACGCCGGTCACCGTGATGACGCCGCCGTCCGGGCGCGGCAGCTCGACCGACTCCCAGTTCGCCAGACCTCGTACGCCGGGAATCCGGGTGGCCGCGCCCGGAGTCGACAGTACGGTCGGGACGGACGGCAGCAAGGCCCGGCCGGCGTCGTCGAGGTTGTCCTTGTGCTGGTCGTGCGAGAGCAGCACGACGTCGACCGGGCCGAGGTCCGCGGCCGGGATCGCCGGGCCGATCAGCTTGGTCATCACCCGGCCGGGCAGCTGGTAGTCCCGGGGCTCGTCGAAGGCCGGGTCGATCAGGAACGTCAGGCCACCGAGGTCGAGGACGGCGGTCGGGCCGCCGATGTGCGTGATCTTCATGTCCACGATCTTCGGCTCCGCCGCGTCGATCCACCATTGGCCCGAGAGCCACAGTTCCTGAAGATCGGGCCATACTCTTCCCATGCGCACAGTCGCCGTCCTGGCCTACGACGGGATCAGCCCGTTCCACCTCTCCGTGCCCTGCCTGGTCCTCGGTGACCGGCACGTCCCGCCCAGCCGGTACGACGTACTCGTGTGCGCCGAGCAACCGGGACCGCTCCGGACGAACACCGGGTTCGGCGTCACCGTCGACCGCGGCCTCGACGTGATGGACGAGGCCGACGTGGTGGTGCTGCCGAGCTGGGATCCGGGTCGCGAGGCGTCCGTCGTACTGATCGATGCCATCCGGCGGGCGCACGCTCGGGGGGCGACCGTGGTCGGGTTGTGCGTCGGCGCGTTCCTGGTCGCGGCGAGCGGGATCGCGGACGGGCGGGAGGTGGTGACGCACTGGCGCTGGGCGGAGCAGTTGCAGGCGCGGCATCCGGAGCTGACCGTGCGGGCGGATGTGCTGTGGTCGGATCTCGGCGATCTCATCACGTCCGCGGGGACAGCGGCGTCGCTCGACTGCTGCCTGCATCTGGTGCGTACGCATCACGGCGTCGAGGTGGCCGAGCGGCTGGCCCGGGACATCGTGGTCGCTCCGCATCGCAGTGGTTCGCAGGCGCAGTACATCCCGGTGCCGGTGCCACCGGATCCCACCGACGACGTGATCGAGAAGGCGATGGTGTGGGCTCGGGCGCGGCTCGATCAGCCCCTGTCACTGGACGAATGGGCGTCGGCGGTGGCGATGTCACGCCGTACGTTCACCCGGCAGTTCCGCGCTCGGACCGGAAGCTCCGGGCAGGCTTGGCTGCTGCGCCAGCGGCTGGACCGCGCTCGGTTGTTGCTGGAGACGACCGACCATCCGATCGAGCGGGTCGCCGGCCAGAGCGGCTTCGGCAGCAGCGCGGCGCTCCGGCACCACTTCCACGCGGTGCTGGGGACGACGCCGCAGCGGCATCGGCAGGAGTTCGGCGCGCTATAGCACCAGGAGAAGCATGTAGAAGGCCGGGGCGGCGAACGTGATCAGGAGAATCCACGCGATCATCCGGTGCCGGGGCTTGTCCCGGTCGAGAGAGGACGCGAAGTAGAGCACGGCGCCTTCCTCGGTGTGCCGGCTCAGCCCCATCCGCCGGGCCTCCTCCGGGCGCGGATCCGGCCGCTCGTCGGCCAGCGCGTCCGGCGGGATCCCGAAATGCGCGGGCCGGGCCGGGTCCAGATCGTCACGTTCGGAGAACATCCAGCCTCCCGCAGGGTGGTGCGACCATGAGCCGTCCCCCCATGGTCGCACCAACCTCCAGCGAAAGTCCGCCGCTCCTACGAGAAGTCCGCCACCCACGCGACGCGGGTCGGCTTCGACCCGATGCACAGGCCGAGCAGGTCCGCAGTGCAGTACTTGTGCGTGTCCCTGCCCACACCCAGCGTCGTCAGGCCGCAGTTGAGGACCGTGCTCTTGCTCTGGGCCATCATCTGGTCGAAGGCCTGCTGAGCGCTCCAGCTGTCGCCGCCGGCGCTCGTCTTCGACGATCCGCTGCTGTTGACCGAGCCTGACTCGGCCCGGTCGCCGGCCTCCGACTCCGCACCGTCGGTGAGGTTCGGGTCCTGCTCGAGCCGCGCACAGCCGTTGTTGACGCGAGCGTTGTCGATGAGGTTGAACAGCTGCAGCTCGTTGGCGTCCATGTTCCCGTCCTGCTCCGGAGGCGGCGGCGGGGCGGTCGTGGTCTGCGTCGTCGTCGGGCGCGGCTGAGTCGTCGAGACCGTGCGGTCCGGGGACGTCGGGGCCGTGGTCGGGTTCGTGCTCGTCCGGCCGTCGGTCGGCGTCGAGGTCGGGCCGTCCGTCGGGCTGGTGCTGGTCGACGGGGTCGTGGTCGGAGAGGCCGAGTCCGTCGGGGTCGGGGTGGGCGTCGCCGTCGGGTGCGCAGTGGGTGGGGTGCTCGCGTGCGTGCTCGGGGGAGCGACCACCGGCTTCGTGGTCGGGGTGATGTAGGTGTCGTCGGTCCGCGTGACGATCGGGACCGAGGCGTCGGCCGGGTCGTTCTGCGGCTGGTGCAGCAGGATCCACGAGATCGGGGTGATGACCAGCAGTACGGACGCGATCCCGATCACGGTCCGCCGGGTCCGCGCGGCTCGTCCAGCCGCCGCCGACCTCGCCGCCGCGCGAGAACCCCCACGCCCCGGCCCGGACGGACCACGCCCGCCGGCCCCGGACCCACCACGTCCACTTGCCGGCGCGGTCTGCGGGGTGGCACCGACCGAGTCAGCTGACGGGCTTGGAGCCGATCCAGAGGTTGTGGTGCGTGCCGCGGTCGAGGTCGTCGTACTGGCGGCTGCGGCTGACTCGGCAACCGCGACACCAGCGGTCAGGCCACCAGCAGACGAACTGCCCAGCGAAGCCCAGTCATCAGCCGCGCTGGCAGTCCGCGAATCCGCCGCGGCAGCCCGTCGCGCCGACCACGAGCCCGCGGTGTCGCCGAGGCCCGACTCCGATGTACTCGAGCGTCGCGCGGACCACGCGCCGGCGGTGTCGCCGAGGCTCGGGGACTGTGGGTCGGTTGCGCGGCGCGCGGACCAGGTGCCGGCGGTGTCGGCGAGGCCTGAGGGGCGGGGGTCGGTGGCCGGGCCGTCGGTGGTGCCTCGGCTTCGGCGGCCCGCGGCGCGGCGGGCGGTGGGGGTCGGCTCGGGGTCCGTGCCGGCGATGGATTGGGCGACCCAGGAGGGTGAGCCGGCCGGGCGGGAGCCCAGGCCGGAGGAGTCCGATGAGGTGTAGCTCGGCATCGCCGGCCGCGGGGCGTACTGCGGCGTGGCCGGGCGCGACTGCGCGTCGGCCCAGAACGGCGACTCGTTGGCCGCACCCGCGGACTGCGCGGTCGCCCAGAACGGGGACTCGTCGCTGCCGCGCGGCGCGTACCGCGGTGGCTCGGGCGGGGGAGCTGGCGTGGTGTCAGCCGGAGGAGTGGACCGGTTGCCGGCCCGCGACGAGCGCGTGGCGGCGCGGGTCGCCTTCCTGCGCGGCTTGTACCGGCTGCTGCCGGACTCGGACATTATTTCGTTATCCCTTTCACTGTCTCGCCCCCAAGACGTGCCTCATCACTCGTCTCACCGGAGCCCCCCAGGACGGTCCGGCGACATGACAAGGACGGATCTACCCGCAGTGACCGGCCGTGAACCGGCCGGACATTGTGGCCGTGAGACAACATCTCCGCCACACTCGGTGTGTTCGACACAATGACAACCCGGCCTCAGCTGCGGCCGAAGTCCTGGACCCAGCTGCCCGGTCCCCAGTCGGACCTGACGTGCCCCGGGTCGTACCCGATGCCGATCGAAGTGAACCGGCAGTTCAGGATGTTCTTGCGGTGGCCGTCGCTCTGCATCCAGGCCGCAACCACCTTCTGTGCGCTGTCGTAGCCGGCCGCGATGTTCTCGCCCCAGCTCGATCCGCGGTACCCGGCGGCCGCCATCCGGTCACCGGGGTCCTGTCCGTCGGGGTTCGTGTGGTCCATGTAGTGCCTGCGGACCATGTCCGACGCGTGCTTGCCGGCCGCCTCGACCAGCGCGCTGTCCAGCCGGAGCGGGCCACAGCCCTGCTGCTGACGGATCTGGTTGGTGTAGTCGAGCACCTGGCGCTCCTGCGCGTTGGTGCCACCGCCACTTGCCGGCGGCTGCGTGGTGTCCCGCGGCGTCGGCTCGGTCGTGCGCGTCTTGGTCGGAGTACTACGCGACGGCCGCGGATTGGTCCTCGGCGCGTCCGGCGTCCGTTGCGTCGAGGGCGTGACCGTCACCTTTGTCACGCCGACGGTCGGAGCAGTCGGCGTGGTCATGCCGCTGGTGGGTGTGCCACTGGTCGCCGGAGTGCCCGGCGAGGTGGAAGTAGAGGTGGCCGCCGATCCGAGCGCCGGCGTACCGACGACCGGAGTGGTCAGGCCGTTCGGAAGTGTCTTGGTCACGGTGGCACCAGGTACGCCGGCAGTCGTGCCCTCGACCTCGGACGGGCCGGAGTCCTTGCCGGTGTCCTCGGAGACGTTGAGCACCTTGGTCGCGTCCTCGACCGTCGAGTGGTCGCGGGACATCAACCAGAGCACCGGTCCGATGGCGAGCAGAACGGACAGCGCGCTGACGATCGGGCCGACCAGGCCACGGCTCCGCTTGGGAGCACGTCGACTGCCGCGGTGTCGCCGGGGGGTAGGCGAATCCGTCATGGGTGGGCGAATCCTCTTCGTTTTTCGTCGTACCGGGTGCTTCGTCGTTCCCCGTGGTTGTTGCCAGGTCCCCCCTGGTCACCGAACAGCGACCTTAACCGATGGGTAAGGTCACCGTTACAGATCCGCGACGGCTCTTAACATTCCCCGAAGGTTCTCCGGCAACGATTGACGAAGCGGCCTCAGCCGCCGAAGTCCTGCACCCAGCTTCCGTTGCCCCACTCGGGCTTCACCTGGCCGGAGTCGTACCCGATCCCGATCATCGTGTAGGTGCAGTTGAGGATGTTCTGCCGGTGGCCCGGGCTGTTCATCCAGCCCTTCACGACGGACGCGGCACTGGAGTAGCCGACGGCAATGTTCTCGGCCATCGCACCGCCCTTGAACCCGGCCGCCTTCATCCGGTCGAACGGGCTGCGGCCGTCCAGGCTGTCGTGCGCGAAGTAGTGCTTGTCGACCATGTCGGCCGCGTGTGCCTCGGCCGCCTTGACCAGCGCGCTGTTCGTCCGCAGCGGCCCGCAGCCGGCCTTGGCCCGCTCTTGGTTGGTCAGGGCAAGCACCTGCGCCTCGGCGGTCCCGGACCCGCCGCCCGGCTGGGTCGTCGGCGGCTTCGACGTCGTGGTGGTGCGGGTCGGTCGCGGCGACGGCTTCGGGGTCCGGGTGCCGTCGCGGCTCGGCTCCGTGCTCGACCGGGTCGGCGTCGGCGTCGGGCTCTTCGTCTTCGACAGGGTCGGCGTCGGGGTCGGCGTCGTACGACGAGGTGTGACGGACGGGCTGGTCGGCCGGATCGGCGTCACCGGGGTCGTGAGCGGGGCGTCGTCGGCTGCGGTGGTGACCGAGGTGACCGGGTTCGACTGACCGGTGGGCTTGCCCGCACCGGTGTCGTGCAGGACGAACCAGCTGATGCCCACCAGCAGGACCAGGGCGGACAGCGAAGCGATGAGAGGTCCGGCCACTCCACTACCCAGCGACCGTTTGTGGTTCGTCATGCTGAGCAGCCTTGCCCAGGTCAGCGCTTGCCGACTCCCGGGCGAGGCCGCACTTCACGAACCTTTGACTATCGCAGCCGTTTGAAACGGCCCCTTCAGCGCGACCGGGCGATGACGATGTCCGCGACGACCTTCCAGCCCAGGCTCCGGTACAGCCGCAGGCCGTCGATCGAGGCGATCAGGATGCCGCGCTTGGCGCCCTGGGCCGCGGCCGTCTCGACCAGCGAGGCCATCACCGCACTGCCGAGACCGCGCCGCCGGTGCGCCGGGTCGGTCTCGATCCGGTCCGCGACCGCGTCCTCGCCGACGACGGCCATCCGGCCGCTCGACACCACGCCGCCGTGCAGTGTCGCCCGGGTGATGATCAGGTCGGACTCGAGCTCGGTGTGCAGGGCATATCGCTCGTGCAGCTTCAGGGCCGGCTGCTCCGACAGCTGGATCGTCATCAGCCAGTCCTGGTCCTGCTGGACCTCGAGCCCAAGATCCTCCAGCTGCTCGATCCGGGCCTCTTTGTCGTCGGTGGCCAGCGTGATCCAGCCGGCCCCACGGCCACCGCCGCCGGCCGAGGCGAGCTCGGCGGCGCGCTCGACCCGCTCGGGTTTGTCATCGGCATCCAGTACGACGTACTCCGTGGCGCGGTTCTCCTCACCCGCACGGACGACCAAGATGCCGTCGTTGTCGTCCTCCACGGTGGTCCATCCCCGCGAGACGGACCACCCGGCCTGCCAGCGGCGGACGAGTTCCTCACGATCTCTCACCCGTCGATTCAAGCAGTCAGAACCCCGCACGGCGAGGGGAACTTGTGTCGTCTGACACCAACTGGCCGTATTCCGTCGCTTTCGGGCGGTCACCACTACCGTGGGCCGACCCCGGCCCGCAACCCCCGGAAGCGCGTCACGGGCGCGGATCGGTGACGAGCAAGTCGTAGCCGAGCAGGTCAAGGTACTCCCCGTCGCGCCGGGGCGAGGCCTGCCGCTCGGTGCTCACCCGGGTGAAGCCGTTGACCTCGGCAACGTGCGCCGAGGCGGTGTTGCCCTCGGCAGCGAAGATCGTCAGCCGGCGCCGACCCAGACCGCCCTCGGCGACCGGCCGGAAGGCGTGGTCGATCACCATTCCGACCGCGGTCGACATCACCTTGCGGCCGCGGGCGCCGGGGTGCAGCCAGTAGCCGATCTCGCCGACGGTCTTGTCGAGCCGGTTGTTCAGGTCGAAGACACTGACGCAGCCGAGCAACTGGTCGGAGGCCGCGTCGGCGATCGCCCACGACACCCCTTCGCCGCTCGCGAGGTTGTCCTGCCGGCTGCGCATGAATCCCTCGGCGTCGCTCAGCTGGTACGGCGACGGCATGCCGGCCAGCCAGTACTGCGTCCGCTCGTCGTTGCACGCCTCCGCGACCCGCGGCGCGTCCGACGGACGGAACGCGCGCAACCGGATCCCACCACCCTCGAGCACCGGCACGGACCACCAGTTGCCCTGCGGCTCGAGCTCGTCGTCCTTCCCGACCGTGGCGATCCACTCGTCCCGCCGGACGTCCCGCGCCAGTCCGCCTCCGGGGACGACGACGACGCCGCGGAACCCGCACTTCCACGCCACCCGGCGCGAGGCCCAGTTGCCGGTGAACGCCCGCCAGATCACTCGGTTCCAGCCGAAGACGTCGAACGCGTACCGCAGGACCAGCTTGACCGCGCGGGTCATCACCCCGTGGCCCCGCGCCCAGGGCGCGACCGAGAACCCGACCTCGCCGACCCCGCCCTGCCCGTCGTGCAGGTCGATGGTGCCGCTGAAGCGACCGTCGTACTCGATCGCCCAGGCCCAGGAACCACCGTCGCGCCAGCCCATCGGGACGATCTCGGTCACGAAGCTCACCGCGTGCTGGCGGTCGTACGGCACCGGGATGGTGGTCCAGTGCTGCATCTCCGGGTCCTGGCACATGGCGTGGACGCACTCGATGTCGTCCGGCGTGTGCGCACGAAGCGTCACCACGCCGTCGGTCAGAACCGGGACGTCCTCGGGGAATCGCATGCTTCAGGGTGACGCGGTGCCACCGGCGAGGCAACGTCATTTCCCTGACAGCGCCGGGAATCGAGATTAGGCTGGGGGCGTGAACGCAGCCGGAACGGAGCCGTCGCGGGGCAGGGGTGGGCAGCTGGCCGCCCAGCGGCAGGCCACGATCGTTGCCGAGGTCAACAGTCGCGGCGCGATCACGGTCGCCGAGCTGGTCGATCGGTTCGGGGTGTCGGACATGACGATCCGGCGCGACCTGGACGCGCTCGACTCCAGCGGGCTGCTGCACAAGGTGCATGGTGGTGCCACGTCGGTGGGGTTGCGCAGTGCGCACGAGCCCGGGTTCGACGCCAAGCTGACCCAGGAGTCCGCGGCCAAGCAGGCGATCGCGGCCGAGGCGGCCGGCCGGGTCCAGCCGGACAGCGCGATCGGGATCGGTGCGGGCACGACGACGTACGCCCTGGCGCGTCAGCTGCTGCGGGTGGAGAACTTGACAGTTGTCACGAACTCGGCGCGGATCGCGGACGTCTTCCACGGCAACGGCCGCTCGGACCGCACGGTCGTCCTGATCGGCGGCATCCGGACCCCGTCGGACGCGCTGGTCGGCCCGATCGCCACGGCAGCGCTGGCCTCGCTGCATCTCGACCTGCTCTTCCTGGGCGCCCACGGCGTCGACGCCGAGCACGGGCTCAGTACGCCGAACCTGATGGAAGCCGAGACCAACCGGTCCTTCATCGCCGCGAGCCGTGAGGTGGTCGTGGTCGCCGACCACACCAAGTGGGGCACCGTCGGCCTGAGCACGTTCGCCACCTGGGCCGACCTCGACGTCATCGTCACCGACAACGGCCTCTCCACCGCCGCCCGCAAAGCCATGCGGGACACCGGGTGTGAGCTGATCATCGCTTCCTAGCTGAGGCGGGACGCTCCGGCCGACGGTGTTGCCGCGAGGGCGCTGGGTGGGGTGAAACCGTGCTCCGCAAAGGCTTTCTCGATCGCGGCGAGGACGGACTCGGCCGCGTCCGCCGCGACCAGCGCGATGATGCAGCCGCCGAAGCCGCCGCCGGTCATCCGGGCTCCGAGGGCACCGGCCTCGAGGGCGGTGTCGACGGCTACGTCGAGCTCGGGGACGGTGATCTCGAAGTCGTCGCGCAGGGATGCGTGCGACGCGGTGAAGAGTGGACCGACCTCACGGAGTCTGCCGGCGCGCATCAGAGCGACCGCGTCCTCGACCCGGCGGATCTCGGTGACCACGTGCCGCACCCGGCGCCGTACGACGTCGTCGCTCAACCGGGCGAGTGCGTCGTCGAGGGCGTCGTACTCGATCGAGCGCAGAGCCGGTACGCCGAGCTCGGCCGCGGCCTGCTCGCAGCTCTTCCGGCGGGCGGCGTACTCACCGTCGACGTGCCGGTGCGGTGCCTTCACGTCGACGACCAGCAGCGCGAGGTCGTCGGCCGCCGGGTCGAACGGGATCTGGTCGGTCGACATCGCGCGGATGTCGAAGTACAGCGCGTGGCCCTCGGTGCAGCACATCGACGCCATCTGGTCCATCAGCCCGACCGGTGCGCCGACGTACTGGTTCTCGGCGCGCTGTGCGAGCCGGGCGACCTCAGCCGGGTCGACGTCGATGTCACGAAGTCCGAGCAGGGCGACGGAGGTCGCGCAGAGGAGTGCGGCCGACGAGGAGAGGCCGGCGCCCGACGGCAGGTCCGAGTCGACCAGCAGGTTGGCGCCGCCGATCGCGTAGCCGGACTCCCGCAGGATCCAGGCCGCACCGGCCGGGTACGCCGCCCAGTCGCCGACGGATCCCGGGGACAGTTCGTCGATGGCGAACTCGGTGATGCCCCTGTGTCCGCTGGACGCCACCGCGATCCGGCCGTCGTCGCGCGCGGACGCGGTCACCACGATCCGGTTCGGCAGGGCGATCGGCAGCACCAGGCCGTCGTTGTAGTCGGTGTGCTCGCCGATCAGGTTGACCCGGCCCGGAGCGCGCCAGCTGCCGTCGGGCGCCGTACCGAAGACTTCTTCGAAGGAGCTCACGAACCAACCTTCCGCAGGGTCTCGGCCACGTCCTCGGGCCGGGTGTCGCTGATGAACGCGCCCATCCCGGACTCCGAGCCGGCCAGGTACTTGATCTTGTCCGCGGCCCTTCGGATCGACAACACCTCGAGGTGCAGGTAGCCGAGCTCGCGGTCGATCCGGACCGGGGCCTGGTGCCAGGCGGCGATGTAGGGCAGCGGATCGCCGTACAGGCCGTCGAGACGGCCGAGTACGTCGAGGTAGAGCTCGGCGAAGTCGTCGCGCTCGCCGACCGACAGCTCGTCGATGCCGAACACCTGGCGGTGCGGGTAGAGGTGCACCTCGACCGGCCAGCGGGCGGCCTCGGGCACGAACGCGGTCCAGTTGCCGTTCTCGCCGACGACCCGGGTGCCCTCCTTGCGCTCGGCGGCCAGGACGTCGGCGAACAGGTTGCTGCCGGCAACTTCCTGGTGCTGCCGGGCGCGCGCCATCAGGGTGCGCATCCGCGGCGGCAGGAACGGGTAGGCGTAGATCTGGCCGTGCGGGTGGCTGAGCGTCACGCCGATCTCGCGGCCGCGGTTCTCGAACGGGAAGACCAGTTCGACGTCGTCGCGGGCGCCGAGCTCGGCGGTCCGGTCGGCCCAGGTGTCGACCACCAGGCGGGCCTGGCCCTGGGACAGGTTCGTGAACGACTGGTTGTGGTCACTGGTGAAGCAGACCACCTCGGTCCGGCCCGGACCGGCGAAGGAGGGGAACCGGTTCTCGAACACGGCGACGTTGTAGTCGTGGTCCGGGATCTCGGTGGGGTTGCCCGGCTTGCTCGCGCAGAGCGGGCACTGGTCCGCCGGCGGCAGGTAGGTCCGGGTGTTGCGGTGGGTCGCGTAGGTGATCACGTCACCGGTCAGCGGGTCGGTCCGCAGTTCGACCTGGGGTTGCGGGGCCGGCAGCCCGCGGGTGTCCTCGAGCGGTGTCCGGACCGGCGCATCGGCCGGGTCGTAGTAGATCAGCTCGCGTCCGTCGGACAGCAGGGTGTCCGTCCGGCGGGCACCGCGCGGTGTGTTCATCGTGTGACCCTCCCAGGCCTTCCGACGTGGACGGCCAGGAATCATCGTAAACCAACAAACTCGAACATGCATCGTGAGACCCGCCACCGGTACAGTTGCGAAATGGACGACTACGCCCAACGCACGCCCTCTCGCCGGTCGACGAGAGGGCGCTAGGAACTCCGACCCATGAACGCCACCCTGCTCAACATCGTCCTGATTCTCGTCTTCGTGCTCATCGGTGGGGTCTTCGCCGCGGCCGAGATGGCTCTGGTCTCCCTGCGCGAAAGCCAGCTCAAGTCACTGTCGCACCGCGGTCGCCGCGGCGCGATCGTGGCCAAGGTGGCCGCCAACCCGAACCGGTTCCTGTCCGCTGTGCAGATCGGCGTGACCCTTATGGGCTTCCTGTCCGCCGCCTTCGGTGGCGCGACGCTGGCCGACGGACTCTCCCCGCACCTGCAGAAGCTGGGCCTGCCCGAGTCGGTCGCGAACACGGTCGCCCTGGTGCTGATCACCATCGCCATCTCCTACGTCTCGATCGTGCTCGGCGAGCTCGCCGCCAAACGCCTCGCGCTGCAGCGGGCCGAGACGTTCGCGCTCGGCCTGGCGCCGCTGGTCGACAAGATCGCCTCCGGCGCCCGGCCGGTCATCTGGCTGCTGTCCAAGTCCACTGACCTCGTGGTCCGCGCCCTCGGTGGTGACCCGAACGCGAACCGTGAGGTGATGAGCGACGAGGAGTTGCGCGACCTCGTCTCGGCGCACGAGTCGCTGGGCGAGGAGGAGCGCCGGATCGTCGACGACGTGTTCGAGGCCGGCGGCCGGCAGCTCCGGGAGCTGATGCTGCCGCGTACCGAGGTGGACTTCGTCGACGCGGAGATGCCGGCGTACAAGGCGGTCAAGTTCGCCGCCGAGCGGCCGCACTCGCGCTACCCGGTGATGAACGGCTCGGCCGACGACATCGCCGGCTTCGTGCACGTCCGGGACCTGTTCGACCCGGCGGTCGCGTCCCGCTCGGTCCGGGTCGGCGACCTGGCCCGCGAGGTGCTGATGCTGCCGGACACCGCGAAGCTGCTGCCGACGCTGACCGAGATGCGCCGCCGCTCGACCCACCTGGCCATCGTCCTGGACGAGTACGGCGGGACCGCGGGCATCGTCACGTTGGAGGACCTGGTCGAGGAACTCATCGGCGACATCCGGGACGAGTACGACGAGGAGTCCGCCGAGACCACGCGGTTCCGCAGCGGCGACATCGAGGTCGACGGCCTGCTCAACCTCGACGACTTCGCCGACGAGACCGGGGTCGAGCTCCCCGACGGCCCCTACGAGACGGTCGGCGGGTTCCTCGCCGCCCAGCTGGGCAAGGTGCCCAGCACCGGCGACGAGGCCCGGGTCGACAGCCACACCATCACGGTCATGGAGATGGACGGCCGCCGGGTGGCCCGGGTCCGCCTGCACCGGGTCAGGCCGGCAGGGGAAGAGCCGGCTCCGGACGAGGAACCAGCACCCGCCGCCGAGTGAGGATCACCACGCCGCCGACCACGTAGCCGAGACCCTGGAAGACCAGGACCGGAATGATGCCCACGGCGTCGCCGAGGAAGCCGGCCGAGGTGATGCCGATCAGGACGGCGATGCTCTCGGTGGCGGTGATGGCGCCGAAGACGCGGCCGCGGGTGCCGTCCTCGGTGAGGTTCTGGAAGACGGTCATCATGCCGGCCACGGTGAAGGCGCCCGGCAGGCCGACGATGATCATGCAGGCGAAGGCAGGGATCAGACTGTCCGAGATCAGCGGGTAGCAGAACAGGGTCAGGTCGACGAGACCGAAGAAGAACGCGCCGACACCCCACATTGTTGCTGCAGGCAACCGTGAGCCGATGGCGGCGGCGACCAGCCCGCCGACGATCCCACCGATCGCCTGCGACGACACGATCAGGCCGTACGCCGTTCCGTCGCCGCCGAGCTCGGCACTGACAAAGGGCGCGAACAGCGTGCTCATCACGCCTTCGCCCACGCCCGTGACGAGGCAGAACACAAAGAGGAGCCGCATCGCCGAGCCCGAGACGCACAGCTGCAGTCCTTCGGTCCACTCCGTCTTCAGCCGCTTGATGGCCCCGCCGGCCGTCTGCTGCTCGACCGGAGGCCGCACGTGACGGTGGCGCATCGCGCCGACCAGCGCCACCGCGATCAGGAAGGTGGCGGCGTCCGCGAGGGCGAGCAGAGTGAGGCCACCCATCGCTGCCAGCACACCCCCGAGGGCGGCGCCGACCAGGCGGGCGAGGTCGCGGATCTGACTGTTCAATGCGTTCGCCGTCACCAGCTGCTTCGAGTCGACCAGCACGGGGACGAGTGACTGCTCGGCCGGGCTGAAGAACTGCTGCAAACAGCTCTGCGCGAGGACAACGCCGTACACGATCCAGATCGCGCTCTCGTCGCGCACCGCCAGCAACGGCAGCAGCACGACCGCGTTCAGGACGTTGGTGACGATCATCGTCTTGCGCCGGTCCCAGCGATCGACGAAGACGCCGGCCAGTGAGCCGAGCACGACCGGCGGGATGAACGAGGCCAGCAGCAGCCCACCGGAGGCCAGCGTGGATCCGGTCAGTACATAGACCTGGAACGCGAGACCGGTCCGCAGCAGCCAGTCGCCGATCAGCGAGATCAGTCCGGCACTCAGCATCAAGCGGTAGTCGCGTTGCCGCGCGAGGACGCCCCAGAGATCCTTCATGCGCTACTCCTCCTCAGGAGTGATCGTGACGATCTGAGTGATGGAGACGTGCCGGCTGCCCGGCGGGCGGGTGGACTTGTCGTCGATCGGCCGCTCGTCGACGTACCGCTGCAGCAGGGCGTCGATCTGCGTGACGAGCTCGGCGAGTTCGTCGCTGGTCAGATAGACGCCGCTCTGCCCGATTCCGGAGTTCTCCCGCCAGACGGCGTCCTCGGTCGGGCGTTGCTGCTGCCATTGGCTGAGTCGCTCGAGTGCGCGCTCGGCCAGCAGTTGCTCGAGCACGTCGGCCGCCGCGGCGCCCTCGGGAGTCGCGGCGGCGTCGCGCCACGACTGCGAGGTCGACACCAGCCGCCACGGCCGCTCCCGGTTGTCCTTGCCCGGAGCCGGCTCGACGAAGTCGTACTTCGCCAGCTGCCGCAGGTGATGCGACGCCAGTGCCTGGCTGATCCCCAACCGCCGCGCCGCGTCCGCCGCGGTCATCGGCCCTTCCCGCCCGAGCAGCGACTGCAGATCCAGTCGCACCGGATGCGCCATCGCCCGGATGGCCAGCGGATCGGCCAGCAGCCGCATCCGCCGCGGATCCTTCTCCAAAGACATGCTTGGAATATGCATCCCTCGTGAATCGGATGTCAAGGCATTGCTTGGAATGTGGTTTGTGTACCGACGGACGGGTAGTAGTCGGTCTCACCCACCGCGGAGGGGCGCGCTCACGCCGGGGGTGGTTGGCCGGGGGCGACTACTACCCGTTCGTCGGTACAGGTCAGCCGGTTTGCTCGCGGATCCACTCGAGGGCGGGCTCGGCGTGGGCCAGGACCGAGATGTGGCCGAGGCCGGGGTGGAGGGCGAGTTTGGCGGTCGGGAGGTGGTCGGCCAGCCATTGGCCGTGGGAGCTGGGGATGATGCCGTCGTCGGTGCCGTGGGTGAGGAGGGCCGGCGCGGAGATGGTGGCCGGGTCGCAACCCCAGGGCACTACATAAGAACAGTCGTCGTCGATCAGCCCGTCCGGCCCGTTCGGCATCGCGTTGTCTCCGGCGACCGAGCCGAGCCAGCCCCACGGGCCGTCGAACATGGACAGGTCCGCCGCGGTGAACTCCGGGTCGTACTCGACTCCCGAGGTCTCGTGCCGCAGTTTGGCCTCTCGTCCCGCGGCTGCCGCCCGGAGTGAGGCGAGTCCGGACGGGATCATCCCGTCGTACCAGTCGAGACCGTCGGCGCCGTACGGCGCGATCGCCGCGAAGGTGGCGACGGCCTCGACCCGCTCGCCGAGGACCGCGGCCGCTCCGAGCGCGTACGACCCGCCGCCGGAGTAGCCCATCAGCGCGAAGCTGCCGACCCCGAGCGCGTCCACGACCTGGGTCAGGTCGGCCGCGACCGAGGCCATCGTGCGACCGGGGGCCGCGGTCGAGCCGCCGTACCCGGGCCGGTCGAACGAGATCCACCGGATCCCGAGCCACTCCCCGGCCTCGAACAGCGGCTCGGGCGGGACGCCCAGATTCGGCGTGCCGTGGTGCCAGACGACCGCGAGCCGGCCGTCGTCGCCGGGCGCGCTGTCGTACACGTGCAAGGTGCGGCCGTCCGTCAGCCGGAGGTCCGTCTCGTTCATGTCGCTCACCTTAAGTTCGTCGGGGTCTTGCCGAGCGGTACGTCGGACACCCGCGGGCGGACTCGACATTCCGGGGCAGCGGATCGTGCCCGAACGCGAAATGTCGAGTCCGTCCGGGTGCCTCCGACCTCTGCTGCGAAGATCCAGCCAGACTCCGAAAGGAACCGTCATGAAGTACCTGCTGCTGATTCACAGCAACCCGATCACCTGGGGGCACCCCTCCTTCCTGCACACCGAGGAAGGAAAGGCACTTCCGAAGAAGGCCCGCGACGCGCTCGCGGCGCAGCTCGACCAGCTCCTCACCGAGCTGGATAAGTCCGGTGAGCTCGTCACCGCCGTACCACTCGAACCGCCGGCCAGGACTCGGGTCGTCCGCGTCCGCGAAGGCGTCCGCGCCACCACCGACGGCCCCTACTCCGAGGCCAAGGAGCAGCTCGCCGGTGTCTTCATCATCGACGTGGACACCCCGGAACGTGCCGAGGAGGTCGCGGCGACCATTCCGGAGGCCCAGTTCGTCGCGGTAGAGGTGCGCCCGGTGTCAGTTTTCGACTAGCCGGGTGTGGTTCGCCCGGGTAGCAAGGGCGGGGTCGAGGGCGCCGAGCGCGAGCCAGGTGGCGCCCCCGACCCCGTCCCGCGCGGTCAGCACCTCGCCGGCGAAGTCCTGGTGGATGGTTTCCCGGATCAGCCGGCCGACCGGTGAGGATCCGCCTGCGACACTGCCCGCGAGGACCATCGGGCCGTTGTCCGACGTTGTCCTGAGCTGCCCCACTGTTTGAATGAGCAACTCGGCTGCGCGTTTCACCAGCGCGTGTGCCGTTTCGTCGTTCTGCTCGTACGCCGACACGACGGGCTGCGCCAGTTCGGCGAGCAGGACGGGTGGCCGGCTGTTCACCGTTCTGATCACATCGTCGCGCAGTATGTCGTAGCCGGCCCGCGACACGGGGGCCTGCTCGTCGCGGTCCGGCAGGATCGCCCGGACGACCGCCTCCCCGAGCAGACCGATCGGTTCGCCGAGGTCGAGAGCGTGCAACACGCTGCGCACAGCCTCGCGGCCCAGCCAGAACCCGGACCCTTCGTCGCCGAGCAGCCAGCCGTGACCGCCCGCGGTGCGGATCAGCTGATGGTCGCGGACCAGGCCGGCGTTGCTCCCGGTTCCCGCGATCAGCACGGTGCCGTCGGGTTCCGCCGTACCGGAGGCGAAAGCGACCTCGAGGTCGCCGATGTAGTCGGGCTTGACGGTCAGCCCGGCGCCGGACCAGGCGGCGTCGAACTGGGCGGCGACGTCGGGCCGCGCCAGCGCCGAGCCGCCGGCCGCGCCGACGACCGCTGCTTTCACCGCGGTCGGGTCCAGCCCGGCCAGCGCCGCGTGAAGGGCCTGACCGAAGTTGGCTGCCGCACTTACGGGGTGACTGGTCGGGTTTCCGCCCGCGGCGGCACCCCGACCGACTACGTTGCCCTCAGCGTCCGCGATCACGATCCGGGTGGAGGTTCCACCCAGGTCGCCGCCCAGGACCAGTGCGGTGGCTGGCATCAAGACCACTGGGTCGGCAGGTTCCGGCAGCGGGCGTTCGACCGACATACGCAATGCTCCAAACTGCTCAAAAGAGCCTCTTGACAAACACAAGAGAACAAGGTCACGCAACGGTCCCGATCTGGGGAGAACCACGAGATGAGCCTTGACTTTAGCTGCCAGGTGAGAAAAGTTCTGTCCAGCAAACCGCAAACTTGCGCACTTGTCGGCACATCGAGTGTCGCATCGAACAGATTAGTCGAGGGGTGGGGCCGCTGATGGCCAGCAGTAAGCACGGGGGATCGGGGCCGACGAGCGGGGTGAGCGCGCAGTCCTATGTTCACGTCCTCACACCGATTCTGGCCGCCGTCACCGAGCAGATCGACGGCCCGATCCAGAAGGCTGCCGACCTGATGACCGAGGCCCTGCGCGCCGACGGCGTCATCCAGGCCTTCGGCTCCGGCCACTCCGAGGCGCTGGCGATGGAGATCGCCGGCCGCGCCGGCGGGCTGATCGCGAGCAACCGGATCGCGCTCCGCGACCTGGTGCTGCTCGGTGGCGAGCCGAAGGAGCTGCTGGGTAGCGCCGAGCTCGAGCGCGACCCGCAGTACTCCCGGAAGCTGTACGAGCTGTCCGCCGCGCGCGCGGGCGACCTGTTCGTCATCGCGTCCAACTCCGGCGTGAACGGCTCGATCGTCGAGCTCGCGAGCGTGGTGAAGGAGAAGGGCCACCCGCTGATCGCGATCACCTCGTTGCAGCACACCGGCGGGATGGAGTCCCGGCACCCGTCGGGCAAGAAGCTGATCGACTTCGCGGACGTGGTGCTGGACAACCACGCGCCGTACGGCGACTCGGTGCTCGACCTCCCCGACGGCGGTGGCAAGGTCTGCGCGGTGTCGTCCATCACCGCCGCGCTGATCGCGCAACTGCTGGTCGCCGAGGTACTGCGCCGGATGACCGACGCCGGCGAGACGCCGCCGGTCTACCTGTCCGCGAACATCCCCGGCGGCGACGAACACAACCACGCCCTCGAAGCACGGTATGCCGGTCGCATCCGGCGTACTGCCTGAAACACTCCTTGGAAGGCAGGACCAATGACCACTCCCAACAACCTGTCGCGGCGCCTGTTCCTGCAGCGCGCAGCGGTCGGCACCTTGCTGGCCACCGGTGGCAGCACGCTGCTGGCCGCCTGCGCCGGCAGCGGTAGCGACGACAGCGGTTCCGGCGGTGGTAGCGCCGACAAGACCGCGGACAACCCGTTCGGCATGGCGGACAAGGCGACTGTCGACGCGGTGATCTTCAACGGCGGTTACGGGTACGACTACGTGCAGTTCGCGGCCGACATCGCGCAGAAGAAGTTCGTGGGCTCGACGTTCAAGGTTGCTCCGTCGACCCAGATCGCCCAGCAGCTGCAGCCGCGCTTCGTCGGCGGCAACCCGCCGGACCTGATCGACAACTCCGGCGCGAACCAGATCGGCTTCAACACGATCCTGGACCAGCTGGCGACGCTGGACGACGTCTTCGAGGCCAACAACTACGAGGGCACGAAGATCGCCGACACCCTGTACCCGGGCGCCAAGAACCCCGGCACGTTCGACGGCAAGTTCGTCGCGATGAACTACGTCCTCACCCTGTACGGCATCTGGTACTCCGACAGCCTGTTCAAGGAGAACGGCTGGGAGCCGCCGAAGACGTACGACGCGCTCCTCGACCTCGGCGCCAAGGCCAAGGCGAAGGGCAAGTACCTGTTCGTCTGGGGCAAGGAAGCCGCGACCTACTACCACACGATGGCCGTCGACGGCGCGATCAAGGAGGGTGGCGACGAGGTCCGGCTGGCGCTGGAGAACCTGAAGGAGAACTGCTGGTCGATGCCGCAGTTCCAGGGCATCTTCAAGGCCCTGGAGACCATGGTCAAGAACGGGTACTTCGTCCCCGGTGGCGCCGGCACCCAGTTCACCGCCGCGCAGGCGAAGTGGAGCAACGACCAGCAGGCCATCCTCTACCCCTCGGGCTCGTGGATCGAGAACGAGATGAAGAAGGCCACCAAGTCCGGCTTCGACATGAAGGGCGTCCCGGAGCCGACGCTCACCGACAGCCCGAAGCTGCCGTACGAGTCGCTGCGCAGCGCGGCCGGTGAGCCGTTCATCGTCCCCTCCAAGGGCAAGAACGTTGCCGGCGGCAAGGAGCTGCTGCGGGCCATGCTGTCCAAGGAGGCGGCGACCAACTTCGCCAAGACCCGGCTGGCGCCGACGATCGTCAAGGGCCTGGTGCCCGCCGACGGCTTCGGTTCGACCGCGCTGCAGTCGCAGACCGCGATGCTGGACGCGGCCGGCACCAACGTCTTCGACTACCAGGTCTTCGGCCTGTACGGCATGAACACCGACCAGCTGGTGGTCTGGAACTCCTTCCTGTCCGGCCAGCTCGACGCGGCGGGCCTGACCAAGGGCCTGCAGGAGATCACCGACAAGGTGCGGAACGACAGCTCCGTCAAGAAGATCCCGGTCACGAAGTGACCATGACGCAAGAAGCTGTGCCGGGAGGCGGACCCACGCGGTCCGTCACCCGGCGCCGCCGGCCGCTGACCTTCGACCGGGTCAGCTTCATGGTCGTGTTCCTCGGCCTGCCGCTGGCGGTGTTCGTGATCTTCGTGGTCTCGCCGTTCGTGCAGGCGCTGTACTACTCGCTGACCGACTGGTCCGGGTTCAGCGCGGGCCAGAACTTCGTCGGCTTCGACAACTACGTCAAGCTGTTCCACGACGACATCTTCCTGAAGGCCGTACGCAACAACATCGAGCTGGCGATCGTGGTGCCGATCGTGACGATCGTGCTGGCGCTGACCCTGGCCACGCTGGTGACGATCGGCGGCTCGGGCACCGGGACCGTCCGCGGACTGCGCAACTCCGGCTTCTACCGGATCGTCTCGTTCTTCCCGTACGTGATCCCGGCGATCGTGATCGGCCTGATCTGGGCCCAGGTGTTCACGCCGGGCTCGGGCATCCTGGACGCGGTGCTGTCGAAGATCGGGCTGCACCAGTTCGAGAACTACGCCTGGCTCGGTGATGCCCGGACGGCCATGCCGGCGTCGATGTTCGTGATGATCTGGGGCTTCGTCGGGTTCTACATGGTGCTGTTCATCGCCGCCATCCGGGGCATCGACCCCGAGGTGTTCGAGGCGGCCCGGATCGACGGCGCCGGCCGGTTCCGGACCGCGGTGTCCCTGACCGTGCCGCTGATCCGGGACAACGTGCAGACGGCGTACATCTATCTCGGCATCGCCGCCCTCGACGCCTTCGTCTACATGCAGGCGCTGAACCCCGGCGGCGGGCCGCAGAACTCGACCCTGGTCATGCCCCAGCAACTGTTCACCACGGCCTTCACCAAGGGGCAGTTCGGTTACTCGACGGCGATGGGCGTGGTCCTGGCCGCGGTGACGATGCTGTTCGCGCTCCTGGTGTTCACCGTGAACGCGCTGACCGGCGGACGTGAGCGGAAAGTGAAGGTACGCCGATGACGACGACCACCGCCGACCGGGCCGAGCTCGCCTCCGGGCCCCGCGCGCCCGGCCAGCGGGCCCGGGAAGGCAGGGGCGTGGCCACGACCGCCCACATCGCGCTGATCCTGTGGTCGCTGCTGGTGATCCTGCCGCTGCTGTGGACGCTGCTCTCCTCGTTCAAGACGACGCAGGAGGTGCTGGGCAACCCGTTGTCGCTGCCGAGCAAGCTGCGTTTCGAGAACTACGCCAACGCGTGGACGACAGCCGGTATCGGCCGCTACTTCCTGAACACGGTGATCGTCGTCGGCGCCGCACTGGTGCTGGTGATGATCCTCGGCGCCATGTGTGCGTACGTGCTGGCCAGGTTCACGTTCCCCGGCAACCGGCTGATCTACTACTCGATGCTGGCCGGACTGACGTTCCCGGTCTTCCTGGCGATCGTGCCGCTGTTCTTCGTGCTGAAGAACCTCGCACTGCTGAACACCCTGCCGGGGCTGATCATCACCTACGTCGCGTTCGCGCTGCCGTTCACCGTCTTCTTCCTGCACGCCTTCTTCAAGGCGCTGCCGGGTGAGGTCTACGAGGCGGCGCAGATCGACGGCGCGGGCGAGTGGCGATCGTTCTTCTCGGTGATGCTGCCGATGGCGCGGCCGGGGATGGCGTCGGTCGCCATCTTCAACTTCCTGGGGTTGTGGAACCAGTTCCTGCTCCCCGTCGCCCTGAACACCGACTCGAAGAACTACGTGCTCTCGCAGGGCATGGCCTCGTTCGCATCGCAAGCCGGTTATGCGGTGGACTTCGGCGCCCTGTTCGCGGCCGTGGTGATCACTGTGGCGCCGGTGCTGGTGGTCTACATCATCTTCCAGCGTCAGCTGCAGGTCTCCGTCACCGCCGGAGGCGTGAAGTAGTCAAGACGTAATAGCCTGCCGTGATGCTGACACGGCGGACGTTGTTGCAGAGCGCGCTGGCCGGAGCGGTCCTGAGCGGGTGCTCGTCGGGGACGACGAGCACCCGCCCGGCCGCGTCGCCCGGCAACCCGTTCATGGTCGACGGATCCGCGCCCGTCGACGTCGCGATCGGCGAGGAGTACGGCGGCTTCGCGGCGGCGGCGTACCGGAAGAAGTTCGCGGGCGCCACCGTCACGCCGACGGTGAGCGCGAAGCTCTCCGATGCGGTGCTGCCGCGGTTCGCCGCGGGCGATCCGCCGGACGTGGTGCTGAGCACCGGGGACCAGGCGCTGGAGCTCGGCCGGCTGGTGAAGGACAACCAGTTGGCGGATCTGCAGTCGTTGCTCGACGCACCTTCCTGGGACGACGCGAACGCGAAGGTCACCGACGGTCTGCTGCCGGGCCTGCTGGACGCCGGGCGGTACGACGGGACCCAGCGGACCGTCAACTACGTCGCCACCGTGTACGGCATCTGGTACTCGGCCAGCCTGTTCCAGCGCCATGACTGGGACGTGCCGCGCACCTGGCCGCAATTGCTTGCCCTCGGCACCGAAATGAAGGCGGCCGGCCTCGGCCCGTTCATCTACGCCGGCGCCCATCCGTATTACATCCTCGAACTGGTGCTCACCCTCGCGGCCAAGACCGGCGGCCACGACGTGGTGAAGCGGATCGACAACCTCGACGACGGGGCCTGGAAGGACGAGAGCGTCACCCGGGCGATCACCGCGGTCGGCGAGCTGGCCGAACGCGGCCTGATCGCGACCGGGAGTGCCGGCTACGACCACATCGGCTCGCAGCAGCGGTTCCTGGCCTCGAAGGCCGGGCTGCTGCCGTGCGGCAACTGGCTCGAGAACGAGATGAAGGCGTTCATCCCGCCGGGCTTCGGGCTGACGATGATCGGCGTACCGGCGCTGGACGGGTCGTCGGCCCTCAGCCGCGGACTGCACGTCGCGGCGACCGCGCCGTACCTGGTGCCGGAGAAGGCGAAGAACAAGGCGGGCGGCCTGGAGTACCTGCGGGCCACGCTGTCGAAGGACGTCGCGGCCCAGGTCACCTCCGAGTCCAACCAGCTGACGATCGTCCGCGGCGCGGCCGACGGCCTGGAGATCGGTACGGCGCTCCGCTCGGCGCGCGACCTGCTCTCGGTCGCCGGTGACCAGGTGATCACGTGGTACTTCGACAGCTGGTACCCGGCCTTCGCCGGCACCGCGGCCCAGGCGACCGGTCAGTTCCTCTCTGGTGGCCTCCAACTGCCGGAGTGGACCGCCCGGATCCAGTCCGCCGCCGACAAGCTGAAACAGGACAACGCTGTCACCAAGTACCACCGGGACTGAAATCGGTGAGTCACAATCCGGAAACCAGCGCCTGACCAGGGAAAAAAGGTCTCGCCGTCGGCGGCAAGCCGACATACCCTCGAAGCAGGTAGGTGAGGTCGATGGAGTGGGTGGCGCTGCTGCTCGTGTTCCTGGGGTTATGCGTGCTGCTCAACCTCCTGTTGCCGCAGCCTCCGCCGGCCCGCTGGCGCCGGCGTCTGCAACGGTCGACCACTCGGCTGACCGGCCGGTTCCGCCGGCAGACGGTCCCCGAGCCCGATCCGTTCGACACGCTGCGTCTCCAGACCCGCCTCGGCCACCTGGCCGGTGAGATCCGCCGCGTCGAGTCGGCGCGCATCTACGCCAAAGCCCACCGCCTGATGGCTCTCGAGGCGGCGTACGACGACCTTCTCGACGAGGCCTGCCGCCTGGCCGGCGTGCCGGGCGAAGCGGACCTGCAGCGCGGTGAGGAGAAGCGCTGGCACGAGGAGCAGGAGCTAGCCTCGCGCGGCTGGTCCTGGTAGCCACACCACCTGGTCGAGAAAGTCCTCCACCGCCGTCGCGACCTGCCCCAGCACCTCGGCCGACGCCGCCAGCCGCCCCGGCACATACATGCCGTGGTCGGCCCCCGGCACCTCCAGCACGTACGGCGTGAGCTCCCGAGCGAGAGCGGGGTCCCACAGGGCGTCCGCCGTACCGCCGACCAGCAGGAACGGCGCGGTCGAGCGGCGCAGGCCGTCGACCACCCAGGAGCTGGTCAGCACCGGAGTGAGCCAGATCGCGGGCAGTCCACGCTCAGCCGCCAAAGCTGAGCCAAAACTGCCGAGTGACTTGCCGATCAGCAGCACGTCGCCGGTGGCGGCATCCAGGGCCTTGGTGGCCTGGGGCAGGACCCAGGGGCCGCGCTCCTCCTCGGTGAGGGTGAGCGGGCGGTCGGGCTCGTCCCACCACACCGGCAGGACCCGCGCACCGCGCTGCTCGGCGGCGTCGGAGGCGAACATCGGCAGGGGAGCGGTCGGCCCGTTCTGTCCGCCGGGCAGCACCACGGCTGTGCGCGAAGTCATAGTGCGGAGTGTATGAGGGGAGGGACCCGCCCCGGTGTGGGGTGGACTGGGGGCGCTGGCAGAATCGGGGGCATGTCCCTAGCTGCGTCTGACCCCTCCGCAGCCGGTTCCCAGCGTCGCCCTCGGGCGCTGTCCGGGATCCAGCCGACGGCGGACTCCTTCCACTTCGGCAACTACCTCGGCGCGCTGCGGCAGTGGGTGGCCCTGCAGGACGACCACGACGCGTTCTACTGCGTCGTCGACCTGCACGCGATCACGGTGGAGTACGAGCCGAAGGCGCTGCGCGAGCGGACCCGGCGGTCGGTGGCGCAGCTGCTCGCGGCCGGGATCGACCCGGAGCGGTCCACGCTGTTCGTCCAGTCGCACGTCCCCGAGCACGCCCAGCTGGCCTGGGTGCTCGGCTGCCTGACCGGGTTCGGCGAGGCCAGCCGGATGACCCAGTTCAAGGACAAGTCCGCCAAGGGCGGCGCCGACCGCGCCACCGTCGGCCTGTTCACCTACCCGATTCTGCAGGCCGCGGACATCCTGATCTACCAGGCCGACCGCGTCCCGGTCGGCGAGGACCAGCGCCAGCACCTGGAGCTGACCCGGGACCTGGCCCAGCGGTTCAACCACCGCTTCGGCAAGACCTTCCGCCTGCCCGAGCCGTACATCGTCAAGGAGACCGCGAAGATCTCCGACCTGCAGGACCCGACCGCGAAGATGAGCAAGTCCAGCTCCTCGCCGGCCGGCATCATCGACCTGCTCGACGACCCGAAGGTGAGCGCGAAGAAGATCCGCTCCGCCGTCACCGACTCCGGCCGCGACGTGATCTTCGACCCGGAGAACAAGGCCGGCGTCGCCAACCTGCTGACCATCTACTCGGCGCTCACCGGCCGCAAGATCAGCGAGCTCGAGGACGAGTACGCCGGCCGCGGGTACGGCGACTTCAAGAAGGACCTGGCCGAGGTCGTGGTCGAGTTCGTCACCCCGTTCCGGGAGAAGACGCTCGGCTACCTCGACGACACGGCGCAGCTGGACGCGATCCTGGCCGCCGGCGCCGAGCGTGCCCGCGCGGTGACCGAGCCGACGCTGCAGCGCGTCTACGACCGGCTGGGCTTCGTGCCCGGGCCGGCCCTCGGATCGGGCCGGTAGGGCCCCGGATGGCGACGATCGGTGTCGCGATCCCGATCGCGGAACCCTACGGCTCGGAGCTGCAGAAGTACCGGGCCGAGTTCGGTGATCCGATGGCCGCGTCGATCCCCACCCACGTCACCCTGCTGCCGCCGACCGAGATCGCCGACGCCGACCTCGGCCTGATCGACGACCACCTGCTCGAGGTGGCGGCCCGGTTCCCGAGCTTCCGGATCCGCCTGCGCGGTACGGCGACCTTCCGGCCGATCTCGCCGGTCGTGTTCGTCCCGCTGGCCGAGGGCATCTCGTCCTGCGAGGTGCTGCAGTCCCAGGTCCGGTCCGGCCCGCTCGAGGTCGACCTGCGGTTCCCGTACCACCCGCACGTGACGGTCGCCCACGACCTGGACAAGGACGCCCTGGACCGCGCGTACGACGCCCTCGCCGAGTACGACTGCGCTTTCGACGTGGACGCCTTCAGCCGGTACGAACACGGCGCCGACGGCGTGTGGCGGCCGCAACGGTCGTTCCCGCTGGCAGGCTGAGTCTCCGCGCGAGGGGTACAGGTGACACATGGGCATCATCCAGCGGGGCAAGGCGATCTGGGCGCGGTTCAGCCGCACACAGATCTGGCGGGCGTGGCAGCGGTACGGCAACCGCCGGGGCAACCGGTTGGCCGGGGCAACGACCTTCTACGCGTTCCTGTCGCTGTTCCCGCTGATCGTGCTGGCCGCGGCGATCGTCGGGCCGCTGCTCGGCGACAAGGCGATCCAGGCCCTCAAGGACTCGCTCGACAAGAACCTTCCCGGCATCGGTAACCAGATCGACATCGACGCGCTGATCGCCCACGCCGGCACCATCGGACTGATTTCGGGCGTCGCGCTGCTGTGGACCGGACTCGCCTGGGTCGACTCGCTGCGCGCCTCGATCCGGTCGATGCACGAGCTGGACGACCAGCCCGGCAACTTCGTGCTGGTGAAGCTCTGGGACCTCGGCGCGCTCGTCGGTCTGGGCCTGATCGGCCTGATCGCGACCGGCGTCTCGTCCGTCCTGTCCGCGCTGGCGCAGCGCATCGTCGACCGGACGCAGCTGGACGCGAGCCTGCTGTCCGTCACCAGCCTCGTGCTCGGGCTCGGGGCCGGCGCCATCCTGATCCTCTACCTGCAGACAGCCCTGCCGCGGATCATCCTGCCGCGGAAGGTCGCGCTGATCGCCGCTCTGGCCGGCGGCATCCTCTACTACCTCGCGCAGAAGCTCGGCAACCTGTACGTGACCCATGTCATCGGGACGAACGCGGCGTACGGCACGCTGGCCTTGCCGCTGGCGTTGCTGGTGTGGATCTACCTGCTGACGCGCGCGATCATGCTCATCGCGGCGTGGACCAAGGAAGCCACGCTCGACGCGGCGGCGCGGGAGTCCACCGCCGAGGGCCGGCTCCGGATCGCCGAGGAGCCGCTGCCGCCCGGGCAGTCGCCGGCGGAGCCGCTGCTCCCGGGGCCACCGGGCAAGCGCTACAAGGTCGTCCCGGTGCCGCAGCGCAAGGCGGACACGGTCGCGGTCGCGGCCGGTGCGCTGCTGGGCATCACCGTGTCCGTGCTGGCGTCGCAGCTGGGCAGAGCCGCCCGCTTGCTCCGGCGTTAGTGACGCCGTCGGCGGAGTGCCGTTAGTGCCGCCGCCGGCGTAGGGTGCGGGGCCGGCGGAGGAAGAGTCCCAGGAGCAGGACCGGGGGTCCGGCATACGCCCAGGCGGGGACGCGGAAGGCCAGCGACTGCACCGCCTGGCCGGGGCTCAGGACTGTGCGGCTGCGCGGCGGGTTCGGCGTACCGGCCTCTGACTTCTTCTCGCCCTGCGTGAGGCCGGTCGCGGTCTTCGGCTGGGCCGCCTCGGGCTTGACCAGGGTGCCGACCGGCGTGAGCTTGCTGTAGTTGTTGAAGGTCCAGGTGAGCAGGTTGCTGGCGTCCTCGGTGATGCCGTGGGGTGCGTTCATCATCGTCACCACCAGCGTGTGCCCGTTGCGGCGGGCGGCGCCGACGAACGTGTTGCGGGCCAGCGTGGTGTACCCGGTCTTGACGCCCAGCGCGCCCTCGTAGTTGAACAGCAGCTTGTTCTGGTTCGCGACCTGGTAGGTGCCCTTGTTCCCGGCGTTCGGGAACGCCGTGTACTTCGTCGACGCGTACTTCGCGAAGTCCTGCCGGGCCAGACCGGCTTGCGCGAACAGGGCCAGGTCATAGGCGCTGGAGTACTGCCCGTCGGCGTCCAGGCCGGTCGGGTCGGTGACGTGCGTGTCGAGCGCACCGATCTCCGCGGCCTTCTGGTTCATCCGCTGGACGGTCGCCGGGATGCCGCCCTCGTCGTGCGCGCACAACGCGTGGACGGCGTCGTTCCCGGAGGCCAGGAACATGCCCTGGAAGAGCAGGTCGACGGTGTAGCGCAGTCCCGGGTACACGCCGACCTTGCTGCCGATGATGCCGGCGTCGGCGTCCGAACCGATCACCTGGTCGGTCTTCTTGAGCCGCGGCAGCAGGACCAGGGCGGTCAGGGTCTTGAGCGTGCTGGCGGGCCGGAGCCTGGCGTGCGGTGCCTTGGCGGCCAGCACGTCGCCGGTGCCGAGGTCGGCCACGACATAGGCCGACGCCTGCACCGCCGGCGGTGCCGCCCCGTCGGCGACGACCGTCGGCTTCGCGGTCAGCAGCTCGCCGCCGACCGGGCCTTGTGGGCCCTGGCCGGCGGCGGTCGCTGTCAGAGGTCCGGTGGCCACCAGTGCGGCGGTCGCGCAGGCCGTCAGAAGCAAACGCATCGCGGGAACTCTAGTTGCCACCCGGGGCAGATGTCACAGTCGGGTCTCATCCCCGGTCAGGTTTCCGGTCACGCACGGTAAGCGGTCCACATGTTGCTGATCCGGGTGCTCTGGCCCGGAGTGAACTGGTTGTAGCAGGAGTCGTAGGAGTAGTCCATGTAGTTGTGGATCGGGTCCAGCCCCGGCAGCGAGCACGAGTTCCGGCCGGTGGGGCAGCCGCTGCTGGCGCTGCTCTGGGCGGGCGTGTCGGACACCGAGTCGTTCGTGCTCGTGCAGCCACCCTGGAAGGTGTGGTAGAGCCCGAACCAGTGACCGGCCTCGTGGGACGCGGTCTTGCCGAGGTTGAAGTTGGTCGCCGAGCCGCCGGGCAGCGAGCTGTACTGCACCCGGATGCCGTCGATCGACGGGTTGCTCGCGTAGTCCCACGGGAACGTCGCGATGCCGAGGTAGGAGAAGTCGACCAGCCAGATGTTCAGCGCGTTCTTGCCGCCCTTGCGGGTCTGCGAGCGGTAGGTCGTGCTCTGGCCGTCGTTGTGCCAGGTGCTGTTGTTGTACCGGTAGGTGCCGGCCAGGTAGAAGGTGAAGCCGGTGTTCGCGGCCTGCGACGACTCGCCGCCGGCGAAGTCCTGGTTCAGCTCGGCGATCTGCTGGTTGATCTGCGTCGCGGTCACGTCGCCGGCGCCGGAGCTGCTCCGCATCACGTGGATGTAGACCGGAACGTTCGCCGCGGCCAGCGTGCCGGCCTTGGGCGCCAGACCGCGCGCGGCCTTGGCCTTCAGGATCTGCGCCGTCCTGGCCTCGATCGACTGCTGCTCACCGGCCGACAGGTCCCGATGGTCGGCGCCGAAGCCGCCACGGGCGCTAGGGCCGTCGGCCGGCGTGAGACACGGGTTCCCCACGTGGTCGACGGGCAGCTTCGCGGTGGCTTGTCCACCGAGTGGGCTGAAGGCGAGCGCCGTACCGGCCAGCAGGACGGCCAGGGCGCGGGGGCGGGTGATGAAAGATCGCATAGTGCGTCCTCCGGGAATCGGGCCGCTTGGGCGGTGCGGCCGAATCCGGCGATTTTGCCCGTCGGTGCGCGGAGTGCCTAGCCGTTCACTGACCGTCCAGTGCCACGGCACCACCACGCCGCATTGACAGTCGTCGGTAGGCCTTGAGTCAATGGACTGAAGGTAGACCAATAGAATCCGCCCGGGAGTGAACCGTGAGCGCTGGCAAGTTGGGTGTGCAGGAGTTACGGGACCTGGTGGCCTCCGGCCGGGTCGACACGGTGCTGGTGGCGATCACGGACATGCAGGGCCGGTTACAGGGCAAGCGCTGCGGCGGGCGGTACTTCCTCGAGGAGGTGCTCAAGCACGGCACCGAGGGATGCAACTACCTGCTGGCGGTCGACGTCGACATGAACACCGTCGGCGGATACGCGATGTCGTCCTGGGAACGCGGGTACGGCGACATGGTGATGGCGCCCGACCTCTCCACGCTCCGCCTGGTCCCGTGGCTCGAGTCGACCGCGATGGTGCTGTGCGACGTGCAGTGGCTGGACGGCACGCCGGTGGTGGCCTCGCCGCGGCAGGTGCTGCGGGCGCAGCTGGACCGGCTGGCCGAGCGCGGCCTGCAGGCGTACGTCGGGACCGAGCTGGAGTTCATCGTCTTCGACGACACGTTCGAGGGCGCCTGGGACAAGCGCTACCGCGACCTCACCCCGGCGAACCAGTACAACGTCGACTACTCGATCCTCGGCACCGCGCGGATCGAGCCGCTGCTGCGCGACATCCGCAACGGGATGAGCGGCGCCGGCCTGTACGTCGAGTCCGCGAAGGGCGAGTGCAACCTCGGCCAGCACGAGATCGCCTTCCGGTACGACGAGGCCCTGGTGACCTGCGACAACCACTCGATCTACAAGACCGGTGCCAAGGAGATCGCCGCGAAGCACGGCAAGAGCCTGACCTTCATGGCGAAGTACGACGAACGCGAGGGCAACTCGTGTCACATCCACCTGAGCTTCCGCTCGACCGCCGGTGACGCCGTTCTCGCCGGCGACCGGGACCACGGGTTCTCCGAGCTGATGGAGCGGTTCATCGCCGGCCAGCTCGCCTGCCTGCCCGAGTTCACCTACCTGCTCGCGCCGAACATCAACTCCTACAAGCGGTTCGTCCGCGGCAGCTTCGCGCCGACCGCGGTGGCGTGGGGCCTGGACAACCGGACCTGCTCGCTGCGCGTAGTCGGCCACGGCGACTCGCTCCGGGTCGAGAACCGCCTCCCCGGCGGCGACGTGAACCCGTACCTCGCGGTCGCCGCGATCATCGCCTCCGGCCTGCACGGCATCGAGAACGAGCTGGAGCTCGAGCCGCTGCTCGAGGGCAACGCGTACGAGTCCGACAAGGAGCACGTCCCGTCGACCCTGCGGGAGGCGGCCGCGCTGTTCACCGGCTCGAAGGTCGCCCGGACGGCGTTCGGCGACGAGATGGTCGACCACTACACCAACACCGCGCGGGTCGAGCTCGACGCGTACGACGCCGCCGTCACCGACTGGGAGCGGATCCGTGGCTTCGAACGCCTCTGACCACCGGCGGCCGAGGATCGGCATCACGACGTACCTCGAGCCGGTCACCTGGGGGATCTGGCAGCGGGAGGCCGCGATCCTCCCGCGGGTCTATCTGGATGCGGTTGCCGCGGCCGGAGGGGTGCCGCTGCTCCTGCCCCCGGTCGGCACCGATCCGGCCGTCCTCGAGTTCCTGGACGGTCTGATCGTGGCCGGCGGCTGCGACGTGGACCCGTCCTCGTACGCCGCTGAGCCGCACCCGGAGACGGTCGATACCAGACCCGGCCGGGACGAGCACGAACGCGTCCTGATCCGGGCCGCACTGGACCGGGACCTGCCGCTGCTCGCGATCTGCCGCGGCCTGCAGATGCTGAACGTCACGCTCGGCGGCACGCTCCACCAGCATCTGCCCGACGTCGTCGCCAACGACGAGCACCGCCCGGCGCCGGCGATCTTCGCGACCACCGAGGTCAAGGTCGAGCCGGACTCGCTGGCCGGTCGCATCCTCGGTGATCACGCCACCGGGAGCTGCTACCACCACCAGGCGCTCGACGTCGTCGCACCGGGCCTGCGGGTCACCGCCCGCGCGGGTGACGGGACCGTCGAGGCGGCCGAGGTCGACGGCCACGTCTTCGCCCTCGGCGTCCAGTGGCACCCGGAGGAGAACCCCGAGGACCTGCGGCTGTTCACCGCTCTGATCAGGAGTGCTTCATGACGTACGACGTGATCAACCCGGCCACCGAGAAGGTGGTCCGCACGATCTCCTTGGCCGGCCAGGACGAGACCGACCAGGCGATCGCGCGCGCCGCGAAGGCCTTCGAGACCTGGCGGGACGTCACGCCGGCCGATCGCGGCCGGCTGCTCCGCCGGTTCGCCGACGCGGTCGACGCCGACCTGGAGAACCTGGCCGCGCTCGAGGTGGAGAACGCCGGTCACACGATCGGCAACGCGCGCTGGGAGGCGGGCAACGTCCGGGACGTGCTGACCTACTACTCGGCCGCGCCGGAACGCCTGTTCGGCAAGCAGATTCCCGTTGCCGGGGGCATCGACATCACCTTCCAGGAACCGCTCGGCGTGGTCGGCGTGATTGTGCCGTGGAACTTCCCGATGCCCATCGCCGGCTGGGGTTTCGCGCCGGCGTTGGCCGCCGGCAACACGGTCGTGCTGAAGCCGGCCGAGCTCACACCGCTGACCGCGATCCGGTTGGGTGAGCTCGCGCTGGAGGCCGGCCTGCCGCCGGGGGTGTTCGAGGTGGTGCCGGGCAAGGGGACCGTGGTCGGGCAGCGGTTCGTCACGCATCCCGCCGTACGCAAGGTGGTCTTCACCGGGTCGACCACGGTCGGGAAGCAGATCATGGCCGGGTGCGCCGACCAGGTGAAGCGGGTGACGCTGGAGCTCGGTGGGAAATCGGCGAACGTCGTCTTCGCGGACGCGGATCTGGAGAAGGCCGCGGCCCAGGCGCCGTACGGCGTGTTCGACAACGCCGGGCAGGACTGTTGCGCGCGATCGCGGATCCTGGTCGAGCGGTCGGCGTACGACCGGTTCATGGAGTTGCTCGAGCCGGCGGTGAAGAGCTTCAAGATCGGGGACCCGAGTGATCCGGCGACCGAGATGGGGCCGCTGATCTCGGCCGGGCAGCGTGAGCAGGTGGCGTCGTACGTCGAGAACCCCGCGTTCCAGGGGACCGCTCCGAGCGGGCCGGGGTTCTGGTTCCCGCCGACCGTGCTCGCGCCGGCGAGCGAGCGGGCGGTGCGGGAGGAGATCTTCGGGCCGGTGGTCGCGGTGATCCCGTTCGAGGACGAGGCGGACGCGCTGCGGATCGCGAACGACAGCGAGTACGGGCTGTCCGGCTCGATCTGGACCCGGGACGTCGGCCGCGCGCTGCGGGTCGGCCGTGGGGTCGAGGCCGGCAACCTGTCGGTGAACTCGAACTCGTCGGTCCGCTACTCGACGCCGTTCGGTGGCTACAAGCAATCCGGGCTCGGCCGTGAGCTCGGGCCGGACGCGCTGGCCGCGTTCACCGAGACCAAGAACATCTTCATCAGCACGGAGGACTGAATGACTGACGTGAAGGCGAGCCGCCTCGAGGGCCGCGTGGCGGTGGTGACCGGCGGTGCGAGCGGGATCGGCCTGGCCACGGTCCGGCGGCTGGCCGCCGAGGGCGCGCACGTGGTGATCGGTGACCTCGACCCGGCCGCCGGGAAGGCCGCGGCGGACGAGGTCGGCGGGCTGTTCGTCGCGACCGACGTCACCGACCAGGCCGCGGTGGAGACCCTGTTCAAGCAGGCCTTCGACACCTACGGCAGCGTGGACATCGCGTTCAACAACGCGGGGATCTCACCGCCGGACGACGCGTCGATCCTGGACACCGGGCTGGAGGCGTGGCGGAAGGTGCAGGAGGTCAACCTGACCTCCGTGTACCTGTGCTGCAAGGCCGCGATCCCCTATATGCGACGGCAGGGCAAGGGCTCGATCATCAACACCGCGTCGTTCGTCGCCGTGATGGGCGCGGCCACGTCGCAGATCTCGTACTCCGCGTCCAAGGGCGGCGTCCTGGCGATGAGCCGCGAGCTCGGGGTCGAGTTCGCCCGGGAGGGGATCCGGGTCAACGCGCTCTGCCCGGGGCCGGTGAACACGCCGCTGCTGACCGAGCTGTTCGCGAAGGATCCGGAGCGGGCGCAGCGCCGGCTGGTGCACGTCCCGATGGGCCGCTTCGGCGAACCCGAGGAGATCGCCGCCGCGGTCGCCTTCCTGGCCAGCGACGACGCGTCCTTCATCACCGCCAACACGTTCCTCGTCGACGGCGGAATCTCGGGCGCCTATGTGACTCCGATCTAGGCTGAGGTCATGGTTGGCCAGGCAGACGACGCGTTGTTCCGGCCGGTCCGGACCGGCAACCCGTTCGAGGAGACGGTCGAGCGGTTGCTGCAGGCAATCAAGCTCGGCGTCGTCGTGCCGGGCGACCGGCTGCCGTCCGAACGCGACCTGGCCGCGCGGCTGAACGTCAGCCGGGTCACGCTCCGGGAGGCGATCCACGCGCTGGCCGAGGCCGGGTACGTCGAGTCCCGGCGCGGACGGTACGGCGGTACGTTCGTCAACGAGCGGCTGCCGAAGCCCCGCCGTACGCCGGCCAAGCGGATCGCCCGGGAGCTCGGGACCGGGCTCGACGACGCTCTCACCCTGCGCGCGGCCCTCGAAGCCGGCGCCGCCGAAGCCGCGGCCGCACGCACTCTGACCGCGGCCGAGCGGGACCACCTCCGGCACTGCCTGGCCGAGACCTCGGCCGCCAAGCTGTCGGACTACCGCCGGCTGGACTCGCGGCTGCACCTGGCGATCGCGGAGGTCACCGGGTCCCCGTCGCTGACGTCCGCGACCGCCGACGTCCGGATGCGCCTGAACGAGCTGCTCGACGCGATCCCTTTGCTGGAAAGGAATATCGAGCACTCCAACGACCAGCACCAAGCCATCGTCGAAGCAATCCTCGCGGATGATCCGGAGACCGCTCGCCGCGCGATGCAAGAACACCTCTCCGGAACTGCTGCTCTGCTGCGCGCCTTTCTCGCCTGATTCCTTGACAGCGGGTGTGACGCATGCCTCAATTGCTCAAAGGTCTGGTGGAAGACCATTGAGGAGGTCCCCCGTGAGCAAGGACCAAACCGAGTCCGCCCCGACGACCGACGACGAGAAACGCCTGCATCAACTGGGGTACGCGCAGGAGCTGTCCCGGACCATGTCCGGTTTCTCGAACTTCGCGGTCTCCTTCACGATCATCTCGATCCTGTCCGGCTGCCTGACCCTGTACGGGTTCGGGATGAACACCGGCGGCCCGGTGATGATCGTCTGGGGCTGGCCGATCGTCGGGCTGATGACGTTGTTCGTCGGCCTCGCGATGGCTGAAGTGTGCTCGAGCTATCCGACCGCCGGCGGGCTGTACTACTGGGCCGCGAAACTCGCACCGTCCAACGGCGCGGCCTGGTCCTGGTTCACCGGCTGGTTCAACTTCCTCGGCCAGGTCGCCGTGACGGCCGGGATCGACTTCGGCGCGGCGTTCTTCCTGAACGCGTTCCTCGACCTGCAGTTCGGCTTCAGTACGACGCCCGGCCACACCATCCTGCTGTTCGGCATCATCCTGCTGGTGCACGGCCTGCTGAACTCGTTCGGCGTGAAGCTGGTCGCGCGACTCAACGACATCAGCGTGTGGTGGCACATCGTCGGCGTGCTGTTCATCGTCGGCGCGCTCGTGTTCGTGCCGGACAAGCACCAGTCCGCCGGCTTCGTGTTCGGCCACTTCGTCAACAACACCGGCTGGAGCTCCACCTTCTACGTCGCACTGCTCGGCCTGCTGCTGGCGCAGTACACCTTCACCGGGTACGACGCCTCCGCGCACATGACCGAGGAGACGCATGACGCGTCCCGGTCGGGCCCGCGCGGGATCGTGATGTCGATCCTGGTGTCACTGGCCGCCGGGTGGGTGCTGCTGATCGGACTCACGTTCGCGATCCAGAGCTACGACGGTGCCCTCGACAGCGACATCGGCGTACCGCCCGCGCAGATCTTCATCGACGCCGTCGGCGCGGGGCTCGCCAAGGTCCTGCTGCTCGTGGTGATCGGGGCGCAGTTGTTCTGCGGCATGTCCTCGGTGACGGCGAACTCGCGGATGATCTACGCGTTCTCCCGCGACGGCGCGCTGCCGGGGTCGGCGTTCTGGCACAAGATCAACCACCGGACCCGGACGCCCACGAACGCGATCTGGCTGGCCGCCGGCGGAGCCTTCGTCCTCGGTCTGCCGTACCTGTGGAACGCGACGGCGTACGCCGCGGTGACGTCGATCGCGGTGATCGGCCTGTACATCGCCTACGTACTGCCGACGCTTCTGCGGCTGCTGCAAGGCGACCGCTTCCAGCCCGGCCCGTGGAACCTCGGCCGCTGGAGCCGTCCGATCGGCATCATCGCGATCGTCTGGGTCGCCTTCATCACGGTGCTGTTCATGCTGCCCCAGGTCAGCCCGGTCAGTGGTAGCACCTTCAACTACACGCCGGTGGCCGTCCTGGTCGTCCTCGGCTTCGCCGCGATCTACTGGTTCACCTCGGCCCGCCGCTGGTTCAAGGGCCCGCAGGTCCAGGGCACCGAGGAGGAGCTGGCCGCGATCGAGCGTGATCTCGAATCCATCTGAGTGCAACAACTTTCAACCGCTTGTCGTGCTCTTGCGCGGCAGGCGGTTGATCTTTGTCACCACCGGATCTGCCCACCGGTGCCCCGGCACTTTCGTGCCGTCGCGACTGCTCTGATCTGGGCAGCGACGGGTGACAGGATGGTGACGGGATGGTTTCCTCATATGACACTCGCCGTGTCGGATGGCCGTTGACTGTGATAATCGGCGAGGGTAATCCTTCGAGGAGTCTGTGTGATCGATGACTGACGACGAGCTGGTCGGGCGCGCCGGGCTGGTCGAGCGTGCGAACAAGCAGCTCGAGACCAGCGGCAGTGTGCTGCTCTACGGCCCGACCGGGATCGGCAAGTCGGCCCTCGGTCGTGCCCTCGTCGCGGACCGCGCGCGGGCCGGCTGCCGGGTGCTGAGCGCCGCGCCGTCCCAGTCCGAGGCCGGCCTGCCGTACGTCACGCTCCTCGATCTCCTGTCCAACCAGCTCGAGCTCGCCTGGCAGGTGCTGCCCGACCACCTCCGCCAGCCGCTCGAGGTCGCGCTGCTCAAGGCCAGCGCGCCCGACACCGTGCGGGACGAGCTGGCCGTGCGCCTCGCCGTCCTGCACGTTCTCCGCCGGCTCGCCGCCAGCGGTCCGGTCCTGCTCGTCGTGGACGACATCCAGTGGGTGGACCCGTCCAGCCTGGAGGTGCTCACCTTCTGCGCCCGCCGGCTGTCCGAGGGCGTGCACATGCTCGCCACCGAGCAGGTGGCTGACGGCGATCTACCGGTGATGGCCGAGGCCTGCCCGGAGCCGGTGCTCCAGCTGGAGGTCCCGCCGCTGACGGAGCCCGACGTTCTCGGTCTGCTCCGGCAGCGCCTGTCCAGCCCGCTCCCGGTCCGCACGGCCCGGCGCATCTTCACCGCGAGCGCCGGCAACCCGTTCATGGCCCTCGAGCTCGGCCGCGCCGTACTGCGTCATCCGCAAGGGGTCTCGCCCAACGACCCGCTGCCGGTGTCGAGCCGGCTGAAGACCCTGCTCGGCGACCGCCTGTCCGACCTGACGTCGAGCACACACGAGCTCCTGCTGCTCGCCGCGTCGTCGCCGCGCCCGACCACGAGCCAGCTCACGCAGGCGCTCGCCCGGCCGATCGACACCGAGCTGGCCGAGGCCGAGGCGCTCGGGCTGATCGACGTCTCCTCCGAGCGGCTGCGATTCACGCACCCGCTGCTCCGGGAGTTCGTGTACGCCGAAGCCACCTCAGCTGCCCGCCGTCAGGCGCACGCCCAACTGGCGGCCGTCGTCGACGAACCGGTGGAGAACGCGACCCATCGCGCCCTCGCCACCCAAGAAGCCGACCCGGAGCTCGCGGTCGCGATCGAGGAGGCCGCGGCGGTCGCAGCCGGCCGGGGCGCGCCGGGCGCCGCCGCGACGCTGTGGCGGCTGGCCGCCGAGCGTACGCCGGGCACCCTGCCGGACGAGCGGGCCCGGCGACTGACCCGGGCCGCCGACGACGCGGCGGCCGCCGGGCATCTCGCGGAGTCGGCCGACATGGCGCGTCTCGCCGTACAGGCCGCGACCACGTCCGAGACCAAGGTGCCCGCACTGTTGCTGCTGGCGGACGCGGCCTGGCCCGACCGGGATCGTCGGGTCGAGTTGCTGGACCAGGCGTTCGAGGCAGCCGTCGGGGATCAGCGGCTCGAGGCGCGGGTGCGGATCCTGCGCAGCAGCAGCGAGTACTTCGACCGCAGGCTCGACGAGGCGCAGGAGGACGCGCGGATCGCCGAGGCTCTGGCCCGGGAGTCCGGCGACACCGAGGCGCTGGTGGACGCGCTGAGCGCGGCCAGCTCGGTCCAGATCGCCCGCGACGCCGAGCAGACCGCGGACGCGTTGCTGCAGCAGGCGGCCGAGCTGGCCCGCGACCTGCCGCTCAACAAGACCGTCGTGAACGCGCGGCAGATGGCCGCCATGCAGGAGCTTTTCCGCGGCCGGACCGACGAGGCGATCACCGCGATCACCGCGCTGGTCGACGAGGTCCGCGAGAACGGCGCGATGCGGTGGCTTGCGTCCGTCCTGATCTCCGCGACCGCGATCTACGAGCGGAGCGGGCGTGGCGCGGACGCGCTGGCGGCCGGCCACGAGTGCTACCAGCTGATGCAGGACATCGGCGAAGAGGCCGAGGTCGGCATGATCATCGCCAGCCGCGCGGAGTGGGCCGGCGGTTCGGCGGCGATGGGGCGGCAGCTGGCCGAGGCGGCGCTCGAGGGTGTCCGCCTGGTCGGGAACGACGAATGGACCGGCCCGGCGCTGGCCAGCCTCGGGCTGATCGGCGTACTGACCGGTGATCCGCAGCGTGCGGTGGAGTCGTTCGACGCGATCGCGGACTCCGGGGAAGCGGCGATGCCGTTCGACCCGGCGGTGATCCCGTGGCACGCGGACTACGCCGAGGCGCTGGTCGCGGCCGGCCGGCTGGAGGACGCCGCCGCGTTGATCGCCGACATCCGGACCCGCGCGGAGAACCTGGACCGCGCGGTGGTGCGGGTCGGGCTGGCGCGGTCCGAGGCCCTGCTGATCGCCAAGCAGGGCGATCCGGCCGCGGCGCTGGACCTGCTCGAGGAAACGATCAGGACGGCGGGAGACCGGGTCTACCCGCTCGACCTGGCCCGCTGCGAGCTCACCCGTGGCCGGGTCGCCCGGCAGGCCCGGCGCCGGTCGGTGGCACGGACCGCGTTCCTGGACGCGATCGAGCAGTTCGAGGCGTACGGCGCTCCCGCCTGGCGCGAGGTGGCCGAGACCGAACTCGCCCGGCTCGACGTACCGAGCCGCAGCCGCCAGCCGTCCGAGCTGACCGACAACGAGCAGCAGATCGTCGCGATGGTCCGCGACGGCTCCACCAACCGCGAGATCGCGGCGGCGCTCTACCTCTCGGTGAAGGCGGTCGAGTCGCAGCTCACCCGCCTCTACCGCCGCTTCGGCGTCGCGAACCGCACCCAGCTGCTCCGCATGGTCGACCGCCCGAACTCCTAGTCCGCAGGGAAACCCTTGTTGTGACCCGTGAGTAGCTTCTGACGGGTTGCCCCTGGTCCGTGCATCGACCAGCCTCGATCAGGTGACCCCCCTGGACGGGGCGACCGAGTGAGGCGCGGCCGCCCCGTCCACACTGGAGGGGTGAAACTCGAACGGAAGCATGCAATCGTCCTGATCGGCATCGCCGTCTGGAACGTCGTCACCTACCTGCGCTTCATCAAGGCGCTCGCCGACACCGAGGGCCGCCCGACCGGGTACTACGTCGCCCACACGATCCTGATCATCGTGAACCTGCTGATCGCCGCCCTGCTCGGCACCTGGGGTGTCCGGGCCTACAAGGCCTCCCGGGTCAGCGCTTCACAAAACTCGACGGTGTGACCCCGAGCATCTTCCGGAAGTGCCGGTTGAGGTGCGACTGGTCGTAGAAGCCGGCCAGCGTCGCCACCTCGGCCGCCGGATACCCGTCGAGCAGGTACCGCCGGGCCAGATCCACCCGCCGCCCGGTCAGGTACCGATGCGGGGGCATGCCGAACTCCCGGCTGAACGCCCGGACCAGGTACGCCGGATGCGCGTGCACCAGCTTCGCCGCGTCGTCGAGCGTGATCCCGGCCGGCACATGCGCATCCAGTACGTCGCGCAGCCGGGAAGCGACTCCTGGATCGCGCAGCTCGACCGGATCAGCCACCTGGCGACGCAGATGCTGCTTCAGCCGTTCCTCGATCAGCGTCAGCCGGCTCTGGGCCTCCAGGTCCTCCCGGCCGTCCACCAGCACCCCGTGCAACTGGTGGAGCCGGTGCCGCAGCAGCGGATCGACGTACTCGGGCTGGTCGACGGCCGCACCGATCAGGTTGTCGCCGAGGCGATCGGGCTCCAGGTACAGCACCCGTTTGCGGAAGCCCTCCGGCCGCACCGACCGCCCGTCGTGGGGCACGTGCGGCGGTAGCAGCGAGACCTGTGCCTGGGCCAGGCCGTGCTCGCGGTGGTCCAGGTCATAACGGACCGCGCCCTCGTCGACGATCAGGACGGTCCAGGCGTCGTGGGTGTGACTCGGGTAGGCGTGCGACGGGAAGTGGGCGTGCAGGACCTCGACGACTCCGCTCAGCCCGGGCCGCCACGCCTTGACCTCGGCGCCACCGCTCACGGTCAAGAACATACGCTCCTTCCGTGAAGGTTTACCTGAGTGCGGACATGGAAGGCATCACCGGACTCGTCGACGCGGAGGACGTCCAGCCGCCCGGCCGCGACTACGAGCGCGGCCGGGTGCTGATGACCGAGGACGTGAACGCCGCCGTCCGCGGCGCGTACGCCGCCGGCGCGACGTCGATCCTGGTGAACGACGCCCACGGCCCGATGCGGAACCTGCTCCCGGAACTGCTCGACCCCCGCGCCACGCTGATCAAGGGCCGCCCGAAGCCGATGGGCATGATGGAGGGCCTGACCAGCGAGTACGACGCCGTCCTCTGCGTCGGCTTCCACGCCCGCGCCGGCGTCCTCGGCGTACTCAGCCACAGCTTCATGGGCCACGAGATCGAGGACATCTGGCTCGACGACGACGCCACCGGCGAGATCGGCCTCTTCCACGCCGCGTCTTCGGCGTACGGCGTACCCGTCGCTCTGCTGACCGGGGACGACACGGCCTGCGCGGAGATGAAGGCCTGGGATCCCGCGGTCGCCACTGTCCCGGTCAAGTACGCCAAGGACCGCTTCGCCGCCCAGTTGGTTCCCGTCGCCGAAGCTCAGGCAGCCATCGAGGCCACCACCACCGAAGCCCTCCGCAGCCTCCCCGGCATCACCGTCGACGCCACGGCAACCCGCCGCCTCACCGTCCGCTGGCAGTCCGCCTCCGTCACCAACCACCTGACCGCCATCCCCGGCGTCACCCGCCGCGACGACCGCACGGTCACCGTCACCGGCGACATGCTCCACCTCTACCGCCTCTTCAACCTCTTCCTCCGGGTCGCCACCGCCGTCACCTCCAACCCGCCGTACTGCTGACAAGAGGTTTGGAACGTACAAGCCAGGGCCGCGGCCGCCGGGGGAGTCTGGTGGGGTGACTGATGAGAGTGAGCCGGTTCGGTTCGATACGAAGATCGCGGTGTTGTTGCGGGACGACCTGGCGGTGTGGCAGCGGCTGAATGTGACGGCGTTCCTGGTGAGTGGGATCTCGGGGACGCACGCCGAGGTGGTGGGGGAGCCGTACGAGGACGCCGACGGGACCCGGTACCTGCCGATGTTCCGGCAGCCGGTGATGGTGTTCGAGGGGTCCAAGGAGTTCATGGCGGTGGCACACGAGCGGGTGCTCGCGCGGGGGATCGAGCACTCGGTGTTCACCCAGGAGTTGTTTGCTACTGGCAACGACCGGGACAACCGGGCCGCGGTGAAGGCGGTGCCGACCACCGAGCTCGACCTGGTCGGGATCGCCGTCTACGGCCCGAAGAACGCCGTGGACAAGGTCCTCAAGGGCGCCGCGAAACACCCGTGAGCAGGCGCGGCTAGCGGGGGACGAAGTCCTGCCAGGTCTTGCCGCGGTCGGTGCTGATGGCGACCTGGGTGGCGCGTTCGTCGGAGATCCTCGGGCCGTACAGGAGCTTCGTGTCGCCGGTCAGGTGGCTGAAGGTGCCCGGGGCTCCGGGCTCTGACGCAGCCCCCTCGGGGGTGATCCGGTAGAGCTGCGGCGTCGAGTGGCCGGAGCGCGCGCCGAGCATCACCGCGGTCCCGTCGTCGAAGGCCACCGGCGCGGCGTTCAGGTTCTCCGGAGCCTGGCGGACCATCGTCCAGGTGGCCCCTCGATCGGTCGACAGCCGGATCGACGCGACCGTCTCGCTGCGGTTGTCGATGTCGACCGACGTCGCGACCAGCGTGCGGCCGTCGGGGCTGACCGTGAGCCGGCCACGCTGGTTCGTCGCGTCGAGCGGGGTCGACTCCCAGGTCGTGCCGCCGTTGTCGGTCCAGACGATGTCGGTCCGGCCGATCCCGGCCAGCATCCAGCAGCGCCCGGTGCTGTCGCAGACCGGGGACCTCGTGCCCGGGGTCTGCAGCATCCGGACGGTCCAGTCCTCGGGGTTCACGACGACGATCCGCCCCGGCACGATCCGGTCGGTGAGGATCTCGCCGCGCTGGAAGGTGCTGGTCGGCAGCAGGTAGCGCAGCCGGGCCGTCACCGGGCCGTCGTACGTCAGCCGGAACAGCACGGTCGTGTCGCCGGTCAGCGTGCCTTCGCGCGGCGGACCCACGGCGATCACCTCGTCGCCGGCCCGCAGCGTCACGTACGGCACCGGCCACTCCGGGGCGACGGCCTTGTCGCCGTCCCGGTCGATCACCGCCGAGTAGCGGCACCTCGGACCGGTGCCGCAGTCGGTCCAGCCGGCCGCCCAGCGGTCCCGCGTCACCATCGTGATCGACCGCACCTGGGCCGACGCCGCGTTCACGACGGTGCTCCCGTCCTTCACGGCCGCCGCCGGCAGGATCGCACTCGGTGTGTCACGGCTCCCGGTCCCGCCCGTGATCCCGGCGACGGTCGCGAGGACGACGGACGTCGCGGCGGCGGCGATCCCGACGATCAGCAGCGGCGGCCAGCGCCGGGGTACGCCGAGACGCTCCAGCCGCTCGAGCAGACGAGCGTAGGAGCGGTCGACGATCTCGCGCACGCGCGGCACAGTCACCCCCGGGGTAGCGAGCAGCCTCTGACCCTTCGACTCCTCGGGGCAGAGGCTGGTTGCGCAGGTGAGTTTATGTCACGTCACACGCGGCGGAAAATGAGCGCTCGCTTCACTTCCTGGATGGCCTTCGTGACCTCGATGCCCCGCGGGCAGGCGTCGGTGCAGTTGAAGGTGGTCCGGCAGCGCCAGACGCCCTCCTTGTCGTTCAGGATCTCCAGCCGCTGCTCGGTGCCCTCGTCGCGGCTGTCGAAGATGAACCGGTGCGCGCCGACGATCGCCTGCGGGCCGAAGTACTGGCCGTCGGACCAGAACACCGGGCAGGACGTCGTGCACGCGGCGCAGAGGATGCACTTGGTGGTGTCGTCGAAGCGGTCCCGGTCGGCCTGGGACTGGATCCGCTCCCGGGTCGGCTCGTGGCCGCTGGTGACCAGGAACGGCATCACCGCGCGGTACGCGTCGAAGAACGGCTCCATGTCGACGACCAGGTCCTTGAGCACCGGCAGGCCCTTGATCGGCTCGACGGTGATCTCCTTGTCCGGGTTCAGGTCCTTGATCAGCGTCTTGCAGGCCAGCCGGTTGCGGCCGTTGATCCGCATCGCGTCCGAGCCGCAGACGCCGTGCGCGCAGGACCGCCGGAAGGTCAGCGTGCCGTCCTGCTCCCACTTGATCTTGTGCAGGGCGTCCAGGACCCGGTCGGTCGGCTGCAGGGTGACGGCGTACGTCTTCCACTCCGCCTCGTCGACGACCTCGGGGTTGTACCGGAGGATCTTGACCTTGACGTCCATCAGTACTTCCGCTCCATCGGCTTGTAGCGGGTCTGGATCACCGGCTTGTAGTCGAGCCGGATGTTCTCGTTGCCCTCGGCATCGATTTCCCGGTAGGCCATCGTGTGCCGCATGAAGTTCACGTCGTCGCGGGTGGCGTAGTCCTCGCGGAAGTGCCCGCCGCGGGACTCCTTGCGGGCCAGCGCGGACACCACGAGCACCTCGGCGAGGTCGAGCAGGAAGCCGAGCTCGACCGCCTCGAGCAGGTCGGTGTTGAACCGCTTGCCCTTGTCCTGCACGCCGACCTGGGCGAACCGCCGCTTGAGCGCCTCGATGTCGACCAGTGCCTGCTTCAGCGAGCCCTCGGTCCGGTAGACCTGCGCGTTCAGGTCCATCGTCGCCTGCAGGTCGGCCCGGATCGCCGCGATCCGCTCCTCGCCGGTGGAGTTGCGCAGTCCCTCGACCAGGTCGACGACGTACGCCGACGGGTCGTCCGGCAGCTCCTCGAAGGGCGCGGTCGCGGCGTACTCCGCCGCCGCGATCCCGGCCCGCCGGCCGAACACGTTGATGTCGAGCAGCGAGTTCGTGCCCAGGCGGTTGGCGCCGTGCACGGACACGCAGGCGACCTCGCCCGCGGCGTACAGGCCCGGGATGACGTCGTCGTTGTTGGCCAGCGCCTCGCCCTTGATGTTGGTCGGGATGCCGCCCATCGCGTAGTGCGCGGTCGGGAACACCGGGATCTGCTCGGTGTACGGCTCCACGCCGAGATAGGTCCGGGCGAACTCGGTGATGTCCGGCAGCTTCGCGTCGATGTGGGCCGGATCGAGGTGGGTCAGGTCGAGCATCACGTACGCGCCGTCCGGACCGCAGCCGCGGCCCTCGCGGACCTCGTTGGCCATCGCGCGGGCGACCATGTCCCGTGGGGCCAGGTCCTTCACGGTCGGGGCGTACCGCTCCATGAACCGCTCGTTGTCCTTGTTCCGCAGGATGCCGCCCTCACCACGGGCCGCTTCGGACAGCAGTACGCCGAGACCCGCGAGGCCGGTCGGGTGGAACTGGAAGAACTCCATGTCCTCCAGCGGCAGGCCCTTGCGCCAGACGATGCCCATCCCGTCGCCGGTCAGCGTGTGCGCGTTCGACGTGGTCCGGAACACCTTGCCGAACCCGCCGGAGGCGAAGATCACCGACTTGGCCGAGAACACGTGCAGCTCGCCGGTGGCCAGCTCGTAGGCGACCACGCCGCTCGCCTTGCCGTCGGTCATCAGCAGGTCGAGGACGTAGAACTCGTTGAAGAACTCGACGTTCTGCTTGATGCACTGCTGGTACAGCGTCTGCAGGATCATGTGACCGGTGCGGTCCGCGGCGAAGCAGGAACGGCGGACGACGGCCTCGCCGTGGTTGCGGGTGTGGCCGCCGAAGAATCGCTGGTCGATCTTGCCCTCGGCGGTTCGGTTGAACGGCAGGCCCATCTTCTCCAGGTCGAGGACCGCGTCGACGGCCTCCCGGCACATCACCTCGGCCGCGTCCTGGTCGACCAGGAAGTCACCACCCTTGACCGTGTCGAAGGTGTGCCACTCCCAGTTGTCCTCCTCGACGTTGGCGAGCGCGGCGCACATGCCGCCCTGGGCCGCGCCGGTGTGCGACCGGGTCGGGTAGAGCTTGGTGAGTACCGCGGTCCGCGTGCGCTTGCTCGATTCGAGGGCGGCGCGCATTCCCGCACCACCGGCTCCGACGATGACGACGTCGTACTGATGCTGCTGCATGACTTCCTTACTTACAGACCGACAGAGTGCTGTTCGGGTCGAGGCAGGGGTCGAACGTGAAGATCACCAGGGTCCCGAGAACCACGATCACGAGGGCCGCCGTGATCAGCAAGGCCTTGAGCCAGAAGCGGGTCTGGTCCTTCTCGGCGTAGTCGTTGGTGATCGTGCGCAGGCCGTTGGTGCCGTGCAGCATCGCCAGCCACAGCATCAGCAGGTCCCAGACCTGCCAGAGCGGGTTGGCCCACTTGCCGGCCACGAAGCCGAAGTCGAGCGCGGTGATCCCGCCGCCGAGCATCAGGTTCACGAACAGGTGACCGAGCACGAGGACGACGAGGGCGAGCCCGGACAGCCGCATGAACAGCCAGCTGTAGAGCTCGAAGTTCGTCTGCCCGGACCGGTTCCGGCCGCCGCCCTTGAGCGAGCGGGCGCGGGAGCTGGACCGGGGCGTGGCGATCTCGCTCATCTCAGCCTCCGAACACGTGGGTCAGATGGCGGATGACGAAGGGGACGAACAGCACCACCCAGACCACGCCGACGCCGATCATCAGCTGCCGCTGGTAGCGCGGGCCCTTGGCCCAGAAGTCGACCAGGATCAGCCGGATGCCGTTGAACGCGTGGAACAGGATCGCGGCCACCAGCCCGACCTCGAGCAGGCCGACGATCGGGTTCTTGTAGGTGCCGATGACCTCGTTGTAGGCCTCCGGGGAGACCCGGACCAGCGCGGTGTCCAGCACGTGCACCAGCAGGAAGAAGAAGATCCCCACCCCGGTGATCCGGTGCGCGACCCATGACCACATGCCCTCCCGGCCGCGGTAGAGCGTACCGGCTGGTTTGCTGGGCACCAGAGCCTCCTCGTCGAGAACACGAAATCGTCTCGATGCTAGACCCGCTCGTTGAGGTGAAATGTCCTGACAGATGTGACATCGGTCGCGATGCGTGTGAGATCGGTCGCGTCGGTGCCTGACCGAGGGGAGAACACGGTGAGTTTCTGGATCTGTGCGACCTGTGCCGTCGAGCACTCCGAGCAGGTGGAGGTCTGCGCGATCTGCGCCGACGAGCGCCAGTGGGTGCCGGCCGACGGCCAGCACTGGACCACGCTCGAGGAGCTGGCCGCGGCCGGCACCGAGGTCACCGTCGACGAGGTCGAGCCGGACCTGTACGGCGTCCGCTCGAAGCCGCCGGTCGGGATCGGCCAGCAGTCGATGCTGCTCCGGACGGCCGAGGGCAACCTGCTCTGGGACCCGATCGGGTACGTCGACGACGACGCCGTACGCCGGGTCCGCGAGCTCGGCGACGTGGTCGCGATCATCGCCAGCCACCCGCACATGTACGGCGTCCAGGTCGAGTGGAGCCACCGGCTCGGTGACGTGCCGGTCTACGTGTCGGAGCCGGACGCGGAGTGGGTGGCCCGGCAGGACCCGGTGATCCGGACCTGGTCCGGCAAGCTCACCCCGCTACCCGGTGTGACCGTGATCCAGCCGGGCGGGCACTTCCCCGGCAGCGCCGTGGTGCACTGGGCGAACGGTGCCGAGGGCAAGGGCGTGATCCTGTCCGGCGACACCATCTTCGCCAACCCGGACCGCACCTCGGTCAGCTTCATGCGCAGCTACCCGAACCGGATCCCCCTCTCCGGCGCGGTCGTCGACCGGGTCGCCCGCGCCCTCGACCCCTTCGACTACGACCGCCTCTACAACAACTTCGGCTCCACGATCCCCGTCGACGCCAAGGCCGTCGTACGCCGCTCCGCCGACCGCCACGCCGCCTGGACCCGCGGCGACTACGACCACCTGACCTGAGGGTGCTGCCGGACGCCCCACCGGGCGTCCGGCACCGGGTCTCAGGTGCGGCCGACCGCGAGCCCGTCGATCTGGACGATCTTGCCGCTGGAGACTGTCCGGAAGGTCAGCGTCCCGCTGAACAGCGTGCTCTGCACCGGCAGCCCGAGGACGACCTGGTAGTGCGTCGTCGGATAGGCGAGGTTGACGGTGGTGAGGTACCTGTTGCCGGCGTACACCGCGACCGAGCCACAGGTCGGGCAGCGCGTCGCGATCAGGAAGAACCGCTTGCCCTGCACGGTCCGCGTGAGCGCCTTACCGGACGCCGTGGTCTGCGTATCGGTCCCGAAGTAGAACTTCGACGACGTGCCCCGCGCCCAGCCGGTCGTTGCCAACGTCAACGACCGGTCGTCCAACGGGCGCGAGAAGCACCGCTCCGCACTCCACTGGCCGACGTTCCCGAGCTTGTCCCTCGCCCGGACCGAAGCGCAGTACTCGTACCCGGCCGCGACCGCGAGGGTCATCGACGTCGCGGTCGTCTTCGTCCACGGCTGCACGTAGGCGCTGTACGGCCCGGCGGACGTGGCCCGGCGGTACTGCACGTCGTACGACGCAACCCCGTTGGCATCCGTGGCCGACACCGTCAAGGTCGCCGTCGCGGCCACCGAGGACTGGTACGCCGGCCCCACCATCCGCGCCACCGGACCGTCCGCGTCGACGGTGATGTCCCGGTACGCCGTGAGGCCCGATCCATCCGGTGTGGACGCCCTGACGCTGACCTGGTAGTTCCCGGACCGCAGTTCGGGCGCCGTGAACGGCGAGGTGCAGGTCTCGGGCGGCCTGAACGATCCCTTCACCTCGCACACGAACCTGGTGCCTGCCGGGAAGGCCGAACCGTCGAACGGGATCGAGATGTCCGGTCCCATCACCGCCGGTGTCGGCTTGATCGTCACCCCGAGCACCTGCCAGGCGAGGTCGGCCCGATTCGTGGTCGTCCCCTTGGCCAACTCGTTGAACACGTACAGGTCGCCGCCGAGATCCATACCGAGCTGGTAGACGCGGCCGCCGGCGGTCAGCGCCAGGATCCAGGCGTTGCCGAACCAGGTGATCGCACGCACCTCCGAGTCGAGCGACGGACTCACCCGATCCGTCCCGGCCAGTCGTACCGTCGAGCCGTCGCCGAAGGCGATGTACCGCCCGTTGGCCGAGGCTCGAACCGGCCGGCCGTCCGCCACGTCGGCCTGACCCGGCAGCGTGGCGGTCCGGCTGCCACCGGCCGTAGCCTCGATCGTCGCGAGCTGGCCCGGCGTGACGCGGTGGTCGGACACCACCAACGTGCGGGCGTCCGGCATCCAGCTCGGGCTGGACAGCCGGCAGTCGACCTTCAGCGGCGTGCCACCGGTGGCCGCGATCACATACACGCAGGGGGTGGCGTTCTCGGGCGCCTGAAACGCGATGCGGGTGCCGTCCGGCGACCAGGACAGGTGGGAGATCGCTGCGGCGGAGCTCCAGATCTTCACCGGTGCGCCGAGCTCGCCCGGGGCGACCTTCTGCGTCCACAGGGTCCGCTCGGTGGTGTTCGTCACGTAGGCGAGCGATCGCCCGTCCGGAGAGCTGGTGACGGCTTCCTTCGGTGTGACCGAGTCCGGATCCGCCGGGAACGGCACGACGTTTCCGAACTGGTCCGCGGCGACGAGCTCCCGGCTGCCGGGCTCGCCCTGCGTGACCGCGATCTGGTCGGTTGCCCGCGGGACGGTCAGGTGCGCACTGACCGGTCCCTCACCGACCTCGTTGACGACCGAGACGGCGTACTCGATGCCGGGCTTCGTGCTGGGCTCGGCGACGGCGAAGTCACCCGGCGTCGTCTTCTCGGGGAACCACTCGACGGTCTCGGCGCCGTTCAGGTAGCGGTGCAGGTTGTAGCCGCGGACCGCCGTACCACCTGCGGTCTGCAACGACCGCCATCCGACCGTGTTGCCGTTGTACGTCGACCGCACGGTCACGTTCTGCGCCTGGGCGACATTGATTCCGTAACCACTCAGTGTCACGCTGTGCTGGCCCAAGGAGGTGGAGTCGAAGACGGTCATGGTGGTCGAGTCCGGGCCGGTCACCCCGGGCATGTACCGCACAGTCGCTGTGCACGTCGCCGCGGGCGGCAACGACTGCGCGCAGTCGTCCGGGGCTTCTGGATCCATTCGCCAGGTCACCCCTGCCTTGGCGACCGAGAAACCGGAGATCTGGACCGGATCGATGCCTGTGTTCTTGATGGTGAACGCCGCCCTCGCGGCCTCGCCGTACCTGACCTTGCCGAAGTCGTACCGCTCCGGCGTGACGGACAGCGCCTGGTACCCGAGCGCGCTGTGGTAGCGGATCTCGTACCACGCGACCGCGACGGCGCCCTCGCACGTTCCGGCGGCCAGTGAGGCGGCGAAGGTCTCGAGTTGCCGGTCCGGTGTGTAGGTGACGGCCGTGACGCGGAGCGTGGCGGCGGAAGTGCAGCTGCGTTCGCCTTGGGTGAGCGTCACCGCGGTCTGGGACCGCAGGTCGTAGTACCCGGGACCGGCGACGAAGGCCGGCATCGTCACCTTCAGCGAACCGGCTGTCAGCATCCGGGATCCGTCGGTGGGCGCGGAGGCCGTGACCGGGCTCCCGATCTCGTTCTCCAGCCAGGTGGTGGATCCGCCGCGGTTGGCGTCGAGGGCCAGTACGTCGATGTCGCCGACCGCCGGTGCCTCGGCGACGCGCGTGGCTTCGACCTCGGGGCTGGTGACCGGGTCGGAGTCGGTGGTGGCGACGACGCGGTAGTCGGCCGTCGTGCCGGCGGGGATCGTCTCGTCGATCCAGGTGGTCGTCGACGAGGTCAGGGTGCCGCTGATGTCCTGCCAGTCGGCAGCTTGTTTGCGTTCCACGCGATAGGCGGACGCGTCGACCGGGTCCCAGGTGACGCCGATGCCCTGACGGGTCGGGAAGACCTGGGCGGTGGGGGTCGTGACTGCTTCCTCGCCGAAGGCGGCGTGGGCGATGAAGGGGATCGTGATGGCCGCGAGGGCGGCGGCCAGGGCAGCACGGAACAGGGCGGGTTTGCGGGCGCGGCGCATTGAATCTCCAGGGCAGGGGACTCCGGCGCACCCCGAGACCGCACCGGCGAAAGGCAAAGAACTATCGGGAAACGGACCAGACCGCAAGTCTGTTGCAGCTTTGTGCAATCACGCCGCGAGGCGGCCCTCGGCGAGGCGGGTGTGGAGGGCGAGCAGGTGGCGGATGCAGGAGTCCCAGTCGTAGAGCTCGGCCCGGCGACGGGCCGCGGCTCTGCGGCCGGGGAGCTGGGCGAGGGCGAGTACGGCGTTCGCCAGGGCGCCCGGGTTGGCCGGGGCCCAGCGGCCGCAGGTTTCGTCGACGAGTTCGCGGGCGCCGCCGGTGTTCGCGGTGACGACCGGAGTGCCTGCGGCCAGGGCTTCCAGTACGGCGAGGCCGAAGGTCTCGCCTGGACACACGGACAGGGCGATGTCGGCCTCGGCCAGGTGGGTGGCCAGCGTGCGGCGGCCGTCGACGTACCCGTGGAAGGTCACCGGCGCGGAGCCGGCGATCTCGAGGAGTTCGTCGAGGTGCGGGCCGGTGCCGTACACGTCCATCCGCAGGTTCACACCCCGGCGGTACAGCTCGGCGGCGGTGGCGACCGCGAGGTGCGGGCTCTTCTCGCGCGACAAGCGGCCGGCGTGCACCAGCTTGAGTACGCCGTCGTCCACCGGCTCGGCGAGCGACGGGTGGAACGTGTCCAGGTCGACGCCGAGCGGGATCCGGACCAGCGGCGTGGTCACCTCGTCGAACTCGGCCGCCGCGTAGCGAGACGTCACCACGACGGCGTCGTACGTCCGGCTGAGAAGTTTGTAGAGCGCTCCTACTCCGGCCGCGACGCCGAGCTGGCGGCCGGTGCGCAGCGACAGCATCGCGTCGAGGCGTTCGTGGCTGAAGAGGATCGAGCCGATGTCGTTCCGGCGCGCCCAGCGGGCCACCGGCAACAACGTCGACTTGTCCGAGATCTCCACGGTCGTGGGCCGGAAGCGCTCGAGGGTCTCGATCACCTTCCAGGGATCGGTGATCAGCCGGTACCCGCCGCCGACCTTCGGGGCCTTCATCCGGACCACCGTGCCGAACTCGGTCTCGATCACCACGTCCCGTTCGCCCGGCGTGATCACGATCCGCTCCGCGCCGGCTTCGACGTACCCCTGACCGACATGCTCGATCGCGGTCCGCATCCCACCCGACGTGGGCCCGACGAAGTTCGCCAGCTGAGCGATCCGCAGCTGGGTCATGCGACCCGCCGGACGGCCGCTGCCTCGCGCAGGACCTCGGCGTAGTGCCGGTCGACCAGGTCGTCGACCACCGCCGGCCAGGTTCGGGACTGCACACGGGCCAGGCCGCCGGCGGCCATCCGGGCCCGGGCCGTCGGGTGATCGAGCAGGGTCTTGACCGCCTGCCGCAGCGATCCGGGTTGCCCCGGCTCGAACAGCAGACCGTTCTCGCCCGGGTGGATCAGGTCGAGCGGGCCGCCCGCGGCCGGGCCGACGGTCGCGACACCGGAGGCCTGCGCCTCCTGGATCGTCTGGCAGAAGGTCTCGTGTTCCCCGGTGTGAACGAAGACATCCAGGCCGGCGAAGATCGAGGCCAGGTCGGCGCCCCGGCGCATCCCCAGAAAGGTTGCTTCCGGCAACGTGTGCTCCAGCGACGCGCGGTCCGGCCCGTCACCGACGATGACGATCCGGCAGCCCAGGTCGGTCAGATCGGCGAGCCGGCGGACCTTCTTCTCCGCGGCCAGGCGGCCGACGTACCCGACGATCGGCTTGCCGTCCGGAGAGATCTCCCGGCGCCAGCTCTCGTTGCGGTGCTGGGGATCGAACAGATCGAGGTTCACGCCGCGCCCCCACAGGTGAACCCGGGGTACGCCGCCCTGGACGAGGGCCTCCACGGACGCGGTCGACGGTGCGAGCGTGCGATCGGCCCGCGAGTGCGTACGCCGTACCCACCGCCAGATCCCGCGGTCCGCGGCGGCGAACCAGGGGTACTGGCGGGCGAACCCGGCGATGTCGGTCTGGAAGATCGCCACCGTGGGCAGCCCGAGCCGGCGCGCGGCGCGCAGCCCGTAGGCGCCGATGATGAACGGCGAGGCGACGTGCACCAGGTCCGGCTCGAAGTCGGCCATCGCCCGCTCGATCGAGGGATCGGGCAGGCCGACCGGGAACTCCTTGTAGCCGGGCGTCCGGAAGCTGCGGGCGCGGATCACCGCGACGTCGCCGTAACTGTCCGGGCCGGGGCCGGGGGCAATGATCAGCAGCTCGTGCCCGCGAGCACGCAGCCGATCGGCGACGTGGCGAGCCGTGTTCGCCACGCCATTGATCTGCGGCAGGAAGGTCTCAGCCACCATCACGATGCGCACATCTCGAAGGTTCCCCACCGCGCGTGAACCCTCGGCGACACCTTCGTGACGCCGCGTCGATGCCCTGTCGACGGCTCCGGGGACGTCAAGTGTCCTTCAGGTAGCCGTCCGGAGGTGTTCGGTGAGGGCCCCGTGAACAGCGCGGTCAGCGGGTGAGCGTCGTGGTGACGGTTGCCTCCGGGTACCAGTTCTCGAAGTCCTTGTAGTGCGCGGTGAACGTGGTGGTTCCGCGCGGGAGGGCGTAGGTGGCCGTGAAAGTGCCCGCCGAGGTCATCTCGGGGTTGCCGATGGCGCGGGCGGTCGAGCCGGCCGGCGTGGCGTAGACCTGCAGGAACTGCTGGTTGGTGGAGCTTCCGGGACGCGAGTACGGCGAGGTCCAGGTCACCGTGACGTACGCGGTGGACTTGGCCTTGCCGGAGCCGGCGCGTGCCGTGACGTGGAGGTCGGTGACCGGCGCCTTCGGCGGGTGGGCCGGGCCGAAGGAGTGCAGGAGCTGGACGTTCTGATAGGTGTCGTCGTACGTGACCGCCCAGGCCCGGGTGCCGGTGGAGTTGAGCAGCAGGGTGCCCTGCCAGAGTTCGTCGCTGCGGCGGAAGTCGACGGCGTACGTCGGGGTCGTGTTGCCCTTGGCGTAGAACAGCACGTCAGCGTCGTTGGAGCCGGTGCTGGAGCGGCCGACGGCGACCGTCGAGCTGTCGCCGGACCAGGAAGCGTCGGCCGGGTAGACGCCGCTCGGGTACACCGTGGCGTCGGACAGGTCGGGGAGCTTGTACGAGTGGTGCTCGTACGGGTTGCCGACGGTCTCGACGACCTCGGTGCCGTCCGGGCTGATGGCGTAGTCGATCAGGTTCGAGCCGGTGTTGTCGCGCCGGCTGACGATGGTCGGCGTGGCGCCCGAGACGTCGATGACGTACGTCGTGACCGGTGAGTACCCGGTGTCGCCGGCGACGAGCAGCCCGTTCGCCGCGCCGGCGATGATCGGGTGGTAATTCGGGCCGTCGGTGTACACCGTCGCGGCGGTCCCCGGCGCGGACCAGATCAGCAGGCCGGACGTGCCGAGACCACAGTCCAGGAAGGCGGCGACGATCTTGTCCCCGGCCGGTTCGGCACTGTAGACGCAGGCGCCCTTGGGAGCGTCGTACGTTGCCGAAGGCACCAATGTGTCGGCGTCCAGCGCGGTCACGCGGTCGTAGTCCTGGGTCACCAGGAGCTGCTGGTGGTCGTGGCTGAGAACCACATCGGAGGCGCCGGTCACCCCCGTCAGCTTCGTCTGCAGCACGCCGTCCAGGTCGGTGACCACGAGCGGGAGGGTGCTGCCGGCGCCCTGGGCGATGTACAGCCGGCCACGCGCTTCGTCGAGCTCCATGGCGCGGAGGTCCTGCACCGGCAACTGGGTGCCGACACTCTTCTCCAGCACCGGCTCGTCGGCCGAGCTCGGTGCGGCGACCACTACGCCGACCGACGCCGAGATGATCAGAGCCAGGCCCCCGAGGGCCAGTCCACGCGCGCGCATCAAGAACTCCGAGTTCGTAGGCGGAAACCTCTTCCCCCGAAGCGGCCCCAGGCTAGAAGGAATCCCACCACGCCCGCAAAGCCGTTTCCGGGTTGTGCTGGAGCACACAGTCGCCGCGTGGGCTGGTGCATACCAGTGGGGGTGTGGTTCGGCCTACGGTGGGAGGATGAGTCATCGCAGCGAGTCGGGGTTCGAGTTCGCGCCGGTGTACGGGGCCGAGGCACTGGACGGGTTCTCGCCGGACGAGAAGCTGGGTGAGCCGGGGAAGTTCCCGTTCACCCGCGGCGTGTACCCGACGATGTACACCCAGCGGCCCTGGACCATGCGCCAGTACGCCGGGTTCGGGACGGCCGCGGAGTCGAACCAGCGGTACCACCAGCTGATCGACCACGGCACCATGGGCCTGTCGGTCGCGTTCGACCTGCCCACCCAGATGGGCTACGACTCCGACGCCCCGATCGCGCACGGCGAGGTCGGCAAGGTCGGGGTGGCGATCGACTCGATCGACGACATGCGGGTGCTGTTCGACAAGATCCCGCTGGACCAGGTGTCCACCTCGATGACGATCAACGCGCCGGGCTCGGTGCTGCTCCTGCTGTACCAACTGGTCGCGGAGGAGCAGGGGGTCTCCGGTGACAAGCTCACCGGCACGATCCAGAACGACGTACTCAAGGAGTACATCGCCCGCGGCACGTACATCTATCCGCCGAAGGAGTCGCTGCGGCTGATCAGCGACATCTTCGCGTACTGCCAGGCGGAGCTGCCGCGCTGGAACACGATCTCGATCTCCGGCTACCACATGGCCGAGGCCGGGGCGACGCCCGCGCAGGAGATCGCGTTCACGCTGGCGAACGGCATCGAGTACGTCCGGGCCGCGGTCGCGTCCGGGCTGGACGTGGACGAGTTCGCGCCGCGGCTGTCGTTCTTCTTCGTCGCCCGGACGACGTTGCTCGAGGAGGTTGCCAAGTTCCGGGCGGCACGGCGGATCTGGGCGCGGGTGATGCGGGATGAGTTCGGTGCCAAGAATCCGAAGTCGCTGATGCTGCGGTTCCACACCCAGACGGCCGGCGTCCAGCTCACCGCGCAGCAGCCCGAGGTCAACCTCGTCCGGGTCGCGATCCAGGGCCTGGCCGCCGTCCTGGGTGGCACGCAGTCGCTGCACACGAACTCCTACGACGAGGCGATCGCGCTCCCCACCGAGAAGGCCGCCCGCCTCGCCCTCCGCACCCAACAGGTCCTCGCCTACGAGACCGACGTGACCGCGACGGTCGATCCCTTCGCCGGCTCGTACGTGGTCGAGTCCCTCACCGACGAGGTCGAGTCGGCCACCGTCGAACTCATGAACCAGGTCGAGGAGTACGGCGGCGCCGTCGCCGCCATCGAGAAGGGCTTCCAGAAACAGGAGATCGAGCGCTCCGCCTACCGCATCGCCCAAGAGATCGACTCGGCCGAGCGGGTAGTCGTCGGTATGAACAAGTTCAAGATCTCCGCCGAAGAGCCGTACGAACCCCTCCGCGTGGACCCCGCCATCGAAGCCCAGCAGGTGGACCGCCTGGCCACCCTCCGAGCCACCCGGGACCAGTCCGCCGTCGACGAGGCCCTGGCCGCCCTGAAGAAGGCTGCCGAAGGCACCGACAACTGCCTCTACCCCATGAAACAGGCCCTCAAAGCCCAAGCCACCGTAGGCGAAGTCAGCGACACCCTCCGCGAAGTCTGGGGCGTCTACGTCCCCGCCGACACCTTCTGATCAGTCCAGGAGGGCGGTCGAGGTGAGGACTGTGGTGCCGAGGGAGATGGATTCTTCGGAGGGGTCGAAGCCGGGGGTGTGGAGGTCGGCGGCGGTTTCGAGGGTGGGTGGGCGGACGCCCAGGCGGGCCATGGCGCCGGGGACGTGTTCGAGGTACCAGGCGAAGTCCTCGCCACCGAGGGACTGGTCGGTGGGGGCGATGGCGCCGGCGCCGAGGGTCTGGTGGACGGCGTTGTGGAGGACGTCGATCGCCGTGGCGTCGTTCATCACCGGGGGGACGCCGTGGGTGACCTCGGTGTCGACCTCGAGGCCGTACGGCGCGACGAGCTGGGACGCCAGGGTGGGGATGAGCTCGGCGGCGAAGCGCCAGACGTTGGCGTCGAGGCAGCGGAGGGTGCCTTCGGCCTCGCCGCGGGCGGGGATCGCGTTGGCGGCCGAGCCGGACGTGATGCGGCCCCAGACGAGGGACATGCCGGCGCGCGGGTCGACACGCCGGGAGAGTGCGGCCGGGAGCTCGGTGACCAGGGTCGCGAGCGCGTAGACCAGGTCGCCGGTCAGGTGCGGGCGGGACGTATGACCGCCGGGCCCGGTCAGCCGGACCAGGATCCGGTCGGCGGCCGCGGTCAGGGCGCCGGTGCGCAGGCCGATCTGGCCGACCTGCAGGCGCGGGTCGCAGTGCAGCCCATAAATACGGCGGACCCCGTCGAGTCCGCCGGCCGCGATGACGCCGAGGGCTCCGCCCGGCATCACCTCCTCGGCCGGCTGGAAGATCAGCCGCACCCGGCGGTCCAGCTGCCCGTCGCGCGCCATCCCGGCCAGCACGAGACCCGCGCCGAGCAGGGCAGACGTGTGTACGTCGTGACCGCACGCGTGCGCGACTCCGTCGATGGTCGACCGCCACGGCGCCTCGACCGCGTCCGGCACCGGCAGCGCGTCGATGTCGGCCCGCAGTGCGACGCAGGTGTCGCCGGAGCCGATGTCACAGATGAGCCCGGTCCCGGTCGGCAGCACCCGCGGCGACAGCCCGGCCTCGACCAGTCTCCGCTCGACGACTTCCGTCGTACGGACCTCGTGCCAGCCGAGCTCCGGGTGCGCGTGCAGGTCGCGCCGTACCTCGACCGTCTCCTCGCGGACCTCCTCGACCCGGGCCAGGACGTCCGCGACCAGCAACTGATGACTCATCCCGCGATTGTTTCATCCCGCAACCACCGCCGGTTCCGGCACACTCCCGATGGTGACTCAGCGTGATGATCACGGACGGTAAGTGAAACCACGGAGAGTGCTGACAGTGATCCCCGCGGTGCAGGGTGTGACCAGACCGGAGGAGTTGTCGAAATGTGACGAAAGTGCCGGTCACTTTCCGGTATCGAGGCCCTCTTGACGTTCAAAGAATGACGGACCGCGCCCTATAGTCTGCGGATGCGGCACGTGGGGGTAGGCGTGCCGGGCAGAAGACATCTGGTCGACGAAGGAGACGTCCGGTGAAGAAGTACGTGCGGGGAACGGCGATCGTGGGCGTACTGACGCTCGCCGTCGCCGCCTGTGGCAGCAAGCCGACCGAGGACAACGCAGGCGGCAGCGCCAACAAGGACTTCAAGGCCTGCATGGTCTCCGACTCCGGAGGCTTCGACGACAAGTCGTTCAACCAGACCTCGTACAAGGGGCTGCAGGACGCCGTCAAGGAGAAGGGCCTGACCGAGGTCAAGGCGGAGTCGAAGTCCGACAACGACTATCCGACCAACATGACCGCGATGGTCAACGCCAAGTGCAACGTCATCGTGGCCGTCGGCTTCAAACTCGAGGACGCCACCGAGAAGGCGGCCAAGGCCAACCCGGACATCAAGTTCGCGATCGTCGACTCGGCTCCGGATACCAAGAAGGTCGGCGAGATCCCGAACCTGAAGCCGCTGCTCTTCAACACGGCGCAGTCCAGCTTCCAGGCCGGTTACCTGGCCGCGGCGATGAGCCAGACCGGCAAGGTCGGCACCTTCGGCGGCATCAAGATCCCGACGGTGACCATCTTCATGGACGGCTTCGCCGAGGGCGTGAAGTACTACAACACGCAGAAGGGCAAGAACGTCCAGGTGCTCGGCTGGGACGACGCCAAGCAGACCGGTCTGTTCACCAACGACTTCGAGGACAAGGCCAAGGGCCAGACCAACGCGCAGAACCTGATCACCCAGGGCGCCGACGTCATCTTCCCGGTGGCCGGCCCGGCCGGTCTGGGCGGCCTGCAGGCGGCGAAGGCCAGCAACGGCAAGGTCAACGCGATCTGGGTCGACACCGACGGCTGCGTGAGCGCGGCTGAGTACTGCTCGGTGCTGATGTCGAGCGTGCAGAAGGGCATGGACGTCGCGGTCAAGGACGCGATCATCTCGGTCGTCGACAACAAGTTCGACAACACCCAGTTCACCGGCACGCTGGAGAACGGCGGTACGTCGCTCGCCCCGTTCCACGACTTCGACAGCAAGGTCTCGGCCGACACCAAGAAGGAGCTGGACCAGATCAAGGCCGACATCATCAGCGGCAAGATCACCGTCCAGTCGAAGGCACAGCCGACGGCGTCCTGACACATCGCGTAGTACGGTGCGAGCCAGGAAGGCAGACCTACAGGTCGCGCCTTCCTGGCTCTCCGTCTGAGAGGGAAGGCTGTCCGCATGCATCTCGAGCTGTCCGGCCTGACCAAGAGCTTCGGCTCGCTGGTCGCCAACGACCACATCGACCTGGTGATCGAGCCGGGTGAGATCCACTGCCTGCTCGGTGAGAACGGGGCCGGCAAGAGCACGTTGATGAACATGCTCTACGGGCTGCTGCAGCCCGACTCGGGCGAGATCGTGATCGACGGCGAGAAGGTGCAGATCACCTCGCCGAGCGACGCGATCAAGCACGGCATCGGCATGGTCCACCAGCACTTCATGCTGGTCCCGGTGTTCACCGTCGCCGAGAACATCATGCTCGGCCGGGAGAACGTCCACCCCGGCGGCGTGCTGGACCGCAAGAAGGCGCACGCCCTGGTCACCGAGCTGTCCGACCGGTACGGCTTCGAGGTCGACCCCGAGGCGCTGGTGGAGGACATCCCGGTCGGCGTGCAGCAGCGGGTGGAGATCATCAAGGCGCTCACCAACGACGCCAGTGTGCTGATCCTGGACGAGCCGACCGCGGTGCTCACCCCGGCCGAGATCGACGAGCTGATCGGCGTGATGCGCCAGCTCAAGGAGAACGGCACGTCGATCGTCTTCATCACCCACAAGCTCAAAGAGGTCAAGGCGATCGCGGACAAGATCACCGTGATCCGCCGCGGCAAGGTGGTCGGCGACGCCGAGCCCACCGCCAGCGAGGAGGAGCTCGCCGAGCTGATGGTCGGCCGCGCGGTCGACCTGGTCGTCGACAAGACGCCGGCCGAGCCGAAGGACGTCGTCCTGCGGGTCGAAGGCCTGACCGTGATCGACGAGCGTGGGTTCACCGCCGTCGACAACGTCGACCTCGAGGTCCGGGCCGGCGAGATCCTCGCGGTGGCCGGTGTCCAGGGCAACGGCCAGACCGAGCTCGCCGAGGCGCTGCTCGGGCTGACGCCGATCGCGGCCGGCAAGATCTCGCTCGACGGCAACGACCTGACCGGGACGTCGACGCGGCACCGGCTGGACGCCGGCATCGGGTACGTCCCGGAGGACCGCGCCCACGACGGCTTCGTCGGCTCGTTCACGGTCGCCGAGAACCTGGTCCTCGACCTGTTCCGGAAGGCACCGTTCGGCACCGGGCTGGCGCTGCGGACCGACGAGATCGACAAGAACGCGACCGCCCGGGTGGAGGAGTTCGACATCCGCACCCAGGGCATCGACCTGCCGGTGTCGTCGCTGTCCGGCGGCAACCAGCAGAAGGTGGTGCTGGCCCGCGAGCTGTCCCGGCCGCTGAAGCTGCTGGTCGCCTCGCAGCCGACCCGCGGTGTCGACGTCGGCTCGATCGAGTTCCTGCACAGCCGGATCGTCGAGGAGCGCGACAACGGCACCGCGGTCCTGATCGTGTCCACCGAGCTGGACGAGATCGCGGCCCTGACCGACCGGGTCGCGGTGATGTACCGCGGCAAGGTCGTCGGCGTCGTCCCGGCAGACACCCCGCGCGACGAACTGGGCCTGATGATGGCCGGCGCCTCCAGGTCCGAGGCGCACGATGTCGCGATCGAGAACCCGACCACGTTGGGAACCATCTAGATGAGCACAGAAACTCCGGTCGAGCCGGCGCCGGCCGCGCCCGCCCCGGCCAAGGAACCGCGGGGCTCCGGCCTGCCGTCGTGGGCGGTCCAGGGCCTGGTCTCGCTGAGCGCGATCGTGCTGGCCCTGGTGGTCGGCGCGATCCTGATCATCGTCAGCGACGAGCAGGTGAAGGCCGCCATGGGGTACTTCGGCGCCGCGCCGATGGACACCATCTCCGCCGCGGCGAGTGCCGTCGGTGAGGCCTACAAGGCGCTCGCCCTCGGCGCGTTCGGCTCGGTCACCGCGATCACCGAATCGTTGACCCAGGCAACCCCACTGATCTGCGGCGGCCTGGCCGTATCGCTCGCGTTCCGCACCGGCCTGTTCAACATCGGTGCCCAGGGCCAGCTGATCATGGGCGCCATCCTGGCCGCGTACGTCGGGTTCGCCTGGCACCTGCCGCCGGTGCTCCACCTGCTGGTCGCGATCCTCGCCGGCCTGATCGGTGGTGCGGTCTGGGGCGGTGTGGTCGGACTGCTCAAGGCCCGGACCGGCGCGCACGAGGTGATCGTCACGATCATGCTCAACTACGTCGCCATCTACCTGCTGTCGTGGTTGCTCACGACCACGGCCTTCCGGCGGCCCGGGCGGACCGACCCGATCTCGCCGGTCGTCGACGCGAACGCGCAGTACCCGCAGTTCGGCGACACCCGGCTGCACGGGGGGTTCATCCTCTCGCTGCTCGCCGCGGTCTTCGTCTGGTGGCTGCTGAACCGGTCCACGATCGGCTTCGAACTGCGCGCCGTCGGTGCGAACGCCGATGCCTCGCGGACCGCGGGCATGTCGGTCGGCCGCGCGTACATCATCGCGATGGTCGTGGCCGGTGCGCTCGCCGGCCTGGCCGGCACCCAGCAGGTGCTCGGAACCGACCTTCCACTGACCGACGGCGTGGCCGCCTCGGTCGGGTTCGACGCGATCACGGTCGCGCTGCTCGGCCGCGGGACGCCGCTCGGCACGGTGCTGGCCGGTCTGCTGTTCGGCGCGCTGAACGCGGGCGGTCTGCAGATGCAGCTGATCACCCAGACGCCGTTGACGCTGACCACCGTCCTGCAGGCGCTGATCGTGCTGTTCGTCGCGGCTCCGGCACTGGTGCGTTCGATCTTCCGGTTCCTGCCGAAGGAACGTGGAACAGGTCCCGTCCTCGCGAAAGGCTGGAACGGATGAGCGAGACGACTGCCGACACTGTTCGTGTGCCGGCGCCGGCCGCGATCGAGGCTCCGGCCGACCGGACCCGCCGGTTGCGGGTCGGCGGTGTGATGCTGGTGTTCGCCCTGATCGGCCTCGGCCTGGCGATCTTCACCAACGGCGGCAAGGCGACGTTCCAGCTGGTCTCCGGCGACCTGCAGAACAACCTGCTCGGCGTCCCCGCGCAGTTCACCGCGCTGGTGCTCGGCATCTTCGGCGTGATCGCCGCGGGGGCGTATCTGCTGCGCCGGGTCCCGCAGTCGTACTCCGGCTACCTGGCCGCCCTGCTCGGGATCTGCTTCATCGGCTCGTTCCTGTGCTGGGCGGCCGCGGGCAAGACCTTCCCGCTGGCCAACCAGTTCCAGGGCACGCTGAACTTCGCCACCCCGCTGATCCTCGGCGCGCTCTCCGGCGTGCTGTGCGAGCGCGCCGGTGTCATCAACATCGCGATCGAGGGCCAGTTCCTGGTCGGCGCGTTCACCGCGGCGGTGGTCGCCAGTACGACCGGGAGCGCGACGGCGGCGCTGATCGCGGCCGCGGTCACCGGGGTCCTGATGGCGGCGCTGCTCGCGGTGTTCTCGATCAAGTACCTGGTCAACCAGGTCGTCCTCGGTGTCGTGCTGGTGGTCTTCGCGACCGGCATCACCGGCTTCCTGTTCGACCAGTTCCTGCAGAGCGACGCGGAGAGGCTGAACACGCCGACCGTGCTGTCGGCGGTGAAGATCCCGCTGCTGGGCGACATCCCGTTCATCGGGCCGATCCTGTTCCGCCAGACGGTGCTGGTCTACCTGACCTATATCGCGGTCGCGGTCGTCACGTTCGTCCTGTTCCAGACCCGGTGGGGCCTGCGGGTCCGCGCGGTCGGCGAGCACCCGAAAGCGGCCGACACGGTCGGTATCAGGGTCAAGCGGGTCCGGTACTCAGCGGTCCTGTGGGGCGGCGTCCTGGCCGGCCTCGGCGGCGCCTTCTTCACGGTCGGGTACGCCGGGTCCTTCAGCAAGGAGATGACCGCCGGCAACGGGTTCATCGCGCTGGCCGCACTGATCATGGGCCGCTGGCACCCGATCGGCGCGATGGTCGCCGCGCTGTTCTTCGGTTTCGCCACCCAGTTGCAGTCCCAGCTGCAGATCATCCAGACCCCGATCCCGGGCGAGCTCCTGCTGATGGCGCCGTACCTGGCCACGATCATCGCGGTCGCCGGCCTCGTCGGACGGGTCAGAGCCCCGAAGGCCGATGGTGAGCCCTACGTCACCGAGTGAGGTCGACTGGCCGGCGCTGCGCGCGGTGGCCGTCGACATGATGCGCCGCGCCTACGCGCCGTACTCCGGGTACGCCGTGGGCGCGGCGGCGCTGGTCGACGACGGGCGGATCGTTGCCGGGTGCAACGTGGAGAACGCGTCCTACGGGCTCACGCTGTGCGCCGAGTGTGGCCTGGTGTCGGACCTGCACCGGACCGGTGGGGGACGGCTGGTCGCGTTCACCTGCGTCGATCACCACGAGCACTTGCTGACCCCGTGCGGGCGGTGCCGGCAACTGTTGCACGAGAACGGCGGGCCGGGACTGCTGATCGAGACCCCGACCGGCGGCCGGCCGCTGCGCGAGCTGTTGCCTGACGCGTTCGGGCCCGAGTTTCTGGAGGACAAGTGAGCTTCGACGCCGTCGACGTGATCCGTACCAAGCGGGACCAGGGCGAGTTGAGCGACGGCCAGATCGACTGGGTCATCGACGCGTACACCAAGGGCGACGTCGCCGACGAGCAGATGTCGGCGCTGGCGATGGCGATCCTGCTGAACGGGATGAACCGGCGCGAGATCGCCCGCTGGACCGCGGCGATGATCGCGTCCGGCGAGCGGATGAACTTCGGCAAGCTGTCCCGACCGACGGCCGACAAGCACTCGACCGGCGGTGTCGGCGACAAGATCACGTTGCCGTTGGCCCCTTTGGTGGCCGCGTGCGGGGTCGCCGTACCGCAGCTGTCGGGTCGGGGTCTCGGTCACACCGGCGGCACGCTGGACAAGCTGGAGTCGATCCCGGGGTGGCGCGCGGCGCTCTCGAACGACGAGCTGATGCGTCAGCTGGAGGACGTCGGAGCGGTGATCTGCGCGGCCGGCGACGGGCTCGCGCCGGCCGACAAGAAGCTCTACGCGCTCCGGGATGTGACCGGCACGGTCGAGGCGGTCCCGCTGATCGCCAGCTCGATCATGAGCAAGAAGATCGCCGAGGGTACCGGCGCGCTGGTGCTCGACGTGAAGGTCGGTACGGGCGCGTTCATGAAGGACCTGGCCGACGCGCGCGAGCTCGCCGAGACCATGGTTGCCCTGGGCACCGACGCCGGGGTGAAGACGGTGGCCCTGCTCACCGACATGTCCGTCCCGCTCGGCCTGACCGCCGGGAACGCGCTGGAGGTCCGTGAGTCCGTCGAGGTCCTGGCCGGCGGTGGTCCCGCCGACGTGGTCGAGCTGACCGTTGCCCTGGCCACCGAGATGCTCGCCGTGGCGGGCGTCACCGGAGTGGACCCGGCCGAGAAGCTTCGCGACGGTACGGCGATGGACGTCTGGCGGACGATGATCGCTGCCCAGGGCGGTGACCCGTCCGCCGAGCTCCCGGTCGCTCCCGAGCAACACGTCGTACCGGCTCGGGCCTCCGGGGTGCTGTCGAAACTGGACGCCCTGGCCGTGGGTGTGGCCGCGTGGCGGCTGGGTGCCGGCCGGGCGCGTAAGGAGGACCCGGTGTCAGCGGTCGCGGGTGTGGAGCTGCACGCCAAGCCGGGCGACCAGGTGCAGGAGGGCGCGCCGCTGCTCACCCTGCACACCGACGACCCGTCGCGGATCGAACGCGCGCTCGAGGCCCTGACTGACGCTGTGGGCGTCTCGACGTCCTACGAGCCCGGGCCGCTGGTGATCGACCGCATCACGGCCTGACTCAGCTGGAAGTGGCGGTGAGGCGGGCTCGCTGCTGCTTGGCCAGGCCGGTGAGCAGACCGGTGTCGGGCTCGAGGTTGGTGCCGAGGGCACCGGTCTCGCGGACGCTGAGCTCGGCGACCAGGGCCCCGACGACGAAGCTGACCTCGGCGATGGCGACGTTCTGACCCGCGCCGCCGTCGTACTGGACCTGGGCGTCGCTGAGGGCGCCCGGCACGCCGAACGACCGCTCGTGGGTGTCCTGGCTCCAGAAGCCCTGCTGCAGGGTCTTCGCCTTGGCCACGGAGCCGGCCTTGAACAGCTGGAGTGTGAAGCGCTTCTTCCGGTCCGGGCTGAGCCGGGTCGCCCGGTAGCCCTCGACGAAGCTCGCGTTGAGCAGCAACGCCCGGTCGGTCGCGGGCTCGGCGGACCAGCTGTTCAGGAAGGCGGTCGCGGTGAACGGTCCGGTGGAGTCCTGCGTGTCGGCGATGTAGCCGCGGGGAAGCACAGCCAGGCCGGCCAACGAGCCCTTCGGCAAGGTCTTGTCGGCGGGGCCCGCCAGCGCGGACTTCTTCGCGGCGGGGGCCTGCAGGGTGCCGGCCGAGGCGCCGGTGTCGTTCCCGCAGGCGCTCGCGCCGAGCAACAGCAGGCTGATTACAGCGGCGACGCCTGGCGCAGTCCGCTTCACGGTTCTTCTCCGTCCGGCCACTCGCCCCCGAGAGCCACAGATGGCTCCGGACCAGATGCCATCAGAGAAAAGTTAACACCAAGCTAACTAACCAGATCTGGCCTGCGTGAGAAGGGTCTCTATGCGGCGGCGGGCGGCCTTGGGGTGCAGGGGTTCGCAGCCGGCCTCGACGCAGCGGCGAACCACCTGCGGATCGTCGCGGAGCAGGAGCAAGCCGCGACGGAGCAGCGTCAGCGGGGGTTTGCGCCGCTCCCGCAGGTCGCGCTGGAACCGCCGGACGAACGTGACCAGGCGGTGGTGCCGCACGCAGATCGCGGCGGCGAGCAGGCCCCGGTCCCGGAGCGCGCCGGTGATCTGGTCGGCGAAGATGCCTTCGGCAACGATCAGCGGGGAGTCGTCGGTGGTGACCGGCCGGTGACCGACCGTGCCGTCGGCGGCGATGTCGTAGATCGGCAGTTCGGCGGAACCCGTCGTACACAACTGCTCGAGCGCCGCCACGGCCCGGTCGCCGTCCCACGAGCGCGGGTCGTCCCAGTCCACGATCCCGAGCGGCGATCGCGGCATCGCGTCGTCGTCGCCGTCGCGGTAGAAGTCGTCCAGCCGCACCACCGGCAGCCCCACCAGCTCGGCCAGCCGCGACTTCCCGGCCCCCGACGGCCCCGCCAGCAACACCACCCGTGAACGCACCCGAGCATTCTCCGTCATCCCCACCGCTTCCACCCAAGCCCGGGTCGTCAGGGTGCGAGGAGGGCCTGCCGGAGGGCGTCGGCGTGGGTCGTGAACCAGTGGTTGGTCCGGTCGGTGAGTTCTGCTTCGCCGGTGGTCCAGCGTTGGTGGAACCACGGGTGGCCGGTTTCGGCGCCGCGGCGGACGTAGTCCATGCACCAGATGTGGTTGTCGGCGGCGGCGTCGACCAGGCGGAGGCGGTCCGGCTCGGTCAGGCCGTAGGCGTCGGCGAAGCGGCGGAGGCGGCTGAGTGTGCGACCACGACGTACGTCGGCGATGTCGGGGTCCGGGCGCAGCGGAGCCCAGAGCCGGACGGCGGTGGCGATGTCCCACAGCACCGATCCCGGGCCGGCCAGGTCGAAGTCGATCAGCGCGACCGCGACGCCGTCCCGGAACACGACGTTGTCGAGGTTCGGGTCGTTGTGGCTGATCAGCCCGGTCACGTACGCCGATGGCACGGGCTCGGCCCACTCCAGCCCGGACGGCGTGAAGTCCGCGACCGCGTCGTGGTACGAGCGCAGCAGTACGGCGACGCTGTCGAGCGCCTCGTCCGTCATCGACCAGGCCGGGTACGGCGCGGTGACCGTCTCACCGGCCAGGTACGACAGCACCTCGCGCCCCTGCGAGTCGATGCCCAGCAGCCTCGGCGCGCCATCGAACCCGGCCTGCTCCAGGTGCAGGAGCAGCGCGTGCGTGGCGGTGCTGCTGGCGCGCAACGGCCGGCGGACGGTATCGCCGACCCGCACGACCAACCCGCGGTTCGCGGTACCGCCGAGCAGCAGGGTCTCGACCTCGGAGGGCATCGCCGGTCAGTGTGTCTCGTCGAGGAGCGCCTTCGCCAGGGGTGAGTGGGTAACGATCCCGTTCACCAGGCCGCTGCGGACCGCCGCCCGGACCGCGCCGACCTTGGCCAGGCCGTACGGAATCGCGATCACCTCGTCGATCTTGTCCATCTGCTCGGCGTTGATCGCGATCACCCGATCGGTCACCCGGCTCTGCACCGGCTCGCCGGCCGCGTCCACGAAGACCCCGGAGATATCCGCGACGACGCCGCGCTTCTCGAGCTGATCACAGGCCTTCTCGTCCATCGCGTCGTACAGCGTGGACTGTCCGGCCGCCCACGACCCGAGCCCGACCACGGCCTTCGTGACCGAGTCGAAGTGGCCGATCGCCGCCGCCACCTCCGGCTGCTGCCGCAGCGCGCGGGCGGTGGCCGCGTCCGGTACGACGAGCGGCGCGTAGAACAGGTAGGCCGGTCCGCCGGACAGGCGGGCCGTGTGCCGGACGAGTTCCACCGAGTTCGCCTCGACGTCGGGACGGGTGAGTGCACCGGTGAGCTGGACGACCGGAACCGGGGCGAGCGAGGTCAGCTGCTCGGTCATCGCGGTGACCGCGCGGGCCCAGGCGAGCCCGAGGACGTCCTCGGGCGTGACGATCTCCGACAGCAGGTCCGCGGCCGCCTTGCCGAGCTGGGTGCGCAGCGCGGCCTCGTCCACCTCGGGGGTGTCGACCACGATCGCCCGGCGCAGCCCGAGCGACTCCTGCAGCCGCGCGGACAGGTCGAGGTCGATGGACCCGGGGTGACTGATCTCGATCCGCACCAGTCCGCTGCTGCGGGCCTGGTCGAGCAACCGCGCGACCTTGAACCGGCTCAGCTGGAACTCGTCGGCGATCTCCACCTTCGACCGCCCGTCGACGTAGTACCGCCGCGCGATCGACGCCGTCAGCACCAGCTGCGCCGGCCCGAACGTTCCCGTGCCAGGCTCCATCAGACCCTCCCCGCTCATATGAGCACACCTGGCCCCAAGTGTTGCACAGACTCTTGACAGGTCAAGGGCCTTCCCGGTTCACTCATTGTGTGAGCGGAGGTGTGCTCAAATGAGCGAGGAGCGAGGGAGCGGCTCGTGCTGAACAGGCGCAAACGCATCGGAGCGGTCGGAGTCGCCTTCCTGGTGAGTGCGGTCAGTGGCTGCGCGGGCTGGGGAGGCGGCGCGGGTGGCGGTGGATCCGACAGCATCAACGTGCTGATGGTGAACAACCCGCAGATGGTCGACCTGCAGAAACTCACCGCGGACAACTTCACCAAGCAGACCGGCATCAGGGTGAACTTCACCGTGCTGCCGGAGAACGACGTCCGGGACAAGATCAGCCAGGAGTTCTCCAGCCAGGCCGGTCAGTACGACGTCGCGACGGTGAGCAACTTCGAGATCCCGATCTATGCCAAGAGCAAGTGGATCGCGCCGCTGTCGGACTACATCGCCAAGGACCCGTCGTTCGACCAGGACGACATCCTCAAGCCGATGACGCAGTCGATGAGCTCCGACGACGGCAAGATCTACGGCGAACCGTTCTACGGCGAGTCGTCGTTCCTGATGTACCGCAAGGACGTGCTGGCGTCGAAGGGCGTCACGATGCCGGCCAAGCCCACCTGGCAGGAGGTCGCGGACATCGCGGCCGAGGTGGACAACGCGCAGCCGGGGATGCGCGGCATCTGCCTGCGCGGCCAGCCCGGCTGGGGCCAGCTGTTCGCGCCGCTCACGACCGTCGTGAACACCTTCGGCGGCACGTGGTTCACCAAGGACTGGCAGGCGCGGGTGAACGCGCCGGAGTTCACCGAGGCGACCAACTTCTACGTCGACCTGGTCCGTTCCCACGGCGAGGCGGGCGCACCGCAGGCCGGGTTCACCGAATGCCTGAACAACACCATCCAGAGCAACGTGGCGATGTGGTACGACGCCACCTCCGCGGCCGGATCCCTCGAGGCGCCGAACTCGCCGGTGAAGGGAAAGATGGGCTACGCCCCGGCGCCGGTGGTCAAGACCGACAGCTCCGGCTGGCTGTACGCCTGGGCCTGGGGCATCCAGGAGGCGTCGAAGAAGAAGGACAACGCCTGGAAGTTCATCTCCTGGGCATCCGGCAAGGACTACGAGGAGCTCGTCGGCCGGCAGCTCGGGTGGTCCCGGGTCCCGGCCGGCAAGCGGGCGTCGACGTACGAGAACGCGGAGTACCTGAAGGAGGCGTCCGCGTTCGCGGAGCCGACCAAGCAGGCGATCGAGAACGCCGATCCGAACAACCCGGGCGTGCAGCCGCGGCCGGCTCCGGGCATCCAGTTCGTCGACATCCCGGAGTTCCCGGACCTCGGGACGCAGGTCAGCCAGGACGTGAGTTCGGCGATCGCCGGGCGGATGAGCGTCGACAAGGCACTGAAACGCGGGCAGGAGCTCGCCGACGACGTCGCCGAGCGCTACCGCTCGCGACAGGCCAAGTGAGGGGTGGAGTCATGTCTGTCGACGAGAAGACCGGCACCGCGACGCAGGTAGGGCGCCGGAACGCTCCACCGTCCGGCTCCGAAGGCACGATGATGCGCAAGGCCGGCGACTGGGCCCGCCGGGCGCCGCTGATGCCCGCGCTGGTGTTCATGATCATCGTCACCCAGTTGCCGTTCGTGGTCACGATCATCGTGTCGTTCATGGACTGGAACGCGTACTACCCCGACGAGCGCGGGTTCGCCGGGATCGACAACTTCCGCCGGGTGATCACCGACTCGAACACCCGGCACGCGATCTGGGTGACGATCCTGCTGACCGCGGGCGTCGTGCTGATCAGCCTGGTGCTCGGGCTGCTGATCGCGTTGCTGCTGGACCGGAAGTTCCGTGGCCGGGGTGCGGTCCGGACGATGATGATCACGCCGTTCCTCGTGGTCCCGGTCGCTGCCGCGCTGTTGTGGAAGCACGCGCTCTACAACCCGACGTACGGCTTGTTCAACGGCGTGCTGAAGTGGATCTTCGGTGCGAACGCGCCGCAGCCGGACTGGATCAGCAACCAGCCGTTGTGGTCGATCATCTTCGCGCTGGTCTGGCAGTGGACGCCGTTCATGATGCTGATCCTGCTGGCCGGTCTGCAGAGCCGCCCGCTGGACGTGATCGAGGCGGCCGGGATCGACGGCGCGAACCAGTGGGAGATCTTCCGCTACATGACGCTCCCGCACCTGAGGCAGTACCTGGAGCTGTCCGCGCTGCTCGGCTCGATCTACGTCGTCCAGAACTTCGACGCCGTCTTCACCATCACCTCCGGCGGCCTCGGCACGGCCAACCTGCCGTACACGATCTACCAGACCTTCTACACCGCGCACGACTACGGCCGGGCCTCGGCCGCGGGCGTGATCGTGGTGATCGGCACGATCCTGATCGCGACGTTCGCCCTGCGGTCGGTGTCCACCTTGTTCCGAGAGGAGACCGGACGATGAGCGGTCAAGTCACGATCGTGACGGGGCGGAAGAACCGTGGCGGCATGGCGTTGTCCGCGCTGGCGTGGATCGTCGGTCTGCTGTTCATCCTGCCGGTGCTGTGGATGCTGCTGACCTCCTTCCACTCCGAGGAGGACGCGGCCAAGAACCCACCGGACCTCGCCGCGCCGCTGACACTGGACGGCTACCGGGCGTTCTTCGACACCGGACCGTGGCCGGCGATCGCGAACTCGCTGACCGCGAGCATCCTGTCCACCGCGTTCGTCATCCTGCTCGCGTTCCCGGCGGCGTACGCGCTGTCGATCCGGCCGGTGAAGAAGTGGACGGACGTGCTGTTCTTCTTCCTGTCCACCAAGATGCTGCCGGTGGTGGCCGGCCTGCTGCCGATCTACCTCTTCGCGCAGTCGGTGAACTTCCTGGACAACATCTGGCTGCTGATCATCCTCTACATGTCGATGAACCTGCCGATCGCGGTCTGGATGCTGCGCAGCTTCCTGTCCGAGGTGCCGGTGGAGATCCTCGAGGCCGCATCGGTCGACGGGGCGAGTCTGTCCCGCACGCTCCGCTCCGTGGTGGCACCCATCGTCACGCCGGGGATCGCGGCGGCCGCGTTGATCTGCTTCATCTTCAGCTGGAACGAGCTGCTGTTCGCCCGGGTGCTGACCGGCACGGTGGCGCAGACGGCGCCGGTGTTCTTGACTGGGTTCGTGACCAGCCAAGGATTGTTCCTCGCCAAAGTCTGTGCCGCCTCCATCGTGGTGTCGTTGCCGGTGCTGATCGCCGGGTTCGCCGCACAGGACAAGCTCGTCCAGGGCCTGTCGCTGGGGGCGGTCAAGTGAAGTTGTCCGCGGCCAGCCTTGATGCCCTGGGCAACGAGATCGGGGTTCCGTCGTACGACCGTACGGCGGTACGCCCCGGGATCGTGCACTTCGGGGTCGGCGGGTTCCACCGCGCCCACCAGGCGATGTATCTCGACCAGTTGATGAACGACGGCAAGGCGCTCGACCGGGGCATCGTCGGCGTCGGCGTGCTCCCGCACGACCGGAAGATGTCCGACGTCCTCTCCGCCCAGGACCACCTGTACACGCTGGTGATCAAGTACCCGGACGGGACCCTCGAGCCGCGCGTGATCGGGTCGATCGTCGGCTACCTGTTCGCGCCGGACGACCCGGCCGCCGTGCTGGACCGGCTCGTCGACCCGGCCACGCGGATCGTGTCCCTGACGATCACCGAGGGCGGGTACAACGTCAACCAGGTGACGGGTGAGCTCGACACCTCCGATCCCGGGCTGTCCGCCGATCTGGAGCCGGGTGCGGTGCCGGTCAGTGTCTTCGGGTTCATCGTCGAGGCGCTGGCCCGGCGGCGGGCGGCCGGCGTACCGCCGTTCACGGTGATGTCCTGCGACAACATCCCGGGCAACGGGCACGTCGCGCGGAAGATGCTGGTCTCCTTCGCCCAGCTGAAGGATCCGTCGGTGGCGTCCTGGATCGCCGCGGAGGTGCGGTTCCCGAACTGCATGGTCGACCGGATCACGCCGGTGACCACGGACGCCGACCGGGAAGCGCTGGCCGAGCGGTTCGGGATCGAGGACGGCTGGCCGGTGGTGTGCGAGCCGTTCACGCAGTGGGTGCTCGAGGACGACTTCGGTGGCGACCGGCCGCCGTACGAGGAGGTCGGCGTACAGATCGTCGACGACGTCGAGCCGTACGAGCTGATGAAGCTGCGGCTGCTGAACGCGAGCCACCAGGCGCTCTGCTACCTCGGCTACCTGGCCGGCTACCGGTACGCGCACGAGGTGTGCCAGGACAAGCTGTTCGTCGACTTCCTGCTCGGCTACATGGACGACGAAGGTGCACCGACCCTGCCGCCGGTGCCGGGAGTCGATCTGGGTCGCTACAAGCACCAGCTGATCGAGCGGTTCGCGAACCCGGAGGTCCGGGACACGCTGGCCCGGCTGTGCGCGGAGAGCTCGGACCGGATCCCGAAGTGGCTGCTGCCGGTGGTCCGCGAGCAGTTGGCGGCCGGGCGAGAGATCAAGCGCTCGGTGCTCGTGGTCGCGTCCTGGGCCCGCTACGCCGAAGCCGTCGACGAGCAGGGTGCGCCGATCGAGGTGGTGGACCGGCTCCGCGACAAGCTGGTCGAGCGGGCCCAGCACAACCGCGCGGACCCGCTGGTCTTCATCGCGGACCCGGACCTGTTCGGTGACCTGGCCTCGAACGAGCAGTTCGTGACCCAGTACAAGGCTGCTGTGCAATCGCTCCACGAGATCGGCGCCCGGGCCACGCTCGAGGCCCTCTAGTCTGGGGTCCATGACTGAGCAGAGACTGGTTGCCGGTGTGGACTGTTCCACTCAGGCGACCAAGGTTCTTGTGTGCGACGCCGAGACCGGAGCCGTGGTCCGCGAGGGGCGGGCGCCGCACCCGGATGCCACCCAGGTGGACCCGGCCGAGTGGTGGAAGGCGTGGGAGATCGCGTCCGACGGGCTGCTCGACGGGGTCGAGGCGATCTCGATCGGCGGCCAGCAGCACGGCATGGTCCTGCTCGACGACGCCGGCGAGGTCGTCCACCCGGCGGTGCTGTGGAACGACACCAGTTCGGCGGACGCCACCGTCGAGCTCGTCTCGGAGCTCGGTGGGCCGGGCGCGTGGGCCGAGGCGGTCGGGTCGGTGCCGGTTCCGTCGTTCACGGTCACGAAGTTGCGCTGGGTCCGGGACGGGGCGAGCGACGGCGACGCGACGCGGCGTACGGCCGCGGAGCGCGCGGCGGCCGTCGTGCTGCCGCACGACTGGATGACGCACCGGCTGGCGGCCGACCGGCAGGGCATCGAGGGCATTACCACCGACCGTGGGGACGCTTCCGGGACCGGGTGGTGGTCACCGGCCTCGAACAGCTACCGGCCTGACCTGGTGGAGCTCGCGTTCGGGCGCTCGCTCGAGCTGCCGCGCGTCGCCGGCCCCGCCGAGGTCGTCGGCCGGACAGCCTTCGGCGCGGCCATCGCCGCCGGCACCGGGGACAACGCGGCGGCCGCGCTCGGCCTCGACCTGCAGCCTGGCGACGTCGCGGTCTCGCTCGGCACGAGTGGTACGGCGTTCGCCCGGTCGGCCCACCCGACCGCCGATCCGAGTGGCCTCGTCGCAGGGTTCGCCGACGCCACCGGCGAGTACCTGCCGCTGGTCTGCACCCTCAACGCCGCCCGGGTGATGTCGGCGACGGCGGAGCTGCTCGGTCTGGACCTCGCCGCGTTCGACGAGGCCGCGATCGGTTCGCCCGGCAGCGAGGGCCTCGTCCTGCTGCCGTTCCTGGACGGCGAGCGTACGCCGGATCTCCCGCACTCGACCGGCCTGATCTACGGGCTCACCCGGGCCACCGCCAACCCCACGACGATGGCCCGCGCGGCCGTCGAGGGCCTGCTCTGCGGTCTCGCCGACGCCGTCGACGCCCTCCGCAACCAGGGTCTCCCGGTCCACCGGGTCCTGCTGCTCGGCGGCGGCGCCCGCTCACGCGCCGTACAGGCCCTCGCACCGGCCCTCCTGGGCGCCGAGGTGGTGCTGCCGGAGCCGGCCGAGTACGTCGCCCTAGGTGCCGCCCGCCAGGCCGCCTGGGCCCTCTCCGGCGCGGACACCCCACCAACCTGGCAGGTCCCAGCCGGCAAACCCGAGCCGTCCGCGATGACCGACACCCAGGCCGCCCACGTCCGCTCCCTCTACGAACAAGTCCTCACCAACACCCAGCCCCTCCTGTCCGCCCCGTACAACCGCTAGGAGACGGCCGAGTCCCGCTCGGCTTCGGCGACGCCCTCGTAGTACGACTCGTGGAGCCGACGGAGCCAGGCCGGCACGAACACCGCCGGGCCGGTCGGGAACGGCGGGAGCTCCTGGCTGCTCAGGAACGCGACGACGGAGAGTGCGACGGTCGCCCCGCCGAGGACGATCCAGCCGTTGCGGCAGATCCACGGGCCGTCGGAGGAGACCAGGCCTCGCCGGGTCACGGCGCCGATGGCGAACAGTGCGCCCGACACCGCGACCCCGGCGACCGTCGCGATGAGCGGTCCGCCCCGCACGTCCGCGTACGGACCGTAGTGCCGAAGGATCGCCACAGCCGACGCGAACAGGGCGATCGCGACGAGCCCGTAGGCCACCGCGCCGAGCTTCATGGGCGGCACGGCTGTGCCTGGTGGTGGGGCGGTCATGCTCCGGTTATCGGGGGCGGGTGACTGCGTGTTACCGGGGGCCGAGGGGGTCTTCTTCGGGTGGGGTGGGGGTTCGGCGGGTGGTGTTGGTGAGGGAGCGTTCGGGGAGCCAGAGGATGAAGGTGCTGCCGACGCCGAGCTCGGAGTGGAGGGCGACGGTGCCGCCGTGGGACTCGGCGATCTGGCGGACGATGGCCAGGCCGAGGCCGGCCCGGCGCTGACCCGTCGACGGGACGGTCGCGGGATGTTGCCGTTGGCCGGCGCGGAAGAAGCGGTCGAAGACCCGGTCGGCGTCGTCGGCCGCGATGCCCGGGCCCTCGTCGCGGACCGCGATCCAGGCCCAGCCGTTGCGGCTGCCGACGGCGAGGACGAGTTCGCTGCCGCCGCGGGCCAGCCGGACCGCGTTCGAGAGCAGGTTGTCGACCGCCCGCCGCAGCGCCGACGCGTCCCCGGCCGCGGTCGGCCCCGGGGACAGACGTCGTACGACGTGCAGCTCGCGATCGGCCGCGAGCAGCTCGTACTCCTCGGCCGCCTCACCCGCGATCGCGGCCAGGTCCACGTCCGCGTCGACGAACGCCGGCGACGACCGCCGCGCCGAGGCGAGCAGGTCCTCGACCAGCCGCGTCATCCGTTGGATCGCGCGGCTCACGATCGCCGTCGCCTGGGCGCGGTCCTCCGGCGGGGTGTCGTCGTGCGCGAGTACGGCGTCGACGTTCGCCTGGATCACCGCGAGCGGGTTGCGCAGCTCGTGCGACGCGTCGTCGACCAGCTGACGTTGCGCCACGAACGCGGACTCGAGCCGCCCGAGCATGTCGTCGACGGTGTCGGCCAGGTTCCGCAGCTCGTCCTGCGGTCCGTCCAGCGCGATCCGGCGGGACAGGTCGGTCGCCGAGATCTCCTGGGCGGTCGCGGTGATCCGCCGCACCGGCCGGAGCGCGCGACCCGACAACCACCAGCCGGTGCCGAGGCTGACCAGGAACAGCCCGGCCATCCCGACGGCCGAGTAGTTCCGCAGGGTCTGCAGCGTCTGGTAGTTCACCGCGGACTGCACGCTGGAGATCTCCGCGGCCTGGATCACCTGACCGGGCTTGAGGTGGAGGTCGCCCTCGGAATCCTTGTAGACCTTGTTGACCGGGATCTGGTTCAGCGGCTCCGGATGCAGGATCTGCGCCAGCGCCACGTACACCCCGCCGAGCAGCAACGCCGACAACGCGATCAGCACCGCCGAGTACGTCACCGTCAACCGGAACCGGATCGTCTGCGTCCACGGCGGTCGCTTGAGCTTCATGTGTCACCTCGGAGCCGGTAGCCGCGGCCGATCACGGTCTCCAGGACGGGCTCCTCGCCTTCCTGGGTGAGTTTGCGTCGCAGGGTGCCGACGGTCACCCGGACGCTCTGGGTGAACGGATCCGCGTTCTCGTCCCAGACGTGTTCGAGCAGTTCCTCGGCCGACACGACGTGACCGGGTCGCGACATCAGATACCGCAGTACGCCGAACTCCTTCAACGTCAGGGGGAGTTCGCGGCCGGAGCGGGTGGCGAGGTGGCGGGACGAGTCCAGGACGAGGTCGCCGACGTGCAACTGGGTGCTGCCGTTCGTCACGTCGCGGCGCAGCAGCGCGCGGATCCGGGCGAGCAGCTCGACCAGGGCGAACGGTTTGGTCAGGTAGTCGTCGGCGCCCTCGTCGAGCCCGCGGACGCGATCGGCCAGCGAGGCGCGCGCCGTCAGCATCAGCACCCGCAGCTCCCGGCCGGACGCCACCTCGATCTCACCGCGCCGGACCGCGCGGCACAGGTCCAGCCCGTTGGTGTCCGGCAGGGTGATGTCCAGGATCGCCAGGTCGTACGCCGTGGTCGCGAGCTTCTCCATCGCCTCGGCGCCGGTCGTCGCCGCGTCGACGGCGTACCCGGCCCGGCCGAGTCCGGAGCGCAGCGCGCTGACCAGGCCTTCCTCGTCCTCCACCACCAGTAGTCGCACGCAACCAAGGTAGCCGCACGGACCGCGTGGTCAGGGGTGCTCTTTCGGCGGACTTTCGTTCTGCTTTCCGGTCGTTTTCGCACCCACTTGATGAGCTGTGCACCACTCGATGCGAAGGAGACTCTCATGAAACGGCTGATCCTTGGTGCGGCGATCGTGGTGGCGGCCCTCGGTGCCGGCGGCGTCGCGTACGCCGCGACCGACGACCCGGCACCCGAGCAGGGCTATGTGACGGTCGAGGACGACGCGACCACTCCGTCGCCGTCGCCCTCGCATGATTGCCCGGAGAAGAGTGGCGCCCAGAACCCGGCTGGGAACGCATGACGGCGGCCACGCTCGAACACGCGCTGTTCGAGGTCAAGAAGGTCGTCGTCGGGCAGGACCACCTGGTCGAGCGGATGCTGGTCGGCCTGCTCGCCCGTGGGCACTGCCTGCTCGAAGGTGTGCCCGGTGTCGCGAAGACCCTCGCCGTTCGGACGCTCGCCGAGGTGATCGGCGGGAAGTTCGCGCGGCTGCAGTTCACCCCCGACCTGGTGCCCGGCGACATCACCGGCACCCGGATCTGGCGGCCGTCCGCCGAGGGGTTCGACACCGAACTCGGCCCGGTGTTCGCCAACCTGGTCCTCGCGGACGAGATCAACCGCGCCCCCGCCAAGGTGCAGTCCGCCTTGCTGGAGGCGATGGCCGAGCACCAGGTCAGCATCGGCGGCACGAGCTACCAACTGCCCGAGCCGTTCCTCGTGCTTGCGACGCAGAACCCGATCGAGTCCGACGGCGTCTACGCCCTGCCCGAGGCACAGCGGGACCGCTTCCTGCTGAAGATCACGGTCGACTACCCATCGCCCTTGGAGGAACTGACCATCCTGCAACGGATGAGCGCGCACCGGCCGCACGCCAACGCCGTCCTCAGTCCGGAGCAGGTCGCACAGTTGCAAGAGGCAACGGAAGACGTGTTCGTCCACAATGCCGTGGCGGAGTACGTCGTACGCCTGGTGCACGCGACCCGGGTGCCGGCGCAGTACGGGATCGACGATCTGGCCGGCGTACTGGAGTTCGGCGCGAGCCCGCGGGCCACGCTCGGCCTGGTCGCGGCCGGCCGCGCGCTGGCCTTGCTGCGTGGGCGGGACTACGTCCTGCCGGCCGATGTGTACGACGTCGCCCTCGACGTGATGGCCCACCGGCTGGTCCTGACGTTCGACGCGCTCGCCGACGGGGTCGACCCCCGCGCGGTCGTGGCCCGGATCCTGCACACCATCGAGCAACCGCACGTGGTCCCGGCCGACGACGCCCAGGGTTCGGCGGCGTGATGACCGGTCCTGATCTGCTGGCCGGCCGGGAGCGGGCGTTGCGCGCGCTGGAGTTGTCGGTAAAGCGCAAGCTGGAAGGGTTCCTGCACGGCGAGATCACCGGCCTGCGCAGCGGTCCCGGCAGCGAGCCCAACGAGGCACGGCCGTATCAGGCGGGCCAGGACGACGTACGACGGATGGACTGGAACGTCACCGCCCGCTCGCTGGAGCCGCACGTCCGGGCGCCGTTGGCCGAGCGCGAGCTGGAGACCTGGGCGCTGCTCGACGCGTCCGCGAGTATGGACTTCGGCACCGCGCTCAGCGAGAAGCGGGACCTGGCCGTCGCCGTCGTCGGAGCGGTCGGTCTGCTGTCCGATCGCCCCGGCAACCGGCTCGGCGTGCGCATTGCTCTAGGCAACGAACTGCGCCGGCTGCCGGCCGCCGGTGGTGCGGTGCAGCTCCGCCGGTCGTTGCGGACGCTGCTGTCGTTGCCCAGGGCAACGCCGGGCGAATATCCGCGGACCGATCTCGGTGCCGCGATCACCCGGCTGAACCGCGAGCACCGCCGGCCCGGACTGCGTGTTGTCGTGTCCGACTTCCACGAGGACGGCTGGGCCGAACCACTGCGCCGGCTGGCCGCGCGGCACGAGGTGATCGCGGTCGAGGTGCTGGACCCGCGCGAGCTCGAACTGCCCGAGGTCGGCCTGCTCACGCTGGTCGACCCGGAGACCGGGCGGCGGCGCGAAGTACAGACCGCCGGCAAGAAGCTGCGGCGCCGGTACGCCGAGGCGATGGCCGCGCACCGTGAACTGACCACCCAGGCGATCCGGGCCGCCGGTGCCGCGCACCTCGTACTGCGCACCGACACCGACTGGGTCCGTGACGTCGCCGCCTTCGCCACCGCCCGCAAGCGGGCCGGCACCCGGCGGCACCCGACCGGGAGGACCGGTATCCGATGAGATTCGAGCAACCACTGTGGCTCTGGCTGCTGGTGCTGGTCGTCGCGCTGGTGGCGGCGTACCTGATCGCCCAGCGCCGGCGGACCAAGTACGCCGTACGGTTCGCGACCCTCCCGATGCTGGAGAAGGTCGCCCCCACGCGGCCCGGCTGGCGCCGGCACGCGCCGGCCGTGGCCTTCCTCGCCGCGCTGACCGTGCTGACGATCGCGATCGCACGGCCGGTCGCGGACATCCGGGTCCCGCGCGAGCGGGCCACCGTGCTGGTCGCGATGGACGTGTCAAACTCGATGGCGGCGACCGACGTGGCGCCGAACCGGTTCGAGGTCGCCAAGCAGGCGGCGGTGGAGTTCGTCCGGGACCTGCCGGCGAAGTTCAACGTCGGGCTGGTGTCGTTCGCGCGGACCGCGACGGTGGTCGCGGTGCCGAGCACGAACCACCAGGCGACCGTGGACGCGATCAACGGGCTGGAGCTGAGTGACAGCACCGCGATCGGGGAGGCCGTCCTGACCAGCCTGCAGGCGGTACGGACGATCGACCCGGACGACCCGCCGCCGAGCCGGATCGTGCTGCTGTCCGATGGCGGCAACACGGCCGGGCGGCCGATCGACGAGGCGGCGCAGGCGGCGGAGCAGGCCGGCGTACCGGTGTCGACGATCGCGTACGGAACGCCGGAGGGCACGGTGAACCTCGAGGGCCGGACGATCCCTGTCCCCGCGGACTCCGAGGCGCTGAAGGGCCTCGCCGACGCGACCAACGGTTCGTTCTACGCCGCCGAGAGTGACGAGCAACTGCGGGACGTCTACTCCGACCTGCAGTCGTCGATCGGCTGGACCACCGAACCCCGCGAGATCACCAACCTGGTCGCCGGAACAGCCCTCGCCGCAGCCCTCCTGGCTGCCCTCGCCTCCCTCCTCTGGTTCTCCCGCCTCCCCTAAGGACCCGACCATGCCCCCACACCTGGGCCACCCCTTCCGCGGCCCCGACTACATCCCCGGCCCACCCCCGATGCCGGCGGCGCGGGCTGTCCCGCCCGCGCCGCCGGCCTCCGGCGCTCCGCCGTCCACATTCGCCGTCACCCCGGTTGCCGTCCCGGTTCCCCCCACTCCGGTGGCGGCACCTCCGGCCGGGGTGACGGTCGCCCCACCCCGCAGGGGTGCACGGCGTGGCGCCGTACTCGTCGGCACGCTCGCGCTCTCGATCGCGGCGGGTGGGTTGGCCGGTGCGGTGACCGGCTCGCGGGATCCGCAGTCCGCGGTGGAGTTGCCGCAGGTGGGAGCTCCGCCGGCGGCGGCGGAGGGATCGATCTCGGCCGCGGCGGCGAGTGTGTTGCCGGGAGTGGTGTCGGTGCGGGCCGGGCGGGCGACCGGGTCGGGGTTCGCGATCGACCAGCAAGGGCACGTAGTCACCAATGCGCACGTGGTGGAAGGAGCGAGCGATGTATCCCTGGTCCTGTCGAACGGACGTACCGTCGACGCGGAGGTCATCGGGGCCGACGAGGACAACGACCTCGCCGTACTCCAGGTCGCGGCCGCCGATGCCGAGGGACTGCGCGCGCTCACGCTCGGCCGGTCCGCACAGCTGCGGGTCGGCGACCCGGTGCTGGCCGTCGGCTCACCACTCGGGCTGGAAGGGACGGTGACCGCGGGCATTGTCAGCGCGGTCGACCGGCAGGCCCGCTTCGGCGACAACGGCACCCGGCAGTCGGCGATCCAGACCGACGCCGCCATCAACCCCGGCAACTCCGGCGGCCCGCTCGTCAACGCGGCCGGTCAGGTCGTCGGCGTGAACACCGCGATCGCCACCCTCGGCACCTCCCGCTCCGGCAACATCGGCATCGGCTTCGCCATCCCGGTCGACCGGATGACCACGATCGTCGAGGACCTGCTCGACTGAAACCCGGACATCTCGTCCGGCGCGGGTGACGCCGACGCGCCGGATGCCCAGCACAGTGGCCGGAGAGCCGACCAACCCCGGAAGGAGCTGACGGCGACATGAGGATGGGCAAGCTCGCCTGGCTGCTCCTGGTGCCGGCCGCCGTGGGGTGCCAGATCACGACCCCTCCGACCTTCGAAGACGCCCCGCCGACCACGCCCGCGTCGCTCGAGGAGGTCGATCGCGACGCGATGACCAAGGACGAGCAGGCGGCGGTCACCGCGGTGGACCAGTTCTGGCGACAGCACTCCGCCGACATCCTCGGCGAGCAGTACGTCCCGCCGCGGATCGCCGGTCCGTACGTCGGCACCGACGGACCGTCGTGCGGTGGGGAGCCGTCGGTGGCGTTCAACGCGTTCTACTGCCAGCCCGGCGACTTCATCGCCTGGGACCAGAACCTGATGGCGTCCGGCTACAACCAGATCGGTGATGCGTGGGTCTATCTGATCATCGCCCACGAGTGGGGACACGCCATCCAGGCGCGGCTGAACTCCGACCTGGTCTCGGTGCAGGCGGAGCTTCAGGCGGACTGTTTCGCCGGAGCCGCGCTGCAGGGTGCGGTGAACGACGGAGCGCTCACTTTCGAGCCCGGTGACGCCGAGGAGCTCGCTCAGACGCTCGCAGCGGTCGCCGACGACTACCCCTGGACGAACGAGCGGGACCACGGCGATATCGAAGAGCGGACGGCTGCCTTCAGCCTCGGTGCCACCGAGGGAGTCGGCGCCTGCATCAGGTGACGCCCGGCGCGTTCAGGTTGTGCACCCTACAGTTGGGGGATGGTGTACTTCGGTGGAGTGCTGGGGCTGATCGGGCTTCTGACCCTGGTGTTCCGGGACGGGGATATCGCCGGGCTGCCGGCCGCCGGGATCGGCGGGGGCCTGCTGGTGCTGGGCCTCGGGATCGGCGCGCTGGGAGTGGTCTGGCGTCGGCGGGTGCGGCGGCGGAAGGTCGCGCGCGGGGAGCCGGTGCCGGTCGGGAACGTGGTCGATCGGGCCCGGGCGCTGCCGCGGTTGATCCGGGCGGCACGGCAGGGGACCTACGGGGAGTTGCCGCAGCGCCGGATGTTCCTGTGGGTGCTCGCGCTGGTGTACCTGGTCTCGCCGATCGACATCCTCCCGGACCTGCTGCCGATCCTCGGCGTGACCGACGACGCCGGCGTGGTGGTCTGGCTGCTCACCAGTGTGTCTACCGCGACGGGTCTCTACCTGCACCGGGAGCGCGAACGTCAGCGGGAAGGTCTGCCGGGTCCTCGGGAGTACGGCAGCGGCGGAGCCAGTCGGTGATGTCGGCCGCGGCCTCCTCGGGGTGCTCGTAGGCGAACGACTGCAGCGGGTCCGTCGGCGCCGCGGGCTCGACGAGCCGCCCGGCGGCCGCGAGGAGTTGATGCGCGGCCACGAGGACGAGCTCGGCCCGGGCGACGGCCTCGGCGGGATCCTCCAGGACCACCGCCGACCGGGCCAGGTCGGCGACTTCACACGCCTGGTAGGCCATCGCGAGCCGAGCGCGGTTCATCAGGAACACAGTTCGAGGATCACGGCCCGGCGGGCACTCCACAATGCGCGATCTCCGTAGCCAGCCTCAGTCTGAGCCGTAGGCTGAGCTCGTGCGGTACGACCTGGACGACCTCCGGCTCTTCACTCACGTCGCGGCAGAGGGCTCGATCACCGCCGGCGCGCGGGTGATGCACCTCAGTCTGCCTTCAGCCAGCGCGCGGGTCAGAGCGCTCGAAGTCCAGGCCGGCGTACCGCTGCTGGTGCGCGAGCGCCGCGGCGTCCGGCTGACCCCCGCGGGCGCCACCTTGGCCCGGCACGCCCGCGAGGTCCTCGCCGAGACGATCCGGCTCGACAGCGCGGTCGCGTCGTACGCCGTCTCCCGCTCCGCCCCGATCCGTCTGGTCGCCGGCGGGTCCGCGATGCACCAGCTCGTCCCGGTCGCGCTCGCCACGTTCCTCCGCGACCAGCCCGAGTACGACGTCACCGTGCACGAGCGCCGGACCGTCCGCAGCGTCCGCCTGCTCGCCGCCGGGGAGGCCGACCTCGGCGTCATCCTCGACGACGAACCGACCGACCTCCGGACCGAGCCACTTGCCGACGACTCCCTGGTCGTGATCGGCCAGGCCGGCGGCACTCTCGCCGGCCGCACCTCGATCGCGTACGCCGAAGTCGCCGAGCATCCCCTGGTCGGGCTCGACCGCAACTCCCCACTCACCCAGTGGATGGACGAACGTCTCGGTCCGCACGCCCCGGCCCCCCGCTACCGCACCGTCGTACCCACCCTGCACACCCTGATCACCCTGGCCACCGCCGGCGCCGGTCTCGCGATCGTGCCCCGCCGGGCCGTCGACGCCAGCACGGCCGTCGAGATCTGCCCGCTCCAGGACGCCTGGTCCACCCGGGCGCACTTGCTCTGCTACGCGGCGAACGCCCCTGACTCCGCCCACCTCTTGGCGGCCCATTTGCACGCGGCGGCGACCAGCTAGCCCTGGAGGCGGTGCGACATGCCGTCCAGGAGGTAGCCCAGACCCAGCTCGAACACCTCGGCGGCGGACCGGTGGCGGGCGTCGTGGATGGTTCTCTCGAGGGTGGGGTAGTGGCCGGCCGCGAACATCCGGGCCAGGTACGGGAAGGTCTTCGCCTGCCATTCCCGCTCGTCCTGGCCGGTGGCGCGTTCGGCGCGGCGCTCGGTGACCTCCTTGCGCACGGCACCGATCAGGTAGAGGTCGAGCGCCTCGAGCACGCCCATCATCGTGTCGAGGTCGTCGATCCCGGCCGCCCGGAGCGCGGCCAGGGAGCTCTCGGTGTGCGCGAGGGTCGCCGGGCCGAAATGCGGGCGGCCGCCGAGCAGGTCGGCGAACCACTCGTGCCGCAGGGCGGCGTCCCGGATCCCGTTCGCGATGGAGCGCAGTACGTCGGCCCAGGTCGACCCGGCCGGCGCCGGAAGCTCGCCGTACACCGCGTCGACCATCAGCTCGAGCAGCTCATCCTTGGTGTCGACGTACCGGTAGAGCCGCATCGGGCCGGCGTCGAGCGCGCCGGCGACCTTCCGCAGTGACACCGCCTCCAGGCCCTCGGCATCGGCCAGGGTGACGGCGGCCCGCACGATCCGCTCCCGGCTCAACGGGCTCGGTGCGCGCCGCTCCGGCGGCTCGGGCCGCTCCCAGACGAGGGGACTGTCTGCCACCGCACACCTCCGAGTCTTGAACAATACACTGACTCGCGCGATACAGTGTATCGACAGATACGGCGTATCGAACGGAGTTCCTGATGATCGCGATCATCGGAGGCGGCCCCGGCGGCCTCACCCTCGCGCGGGTCCTGCACGTCCACGGCATCGACGCCGTCGTGTTCGAGCGCGACGCCGGGCCGGACGCCCGCGCCCAGGGCGGCATGCTCGACCTGCACGCCGACACCGGTCAGGCCGCCCTGCGCGCCGCCGGCCTGGAGCAGCAGTTCCTCGCGGTCGCCCGCCGCGAAGGCCAGGACATGCGGCTGCTGGATCACACCGGCACGCTGCTGCTCCAGGAGGACACCCCGGACGATGCGCCGATGGCGCGCCCGGAGATCGACCGGGCGGATCTGCGGGATCTGTTGCTCGCTTCGCTTCCGGAAGGCACCGTTCGCTGGGGCAGCGTCTTCAGTCACGCCGAAGCCCGGGCCGGTGGGTACGTCGTGTCCTTCGCCGATGGCCACGTGATCGAGTGCGACCTGCTCGTCGGAGCGGACGGCGCGAACTCCCGCGTCCGCTCGCTGCTCACCGACGCGCAGCCCCGGTACGGCGGCAGCACCCTGATCGAGCGAGCGATCCACGAGGCCGACCGCACCCAGCCCGAACTGGCCGAAATGGTTGGCCGCGGCAACTACTGGGTGTTCGGCCCGGACCGGCTGCTGGCCGGCCAGCGCAACGGTGACGGCACCATCAGGCTCGGTATCTCGGTTCAAGGCACTCCTGACCTCGACAGCGACCTGCTCGACGGCTGGCATCCGAAGTTCCGCCGGCTGTGGGCCGCCGGTGACGAGCCGCTCGTGGTGCGGCCGGTCACCGTGCTGCCGATCGGCCTGACCTGGCCGCGCCGGCCCGGTGTCACCCTGCTCGGCGACGCCGCCCATCTGATGCCGCCGGTCGGCGAGGGGGCCAACCTGGCCATGCTGGATGCCGCCGACCTCGGCCGGGCCATCGCGGCACACCCGGGTGATCTGGAGGCCGCGGTGACCGACTACGAACCGGCGATGCTGTCCCGCGCCGCCGCGACCGCGAAGAAGTCGGCAGCGGCCGCTGAGCTGCTGACCGGCCCGGACGCGGCGCAGAAGGTCCTGCGGTTCTTCCAGCCGGAGCCGGTCGACTAGCGTGCGGGTATGACCGACGAGGCCATCCCGCTGCAGGCGTTCAGTGCGTTGCTGCACAGCGAGAACATCGCGACCGTCTGCCGGGCACTGAACATGTACCAGGTGGCCGCGGCGTACACCCGACTCAGCGGCGGGAACCCGCTGGAACCGCTGGGCGGCGAGGTGCGGGTGGTCGCGCGGGAGATCCTGTCCCGGCCACCGGTCGAGGGGGATGCGGAGATCCAGCCCGGGTTCGACCACGTGAGTGCGTTGAATGTGCTGACTAGCCTGGCGGAACCGGAGGACGCGGAGCTGATCGCCCACGTTCTCCGGTCCACGACCAACACCCAGGTCAAGGCGGTAGCACAGCTCGCGGCTGCCGCCGTACCCACCGAGGAGACGCATGCCCGCCCTGACAGTCAGTGAAGCCCGGGAGCGCGCCGCCGCGCTGACCGTGCGCTCGGCCGAGGTCGCCTTCGATCTGACCGGTGACGAGACGACCTTCGGCGTCACGAGCACGCTGCGGTTCGGCGCCACGACCGGCGCGACCTGGGTCGATGTGAAGCCGGCGCGGCTGATCGGCGTCGTGCTGAACGGGCAGGAGCTGGACCCGGCGCTGCTGGACGACGGCCGGTTTCCCCTGACCGGGTTGCGGGCGGAGAACGAGGTCGTGGTGACCGCGGAGATGAACTACTCCGCGGATGGTGAGGGTCTGCAGCGGTCCGTCGACGCCGCGGACGGGCGGGTGTACACGTACGGCATGTCGTCGCTGGAGTCGGCGCCGCGGTACTTCCCGTGTTTCGACCAGCCCGATCTCAAAGCGCCGTACGCGATCACGGTGAGGTGCCCCGAGGACTGGGTGGTGATGGGCAACGGCGCCGCCACGCGGACCGCGCCGGGGGAGTGGACGCTCGCGGAGACCAAGCCGCTGTCGTCGTACTTCGTCACGATCGTCGCCGGCCCGTACCACCAGATCAGCAGCGAGTACGACGGGATCCCGCTCGGACTCGCCTGCCGGCAGTCGCTGAAGGACTCCCTCGAGCGGGACGCCGACGACCTGTTCCGGACCACCCGGGAGGCCTTCGACGAGTACCACCGGATGTTCCGCGAGCGGTACCCGTTCGGTGAGTACTGGCAGGCGTTCGTCCCCGACTTCAACCTCGGCGCGATGGAGAACCCGGGCTGCGTGACGTTCGCCGACCACCTGGTCTTCCGTAGCCAGGCGACCGAGGCCGAACGCAGTACCCGCGCCCGGATCGTCGTGCACGAGATGGCGCACATGTGGTTCGGCGACCTGGTCACGATGAAGTGGTGGAACGACATGTGGCTGAACGAGTCGTTCGCCGAGTACATGGCGCACCGGGTGTCCGAGGACGCGACCAGCTACGGCGGCAACTGGACCGACTTCGCCTTCGTGCGGAAGTGGTGGGGCCTGCAGACGGACCAGAGCAGTTCGACGCACCCGGTCGCGCCGGACAGCCTGAAAGACGCGCGCCAGTCGCTCGACGACTTCGACGGGATCTCGTACGCCAAGGGTGCCGCGGTGCTGAAGCAACTGGCGAAGTACCTCGGCGACGACGTGTTCCTGAAGGGGGTCAACGCGCACCTGGAGGCCCACGAGTACGGCAACGCCGATCTGCACGAGTTCATCGAGAAGCTCACCGAGGCCGGCGCCCACGACCTGGACAACTGGTCCGCGCAGTGGCTGCGGACGTCCGGCCCGGACACGATCACGGTCGAGCGCACCGGCACCGGGGTCGTCCTGCGCCGCCAGAGCCCGGACGGCTCGCGACGGCTGCACAAGCTGAGCGTCGGCGGGTACGACGAGAGCGGCGCGGCGTCGATCGTCGACGTCGTCCTCGACCAGGATGCCGTGGAAGTTGCACTCAGCAACGATCTCGCGGTGATCGTGCCGGACGCGAACGACGACACCTGGGCGAAGATCCGGCTCGACGCGACCAGCCTTGCCAACCTTCCGGCCGTGCTGCCGAAGATCGCCGACAGCACTACCCGCGCGGTGATCTGGAACGCGATCCGCGACGCCACGATGAGCGCCGAGCTGGACCCGCGCCAGGCGCTCGACCTGTTCGTCACCGCGCTTCCGCACGAGGACAGCGATATCGCCGTCGGCTCGCTGGCCCGCTGGGTCGAGGACCGGCTCCTCGGCGGCTACCTTCCGTACGACGAGTACCGCGGCCCGGTCGCCGATGCGCTGAGCAACAAGCTGGCGAGCACCGCGCCGGGCAGCAGCCTGCAGCTGGTCACCGCGCGCGGGTTCATCGCGACCACGGACGACGCGCAGTTGCTGAGGTCCTGGCTCGAGGGTGCCGGCGTGCCACCCGGCCTGGAGATCGACGCGGATCTGCGCTGGTCGCTCGTCCTCCGGCTCGTGCAGCTGGACGCGTTCGGGGCGGCGGAGATCGACGCCGAGCTGGTGCGCGACACGTCGACCGAGGGCGTCAACCAGGCCGCCCGGTGCCGGGCCGCCCTGCCGGACGGCAAGGAGGCCGCCTGGACGCGGATCATGACGGACCCGGCGATCGGCGTGAAGGAGTTGCTCGCCACGGCGGAGGGCTTCTGGCACCCGGGTCAGGCCGCGATCACCGCGCCGTACGTGCGGCGGTTCTTCACCGACATCCCGCAGACCGCCGAGATCCGGGCCGGCATGGTGGTCGCGCTGACGGTGCACCGGATCGCACCGCGGTTCGCGATCGACGCGGATCTGATCGCCCCGGCCGAGGAGCTGATCGCCGACGAGAACGTCGGGCCGGGCGTCCGCCGGCAGACGGCCAACTTCCTCGACGACCTGCGCCGGGCGGTGGAGGTACGCCGTACGTTCGGCTAGCGCGGAGCGGACCGGGGCGACGACGATCCTGTGGGTTGGGTCAGCGCACCATGAGGCGTTCGGCGACGGCCTTGCGGGCTTGGTGGATCCGGGCCTTGACCGTGCCGAGCGGGACATCGAGCTCGTCCGCGATCTCGGCGTACGTCAGGGCGCCCAGGTCACGCAGGACGAGCGGCTGGACCAGTTGGGGATGGCTGGACTCGAGCGACTCCAGCGCCTCCAGCAGGTCTAGACGGGAACCGGCGATCACCGACGTCGTCCGCGGGTCGACGGACTCCGGCAGGACCTCGGCGGACTGCTCGACCGAGCGCCGCTTCAGCGTGCGGTAGGTCTGCCGGGCCTGGTTCGTGGCCACGATCGTGACCCAGCCGGCGAAGGTCCCGGTGCCCTTGAAGGTGTGGATCTTGTTGGCCACCTGGAGCAGGGTGTCCTGGACCGCCTCCTCGGCGTCCTCGCGGTACGGCAGGAACTTGGCCACCCGGCGCTGCACCTGTGGCCGGATCGCCTGCAGGAGTTGTGGCAGGACGGTCTGGTCCCCCGTCGCGGCACGGGCGGCCAGATCTTCCAGCTCCTCGTTCATGCTCCCCCAGGGTGGTGTTCACAAATGAGCTCACCTGTGAACGACAATAGCCGGGATGGATGTCATCGGGCGTTACCGGCTGCAGGACAAGATCGGCGCTGGCGCGTTCGCGACGGTCTGGCGCGGGTACGACGACGACCTCGATGTCGACGTGGCCGTGAAGATCCTGGCGGACAACTGGGCGTCGCGCGCCGACGTGCGGGAACGCTTCCTGTCCGAGGCCCGGCTGATGCGCCGGATCGCGAGCGACCGCGTGGTCCGGGTGTTCGACCTCGGGAAGCTCCCGGACGGCCGTCCGTACTTCGTGATGGACTATGTCGGCGGTGGCACGCTGGGCGATGTCCTGCGGCACGGGCCGCTGGATGCCGTGGACGCGTTGTGGTGGGGTGCGGACCTGGCCCGGGCGGTGGCCGCCCTGCACAGCGAGGGCGTCGTGCACCGCGATGTCACCCCGGCGAACCTGCTGCTCCGGCCCAACCAGGGCGACGAGTCCGGTGGCGGTACGCACCGGATCGTGCTGGCCGACCTCGGGCTGGCGAAGCGGGCCGCCGAGGCGTCCGGGCTGACCCAGGCCGTCGGCACGCCGTCGTACATGGCTCCTGAGCAGGGGCGTGGCGATGGCGGGTTCGACGAGCGGGCGGACATCTACGCGGTCGGTGCGGTGACGTACGCGCTGATCACCGGGCATCCGCCGTACGCCGCGGCCTCGATCGGCGACGTGCTCAACCGGGACCCGGATCTCCCGCCGCCGAGTCTGCGGAAGGAGCTGCACGACTCGGTCGGTCAGCTCGACGACATCATGGCCCGCGCGCTGGCCTATCGGGTCCCCGAGCGGTGGGAGCGGGCCGACACGCTCGCCGAGCGGCTCGAGGCCGAGGCGTACCGGCTGGAGCAGGAGGCGCCGCTGCGGGCGGCGGAGCGGACCAGCATCACCGACGACGACCTCCCGACCACCGTCGCGACCGACCCGCCGGTACGCCGCCGGCGCCGCCACCGGGCGCTGTTCCTGCTCGCGCTGCCGGTCGTGTTCGTGCTCGCCGGCGTGGGCGGCTGGTACCTGTTCGGTCGCTGATTGCATAGAGTAGTCATATGGCTACTCGCCGCATTGTCGTGCTGCTCGCCGTCCTTCCACTCCTCGTTACAACCACTACCGCCGGGGCGGCCGCACCGGTCGCCAGCTATGCCTGCCGCGCGAACACCAAGTTCGGTCAGCACTCGCTGTCGTTGCGGCAGGGTGTCGACGCGAAAGCACCGGCCACCGTGCGTCCCAACACCCGCTTCACGATCGCTGTCGACCTCAAGCCCGGATCGCTGCCCAGCGAGGTCAAGGGCTTCAAGCTCCAGGAGGTCCGCGACCTCTCGCTGCGGATCCCGATCCCGGCCAACTCGTCGTACGTGAGTGCCGACCTCCGCGGCGGGTCCGGCCTCAACTCCACGCCGACCGTCCAGCTCGACCGCGGTGTCGCCGTCATCAAGGTCGCCGGCCCGATCGCGGGCGGCGCGAACTACCAGCTGCCGACGCTCAGCGTCCGGCTGAAGTCCGGCCGGCGCGGATCGGCCATCGAGACCAGGCTCAAAGGCACCAGCTACGACGATCCCGGGCTCACCCTGCAGGCCAAGATCAAGTGGAAGTTCCTCACCACCACCGCGCCCGTCTCCTGCTACCCCGATCCCAACCCGGCCCTGACCAGGACAGTCGTGCGTTAGTAGGTGACCGTGATCCGTTCCGCGGCCGGGTCGATCCGGATCTGGCCGCCGTACGGGAGGATCTGCTGCGGGTCGGTGTGGCCGATGTCGAGGCCCTTCACCACAAGGGCATTCGGGTTGTACTCGGCGAGCGCCCGGTCGACCGCGAGGTACTGCCCGGTGACGTAGGCAACGGACTCCTCCGGCGTGAGGCGCTGGTCCAGCGACCACGACTTCGGGCGCGCCCAGAGCACGGCGTCGAACCGCTCGAGCAGGCCGCGTTCACCGAAGTTGCGGAGGATCCGGTAGACAGTCTCGGCGGTGGGCAGCTCCTCGCTGGTCTCCAGGAACAGCACGCCGCCGTAGGAGTCCACCGGCAGCATCCAGCGGCCCACCGCCAGCTGCCAGTCGAGGATCTCCGCGCATCCGCCCCACAACCGCCCGCTGACCGGCTGGGTGCCGTTCCAGGTCCAGCCGGTGCCGGGGAAGACCGGCGGCTCGGTCTCCAGGAACTTCGGCTCGCTCCAGTCGCGGTCGTGGTCCTGCCAGCTCTCGGCCGGGGTCAGGTCGAAGTCGCCGGGGGTGAACAGCGCGGCCCGCAGCGACCGCTCGGAGTCCGGGTGCATGGCACCGCCGCGGCCCAGGTGCATCATCACGCTGCCGCCGTGGAAGGCCGGCAACCCCAGCGAATACAGGAAGTTGAGCAGGTTCGTGTTGTCGCTGAACCCGAAGAACGGCTTCGGGTTCGCCTGGAAGACCGCTGGATCGAGGTGCTTCAGCACGGTCAGCTGGTCGTCGCCACCGATGGACGCCATCACCGCGCTGATCGACGGATCCGACCAGGCGGCGTGCAGATCGGCGGCCCGCTCCTCCGGAGTGGATCCCATCGTCCGGGTCGTCGGGTACTCGACCGGGATCAGCTCGAGGTCGTCGCGCAGCCGCCGCAGGCCGAGCTCGTACGGCGCCGGGAACAGCCCCGGCAGCCCGCTCGACGGCGAGACGATCGCCACCCGGTCACCTGGCTGGACCATTCACACTCCGATCGGGTGCCAGACGGTCTTCAGCTCCAGGTACTGCGTCAGGCGGGACAGGCCCGGGGACTCGGACCAGTCCTCGTCGGCGGGACGGCGCACCCGCTTGAGGTTCTCGGCCGCGGCGGCCTCCAGGTCGCGGGCCTCGTCCGGGTCCTCGATCCCGCAGAGGTCGATCGCGTTGACGTCCATGTGCGACGCCAGCCACGGGCCGATCTCCGACGCCGATCCGGTGAGGAGGTTGACCACGCCACCCGGCACGTCGGAGGTCGCCATCACCTCGCCCAGCGTGATGGCCGGCAGCGGACGCTCGTACGACGAGACCGCGACGACCGTGTTGCCGGAGACGATCGCGGGCGCGATCACGCTGGTCAGGCCGAGCAGGCTGGAGTCCTGCGGCGCCAGCACCGCGACCACACCGGTTGCCTCAGGCAACGAGAAGTCGAAGTACGGGCCGGCCACCGGGTTGCTCGAGCCGACCACCTGGGCCAGCTTGTCGGCCCAGCCCGCGTACCAGACCCAGCGGTCGACCGCCGCGTCCACGACCGCGCGGGCCTTGCTGATCGACAGACCCTCGGACCGGGAGACCTCCGAGCTGAACTGCTCGTGCCGGCCCTCCATCACCTCGGCGATCCGGTAGAGCACCTGGCCGCGGTTGTATGCCGTCCGGGCCGACCAGCCGCCGAACGCCTTGCGGGCCGCGACGACCGCGTCCCGGGCGTCCTTGCGGGACGCCTGCGACGCGTTGGCGAGAAACTTGCCCTTGGCATCGGTCACCACGTAGGAGCGGCCCGACTCGCTGCGCGGGAAGGCGCCGCCGATGTAGAGCTTGTACGTCTTGCGCACCTCGAGCCGCACTCCGTCCTTAGTGGGCAAGGTAGGCCTCCAGACCATGGCGGCCGCCCTCGCGGCCGTAGCCCGACTCCTTGTAGCCGCCGAACGGCGAGGTCGGGTCGAAGCGGTTGAACGTGTTGGCCCAGACCACGCCGGCGCGCAGCTGGTTGGCCATCCAGAGGATCCGCGAGCCCTTGTCGGTCCAGATCCCCGCGGACAGCCCGAACGGAGTGTTGTTCGCCTTCTCGACCGCCTCGGCCGGCGTCCGGAAGGTCAGCACCGACAGGACCGGGCCGAAGATCTCCTCGCGGGCGATCCGGTGTGCCTGGGACACCCCGGTGAACACGGTCGGCGGGAACCAGTACCCCTGCGGCGGCAGCTCGCACTCCGGCGACCACCGCTCGGCGCCCTCGTCCTCACCGATCTGCGAGAGCTCGCGGATCTTGGCCAGCTGGGCCGAGGAGTTGATCGCGCCGATGTCGGTGTTCTTGTCCAGCGGGTCGCCGACGCGCAGCGTGCCCATCCGGCGCTTCAGCCGGGACAGGACCTCGTCGTACACGCTCTCCTGGACCAGCAGCCGCGAACCCGCGCAGCAGACGTGGCCCTGGTTGAAGAAGATGCCGTTGACGATGCCCTCGATGGTCTGGTCGATCGGCGCGTCCTCGAAGACGATGTTCGCCGCCTTGCCGCCGAGCTCCAGCGTGATCGCCTTGTCCGAGCCCGCGACCGACTTCGCGATCGACCGGCCGACGGCGGTCGACCCGGTGAAGGCGACCTTGTTCACGTCCGGGTGCTCGACCAGCGCCTGGCCGGTCCGGCCGGCACCGGTGACGATGTTCACCACGCCAGGCGGAAGGTCGGCCTGCTGGCAGATCTCCGCGAACGCGAGCGCGGTCAGCGGGGTGGTCTCGGCCGGCTTGAGCACGACGGTGTTGCCGGCGGCCAGTGCCGGGGCGATCTTCCACGCCAGCATCAGCATCGGGAAGTTCCACGGGATCACCTGACCCGCGACACCCCACGGCTGCGGGTCGTCACCGACCCCGGCGTACTCGAGCTTGTCCGCCCAGCCGGCGTAGTAGAAGAAGTGCGCGGCCACCAGCGGGATGTCGACGTCCCGGGACTCGCGGATCGGCTTGCCGTTGTCCAGCGACTCCAGCACCGCCAGCTCACGCGACCGCTCCTGGATCAGGCGCGCGATCCGGAACAGGTACTTCGCCCGGTCGCGGCCGGCCATCGGGCCCCAGACCTTCTCGAACGCCTTCCGCGCGGCCCGCACAGCCTTGTCCACATCCGCCGGACCGGCCTCGCTGACCTCGGCCAGCACCTCCTCCGACGCCGGCGAGATGGTCTTGAACGGCTTGCCGTCCGTCGCGTCGGTGAAGGCTCCGTTGATGAAGAGCCCGTACGACGACTTGATATCGACGATCGCCCGCGATTCCGGGGCCGGTGCGTACTCGAATCTGCTCATGCCTCAGTCCAGCGTGAAATAGTCGGGGCCGGGGTAGTGCCCGGTGGCCAGCTTGGTGCGTTGCATCAGCAGGTCGTTCAGCAGGCTGGACGCCCCGAAGCGGAACAGCTCCGGGTCCAGCCAGTCCGGTCCGGCCGTCTCGTTGACCGTGACCAGGTACTTGATCGCGTCCTTCGCGGTCCGGATCCCGCCGGCCGGTTTGACGCCGATGTGCAGGCCGGTGGCCTCGTGGTAGTCGCGGACCGCCTCCAGCATCACCAGGGTCACCGGCAGCGTGGCCGCCGGGGACACCTTGCCGGTGGACGTCTTGATGAAGTCGGCGCCGGCCAGCATCGCCAGCCAGGACGCGCGCCGGACGTTGTCGTAGGTGACCAGCTCGCCGGTCTCGAGGATCACCTTCAGGTGCGCGTCGCCGGCCGCCTCGCGGATCGCGGCGATCTCGTCGAAGACCAGGCCGTACCGGCCGGACAGGAAGGCGCCGCGGTCGATCACCATGTCGACCTCGTCGGCGCCGGACGCGACCGCGTCCTTGGTGTCCTGGACCTTGATCGCGAGGCTGGAACGCCCACTGGGGAAGGCGGTTGCGACACTCGCCACGTTGACGCCGGAGCCGCGCAGCTCGTGCTTGGCCGTCGCCACCAGGTCCGGGTAGACACAGACCGCGGCCACCTGCGGCGCGGTCGGGTCGGCCGGGTCGGGCCGCTTCGCCTTCGCGCACAGGGCCCGCACCTTGCCCGGGGTGTCCTGCCCCTCCAGCGTGGTCAGGTCGATCATGCTGATCGCCAGGTCCAGCGCGTACGCCTTCGCGGTGGTCTTGATCGACCGGGTGCCGAGAGTGGCGGCCCGGGCCTCGGCGCCGACCTGGTCGACGCCCGGCAGGCCGAGCAGGAACCGGCGCAGCCGGTCCTCGGACGAGGTCACGTCGGCCAACGAGTCGACGCCGCTGTCGAGAGTGGTCACCTTGGGCAGTCTAGTGCTGTTCTGGACAGCCAGTTACTTTGTGCAGGTGAAGTCGAAGTCATCGGACACCGAGCGGTACCTGTCGACGTCGAACCGGATCACCGGAGGGCTGGTGGTCGGGATCGGCGTCCTGGCGCTGCTCGACATCGTGCTGGAGTGGCGGACGGCCAGCGGCGTGCTGGTCGGCAGTGTGATCGGCATCCTGATGGTGCTCGCCTACGTCTTCCTGATGCGGCCGTCGGTCACCCTCAGCCCTGAACACATCCTGCTGCGTAACCACCTGCGCGACCACATGATCCCGTGGTCCAGGGTGACCGGGGTCGACGTCGCCGACATCCTGCGCGTGCACGCCGGCGACGAGAAGTTCCGCGCGCCCGGCGTCGTCCTGGTCATGCGTGACGTCCGCAAGCAACGGGTCGGCGGCGCCAAGCTCCCGGCCGACAGCTCGATCTCCCGCGCCGACTTCGTCGTCGACCGGATCGAGACCCACATGACCCAGTACGGCGACCGGCCCGGCGGCGAGATCGTCACCACCTGGGCCCGCCCCGAACTGATCATCATCGGCGTCCTCGCGGTCGTCGCCGTCGTGGCGGCCGTCCTGCGCTGATGCCGTCGGTCTCCCGCCGGCCATGCTCGACCAGGAACTCCTGCCGTTGCTGGCGAAACGGGGGTGCGGACGGCGCTCTACCGGCACTTTGCGGACAACCAGGTCCTCGGTCGCCGCGACGACTTCGAAGATGTTGCTGTGCGCATCGATTGTGGGCGGGCGGCGGATGGTTGCCGAGCAGTTGCGGTTCGGCGGGAGAAAGTCGGCGGGTGGGGGGAACTGTGGTGGGGGTCGCGGCGTCTGAGATCGTGTCCGCCCCCGGGATGAACCCCTGTTCACTCCAGGATGGGCACGCAACGTCCCTTCATCATCGAGAGTGGAGCTCATGGTCAACCTCTCCCGTACCACCCTGCGTGGCCTGGCCGGTGTCGCTGCCCTGGCCGGTCTCGCAGTCGCGGCGCTGCCGAACGCCCAGGCCGCGTCCTCGGCTTCCGGTGCGGTCGTCCCGCCGACCCCGGTGGCCGGCAAGACCGCCGAGGCGGTGACGAACCCGCCGAAGGCCGACGGCACCGTCACGGCGCTCAGCTCGACGACCAACATCGTCCGCTACAACCGGCTCTACAGCACCCCGGCGATCACGCCGTCGAAGTGCAAGGAGGTCAACGTCTCCCTGCGCACCACCGCGGGCGTCGTGGCCTACGACACCCAGCTCTGGAACTGCCTGTACGCGGCCTGGGCCGTTCCGCTGAAGGCGGCCGGCGCGGCGTACAAGGTGAAGCCGAAGCTGGTCATCCACAACTACAGCAAGCTGAGCACCAACTGCGGTGTGATCAGCGGCGGCAACTCGTACTACTGCGGCTACGGGAACGGCTTCATCTACATCCCGGCCTACACCATCGTGAACATGTGGAAGACGAACCCGACCTACGCCCGGGCGTACGCGACCAACACGATCGCGCACGAGTACGGCCACCACATCCAGTACCTGACCGGCATCCTGAACGCGTCCTGGGCGCGCCAGCGGGCCTTCACCACCAACGCCGCGCGGCTCGAGGAGAGCCGTCGCCGGGAGCTGCAGGCGTCCTGCCTCGGCTCGGCCTACATCGGTGCGAACAAGCGCTACTACCCGATGAGCGGCGGCCTGTACACCCAGTGGCTGTACCTGGTCGAGCACTCCGGTGACCAGCCGGGCTACCCGCGCGACCACGGTTCGCCGGCGAACCACGGCTTCTGGTCCAAGGCCGGCTTCTACGCCGCCAGCTCGAAGACCTACGCTGGTCGCTGCAACACCTGGAACGCGGCCTCCAGCGCGGTGGCCTGACCCCGTTCGGCTTCCTGACGTAACTCTGCCGCCCGGTACGCGTTGCCGTACCGGGCGGCTGTTGCGTTTTGGAGACACCTGCACGATCTGCGATCGTGTGGTTACTTGTTTCGGGGCTGCACGCCTTAGAGTCTGAGTCGAGCGTCGAACGGCAGGAGTCAAGGACAGTGAACTACGACGAGTTCAACACCGAGTACGCGAAGGTGCTGGACAAGATCAAGAGCGGTCGGTGCAGCTGGTCGGAGCTGTCCGGTCACGTCACCCGGCTGCGCCAGGCGACTGCCGGGATCACGGCTCGGGTGGAGCGGACCCAGGTCGACCACGACCTGGCCGCACTGAGCCAGATGGTCGACATGTCCCGGCGGACCAACGACAAGGAGGACGTCTGGACGGTCACGTCCGACGCGATCCGCCGGGCCAGCAGCCAGGAGGGTTCGGTCGCGGACCGGATCGCCCGGATCGAGGCGAGCATCAACGAGATCTCCAGCCTCGCCAACCGGAACCCGGACGAGCGGGACGCGCTGATGCAGTCGACCAGCACCCTGCGGATCCTGCACGCCTCGCTGCAGAGCTCGCTGCGCACCGAACAGGCCGAAGCCGCGGCGGCCGCGGCCCGCTGAGACCCCCGACGGGGGAGCGACCCGCCAGGTGCTCCCCACCAGGGTCTAGATGCCCAGCGCCGTAGACAGTGCCTGCTTGATGCCGGTCAGGTCTTCTCCTGCCCGGCGTCGAGCGCTCGCGACATCGGAGCCCGCCACCGGGACGACGACCTCCAGGTAGCACTTCAGCTTGGGCTCCGTGCCGGACGGCCGCACCACCACCCGGGCACCCTCGGACAGCGTGTACCGCAGGCCATCGGTCGGAGGCAGCGTCTCGCTGCCCTCGCTCAGGTCGTCGACCCGCTCGACCGCGTGACTGCCCAGCGAGGTGGGGGGAGTGCTGCGGAGCCCGTTCATCGCGGTCTGGATCAGGGACAGGTCGTCGACACGCACCGACAACTGGTCCGTGGCGTGCAGGCCGTACTTCACCGCCAGGTCATCCAGCAGATCCAAGAGCGTGCGCCCCTCGGACTTCGCCCGCGCCCCCAGCTGCAGCACGCGCACCAGCGTTGAGACCCCGTCCTTGTCCTTCACGGCCGCCGGGTCCACGCAGTACCCGAGCGCCTCCTCGTAGCCGAAGACGAGGTCCGGCACCCGCCCGATCCACTTGAACCCGGTCAGCGTCTCGACGTACCGGACGCCGTACGACGCCGCGATCTTGCCGAGCAGCGACGACGAGACGATCGAGCACGCCGCGACCCCGTCCGGCCGCGATGACAGCAGGAACTCACCGAGCAACCCGCCCAGCTCGTCCCCGCGCAGCATCCGCCAGCCACCCTCGGCCGACGCGTCGGGGATGGCGACCGCGCACCTGTCCGCGTCCGGGTCGTTCGCGACCGCGATGTCCGCATCCACCGACCGGGCCAGCTCGAGTGCAGCGTCGATCGCGCCCGGCTCCTCCGGGTTCGGGAAGGAGACGGTCGGGAAGTCCGGATCCGGGTCCGCTTGCGATGCCACCACGGCCGGTACGGCGAAGCCCGCGCGGGCGACCGCGTCCTCGACGAGGGACCGCCCGACGCCGTGCAGCGGCGTGTAGGCGACGTTCAGCTCGCGTGGGGCGTCGGCCGGGACCAGCTCGGCGATGCGATCCAGGTAAGCGTTCAGCAGGTCGTCCCCGGTCGTCTGCCAGTCCTCGCCGCGCGGGACCTCCGCCAGCGGCCCGACGGCCGCGATGGCGGCCGCGATCTCCGCGTCCGCGGGCGGGACGATCTGTGAGCCGTCGCCCAAGTAGACCTTGTAGCCGTTGTCCTGCGGCGGGTTGTGCGAGGCGGTCACGACCACCCCGGCGACGGCCTGGAGATGCCTGATTCCGAAGGCGATCACGGGGGTCGGTGTCGGACGATCCAGCAGTACGGCGTCCAGTCCGGCACCGCGCATCACGGCGGCGGTGTCCTGCGCGAACACGTCGGACTTGTGGCGGGCGTCGTACCCGATCAGGACCGGGCCGCCGGTGAGTCCGTTCGCCTTCAGGTAGGCGGCCAGGCCGGCGGCGGCGCGGATGACCACGACCCGGTTCATCCGGTTCGGTCCGGCGGCGACGGCGCCGCGGAGTCCCGCCGTACCGAACTCGAGGGTTCCGGCGAACCGGTCGGCCAGCTCGGCGGTGTCCCCGGAGTCGAGCAGCGCCCGCAGCTCGGCGCGGGTGTCGGGGTCGGGGTCTTCGCTCAGCCAGGCTTCGGCGGCGCTGCGCAGGTCATCGGTCACATGCGCACGATAACTAATGTCCGGACGACTGGCAGGGGCGCGCGCGGAGGTCGGCGACGTAGTCGTCGGGGGCGCCGGCGGCTTCGGCCGCCTCGGCGAGGATGCCCAGGTAGCGGGCCGAGGGCAGGCCGCCCTCGTAGGCGTTCAGCACGTACATCCAGGCCAGCTGCTCGCCGTCCAGGGTCTGCACCCGGACCTGGATCTTGCGGTAGACGCCCTGGTCGATCCACTCCCACTCGTCCAGCCGCTCGACGTCCTTGGGGTGGATGTCGTACAGCGCGACGAAGACCTGGTGCGTCGGGTCGCCCGGGTCCTCGACCACGGTGGCCATCGCGCCCTCCCAGCCGAGTTCCTCGCCGCCGAAGGTGAGGCGCCAGCCGGCGATCCAGCCGGTCCCGCGCAGGGGCGAGTACGGGCACCGCTCGGCCATCAGGTTCGGGTCCAGATTCGACGCAAACGCGGCGTACAGGGTCACGACGACACAGGATACGGAAGAATGACCTCCCGTGGCGCGAGTTGTGATCATCGGAGGCGGTCCCGGCGGGTACGAAGCGGCCAGTGCGGCCGCCCAGCTGGGGGCGGAGGTGACGGTCGTCGATTCCGACGGGATCGGCGGTTCCGCCGTGCTCACGGACTGCGTCCCGAGCAAGACCCTGATCGCCACCGCGGAGGTGATGACCGAGGTGGAGGAGGCCGGCGAGCTCGGGGTCCGGCTGGACGACGGGGACGACGATCCGGCCAACTCCGTGCGTGTCGATCTCTCCGTCGTCAACAAGCGGGTCAAGGCGCTGGCCACCGCGCAGTCCGAGGGCATCACCCGGCGGCTCGAGCGGGACAAGATCCAGATCATCCAGGGCCGCGGCCGGCTGGACGGGCCGGAGACGGTGGTCGTCGGCGACGAGCGGCTGGACGCCGATGTGGTCCTGATCGCCACCGGAGCAAGGCCGCGCATTCTCAAGGGCTCGGAGCCGGACGGCGAGCGGATCCTGACCTGGGAACAGGTCTACGAGCTCGAGGAGCTGCCCGAGCGGCTGATCGTGGTCGGCTCCGGCGTCACCGGCGCGGAGTTCGCCAGCGCGTACGACGCTCTCGGCAGCGACGTCGTCCTGGTGTCGTCGCGGGACCGGGTGCTCCCCGGTGAGGACGCGGACGCGGCGGCGGTGCTGGAGGACGTGTTCAAGCGGCGCGGACTCACGGTCCTGGGCAAGTCCCGGGCCGAGTCGGTGAAGCGGGACGGCGACGGCGTCGTGGTGACGCTGACCGACGGCCGGACGGTCGAGGGATCGCACGCGCTGCTCGCGGTCGGATCGCTGCCGAACACCGACGACATGGGCCTGGTCGAGTCGGGCGTGTCGCTGACCGACGGCGGCTTCGTCCAGGTCGACCGGGTCTCCCGGACCACGGCCCGCGGGGTGTACGCGGCCGGCGACTGCACCGGTGTCCTGATGCTCGCCTCGGTCGCCGCCATGCAGGGCCGGATCGCGATGTCGCACGCGCTCGGCGACGCGGTCATCCCGCTGGACCAGTCGACCGTGTCCTCGAACGTCTTCACCGCCCCGGAGATCGCCACCGTCGGCCTGACCCAGGCGGTGGTCGACGCCGGCGGCAGTACGGCGATGGTCGTGAAGGTGCCGCTGGCCGACAACGCCCGGGCCAAGATGCAGGGCGTCCGCGACGGTTTCGTGAAGCTGTTCTGCCTGCCCAACACGGGCATCGTGGTCGGCGGCGTGGTGGTCGCTCCCCGCGCCAGCGAGCTCATCCACCCGATCTCGCTCGCCGTCGGCGCCCGCCTGACCGTCGACCAGGTCGCCCACGCCTTCACCGTCTACCCGTCCGTCTCCGGCTCGGTCGCCGAGGCCGCCCGCCGGCTGCACCTGCGCTCATGAAGTTCCTGGTGTTGTGGCAGATGGAGTTGAGTCTGCTCTCGCCGGAGATGGCGCGGGCGGTGGGTGCGATGCCGGAGTACGGCGAGCGGCTCGAGCGTGAGGGGAAGGTGCTGGCGCGGTACCACGTGGTCGGATCGCACGGTGGGGCGTGGATCTACGAGGTGGACTCGCACGAGGAGTTCGAACGCTTGCTGGGGCGGGCGCCGGTGTTCAACTTCGCTCGGTACACGGTGCATGCACTCGCCGAGATGGATTCCGGCCGCCCGGGCGATTGACGCGCTCGCGGAGCCGGGGAGACCCTGGCTCCAGGGGGCGAGGCGCATGTTCGAGGACCGTACTGATCTCGCTGTCGACCGGCACCTGGTCGTCAGCCACCGGTTGCGAGCCCGCCGGCTGCAGCTCGGCCTGACCCAGAAGCAGCTCGTCAGCCGGCTCGCCCGCCGCGGGATCCGGACCACCAACAAGACCCTGTCGAGCTTCGAGCACGGCGCCGGTGTCGACGTGGTCCGCCTGCCCGAGCTGGCCGCCGCGCTCGACTGCACAGTGACGTACCTGCTCGGCCTGACCGAGGACCCGGCCCGCTGGGAGCCCGACCGATCCACCCGGACCGACGACCGTTCGCTCCCGCGCCCGGCCGTGCTCAACTCACCCGGCGTGGTGAACCATCCGGACGGTCACTGGATCCTCGGCCCGGATGTCCCGGCCCGTCCGCCCAGGCGCTGATTGACCAGCCGCAGGTGGTACGCCGAATAGTGGCGTAAGGCAACCAATTGGGCCGGCGTCAGCCGGTCGCACACCCATCCCCAGTGCAGGGCGACGCACTCGCCCGGAGTCAGACGCTCGAGCAGCGCGACACCGTCGAAGCCCCGGATCGCCGTTTCCTCCCGTGGCGCGCCGAGCGCGAGCTGCGCCCCGTCCCATTCCAGTGGACGGGACTCGACCACGACCTGCCCGTCGACATCGGCGATCACCCGGCCCCAGCGGATCCGGCACTGGTCGAGCACCCGGGGGGCCTGCGCCGTACTGCGCTCCGCGGGCAGCAGATCGGCCCAGGGGTACAGGCAGAAGACCTGGAAGCTGTGGTGCGGCAGACCGCCCTCGCCGTCGCCGGCGCGGTCGAGCAAGCGGTTGCCGATCCAGTACGCCTCGACCACCTCGCGATCGAGGGAATCCGCCGTACCCGTGGCCGCGGCGATCCGGCGCAGTTGCGGCCAGGCGCCCTCGAACTGGCGGGCCAGTGCGCGGAACCCGTTGTCCGCCCGGCCGAGAGCGCCGTACTCGAGCAGGGCGCCGGAGTCGGCGGGACCGCAGTACCCGAGCCGGTTCGGCGCGAAGGCGTACCGGACGAACAGGGCCGGTCCGGTCACGGCTCCGCCCCGAAGAACGCGAGCGCGTCCGCGGCCCGCTCGGGCGACATCCGCTCGAGCGCGAAGCCGCTGTGGATCAGCACGTACTCACCGGGGACGAACGGGCCGTCGAGCAGCGACAGGTTGATCTCCCGGACGACGCCCGCCACCTCGACCAGGCCGAGGTCCGCGTCCTCCGGGCAGTCGACCACGCGGCCCGGGATCCCCAGGCACATCGGGTTACATCTCCCGGAGCCGGCGGTAGCGGCGGACGTCCTCGATCCCGTAGTACCCGAGTCCGACGAGCACCACCAGTACGACGGCCAACAGCACCCAGCGCATCAGATCTTCCCCTCCGTCACGCCGACCGGCCGGTCAGCCGGCCCGGCGACCTGTCCGGTGACCAGGTCGATCACCAGCTGTACGGCGGTGCCGACCACGTCCTGGACGGCCGCCGACAACCCGATCCCGGCGTCGAGGCCGGCCGGCTCGCAGCCGACCACCACCACAGGTCCCACGGTGCCACCTAGTCGCGGCACAAGCGAGAGCACGGCGTCCGGTCCGAGGTCGTGGGCGTCCATGCTCACGTCCGGTCCGGGCTCGGCGCCGGGCTCGGCCTCGATCAGGTAGACCGTCCCCGGCGGCCCGCCCCGCTGGACGGTGTCGACCAGGACGACGAGGTCGTACGGCTCGAGCAGCTGGTAGGCCAGGTGGATGCCGCGGATCCCGAAGTCGTGCACCTCGACCCCGGCCGGCAGGTCGCGCCGGGCCAGCTCTTCCACGACCGCGACGCCGAAGCCGTCGTCGCCGCAGAACACGTTGCCGAGGCCCGCCACCAGGACGGTCATTCCGCACCCACCAGCGGCTCGAGCTCGTCGGGACCGAAGTAGAGATAGCGGCCGTGGGTTCGCTGGACCTCGCCCTCCTCGCCGTCCAGCGCGACCGCGACATGCGTCTCGCCGTCGACGTCGGACAGGACGGCGACCACGGTGCCGAGGCGCCCGGTGAGGAACATGTCCTGCGCGTCGGCCCGTTTGATGCCGGGCCGCAGCCGGACCCGCGAACCGTTGCCGACGGCAACATCGCCGACGAGGACCGTGTCGGTCTCCGGCGAGACCGAGCGGTCGCTGCCGGGATCCCACCAGGGCTTGTCGTCCGGCTCCGGTTCGGTCACCTTGCGCAGGTAGCGAATCGTGCCGTGCAACCGGTCCAGGAACTCCGGCGGCATGGTGTCGACCCGGGCCAGCAGTTCGGCCGCGCGCGGATCGGTGCCGCGGACCTCGCGCTTCTCGTCGTCGGTCAGCGTCATCGTGCGCAGGCTGAGGATCTCGTCGATCTCGGTGGCGTCGAACAGGTCGCCCTGGCTTTCCGGCGCGATCTGCGGCTGGTCGTACAGGATGATCGGCGACGACAGCAGCAGCTCCCCGGCCAGCACCGGGTAGACACCGATGTTCTCGCACCCGGCGGCGAAGGCCCTGGCCCACTCCGGCGGATCCAGCAGCGAGAGGAACCGGCAGCCGTCGGCGGCCACGATGACGTGGTGGGAGATCAAGGCCTGCCGCAGTGCGCCGACGCGCTCCGAGCTGCCGTCCGGGGTGGTGTTCGCGACCCGGATCCCGACCCGGACCGCGCCGTACGGGCCGGGCAGCGGCTGGAGGCTCAGCGCGACGGTTCCGGTCATCGGCAGCCGGGACCGGCGCAGGAACCCGGCCGTGCCGACCGCCTCGGTGTCGGTGCCGCCGGAGATCCGGAACGGCACCTCCCGGGGGAGCCTGTGCAGGTTCGTGGTGAGGTCCACGGTCCGCTCCACCGCCTCGTCCCACGGCACGTACGTCGCGTCCTCCGTCTCCAGCGCGGCGACCTCGACCTCATCGGCGTCGAGGACGGTACGGCGTTGCGCCTGCAGGAAGCGCACTCGCACGGTGATCACGGCCTCGTCGCCGTCGAGCAGGCACTCGGTCTGTGACCAGCCCCGCTCGGACGGGTCCAGAACGCAGTAGTCGGGCGGCATCAGCACGCCGAACTGCCAGCGCACCCGGTTCTTCCCGTCCGACGCCCGGTACGGGTAGAGCACGTAACCCTCGAACAACAGCGCGTCCGCGACCTGCTGGACCGCGTCGAACCTGTTCATTCCAGCTGTTCCTTCAGGAGTCGCTCGATCGCGTCGTCCCAGCCGGGCAGTGCTTCCCGCGTGCGGTACCGGTAGAGCCGCTCGAAGGTGTCGCACCGCAGCCGCAGCCAGGCGGCACCCGGGAAGTGCTGGTCCATCGCCTCCCGCCACACCGCCACCGGCAGCAGGTACGACGTCTCCTTCTGCCAGGCGACCGGTGTCACCGAGAGGGTCCCGGGACTACCGGTGAAGATCGTCCCGTTGAACAACAGCAGCAGTGGTACGCCGTCCTCGCGCACGGCGTACAGGTACTTGTGGGCGGCGACGTCGAAGTCGTAGCTGCAGGGGAGTTGCAGATCGACCTCGGTCGCGCCGGTGAAGCCGGGCACCATCTGGGTGACGAACGAGAGCTGCAGCGGCTTCAGCGTCTCGCCCCACCGGGCCCGGTCGCCGAACAGGTCCGCGAGTCCCTCGGCCTCCTCGTCGTTGTAGCGCCGCCGGATCGGTTCGATCCTGATCTGGCACCGCAACGCGAGTGCGTGCACCGGCGTACCGGTCGTCTCCTCGATCCGCAGGTGCAGGCGGATCAACGGTGTCGCGGCGTACCGATCCGCCTCCGCGCCGGTGCAGGTGAAGTCCAGGTCAACCACGGCTGCGCTCCCGGATCCCCGCGAAGAAGCCGTCGATCCGCTGCCAGACCACTTCGCCACCGGCGAAGCCCTCCCAGTACTGCCGGACGATCCCGACCAACTCGTAGCACGCGTCGATCGGGACCAGATGGCACTCGAACCCGTCGTCGAGCCGTCGCAACAGCACGGCCTCCACATCCGGGACGAGCTCCTGCAACTGGGGATCGCCGGCCACCACCTCGTCCCACGCGGCCAGGTCGAGCAGCGACTCGGTGGCACCACCGGGGCTCGGGTAGAAGGCGACGTACCGGGCCTGGTCGGACTGGTAGAAGAGAAAAGCCAGGTTGACCGGGATGCCCATCGCGTCCCACTGCGCCGCGGACAGGGTGAAGTCCGCGTTCGTCCGATAGCGCTCGGGGACGGCGCGATAATGCCCGCGCGATGCGGCGCCGTCGGTGAAGAGCAGGTAGCAGGACCGGCACGAGCACAGCAGCCGATGTCCCTGCACGTCGGCCAGGTGCGAGTGCTCCGGCCCGATCGGTACGGCGCACATCTCGCACTGCTCACCCGGTGCGGCCTGCTCACGGACCCCACCGGTGAACTCGCGGAGCACCGCGACCGGGTCGACGGCCGGACGTGGTGGCTTGTTCCGCGCGAGTGAGCGCAGGGTCGGCGACGGTCTCACGCCGGCTGCACCCCCGGGATGGCCACCTTCCAGCCGGCGCCCTCCGGCAGCAGCGGCAGCGCCTCGAGTGGCAGCGACCCTTCGGGTGCGAGCGCCCGCCCGGCCAGGCGTACGTCGTACTCGGCCGTACAGCGTGGACACGTGAGCCGGTCGCCGTCCAGCTGCCCGTGGTGCAGGGCTGACCCGCACATAGGGCAGATGTTGCGGTAGGCGAAGAACGTGCCGGCCAGGTTGGCCACGAGCAGGTCCAGTCCGGCGACCTTGAGGTGCTGGACCTGGTCGGGGGGTGTGACCAGGTCCAGCTGGTGCCAGCCGTTCCGGTGGGGACGGAACGGCTCGATGGTCAGCAGGTTCTGCTTCTCCTTGACCATGCCGGCGACGTCGACCGCGATGGCCTCGGGCGCGGCGTCCAGGACGGCGTTCTCGACCGTGAGCCGGACGGTCGCGGTCGAGCCGGGACAGCCGTCGCAACTGCCCTGCAGGCGCAGGTGGACGACGCCGTCGTCGTCGATACCGAGGTAGTCGATGCCGCCGGCATGGGAGCCCAGGTACGGGCGGACGTCGTCGAGGGCGTGCTGGATCCGGGTCGCGACGTCGTCGGGGTGGAGGTCGTGGAGCAGCAGCAGCCCGGCGACCAGATCGTCCCCGGCCAACTGCCGGACCTGCGGCTCGTCGAGCAGGTCCAGCAGTTGCCCGAGGCCGGCGCCATGCAGGGTGAGCACGGCGCGGACCAGTTCCTCCACCTGCCGGGCCAGCGCGGGGTCGGCGCGTCGCTGGACCTCGTCCAGCAGGACGTCGATCCGTTCGCTCAGCTCCTGGACGTCGTGCCGGTCCATCTCAGTACGGCTTGACCGCGATCGTGGGTGAATGCAGGTGGGTCTTCTCCCGGCCGTTGCCGACGTACATGTGCACGCCGCACGGCAGGCACGGGTCGAAGCTGCGCACGGCCCGCATGATGTCGATGCCCTTGAACCGGTCCGGTGGGTTCTCCTCGAAGATCGGCGTGTTCTGGACCGCGTCCTCGTACGGGCCGGGGGTTCCGTAGGTGTCCCGGACGCTGCCGTTCCACGGGGTCGGCGGATACGGGTGGTAGTTCGCGATCTTGCCGTCGCGGATCACCATGTGATGCGAGAGCACGCCCCGGACGGCCTCGGTGAACCCGCACGAGATCGCCTCGTCCGGCACCTTGAACGGCGTCCAGGTCTCGGTGTGCCCGCCGCGGACCTCGTTCATCGCCTTCTCGCAGAAGTGCAGCGCGAGTGCGGCCGCGTAGGCCTGGAAGTAGGTCCGGGCCCGGTTGCGCTCGAGCGCGTTGCTCCAGCGCGGGATCTTCCACTCGTACTCCACGGCCGGTTTCAGCGCGGTCCTGGGCAGCTGGATCTTCACGCTGTTCCCGGTGGCCTGCACGTTCGGCGTGTTCACCAGACCGGACAGCGCGGTCGACCACAGCCGGGCGATCGGGCCGCCGCCGGTGTCGAGGGCCAGGTGGTCCTTGCCGTCGAACCAGCGCGGCGACATGGTCCAGCTGTAGGCGTTGGAGAAGTCGCGCTTCTGCGGCTTCGGCAGCGTGTGCTGGTTCCACGGATGCCGGACGTCGATCGGGTTGCCGAGCGGGTCGATGTCGACGAACTTCTCGTGACTGCCGTCGGCCCAGTCGTCGTAGTACGAGCTGCCGAGCAGGATCCGCAGGCCGAGGTTGATGTCGACCAGGCTGTTGGTGACCAGTTCGCCGTCGACGATCACGCCGGGCGTGACGAACATCCGCCGGCCCCAGGCCTCCATGTTCCGGTAGGTGAAGTCGCAGATCGCCGGATCGTTCAGACTGCCCCAGCAGCCGAGCAGGATCCGCCGCTCGCCGACGTGCTCGTAGCCGGGCAGCGCCTCGTAGAAGAAGTCGAAGAGGTCGTCGTGCAGCGGGACGACCTTCTTCATGAACTCGATGTAGCGCATCAGCCGGGTCAGGTAGTCGGTGAAGAGCTGGATCGTCGCGACCGTACCGACCCCACCGGGGTAGAGCGTCGAGGGGTGGACGTGCCGGCCCTCCATCAGGCAGAACATCTCCCGGGTGTAGCGGCTGACGTGCAGCGCCTCCCGGTAGAACTCGCCCTCCAGCGGGTTCAGCGAGCGCATGATGTCGCCGATGGTCCGGTAGCCGTGGTCACCGGCGTGCGGCGCCTCGGTCCGGTTCGCCAGTTCCAGCACGCCGGGGTTGGTCTCCTTGACCATCCGCTCGCAGTAGTCCACCCCGACCAGGTTCTCCTGGAAGATGTTGTGGTCGAACATGTACTCCGCGGCCTCGCCGAGGTTGACGATCCACTCGCCGAGGTGCGGCGGCGCGACGCCGTACGCCATGTTCTGCGCGTAGACCGAGCAGGTCGCGTGGTTGTCACCGCAGATGCCGCAGATCCGGCTGGTGATGAAGTGCGCGTCGCGCGGGTCCTTGCCCTTCATGAAGATGCTGTAGCCGCGGAAGATCGACGAGGTGCTGTGGCACTCCTGGACGGTCTTCTGCTTGAAGTCCACGCTGGCGTAGATGCCGAGGCTGCCGACGATCCGGGTGATCGGGTCCCACGCCATCTCGACGACGTCGGAGCTCTTCGACTCAGTGCCGGCGGGCGTGACTTTGGTTTCGGTGGTGGTCATGGCCCTACCAGACCTTCTCGTAGCCGGTGGCGAGCTCGTCGCCCTTGCGCCGCCACTTGGGTTCCTTGTTGCTGGTGTTCTGGGTGAACTTGCGCAGCCGGCGGATGACGGTGCCGTAGACCATGGTCGCGGTGGTGGAGATCTTGCTGCCCGGTGGTTCGTCCATGAACGGCATGAACTTGTCCGGGAAGCCGGGCATCGTGCAGGCGATGCAGATCCCGCCGACGTTCGGGCAGCCGCCGACGCCGTTGATCCAGCCCCGCTTGGGCACGTTGCAGTTGACCACCGGACCCCAGCAGCCCAGTTTCACCAGGCACTTGGGCGAGCCGTACTCCTTGGCGAAGTCGCCCTGCTCGTAGTACCCGGCCCGGTCACAGCCCTCGTGCACGGTCCGGCCGAACAGCCACTGCGGTCGCAGTTCGGCGTCGAGCGGGATCATCGGAGCCTGCCCGGCCACCTGGTAGAGCAGGTACACGAGCGTCTCGGACAGGTTGTCGGGGTGGATCGGGCAGCCGGGCACACAGACGATCGGCAGGCCGGCCTTGGACTTCCAGCTCCAGCCGAGGTAGTCGGGCACCCCCATCGCGCCGGTCGGGTTGCCGGCCATCGCGTGGATCCCGCCGTACGTCGCGCAGGTGCCGACCGCGACCACGGCAGTGGCCTTCGGGGACAGCCGGTCGAGCCACTCCGACGTCTTCATCGGCTGCCCGGTGGCCGGGTTGTTGCCGAAGCCGGCCCAGTACCCGTCACCGTGGATCGCCTCGTTCGGGATCGACCCCTCGACCACCAGCACGAACGGCTCCAGCTCGCCGCGGTCGGCCCTGTGCCACCACGCGATGAAGTTGTCCGCGCCGGTCTCCGGGCCGCACTCGAAGTCGATCAGCGGCCAGTGCACCGCGATCTTCGGCAGCCCGGGCAGGGCGCCGAGGACGATCTCCTCGATACTGGGCTGGGTGGCCGCGGTCAGCGCGACGGAGTCACCGTCGCAGCTCAGTCCGCCGTTCATCCAGAGGATGTGCACCACACCCTCGTCGGTCTCCTGTGCCTGCTCCGGTTCCAGCGTCGTGGACACGACCCCGTCCTCCCTCGCCCGGGAAACGACCTCGGTCTTTTGACCGTACTTCCGTCATGTCCGGTCCGACAGACACTTGTGTCGGGTATTAATGGCGGTGTCGGGAAATCCGGGATTCCGCGATTCCAGGACAATCCGGGACGCCTTTCGGCCAGTGTCGCACCGTTATTCTTGCCCAATGGACGATCCCGGCCGCGAGGTCTTCGTCTCGCCCGTGGTCGTGGCTTCGCACGCCTTCCCGGCCCGGCCGGGATCGCTGCCGGACGCCGAGCAGTTCGTCCGCGAGGCGCTCGAGCCGATCACTCTCGAGGCCGAGGAGCGCAAGGCGCTGTACGACGCGATCACGACCGCGCTGCTCGCCGCGGCCGGGCCGAAGGACGGCGTTTTCGACGTGACCGTGCGAATCTTCCCCGATGGTGTGGAGGTCGAGGTTCTGCACGGTGCCGGCGTCCACCGGGTGCAGCCCGCGGCCGAGCCGTTCGCCGACTGGCTGAACGGCGTGCTGCGCGGTCAGGGCCTGTCCCAGCAGGACGCCGCACAGCGGATCGGGGTGTCGGTGCGGACCATCAGCCGCTGGCTGCACGGTGACACCGAACCGCGACTGCGCGACCTTCGCCGGGTGCACGAGATCTTCGGGCCGTGATCCCTGGCGCGGTCCGGGGACCGGGTTTAGTGTGCGAATTATCCGCTGATCGCGGAATTCGTCATTTCTTGCCCGGCGGGGTGAGCATCACGAACGAGCCGGAACGTGTTCGCAGCCGGGTCCTGGTCACCGGCGTGGTCCAAGGCGTCGGCTTCCGTCCGTTCGTCTATTCCCTGGCGCGGGAGCTCGGGCTGTCCGGGCAGGTCGGCAACACCGCGGCCGGCGTGGTCGCCGAGGTCGAGGGGCCGGTCGCCGCGGTCGCCGCGTTCGGGCGCCGCGTGCGGACCGAAGCCCCGCCGCTGGCCGCGGTCTCGACGGTGACCCCGGAGCCGCTGGCGCCGCGCGGCGGGACCGAGTTCATCATCCTCGACTCGACCGCGGGACCGGGCCGGACGCTGGTCTCGCCGGATGTCGCGACGTGCGCGGACTGCCTGGCCGAGTTCGCCGATCCGTCCGACCGGCGCTACCGGCACCCGTTCGTCAGCTGCACCAACTGCGGGCCGCGCTTCACGATCATCACCGGTCTGCCCTACGACCGGCCGGCCACCACGATGGCCGAGTTCCCGCTCTGCCCGGACTGCGCCCGCGAGTACGCCGATCCCGCCGATCGCAGGTTCCACGCGCAGCCGATCGCCTGCCCGGCCTGCGGCCCCCGGTTGGAGCTGGTGCAGCCTGGCCTCGAGACGGCGTACGACGAGGACGCGCTGGCGGCCGCGCACGGGCTGCTGGTCGACGGCGCGATCATCGCGGTCAAGGGACTGGGCGGTTTCCATCTGGTCTGCGACGCCGGCGACCCGGCGGTGGTGACCACGCTGCGCAAGCGCAAGGACCGTGGTGACAAGCCGTTCGCCGTGATGGCCGCGGACCTCGACGCGGCCCGGCGGATCGCCCTGATCGACGCGGACGAGGAAGCGCTGCTGACCGGTAGCCGGCACCCGATCGTGCTGCTCCGCCGCCGGGCCGGTGCCGCCGTCGCCGAAGCAGTTGCCCCCGGCAACCCTGACCTCGGCGTGATGCTGCCGTACACACCGGTGCACCAGCTGCTGTTCGACCAGCCCGGCCCGTGTGTCCTGGTGATGACGAGCGGCAACCTGACCGGCGAACCGATCGTGACGGCCGACGACGAGGCCCGGACCCGGCTGGCCGGCCTGGCCGACGCGTGGCTCGGGCACGACCGCCCGATCCACGTGCCGTGTGACGACTCCGTCGTACGGATCGTGGACGGGGCCGAGCTGCCGGTCCGCCGGTCCCGCGGGTACGCGCCGTTCCCGATCGACCTGCCGGTCCCGGTCCGGCCGGCGCTGGCGGTCGGCGGAGATCTGAAGAACACGTTCTGCCTCGGGGACGGGCGGTACGCCTGGCTCTCGGCGCACGTCGGGGACATGGACGATCTCGCGACTCTGCGGGCGTTCGAACGCGCGGAGGAGCATCTCGAGCAGTTGACCGGGGTCCGGCCCGAGGTGCTCGTGACGGACAAGCATCCGTCGTACCGCTCCCGGCAGTGGGCGCAGCTGAACGCGGCCGGCCGGCCGGTGGTCGGCGTACAGCATCATCACGCGCATGTCGCCTCGGTGATGGCCGAGCACCGGCACCAGGGCCGGGTCATCGGCTTCGCCTTCGACGGGACCGGGTACGGCGACGACGGCGCGGTGTGGGGCGGCGAAGTACTGCTGGCCGACTACGACGGGTTCGAACGGCGGGCGCATCTGAAGTACGTGCCGCTGCCGGGCGGTGACGCGGGAGTCCGCAATCCCTGCCGGATGGCGCTGTCGCACCTGCGTGCCGCGGGTCTGCCGTGGCATCCCGATCTGCCGTCGGTGCGCGCTTGCCGTGGGCCGGAGCTGGATCTGCTCCGGATGCAGCTGGACAAGGACATCGCCTGTGCACCGACATCCAGCATGGGCAGGTTGTTCGACGCGGTCTCATCGCTGGCCGGGGTATGTCACCGGGTCGGGTACGAGGCGCAGGCCGCGATCGAGCTGGAGGGACTGATCTCGTCCGGTCGCGGGCTCGGTACGTACGAGTTCGCGGTCACGGGGGACGAGATCGATCCGGCGCCGGTGCTGGCCGGGGTGGTGCGCGACGTGCTGCGCGGGGCCGAGCCGGGGGTGGTGAGCGCCCGCTTCCACCAGAGCCTGGCCGGCCTGATGGTGACGCTGGCCGACCGGATCCGCGCCGCCGAAGGACTGACCACCGTCGCGCTGTCCGGCGGGGTGTTCGTCAACAAAGTGTTGCTATCGGCAACTACCAGGGCATTGACCGGGGCCGGGTTCACCGTCCTGCGGCATCGCCGGGTGCCACCGACCGACGCCGGTCTCGCCCTCGGGCAGCTGGCCGTCGCGGCGCGCGCCGCTTAGGGAGGGATCAGCATGTGTCTGGCCGTACCGGGAAAGGTCGTGGAGATCCGGGAGGAGGACGGCACCCGGATGGGCATGGTCGACTTCGGTGGCGTGCTCAAGGACGTCTGCCTGGAGTACCTGCCGGACCTGCAGGTGGGTGAGTACACCATCGTGCACGTCGGCTTCGCGCTGCAGCGCCTGGACGAGGAGTCCGCGATGCAGTCGCTCGCGCTGTACCGCCAGCTCGGCGCGCTCGAGGAGGAGTTCGGCGACCACTGGGGCCTGGCCGCGCAGCAGGCCGGGGAGCGCCGCCCGCCCGGCACCGAGTGGCAGCGCGCCGAGGAGATGGGGGAGGCCGCGACATGAAGTACCTGGACGAGTTCAGCGATCCGGTCCTGGCCAGGAAGCTGGTCGACCAGATCCACGCCACGGTGACGCAACCGTGGGCGATGATGGAGGTCTGCGGCGGTCAGACGCACACGATCGTCCGGCACGGGATCGACCAGCTGCTGCCGGACGGCGTCGAGATGATCCACGGCCCGGGCTGCCCGGTCTGTGTGACCCCGCTGGAGATCATCGACAAGGCGCTCGAGATCGCCGCCCAGCCCGGCGTGATCTTCTGCTCGTTCGGCGACATGCTGCGGGTGCCCGGCAGCGGCCGCGACCTGTTCCGGATCAAGAGCGAGGGCGGTGACGTCCGGGTCGTCTACTCGCCGCTGGACGCACTCCGGCTGGCCCAGCAGAACCCGGGCAAGCAGGTGGTGTTCTTCGGCATCGGCTTCGAGACCACGGCGCCGCCGAACGCGATGACGGTCTACCAGGCGAAGAAGCTCGGCATCCCGAACTTCAGCCTGCTCGTCTCCCACGTCCGGGTGCCGCCGGCGATCGAGGCGATCATGCAGTCGCCGACCTGCCGGGTCCAGGGCTTCCTCGCCGCCGGCCACGTCTGCAGCGTGATGGGTACGGCCGAGTACCCCGAGCTCGCGGACAAGTACGGCGTACCGATCGTGGTCACCGGGTTCGAGCCGCTGGACATCCTGGCCGGGATCCTGCGCACGGTGAGCCAGCTCGAGAACGGCGAGCACGTGGTCGAGAACGCCTACCGGCGGGCGGTGCGCGACGAGGGCAACCCGGCGGCGAAGGCGATGCTGGCCGACGTGTTCGAGACCACGGACCGGTCGTGGCGCGGGATCGGGATGATCCCGCGGAGCGGCTGGCGGTTGTCCGAGCGCTACCGCGAGTACGACGCCGAGTACCGCTTCCAGGTGCGCGACATCGACACCCAGGAGTCGACCGTGTGCCGCAGCGGCGAGGTGCTGCAGGGGCTGATCAAGCCCCACGAGTGTTCCGCGTTCGGGACGTTGTGCACACCGCGCAACCCGCTGGGCGCGACGATGGTGTCGAGCGAGGGCGCCTGCGCGGCGTACTACCTCTACCGGCGCCTCCAGACCCCCGTCGAGGTGGTGACCACCGGTGGCTGAGCAACTGACGGCCCCGAACTTCGACGGGTGGGTCTGTCCGCTGCCGTTGCGCGATCACCCTGCGGTCGTGATGGGCCACGGGGGCGGCGGACAGATGTCGGGCGAGCTGATCGAGCACCTCTTCGTGCCCGCGTTCGCCAACCCGGTGCTCAGCGGCCTGACGGACTCGGCGGTGTTCACCCTCGGGGACGCGCGGCTGGCGTTCTCGACGGACTCGTTCGTCGTCCAGCCGTTGTTCTTCCCCGGCGGGAGTATCGGGCACCTGGCCGTCAACGGGACGGTCAACGATCTCGCGATGAGCGGCGCCCAGGCGGCGTACCTGTCCTGCGGGTTCATCCTCGAGGAGGGCGTCGAGCTGTCGGTGGTCGGCCGGATCGCGGAGGACCTCGGCGCGGCGGCGCGGCGGGCCGGGGTGACGATCGCGACCGGCGACACCAAGGTCGTGGACGCGGGCCACGGTGACGGCGTGTACGTCAACACGGCGGGCGTCGGGCTGGTCCCGGCCGGCGTGGACATCCGGCCGCAGCGGGCGACGCCGGGCGACGTCGTCATCGTCAGCGGTCAGATCGGGGTGCACGGGATCGCGATCATGAGTGTCCGCGAGGGCATCTCGTTCGGCACCGAGGTGGTCAGTGACTGCGCACCGCTGAACGGCCTGGTGGCCGCGATGCTCGCGGTGTGCACCGACCTGCACGTCCTGCGCGACCCGACCAGGGGTGGCGTGGCGACCTCGCTGAACGAAATCGCCAAGGCGGCCGGGGTTGGCATCGAGCTGACCGAGACCGCGCTCCCGGTGCCGGAGACAGTCGCCAACGCCTGCTCGTTCCTCGGGCTCGATCCGTTGTACGTCGCGAACGAGGGCAAGCTGCTCGCGATCGTGGCGCGCGACGACGCGGACGCCGTACTCGCGGCGATGCGGGCGGATCCGCTCGGTGCGGACGCGGCGGTCATCGGCGAGTGCGTCGAGGCACATCCGGGCATGGTGGTGACGAAGACCGCGTTCGGTGCCACCCGGGTGGTGGATACGCCGATCGGGGAGCAGTTGCCCAGGATCTGCTAGCGGGTCGCCAGCCAGCGGTGCCAGGCGTCGAGGCCGTCCCCGCGGGTCGCGGAGACCGGCAGCAGTTCGACGTCCGGTTTGACCCGCCGGATCAAGTCGAGACACAGGTCGGTGTCGAAGTCGACGTACGGCAGCAGGTCGATCTTGTTCAGCAGGACGAGGTCGGCGGTGCGGAACATGTACGGGTACTTCGCCGGTTTGTCCGCGCCCTCGGTGACCGAGATGATCACCACGCGCGCCGACTCGCCGAGGTCGAACAGCGCCGGGCAGACCAGGTTGCCGACGTTCTCGACGAAGACCAGCGAGCCGTCGGGCGGGGCGAGCTCGGTCAGGCCGCGGTCGAGCATCTCCGCGTCGAGGTGGCAGCCGGCGCCGGTGTTGATCTGGACCACCTTGGTGCCGGTGGACCGGATCCGCTGGGCGTCCAGCCAGGTCTCCTGGTCGCCCTCGATCACCAGCGTCTCGCGGCGGCCGTCGAGGTCGCGGACGGTGCGTTCGAGCAGCGTCGTCTTGCCCGAGCCCGGTGAGCTCATCAGGTTGATCGCGGTGACCGCGTGCTCGGCCAGCCGGTGCCGGGTCGCGGCCGCGAGGACGTCGTTCTTCGCCAGGATGTCCTGCTCGAGCAGCACGGTCCTGGTCTCGTGCTCATGGCCGAGGCCGTGGCCGTGGCCGTGGGCATGGTCATGCGAGTGCTCGGGCCCGTCGACCAGGGTGACCCGGGTGGTGGCGTCCTCGCCCGAACATCCACAGGTACTGCACATGTCAGGGCACCTCCACCGAGACGATCCGCAGCTCGCGGCCGGCCAGGATGTCGAGATCGGCGCTGCCGCAGTCGCACAGCATGATCGGATCGTCGAGCGTGAACTCCCGCCGGCAGTCCCGACAGTACGCCCGGCCCGGCGGCTCGTCGATGTCCAGCCGGGCGCCCGCCAGCCCGGTGCCGTCGGCCACGATCTCGAAGCAGAACCGGATCGAGTCGGTCACCACCCCGGACAGCCGGCCGATCTCCAGCCGGACGGCGGCCACCGGTCCGTCGCCGATCTTCTCGACGATCGCATCGACAATGCTCTCCGTGATGGCGAGCTCGTGCACGCTCCCGACGGTAGGCCGGGCCGTCCGCGGCGAGCAAGACCCGAAGACACGGGAAAACCTGCGGACCCGCACCGGCGGATCGAACACCGTGCGTGATCGGCGGAGTTGGGCGTGATTTCGGGGGAAAACGCGGTTGCCGGGCGGCGATCGATTTATATTGGTGACGAATAGTTACCGTTGCTGGCAGCAACCAAGGAAAACGCCCGGTGCAACCGCTATCGCGGCTCGTGGGAGCGGTCTTACGCTCCGACTGTTCAGCTTGCGGTCAAGGGGGGACCGCCCATGTCGGAGGGGAAGTATGAGACGACGCCTGAAGCACACTGCTGCGCTCGTTGCCCTGACCAGCCTGATCCTCGCGTCCCTGTCGGCGCCGGTGCAGGCCGCCGTCCGAAAGGATCCGCCTCCGGGCCACGCGCCGGGCGCGATGCAGGTGAAGACCGCGGCCGACGCCGCGCTGGCGAAACTCGACCCGACGCTGGAGGCGAAGGTCAAGAAGGGTGACACCGCCAAGGTGGCGGTCTTCGCGACCGTCCAGGGCGACGCCACCCAGGCCAAGGACGTGCTCGACAACGCCAAGGTGGCCAAGTCCGGCGACGCCGCGCTGGTGCTCGGATCCATCCCGGTCCAGGCGCTGCCGAAGCTGGCCGCCGTACCGGGCGTGGTCGCGATCCAGCCGGTCGAGATGACCAAGACCGGGCAGCCGCTGACCGATCCCGACCCGGGGCTGCACAAGGCGCCCACCGCCGCCGAGAAGCACGCCGCGCTCGCGAAGGCCAAGGCCGACGACGTCCCGTACAGCGAGGCCCCGCCGCTGCGCGGCTCCAACTTCGAGACGCTGCGCAAGCAGAACCTGCTGGACGCCAAGACGCACAACTTCACCGGCGCCTGGAACGCGGGCTTCACCGGTCAGGGTGTGACCGTCGGCGTCCTCGACGGCGGCACCGACTGGGGTCACCCGGACCTGCTGAACACCTGGCAGACCTGGACCGGCCAGACCGGCGCGAAGGCCGGCTGGAACGGCTGGCCGAAGGCGTTCGACCCGTTCGGCACGCTGCAGTGGCTGGCCGACCCGAGCCAGGTCGACCAGGGCCTGTCCTGGTACACCAAGACCACCGCGGCCACCTGCGTCACGTCCGGCGGCACCTGCTCGGTGGACTTCGCCACCAAGACCGGACCGTCGCGCAACTTCAGCCTGCCGGCCGGGACCAAGCAGCACACGTACTCCTTCCCGGCGAGCTGGAGCAAGTCCGGCAAGGTCATGCTCGGCAGCCACCCGGACGACTACCTGCTCGACCTGTACGGCGAGCGCCCGGGCTTCCTGGTCACCGACCCGCACACGGCCGGCGTCTACGACACCGTGTACGTCGACCTGGACGACGACTACTCGTTCGCCGACGAGAAGCCGGTGACCAAGTCCTCGCCCGCGTCGTACCGGGACATGAACGGTGACGGCTACACCGACCTGTCCGGCGGCCTGATGTACTACATCTCCGACGGCAAGACCCCGATCCCCGGTGGTCTGGACGCGTTCGGTGTCGAGGACACGTCGTTCGGATCCGGCGCGCTGGTCGCGTGGACCGGTGACTTCGACCCCGGCATCGAGGGCCACGGCACGCTGACCGCGTCGAACGTGGTCGGCCAGGCCGTGATCAACGGCAAGGCGCCGACCTTCAAGGACATCCCCGGTGGCAAGTACGCCGGTGCCGTCCTCGGTGGTGCGCCGCACGCCAAGCTGGCGCCGTTCGGCGACATCTACTTCAGCCACGACTTCTCCGACCAGTTCGGCTACTTCCTGTCCACCCGGCAGGGCGTCGACATCACGTCGAACTCGTACGGCGACTCCACCACCGACAACGACGGCTGGGACGCGGCGAGCCAGGAGGCCGACGTGATCTCCGACGGCTTCAAGACCACGGCCCTGTTCTCCACCGGTAACGGCGCTCCGGGCTTCGGTACGACGACGGCCGCGGCGCCCTCGACCGCGATCGAGGTCGGCGCGTCCACCCAGTTCGGCGGGACCGGCTGGGACTCGATCGTGCGGACCAGCCAGATCACCGACAACGACGTGATGGTGTGGTCCAACCGCGGCTTCGGCGCGAACGCCACCAACGGCGTCGATGTCGTTGCCGACGGCTCCTACGCACCGGGTGACGCGACCCTGAACACCGTCCTCGACGGCCGGAACGCGTGGGAGACCTGGGGTGGCACCAGCCGGTCGACCCCGGTCGCCGCGGGTGCGACGGCGCTGCTCTACCAGGCCTACAAGAAGGCGCACGGCGGGACGGTGCCGGCCGGTTTCTACTCGACCGCGCAGGACATCCTGAAGTCGACCTCGAAGGACCTCGGGTACGACGCCAACGTCCAGGGCTCGGGCTCGATCGACGCCGGCAAGGCGGTGGCGGGTGCCCTCGGCACCCGCGCGACCGTGTCGCCGACGGAGTGGCGGGTGGGTGACTACCGCGGCACCGAGTACCCGGTGTTCGCGAACATCATCTCGCCCGGAGGGACCGACAGCCAGAAGTTCACGCTCAACGGCCCCGGCGCGTGGCAGGTCAGCGACCGGCAACTCGTCCGGACCGACAGCGACACGCTCTCCTTCAACAGCAAGGACCTGAGCCAGGAGAGTACGTCGAACTTCAACGCCCCCGACTACCTGATCGACCTGACCAAACAGGTCAAACAGCACAAAGACGCCGATCTGATGGTGGTCAAACTCGAGTACCCACGGTCGCAGTTCGACGGTGACAACAACCTGACCGAGGACCAGGCCTGGCGGCTGCTCACCTACAACTGGACCGACGTCAACCACGACGGCAAGCTGTGGACCGACAAGAACCACAACGGCGTCGTCAACCACACCGACAAGACGACCAGCTCGAACATCGACAACTTCCTCGACCTGGACTTCGCCAAGTCGGACATGGAACAGGGCGAGTACGAGCGGTTCATGTACCACCGGGCCGGCTCGAACGCACTGCAGTCGTACGTCGCGGACCCGGCGAAGCGGATGGCCGACGGCCTGTTCCTCGGCCTGCAGCACTCCGCGAAGAACACGTCGATCCCGGTCACGAACTTCAAGATCTCGATCGACTGGTACAAGAACAGCGACTGGAAGTGGGTCACCACGCCGAAGACCGCGAACGGCTCGTTCACCGCGTCGATCAAGGTCCCGGGCAACGCGCCGTACGGCATGTACTCCGGTGCCGTGGTGCTGAACCGCGGCTCGGACTCGATGGTGGTGCCGGTGTCCGTGGCGGTCGCGGCGAAGGCGACGCAGGACGCGAGCGGCAGGATCACCGGTGCGATCACGTTCGGCGGTGACGACGTCGCGAAGGCCCAGCAGAACTACACCTACAACAACGGCTCGGTGTTCGGTGCGAACGACTGGACCTGGCGGGCCGAGTCCGGGGACTGGCGGTTCTTCTACCTCGACGTCCCGAAGACACCGGCCGAGGGAACCAAGTTCCTGGCCAACACCAGTTGGGAGGACTCCGGTCCGTACACCGACCTGGACACGCTGATCATGGGCCGTTCGGTCAACCACTTCCAGCTCGAGCCGGATTCCGTGTACGGCGCGCCGTACACGATCGACACGGTCGGGAAGAGTCCGAACACCAACGTCCGGGCGGGTGCCTGGCGGTTCGACACGGCGACCGGTGGCCCGGCCGACGTGGTGACCGCGCCGGCGCAGGAAGGCCTGCAGGCGCTCGCGCTGCACCAGGTCAGCTGGCAGGGTGACAAGTTCAACACCCCGTTCAAGGTGCAGCTGGGCAGTGCGTCGGTGTCGCCCTCGTCGGTCGTCCAGACCGCGACCGGGGACACCGGTGGGTTCGACGTGACGTTCTCGTCGAGCGTGCCGCTGGACGGGCTGAACGCGTCGGCCTACGGCCTCAGCCAGCCGAGCACGACGTCCGAGGTCGCCCACCAGGACGACCCGAACGACCCGTCCACGGCGAGCGTGAAGAAGAACCTCACGCTCTCGCACGCGTCCCGGTTGGACGTGAGCACGGCGCTGGCCAACAACGACGTGGACCTCTATGTGCTGCGGGACGCCAACAACGACGGCGTGTTCTCGCCGTCCGAGATCGTCGCGTCGTCCGCCGGTGGTACCGGCGACGAGTCGGTCGACCTGGTCAACCCGCCCGACGGCAACTACCAGATCTGGGTGCACGGCTTCGGAGTCACCGGGACGCCGTCGTTCCCGCTGGTCGTCAACGCGATCCAGGGCAACGACCTGACCGTGAGCGGCCTGCCCACCGGTGCGGTCCCGGCCAACACGACGGTCACGCTGCACGTCGACTACAACAAGGCGATGACACCCGGCCAGAGCTACAACGGCGAGCTCCTGCTCGGCCCGTCCTCGGCTCCGACCGCGCTGTCCGTCCCGATCAAGATCACCAGATAACCGCAACTTCTGCGGCGGGGGCCGTATCAAGCTCAGTGTGAAGACTCTGACCTTGAAACGAGCCTCCGCCGCGGCGGCGACCGCCGTACTGCTGGGGACCTTGGCAACCGTTCCGGCCAAAGCGGCGGTCGCGTCGGCGACCGCGGCCTGCCAGATGACCGTCGGCTCGATCACCAGCGGCGGCAACCTCGGCTACTCGGGCATCACCGCGTCGTCGCCGATCACGGCGAAGCAGTCGACCGGCGTCCATCTGTTCACACCCGGCCTCGCGAAACTCAGCTCGACCTGGACGACGACGCTCGACGTCCCGGCCGGCGACACGACGTACGGCGACGTCATCCTCAACTCGACGCTGTACTACGCGTCGTACGGCCACGCCTCGGACGGGTCGCCGACCAGCAGCCTGAAGTCACAGGGCGCCGGGTACAACGGCTACATCGCGATCGAGTCCTCGTTCTACTGGGGCGCGACGGTCCGGGGAGCCTCCTACAGGTTGCGCGGTGACGGTGTGCTGTACCGCACCGAGGGCCGGGTGGTCACCCGCTACACGGGCTACGCGAACGTGAAGACCATGGCCCTGATCAGCGAGACCAAGACCTACGACACCTTCCTGCTGACCACCAAGGCCGGCGGCCTCTACACACTCCACATCCCGGTAGGCACCGCCAAGCCGGTCCTCAAGCAGCTCCGCGCCTCCACCTGGCAAGGCTTCGAGTTCCTGGTCGCCGAGAAGTGCGGCACCCAAAGCACCCTCCTCACCGCCATCGACAAGGACACCGGCTCCGCCTACCTCTACGCCATCAGCCACGCCACCGGCGCCACCACCGTCATCAAGGGCCTGGGCAAAGTCCCCGGCACCTACAAGGACCCCGTCTACTCCCTCCAAACCGCCGAGGGAAACGCCCCGCTCTTCGGCGAGTAACCCCGTCAACGACGGAGCCCCGGGGACCGATTGGTCGCCCGGGGCTCTGTGGAGTTGCGAGGCTAGAAGTCGCCGCCGAAGTCTCCGCCGCCGAAGTCCCAGCCGCCGGAGTCTCCGCCGCCGGAGTCGCCCATGTTGAAGTCGCCGCCGCCGTCACCACCGTCGCCACCGCCGTCGGCCATGCCGGCGTCGTAGCCGGCCGCGTAGTCGCCGTAGCCGCCGCCGGCGAACATGCCGCCGAGCATCGTGCCGAGGAACATGCCGGTCATCACGCCGCCGAGGGCGCCGAACATGCCCTGCGCGTACGGCGAGTAGGCCGGGCCGGCCTCCCAGTACGGCACCCGCTGCGGGCCGACCATGACCTTGCGGACGTCCGGCTCGGCACCGGCGCGGACCCGCTCGGCGTCGGCCGCGCAGGCCGGCACCTCCCGCGGCGCGCCACCGGGCGGCGCCCACATCACGTCCACGACGGACGGGCCGTGCTGCGGGTTGAAGAAACAGGACGGACGGCGCTGCGGCAGCGGCTCGCCGTTCACCCGGGCGCGCACACAGGTCGCGGCGTACCGGCCGTCCTCGAGGATCTCGATCACGTGCTTGATCTGGTCGGCCTGGGTGACCTGGCCGACCGCCTGCTTGGCCGACTCGTACGAGTCCAGCGCGCGCTGGTAGTCCTGCCGGGCCCCGTCGCCGAGGTCCTTGCCGACCATCTCCAGGTCGAGGTCCTGCAGCTCCTCGCCGAAGCGGGTGATGTCCTCGTCGGCGGTGCGCTTCACCGACTCCAGCTCGGTGGCCGTGATCTCGTGCTGCTTGCGGTTCTGCAGCTGGGTCCGGCGGTACGAACGGTATGCCAGAACGGCGATCACCACGAGCGCGATGATCAGGATGGTGGTCATGACAGGCCTTCCTCCCGGGCTTTACACCGAGCCTATCGAACTCCGCAAGGTGCGCACGCCACGCAGGGTGACGCAATACCGGGAAAGCGGTCACCCAACGCGCATAATCGATGAGCGCCGCCCAGCGACCGTCGTCCCCCGCCGGAAGGCTGTTCCATGGGCAAGACCGCGCGCCTCCTGACCCTCGCGGCGACGGGCGTCGCCCTGGTCCTCCCCGCCGGCCCGGCTCCCCAGGCGCCGTCGACGGATTCGTCGTACCAGGAGATCGCGCTCGACGGGCCGGCGGTGCGGGCCGGGACGAAGCCCTTCGGGATGGTCGGCATCACCTGGCCCGAAGGCGCCGGCGCGGTGCAGGCCAAGGTCCGCGTGGAACGCAACGGCCAGTGGACCGACTGGGAAGCCCTGCACGTCGAGGACGACCACGGGCCGGATCCATCGGTGCCCGAAGGAGTTGAGCGCGCCGGAACCGAACCGCTGTGGGTCGGCGACGCGACCGGCGTGCAGGCCAGCGCCGTGACCAGCAGCGGTACGACGGTCAGCGACGCCAAGGTGATCCTGATCCAGCCCGGCGTACTGGCCACCGACGCCGACGAACCGCAGGCCGCCGGCGTCATCGAGCCCGAGGCGAGCAGGGCGCCGTACCCGATGCCGGTCATGGTGAGCCGGAAGCGGTGGGGTGCCGACGAGCGGCTGCGGAGTTTCAACGGGGTGGCGTGCGCGCGACCGAAGTACACGACCACTGTGATGGCCGCGTTCGTCCACCACACCGCCGATCGCAACGACTACACGCGGGTGCAGGTCCCGGCGATGGTGCGTGCGATGTACACGTACCACGTGAAGAGCCGCGGCTGGTGCGACCTCGGTTACAACTTCCTGGTCGACCGCTTCGGCCGCGCGTTCGAGGGCCGGTACGGCGGTGCGCAGCTGCCGGTGCTCGGTGCGCACACCGCGTCGTACAACGCGAACTCGTTCGGCGTCGCGGTGATCGGCAACTTCGAGAAAGCCACGCCACCGCGGGCGATGCTGGAGACGACGGCCCGGGTGATCGCCTGGAAGCTGGACGCGAACTATCGGTCGCCGTTGGCAACGATCGTGCTCGACGGGAGCCGGCTGCACACCGTGTCCGGGCACCGCGACACCAAGGCGACCGCGTGCCCGGGCACGCAGCTGTACAACAAACTCGGTTGGCTGAAGCAACGAGTCAACACGCTGATCGGCGGCAGCGTCGCGACGCCGATCTACCGGTTCGCGCGGAGGATCGGCTTCCGGTCCCTGGGGCAGCCGTTCTGGGGTGAACACCGGACGAGGACCGGCTGGGCGACGTACTTCGCCACCCGGGACGTCTTCTACTCCGTTGCCTCCGGCACCCATTCGACCGCCGGTGTGTTCCGGACCCGCTACCGGCGCCTCGGCGCGGGCAGCGCCCGCCTCGGGCTGCCGATCACCGAGTCGTACGCGGTCGAGGGCGGCTCGAAGCAGAAGTTCCAGCGTGGCTGGCTCATCTACAACCAGCGTCAGGACAAGGTCTACGTCCAGTACGGGAGTGCGTCATGAAGAAGCGTGCGATCGCCGCCGTCGTCCTATCCTCCGCGCTGATCAGCGCGAGTGCGCAGGCGAGCCCGGTCGAGCCGAAGGCCACCGTCCCCGACACCACGATCGCCGGCCGCGGCTTCGGGCACGGCCGCGGCATGTCGCAGTACGGCGCCCAGGGCGCGGCCATCGCCGGGAAGTCGGTCCGGCAGATCCTGGACTTCTACTACCCGGGGACGACGACCGGCAAGACGACCGGCAGCATCCGGGTCCGGATCAGCGCGGACACCACCGACGGGGTCCGGGTCGGCGCCGTCAATGGTCTGAGCGTGCGCTCGTTTGCCACCGGCAAGGTCTATTTGGTGCCCAGGGCAGCGAACCGGAACCAGTGGTCGATCGACCCGTCCGGCGATCACGGCACGAAGGTCAGCTCGTTCGACGCGAAGACGCGGAAATGGACGCTGTGGAAGACGTTCACCGGGATGACGCAGTTCGAGGGTGCGGCCGTGATCGGGCTGGTGCTGCCGAGTGGCGCGGTACGCCGGTATCGCGGCGCACTCCGGGCCATCGACGTGTCCGGCGCGCACCTGGACACGGTGAACGTCGTGTCGCTCGAGTACTACCTGCGTGGCGTCGTATCCCGGGAGGCCTTGTCCAGTTGGCGTCCGGCGGCTCTGCAGGCGCAGGCTGTTGCCGCGCGCACCTATTCCGTGTTCCACCGGAGCCGGGCCACGCGGAAGGCGTACGACCTGTGTGACACCACGTCCTGTCAGGTGTACGGCGGCTACGACTCGGAGAAGGCGTCGACGAACACCGCGATCGCCGCGACCGCGGGACAGGTGCGGCTCTACCAGGGCAAGCCGATCATCGCCGAGTTCTCCTCGTCGAACGGCGGGGCGACCGCGACGGGTGCAGTGCCGTACCAGGTGATGAAGGCGGACAGCTGGGACGCGTACCCGGGGAACGGGAACCCCAACGTGACCTGGACGGTGACGCGGACGGCGGCCGAGCTGCAGGCCGTCTTCGACGTCGGGTCGATCCGGAGCCTGCGGGTGCTGAAGCGGACCGGCATCGGCCCATCCGGCGGCCGGGCGCTCACCGTCGAGGCGGTCGGGTCCAAGGGCCGCCGGGTGCTCACAGCCGATCAGGTCCGGATCCGGCTGCATCTGAAGTCCGGCTGGATCGCGTTCCCGGTCCGTCCGCTTGATATGCCAACCAATCCCGTCGAGGACGCCGGCCGCTGAGCCATTGACGCCGCATCCCCGAGCCGGTTAGAACGTGACATCGATGTCAATCACCACCGCCCAGGAGGATGTAGCTCGATGCGCAGGAAAATTGGTATATCAACTCGGATCGCGGCCGGAGTGCTCGCGGTCGCCGTCCTCGGGTCGCTGACCATGCCCGCGGCCGACGCCGGGACGAATCCGGCAGCTCGTGCGCAGGCGTCGTACGACGCGATCAACAAGTACTTCGACGCGGGCCAGGGACTGCTGCTCGAGGAGTACCCGAACACGCAGACCAACCCGTACTCGTACGTCTGGCCGTACTCGCAGGCTGCCATCGCCGCGGAGAACCTGGCCGGTGTGCCGGGCGCCGGGCGGAAGGCGTCGGAGGAGGCCGACCGGCGGCTCGCGGCGTACGAGCCGTACTGGAACGCCGGGACGACGCCGAAGGGGTACGACTCGTACGTCCGGCCGCCGCTGGGTCAGGGTGGGGACAAGTTCTACGACGACAACGAGTGGATCGGACTGAACCTGATCCAGCGCTACAAGCGGACTGGTGACCGTGCGGCGCTGGCTCGGGCTCAGGAGATCTTCGCGCTGGTCGTGCACGGGTGGGATACCGATCCGTCGCATCCGTGCGCCGGTGGCGTCTACTGGACCCAGGCGCCGTGGAGCCAGGACCGCAACACGGTGTCGAACGGGCCGGGGGCTGAGCTCGGCGCGCACCTGTATCTGCTGACGCGGGACCGGTCGTACCTGACCTGGGCGCAGACGATGTACAAGTGGGCGCAGGACTGCATGCTGGCGCCGAACGGTCTGTACTGGGACCACATCGACCTGGCCGGAAACATCGAGAAGACGCAGTGGAGCTACAACCAGGGCGTCATGCTCGGCGCCGGGGTATTGTTGTACAAGGCAACGGGTAAGCGTCAGTACCTGGACGAGGCCAAGTCCGTCGCCAGCGCGTCGCTCGCTTTCTACAGCACGCGGGACGTGCTGGCCAAGCAGGGCGCCGCGTTCAACTCGATCTGGTTCAAGAACCTGCTGATCCTCGACTCGGTGGCGCCCGACCCCCGCTACCGCAAGGCCATGCAGGCCTACGCCGACGACAACTGGAACACCACCCGCGACCCCGCCACCAACCTCTACCACTTCGACGAAGGCCCGGTAGAACTCCTCCAGCAATCCGGCATCACCCAGATCCACGCCCTCCTGGCCTGGCCCCGCTCCAAGTACGGCCTCCTGGCCTGACCACCCCGGGCGAGCAGGAGTAGCACCGCCCGCCCCCTTCGGGGACGGACGGGAGGAGGAGAACAGGCTCGGGTGCCTACCTGCTTTGAACACCGCGCCGCCCGTCCCCGCAGGGGACGGGCGGCGCGGTTGTTGATCAGGCTGCGGCGGTTGCTGTTTTGATTTCTACCGGGGTGATGGGGGTGCCATCCGTGGGACCGTTCTGCGGAGTGACACCGGTGCGCGCGACCTGGTCGATGAGCTTCAGCCCGGCCGCGTCGACCGTCCCGAACGCCGTGTACTGCGGCCCGAGACCGGACGCATCGCCGTACACGATGAAGAACTGGCTCCCGTTCGTGTTCGCCCCGGAGTTCGCCATCGCCAGCACGCCGCGACCGTACTTCAGCGTCGGGTACACCTCGTCCGCGAACGAGTAGCCCGGCCCGCCACCGCCGGTACCGGTCGGGTCACCACACTGCAGCACCTGCAGACCCTCGCCGACCGTCATCCGGTGGCACTTGGTGTTGTCGTAGAACTTCTGCCCGACCAGGCTGAGGAAGTTCTTCACCGTGCACGGCGCCAGCGCGCTGTCCAGCGTGAGCTGCAGGTCGCCGATGGAGGTGTTGAGGCTGACCTTCGACGTACCCGACGCCTTGGCCTTCCCGTCGGCCGGCGGGTTCACCTTCTTGCTCGCCGGCTCGGCGCTCTTCTTGTACGTGCAGCTCACCTCGGCCGGCAGCGGCGTCGGCCGCTTCAGCGGAGCCGCCAGCGCGGTCGGGATGTTGGTCGCCTTGTTGTCCGGCCCGGCCGACGAGGGCAGCTCGGTCGGCGCCGCCGCCGCCGGACTGTCGTCGCCGCCCCCGGGAGCGAACACCACGAAGACCCCGACCACGACCACAACCACCGCCGCGATCGCCGTGATCGTGATCGCCACGTTCCGCCGCTGCCGTCGCCGCTCAGCTTCCCGCTCGGCCTGCCGCTTGGCCTTCCGCTGCGCAAGCTGCTGCTGATGGGTCTTCTTGGACATGCAGGAACCCTCCTCACCGGAATGTCTGCAGGGAACCTACAACCTCAACCTGAGAACTGTCTGTTAATCCAGCCGCAATCCTGTGACTGACACCGCCTGGCGACGGTCAGGTCGTGCGGGTGAAGAGGCGGCCGGCCAGGTCGATACCGGTGATCCGGCCTTCCGGGGTGCGGCTGACGTAGCCGCGCTGGCCGGCGAGGGCGCCGGCGGTGACGACGTACTCGTCGGCGGGGAGGAAGCCGATCGGGGCCGCGGGCAGGTCCGGGGGCATCTCGACGTCGGAGGCCTCGCGGAGTTCGGGCTTGATCTCGACCGCGAGCGTGACCTGGGTGCCGTCGGTGGCGAGGTCCAGGTTCATCGCGTCGTTCCCGTACCGTCCGACCACCTCGCGCGCCCGCGCCTCGTCGTACGGGACCGGCTCCGGCTCGTGCTCGACCAGGCCGAGGTAGTTCTCCAGCGTCCAGCGCCCCACGGCTTGGTTGAAGGCGTACCCGTCCGGCCCGGCGTTGGCGAGTGACACGACCGCGAAGTCCCGGTCGGGTACGACGAGCAGCTCGGCGTACTGCCCGTTGCCCGAACCGCCGTGCCCGATCGTCCGCACGCCGTCGATCTCCCGCAGGAACCAGCAGATGCCGAACCCGTCGCCCATCGTGCTGGCCCGCAGCTCGACCGTCCGCTCGCGCATCCCGTGCAGCGCTTCGGCCGGCAACAACCCGGCACCCGTCCCCAGGTGGAACTTTGCCCACTGCAACAAATCGCCGACGGTCGAGACCGCGCCGCCGCCGGGGTTGTTGCCGCGTTCCCCGGCCCGATTCGCCTTCCACGGCACGGCCGGCCGCGGCGTACCGTCCTCGTCCGGGTTGTGGCCGACGGCAAACTTCCGGATGATCACGTCGTCCAGGTCGAAGACCGTGTTCGACAGTTCCAGCGGCTCCAGCAGCAGCTCGGCGATCGCTTTCTCGTACGGCATCCCGGTGACGTTCTCGATGATCCGGCCGGCCAGGTTGTACCCGGCCTGGCTGTACGACGCTCGGCTGCCGGGAGCCGCGATGATCGGCAGCGTCGCCAGCTTCTCCACGAACGCCGCCAGCGACTGGTCGCCGTCACCGGGGTCGATCAGGTTCCAGTCCAGGCCCGCGGTGTGGTTGAGCAGGTTCAGCACCGTGATCCGCTCGGCCACGTCCTGGTCCATCAGCTTCAGCTCCGGGACATACCGCAGTACGGGTGCGTCGAGGTCGACCTTGCCCTGCGACACCAGCCGCAGCAACGCGGTCGCGGTGAACGTCTTGGTCACCGACGCGATGTGGAAGAGGGTGTCCCGGTCGATCGGCTGTGGATTGTCGACACTCGTCACTCCGTGCGTGACGACGACCTCCTGGCCGTCCATCAGTACGCCGACCGCGACGCCGGGGATCCCGAACTCCGCGGCGGTCTTCGCCACGAACCCCGCCAGCTCGTCCTGCATCGTCCCTCACTCCTTCTTGACTTGAACTAAGTTCAGGTGGAGCGTAGCCCGGCGATTGAACAGTGTGCAAGAGAGTTTTGAACTTTGTTCAAGTCGTCGATGGAAAAGGAGGGGCGAGGGGCCGCTCGGGCTGGTACCGTCGCTCGGAGTCCGTGACTGACGCCAGGAGGTGGTGCCCGATGAACGCTGTTTCGCTGTGGGCGCTTCCTTGTTCGTCACGGCGCGGCGACTGACCCAGGGGTCGCCGGGAGCGCCGTCATGACAAGGCACTCCCGAAAGGCACTCCCATGCATTTCATCGCTGAGACATCGTCGAACGGTGTCATCGAACGCACCTTCACGCTGGACGACATCCCCGGCGTCCTGTGGTCGCCCGAGTCAGGCGCCGATCGCGCACCCCTGATCCTGATGGGCCACCCCGGCGGCCTGCACAAGCTGGCACCAGGCCTCGTCGCCCGAGCCCGTCACTACGTCACCACCTGCGGCTTCACCGCCGCCGCCATCGACGCGCCCGGCCACGGCGACCGGCCCCGCACACCACAGGATGAGCAATGGGTCGCCGGCCTCCTCAACGCCCGGGCCGCCGGCGAGCCCCTAGGCCCGATCATCATCGACTACAACAGCTCGCTGACGGCACGTGCCGTGCCGGAATGGCAGGCAACCATCGACGCCCTCCAAGCACTCCCCGAGATCGGTACGGCGGCGCCGATCGGCTACACCGGCATGACGCTCGCCAGCGCCATCGGCCTCGAACTGGCAGCCGTAGACCCCCGCATCACCGCCGCCGTCTTCGGCGGAGTCTTCGTCTACGACGCCCTCACCGAAGCGGCCCGCCGGATCACGATCCCGATCCAGTTCCTCCTCCCGTGGGACGACGACGAGATCGACCGCCAGTCCGGCCTCGACCTCTACGACGCCTTCGCCTCCAAACACAAAACCCTCCACGCCAACCCAGGCACCCACCACCAGGTCCCCTGGTTCGAGGTAGAAGACTCAGTGGCTTTTTTCAACCGCCACTTCACCCAGCCCGAGTCATAACCGCCCCAGCCCCACCGGCCCCGCCAACCTGACCACTCGCCGTCGCCCCCGGCATCCACCCAAGCCGGCGGGCCTGCTGCCACGAGTGCACCCCTGCCGATCGCAGCACGCCCACAACCGCAGCAGCCCGCCGGCGCATCCCCACAACAACCAGCAAGCCCCACCGCCCCCGACAACGCGGCATGCCCCAACCACCCCGACAACGCGGCATGCCCCAACCACCCCGACAACGCGGCATTCCCCGACCGCCCCGGACAACGGCCGGCAGGCCCGACCTACCTCCGACAACGGCCGCAGGCCCGACCGACCTCCGACAACACCCGGCAAACCGGCCCACCTCCGACAACGGCGGCAGCCCCGCCCACCTCCGACAACGGCCGGCAAGCCCCACCACCTCCGACAACGGCGGGCAAGCCCCACCCGCCTCCGGCAACAGCGGGGCAAGCCCCCACCGCCGACAACACTCGGCAAGTCCCACCCACCCTGACAACACCCGGCAAGCCCCATCCAGCCGCGCTCCCCGTGGCCATGGCTACACGCGGGGGCGCCTTCGGAGGCTAGGCGGCTGCTCGGTCCGGGGGCCAGGCGTTCAGGGTGGCGACCATGACTTCGGCGAGTTTGTAGAACCTGGTAACGGCCAGTGCATCACCGTCGTAGTTCGCCAGGATGACGGCGTTCAGTGCCGGCCCCAACCGATCCTTCCCGTCCTTGTCGATCAACTCAGGCCACAGAGGACTGACCTGAAGTTCCGCCATGGCCTGGTTGGCGATTTGGACGTGCTCGAGAACATTCCCCTCCAGTCCCAGCTTGCGAGCAGTCACCAGCGTCTGCACAGCTGCCATGCACGTCGCAACCGCCTTCTTCGCCGCCTCAACCTGCCGCTGCACATCGGCCCGACGCCCTTCCTCGGCCGCCCGACGCTCCTGTTCGCTCACACGCCGCTGGTTCTGCCGCCCCTGCCGCGCAACCGCAACGACCCCGGCCGTCACCGCCCCACCCCAGAACCCAGCCAACGCGACATAAACATCCGAAGCATCGATCCCCCCAGAGTCCACCATCGGCACCACAATCCGGCCACCGCCCACGATCCCGCCGAAGACGCCGGTCGCACTGGTCGCGCCGTACGCACCGGCTGCACCGGTCTCGCCGGATGCGGCGGTTGTGGTGGACGCGGCCGTCGTCGTGAATGCAGCGGTCGCGGCATATGCCTGGGTTGCCGCGGCGGGCAGCAGGCAGCCGCCGACAATCACTGTTGCCGCAGCCAAGCGGATGACCGTCCTCATTCAGATCCCCCCTTGGTTTGGAGCACTTCCAGGGCTCTTTGCCCGAGTGCGATCACGCTGTCGTTGAGCGCCTCGAGGCTCCGGCTCGCTTGGGGTGCGTCGACCTTTCCGGCCGTTGCCGAGTCGAGCAGACCCTTGACCGCTGCATTGACCGCACCCATTAGTGGCGTGAGGTCGTCCTCGGCGCCGAGCGTCGTCCAGGCTTCCCTGGCTGAGCTCTGAAGGCTTTGCCATGCCCTCACGAGTTCCGTACCAGGTGCAGCGATCTCGGCCGAGGTCTTGCCGGCATAACCCAGCACGGCGGCCTCGGCCAGAGTGATCGCCTTCCCTTGCAACTCCTGCCCGGCGTCGCGCTGCCGCTGTACGGCGTCTTCCCGAGCCTTGCTCCGTTGATCCTCGAGCGACTCAGCCCGCTCCTTCTTAGCTCGCCGCCACGCCGACACAGCCCCGATCACCGCGGCAAGCACGGTCGCGACCGCGGCCCCCGTGAAGAACGAACTCGCGTCAAATCCCGAACCCGACGAAGCCGGCCCCGGCGACGGCGTAACAGTCACCACCCCGAGCCCGTTCCCCGACACCGCACCAAGCCCCGTCGACACCACCACGTCGACCACGGCAGACATCACCATGCCTAGTGCGGTCGACATCGCCGCACGGCCCAATGCGGTCGAGGACGTGAGTTTCGGCAGCAGTCGTCGTACTTGAGATGCCCCGTGCAGCATGCAGCCTCCGGATCACGCGGAACGTGAGATCGCCGTACCTGACGCCGGGAGGGCATGTCGTGTGCTGCGCAATATCGAAAGCCCTGCGTGGGGTCCCGCGCTGCGTACGACAGCTCGGGTAGCAGGGCTTTCATGGATGACATCGCTGCGGGATCGGCCCGCGTTACACGCCACACCGGAGGAGATGAACAGGGTGCCCTGATCACCAGAACAGGGCACCCGTCCGTGTGGGTCAGGGGGGATGACTCCACACCGTGGGGACTTCCAACGGTACGCGCTGGGGTCCACCGATGTCGCGGGTCATCTGTTTGAACCGCCCTAGTCGTTACACCCCCTCAACCACCCCGTCACCAGCAACGGGTGACGCGACGGCCGCGGGTGCGCCTGGTATCTCACCGCGCACGGTTTCGCCGTGCTCGAGTCGGCTGTCAGGTCCAACCCCTGGGGCTCGGCTGCTGGTCGCACGCCTGGGTACGACGAAGGGCTGGACGCCGCGCGCGTCGTTGGCGACGCGTGCCCGGCGGGCATCGACGCTGCGCACGGTCCGTGCCGACGATGCTCGCGGTCCGGGGTGCCTGTCCATGGTGCGGCTCCTGCGCAGCGCCGGTGCCGGCGATGCTCTTGTCCGGGCGGCCTCTCCACCGTCTGGCTCCTGCGCCGCCTTCGCGCCGGCGATGCTCCTGGTCAGGGTGGCCCGTCCACGGTGTCGCTCTGCGCGGCCTCTGGGTCGGGATGCTCGTGGTCCGGACGGCTTCTCCATGGTGTGGCTCCGGTGCCGCCTTCGGGCCGGGATGTGCGTGGTCCGGGCGGTCTGTCCACGGTGCGGCTTTGCGCGGCGTCGGTGCCGGCGATGCCCGTGGTCCGGGTGGCTTGTTCACGGTGTGGCTCCGGCGTGGTGTTCGTGCCGGCGATGCTTATGGCCGGGCGGCCTGTGCGCGGTGCGGTCCGGCGGCGCCTTCGGGCCGGCGATGTGCGAAGCACTGCCGACCGCCTTCTCGAGATCGATGGGGCGGAGCGGGCACAGGGGCTGGCTTCGGGTCGATGGAGCCAGGTGGGCTACGGCGTCGGTCCGAGGGTGATCGCGGTCCTTGTGTAGTTGATTGGACGGGCGGTCGTCGGGGAGCTCGGGCCATGGGGCGGATGGTTGATCGTCGTACGGGGCGAGTCGTGGATCGCCTGCGGCGGTGGTGGTCTCGGTGGTCATGGGGCTGTCGGGTGGCGCGGACGGCTCGCCCCAGATGGCTAGGGTCGCTGCTTCTCGTAGTGATGACGCCGTGATGGGACTGGTGTTCTCGCCCTTGGCTGCGAGTAGGCGCTGACGTGGTTCTGCGCCTGTTGTACGGCGGCTTGCGGAACCGAGTGCGGTCGGGGCGGCAACCAACGCAGGTGGGAACTGCACGCCAGCTTCGGTGAGTGATGTGGGCGCGGGCGCGCGCGCCGGCGTCTGCGTTGTGCTGGGTATCGGCTCCGGTTCGGGCGGTGGTCTGGTGGCGGGATCGGCTGGTGTGGTGGTGGATGCGGCTGGTGTCGTGGTGGGTGTGGGCGTGGTTGTAGGTCGGGGTGCGGGAGGTTGGTGGGTTGGGAGGGCTAGGCGTGGGGGTGGTGGGTCGGCCCAGGTGGGGCGTGCTACGTGGACGACGCCGTTGGTGATGGTGATGATCCAGTTCCCGTTGTGCAGGTCGATGTGGTGGCGGCGGCAGAGGAGGGCGAGGTTGTGTACGGCGGTGGGGCCGCCGTCGATCCAGGAGGTCAGGTGGTGGGCGTCGCATTGGACGGGTGGGGCTCCGCAGATGACGCAGCCTTTGTCGCGGGCGTTGAGGGCGCGGCGCATTCCGGCGGTGACGAGGCGTTCGGCGCGGCCGACGTCGAGGGGTTCGGAGTGCGAGCCGAGTACTAGCGGGATGATCTTGGCGTCGCAGGCGAGGCGGCGGATGGTGGCTGCTGACAGGTTGTCGCCGTACACCAGGTCGCCGGTTGCGTCCGTGGTGGCACGCTTCAGATCGTCCAGGTCGATGGTGACGGTGATGTTGGCCTTGGCGCCGAAGCCGGGCAGCCAACCGCTCGCCCCGGGCGCTCGGTCGGCAAGGGAGGTCGCGGGGTCGCCGGCGGCGGCCGTCGGGCTTGTGGCCGGAGTTGCCGTGTGGGCGCCGGTGTTGCTGCCGGCACCGACGCCCGTGTCGCTGCCGGCACCGACGCCCGTGTCACTGCCGGCACCGACGCCCGTGTCGCTGCCGGAGCCGACGCCGGTATCGCCGTCGGCCGTGGGGTGACTGCTGTGGTGGGCGGCTGAGGTCTCGGTCGCGCGGAGTTTGGAGCCGGTGTCGGTGGCTGAGGTCTCGGTGGGGCGGACTTTGAAGCTGGTGTCGGTGGCTGAGGTCTCGGTGGCGCGGAGTTTGAAGCTGGTGTCGGTGGCTGCGGCGGCGATGGTGAGGGCGGTGGTGAGGGCGTCGGCTTGGCGTTTGTCGCGGGGGCGGGGGTCGAGTTCGCCGTCGATGGTCTTGTGGGGGCGGGCGCCGGCGTGGATCAGGGAGCGCAGGAGTTCGGCGTTCTCGTTGGCGAGGTAGCCGCGGAACGTGACGCCGTTGTCGGCGTTCGCCAGCGTCAGGGATTCGCGTGCGTACGCCTTCTGTTCGTCCGGTTCGGGGCCGTCCGAGTCCAGGAGGTCGCAGATCTGCTTCGCGGCCCTGCGCAGCTCGCTCGGGGACAGGTGCCCGGCCAGGGTCACCAGCTGCGCCTCGGCCACCTCAAGGTGTTCTACCGGCACCCTTGACCGGACTCGCTCCAGCGCTGACACGATCGCGCCTGCCTGTGCCGGGCGCAACGACCCTGCATGGTCAGCGCTCTGGTCGGGGAGCAAGTCGGGTCCGTCGACGGAAGCGTCCACACCATCGGCAGTGTCGACGTCCAGGCCGCCGGTTGCGCTCGCCCCGGCGTCGGCGGCGGAGTCCGAGGGGATGATGCCGTGGGTCAGGGCTGTGGACACGCTGCCGTACTTCGGCAGGGCGCGAGCCAGCTTGACGTCGCGGTGGGCCTGGGGGCGGTCGATGCGGTAGCGGAAGGCGAGCAGTTCGGGGGTGTCGCGGGCGCCCAGCTCCTGCGCGTATCCGGTCGCGTCGATACTTGCGATGACCTGCAGACGATAGGTCTCCAGCTGGGCCAGCTCAGCATCCAGGGCGTCGAGAGTCGACAGCATCTCGCCGCCACTCATCGACCACACCGGTCGCTCGCCCAGGAGTTCCATGCCGACAACTCTAGGCACACCCGCCGACAGTTCTCAAACCCAGAAGCCCTTATTTTCAAGGGATTCGAACTATCCACAGGGTTGCGTCGGTCATCCACAACAGTTCGGCCCTGTGGACAGCTCGAATGAATGTTGCTTCAGGCAAGGACTCTGATGAAGGCGTCGTCGGTGGAGTCGAGGCAGACGGCTGAACTATGTTCAATTAAGGTGGCAGGGTGCCTAGGGATTCCTTGACGGTGGAGCAGATCGTGTCGGCAGCTGTCGAGTTGCTCGACGCTGACGGGCTCGACGGGCTGAACATGCGGGCGCTCGGGCAGCGGCTCGGTACGGCGGCGACGGCGATCTACTGGCACATCAAGACCAAGGACGAGCTGGTGCAGCTGGCCGGGGACGCGATCTGGGCGGAGATCGAGCTGCCGGATCTCGCGGCCGGCGACTGGCGTACGGCGGCAACCGCGATGGCCACCGGGTTGCATGGGATGCTCACGCGGCACCCGTGGCTCGGGCAGGCGTTCGGGAGTCATCTGCTGGCCGGCCCGGGGAAGTTCCGGTACGACGACCACAGTCTGGCGATCTACGAACAAGCAGGCTTCAGCCCTGCCGACGCGGATCGCGCGGCGGGCACCGTCATGATCTTCGTCATCGGCAGCGCGCTGAGTGCCGCCGCCGAGGTCTCGCTGAACCGCCGCCTCAGCCGCGGCGGCCGCGACCCCGAGCAGACGATGCGGGACTTCATGACCAGGGCCCAGGAGATCGCCGCCGAGTTCCCGCACCTCCGAGCCCGCCTCAACACCACAGCCGCAACCCAGTACGCCGCCGAACCCGACAACACCTTCACCTTCGGCCTCCAAGCCATCCTCGACGGCCTGGAATCCCGCCTCACCTCAACCCGCTGACCCAGCCGCGGCGGGTGTGGCTGGTTGGGCGCAGGCGGCCACCGGTTTGGTGCTCGGCGCAATGACGTTGCCGGGGACACCGGTTTTGCGCCTGCCGGCGGAGGCGGCCGGTGGGCAGCCGCCGCGGGGCGGTGTCCGTTTTGGGGGTGGTCAGTCTTTGATTTCGCAGAGGGGGGCGCCGGCGGTGACTGTGCTGCCTACTTCGGCGGTGAGGTTGGTGATGGTGCCGGATTTGTGGGCGTTGAGGGGTTGTTCCATTTTCATGGCTTCGAGGACGACGATCAGGTCGCCTTCGGCGACGGTGGCGCCTTCCTCGACGGCGATCTTGACGATGGTGCCTTGCATGGGGGAGGTGAGGGCGTCGCCGGAGGTGGCGGCCTTGCCGGAGCTGCCGGCCCGGCGGGCGGGCTTCTTCTTGCCGGCCGCGGCGACGGTGGCCGCGCCGGCGGTGGCGCCGAGGCCGGCGGGGAGGACGACCTCGAGGCGCTTGCCGCCGACCTCGACGGTGATCTTCTCGCGTTCGCCGGGCTCCGGGGTCTCGGCGGTGGGACCGTCGTACGGCGTGAGCTGGTTGTCGAACTCGGTCTCGATCCAGCGGGTGTGGACCGTGAAGCCGTCGGTCCCCACGAACGCCGGATCCGACACGACAGCGCTGTGGAACGGAATGACCGTCGGCATGCCCTCGACCACGAACTCGCGCAGCGCCCGGCGGGACCGCTCCAGCGCCTGGGTCCGGTCGCGACCGGTCACGATCAGCTTGGCGACGAGCGAGTCGAACGCGCCCGGCACCGTCTCGCCCTGGTCGTAGCCGCCGTCGAGTCGTACGCCGGGACCCGACGGCGCATGCCACCGGGTCAGGGTCCCCGGCGCTGGCAGGAACCCACGGCCGCCGTCCTCGGCGTTGATCCGGAACTCGATCGAGTGCCCGGACACGACGGGATCGTCGTACCCGAGCTCCTCGCCGTTGGCGATCCGGAACATCTCGCGGACCAGGTCCAGCCCGGTGACCTCCTCCGAGACCGGGTGCTCGACCTGCAGCCGGGTGTTCACCTCGAGGAACGAGATCAGCCCGTCCTGCCCGACCAGGAACTCGCACGTGCCGGCGCCGACGTACCCGGCCTCCCGGAGGATCGCCTTCGACGCCGAGTACAGGATGTCCAGCTGCTCGGCGGACAAGAACGGAGCCGGAGCCTCCTCGACCAGCTTCTGGTACCGGCGTTGCAGCGAGCAGTCCCGCGTCGACACGACCACGACGTTGCCGTGGGCATCGGCCAGGCACTGGGTCTCGACGTGCCGCGGCTTGTCCAGGTACCGCTCGACGAAGCACTCACCGCGCCCGAAGGCACTCACGGCCTCGCGGGTGGCCGACTCGAACAGCTCCGGCACTTCCTCCAGCGTGCGCGCGACCTTCATCCCGCGCCCGCCACCGCCGTACGCCGCCTTGATCGCGATCGGCAGCCCGAACTCCTCGGCGAACGCGATCACCTCGGAGGCGTCCGCGACCGGGTCCGGCGTACCGGGGACCTGCGGGGCGCCGACCTTCTCGGCGATGTGCCGGGCCTTGACCTTGTCGCCGAGCGAGTCGATCGCCGCGGGCGGCGGGCCGATCCAGATCAGCCCGGCGTCGATCACGGCCTGGGCGAAGCCGGCGTTCTCGGCCAGGAAGCCGTAGCCGGGGTGGACGGCGTCCGCGCCGGAGCGGGCCGCGACGTCGAGGATCTTGGCGATGTTCAGGTAGGAGTCGGCCGGTGTCGACCCGTCCAGCGCATACGCCTCGTCGGCGAGCCGGACGAACAGGGCGTCCCGGTCCTGGTCGGCGTACAACGCGACGCTGCCCAGCCCCGCGTCGGCGGCGGCCCGGATGACCCGGACGGCGATCTCGCCTCGGTTGGCGACCAGCACCTTGGTGATCTGCTTGCTGTCGGACACAGCGACTCCCTTCGGCTGGCCCGAGTCTAGGGTGAACCGGCCCCCGAAGGAGACAGGGCGTTGCTCACATCACCGCGGGCGCCCGCTCGAAGAACGACTCCAGTACGACGATCGTCTGCGTACTCGTGACGCCGTCGACCTGGTGCAGCGCGCGCAGCGTGGCCTGGAGGTCCTCGGTGGTCGCCGTCCGCACCTTGACCAGGACGGAAGCCGGGCCGGCGATGATGTGCGCCTCCTGGACCGCCGGGATCTTCTCCAGCGCCCGCAGCGTCGGCTCGTCGCCCATCCAGGCGCTCGCGTCGAGCAGCACGAAGGCGAGTACGCCGCGACCGAGCGCGGCCGGGTCGACGTCGACCGTGGTCCGGCGGATCACGCCGGCCGCCTTCAGCTTGCGGACCCGCTCGTGCGCCGACCCCGCCGAGAGGCCGACCGCCTGGCCGAGCGCGGCGTACGACTGCGCGGCGTCGTCCTGCAAGGCGGCGAGCAGCTGCCGGTCCAGATCATCTATGGTCATACGCGAACTATACAGAACCTGGTTCTGTTGTAACGAACAAGAACAGGATAGAGTTCGGAGACATGACCATCACCCTGACTCCCGCACCGCCGCGGATCCGCGCCGAGCTGGTGGTGCTCGACGACAGATTCCGCAAGGTCGCCGGCGACGAGTACCTCGAGTGCCTGTACGACGGCGGTCGCTGGCTCGAAGGACCGGCGTACGTCCCGGCCTGGCGCTGCCTGATCTTCAGCGACATCCCCAACGACCGGCTGCTGCGCTGGGACGAGCTCTCCGGTCAGGTGAGCGTCTTCCGCCAGCCCTCCGGCTACGTCAACGGCAACACCATCGACCGCGCCGGCCGCCTGATCAGCTGCTCACAAGGCGAGCGCTGCGTCATCCGCACCGAGTACGACGGAACCCGTACGGTGCTCGCGTCCCACCTGGACGGCCGCCGCCTGAACAGCCCGAACGACGTGGTCGTGCACAGCGACGGCTCGATCTGGTTCACCGACCCGCCGTACGGCATCACCTCCAGCTACGAAGGCCATGCCGCGGAGCAGGAGATCGACGGCTGTCACGTCTATCGGATCGCCCCGGACGGCGCGCTGACCGTGGTCGCGGACGACTTCACCCGGCCGAACGGCCTCGCGTTCTCCCGGGACGAGAGCCAGTTGTACGTCGTCGACACGCCGGCCAAGCACATCCGCCGGTTCGACGTGGAGGGCGAGAAGCTGTCCGGTGGTGACGTGTTCGCGCCGTGCACGGCGGGCATGTTCGACGGCATCCGGCTGGACGACGCCGGCCGGGTCTGGGCGGCGACGCACGAGGGCGTGCACTGCTTCGACCCGGACGGCACGCTGATCGGCAAACTCGTGCTCCCGGACATCGTCTCCAACCTCACCTTCGGCGGCCCGAAGAAGAACCGCCTGTTCATCACGGCGACCACTTCGGTCTGGTCCTGGTTGCTGACGGCAAGCGGGGCCTGACCGGGCCGTCCAACCGACGGTCGCCGGGGCGCGGTCCGGGCGAGAACCGCATAGGCTCGTCGGTGATGCGCAGCCGAGCTCTCGAGGAGTGGTGATGACGGGCATTCTCGAACCGTTGGCAGGGACCGCGCCGGCCGTCTGGGAGTCGCTGGACGACCGGTTCGCCGGGATCCGCGGGGACAGGTTGCTCGAGCGGCTGTGGACCGGCGGCCGCTGGGTCGAGGGGCCGGTGTACTCGCCGGCGGGGCGGTACCTGCTCTGGAGCGACATCCCGAACGACCGCATCCTGCGCTGGGACGAGACGTCGTACCAGGTCTCCGTCTTCCGGCAGCCGGCCGGGAACACCAACGGGCACACGCTCGACACCGAGGGACGCCTGGTCAGCTGCGAGCACGGCAACCGGCGGGTGACCAGGACCGAGCACCACGGCGGGATCTCCGTGCTCGCCTCGGAGTACGACGGCAAGCGGCTGAACAGCCCGAACGACGTGGTGGTGAAGCGCGACGGATCGGTCTGGTTCACGGACCCGGCGTACGGGATCGACAGCGACTACGAGGGATACAAGGGCGAGATCGAGACGGGTGGCTGCCACGTCTACCGGGTCGGGCCGGACGGCGCGCTGACCCGGGTCGCCGACGACTTCAACCGGCCGAACGGGCTGGCCTTCTCGGTCGACGAGTCGTTGCTGTACATCACCGACTCGGAGGAGGGGACGATCCGCGTCTTCACCGTCGACGGCGACAAGCTGTCCGGCGGTGAGCTGTTCGCCGAGTGCGGCAACGGGATCTTCGACGGCATCCGGCTCGACACCGAGGGGCGCGTCTGGGCCTCGGCCGCCGACGGTGTCCACATCTACCACGCCGACGGCACCCTGCTCGGCAAGCTCCTCGTCCCCGAGACCGTCTCCAACCTCGTCTGGGGCGGCCCGAAACGCAACCGCCTCTTCCTCACCGCGACCACCTCCGTCTACTCCCTCCTGACCACCGTCAAGGGCGCACCCCTCCCCCTTCGGCCCACGCGCCTGACGAAATTCGGTCGCCTCCCCGGGCCTGGTCGCGCGACGATGGTCTGCTGACCAGCCAGAGGAGGAGTTCGTGACCACCGTGACCGACCAGATTCCCGCGCACCTTCGCGAGATCGCGGAAGCCGTCGTACGGGAGGCTGCCGCCGATCCCCGATTGCTTGCCGTCGTCGCCGGCGGGTCGATCGCGACCGGGACGAGTGACGAGTACTCCGACCTGGACCTGGTGCTCGTCTGCACACCGGAGGACCACGCCGCCTGTCTGGCCGGAGCGCCCACGTTCGCCGGCCGGCTCGGGCCGTTGCTGGCCTCCTTCACCGGGGAGCATGTCGGCGAGCGGCGGTTGCTGATCGCCCTCTACGGACCGCCGTTGGTGCACGTCGACCTGAAGTTCGTGACGCCCGACGACCTGCGCGAGCGGGTCGAGGACGGGCTGGTGCTGTGGCAGCGTGACGAGACGTTCGACGCGGCTCCTGCCGGGGCGCCGGCTCGTTGGCCGCAGCCGGATCCGCAGTGGATCGAGGATCGCTTCTGGGTCTGGGTGCACTACACAGCGGTCAAGATCGCGCGGGGTGAGCTGTTCGAGGCCGTGGACGCGCTGAGCGCGATTCGTGGGGTCGCGCTCGCACCGTTGGCCGTGCTCGGCCGGACGCCGAAGCCTTCCGGCGTACGGCGGCTGGAGACCTGGGCGCCCGAGTTGATCCCGGAGTTCCGGGAGACCGTGGCGACCGTGGATCGGGACGACTGTTTGCGGGCGTTGAAGGCGACCGTCGCGCTGTACCGGAAGGTCCGCGTCGCGGGAGAGCGTCGTACCGCTGCTGAGCAGGCGGTCATGAACTTCCTGGGGTGAGAGGCCCGGGGTACGGCGTACCCCGGGCCAACCCGGTCAGAGCTTCTTGACCTGGTCGATGATGGTGAAGACGGCGAGGAAGCCGAAGGCCAGGAAGGAGAAGGCCAGGACCGCCGTGCGGACCGGGGTGATGCGGATCGCCTGCGGGAGGGCCCGGGAGTTCATCCACCAGAGCAGGCCGGAGTACACGAACATCATCGTGCCGGCGGTGCAGGCGGAGATGACCAGCAGGACCAGCGGCTGGGTCAGGCCGGCCAGCAGCACGAGGATGCCGAAGGCAACCAGTCCCCAGACCAGCCAGAAGTACAGCTTCGACTCCGACACCTTCGACTCGCGCAGGTAGCGGGACTTGATCATGTCCGAGGTCAACCGGGAGGTGTAGTCGACGATGCCGGCCGCGGCCGCGAACAGCGAGAACGCGCCGATCGCCCAGAACAGGTAGCCGAACCAGTCGCCGACCAACGCCTGCAGCGTGGTGCCCTCGATCTTCAGGAAGCTGATGTTGTTCGTGACGTCGGGGTTACCGAACAGCGTCGCGTGCGCGAGCATCGAGGTGAACGCGATGGTGAGCACGGTGATCGCCACGAACGTCGCGAGCTGCTCGATGTTGGCGAACCTCCACCAGCGCCGCCAGCGGGCCATGTTCGCCTCGTCGGGGGTGAAGACGTACCCGTTGGCGGTCGGGTCGGCCTCGGTCTCACCGGTGATCGGTGACGTCAGCCGGGGCACGTGCACGCCCATGCCGAAACCCTTGTCCCGGATCCAGTTGCTCTGCACGAGATTCTGGCCTCCGCCGGCACCGGCGTACGCGATCGCACCCATCATCAGCGCGAACCCGAGCTGCTCGACCGGGAACTGCGGGTGGGTGACCGCGTCGCCGAGCGCGTTGTATGTCTTCGAGCGGATGGCGAACACCAGCGCCAGGATGACGAGCAGGGCGACCGCGGCGATCTTCACGGCGATCAGCCGCTCGAGCATCACGTAGACCACCGGCGCGAAGGTCAGGATCAGGCCGATCACCAGCAGGATGCCGATCGCGATCCAGCGTGGGTCACCTGCGCCGAACAAGTAGGTGAGCATCGCGGCGGAGCTGGTCGCCCAGCCGGGCCACATGTTCGCGAAGTACGTCATGATCGCGAAGAACAGTCCCCAGTGCTTGCCGTACCGGTTGAAGCCGGTCAACGCTGTCTCACCAGTGGCCAGCGTGTACCGCTCGATCTCCATGTTCAGGAACCACTGGATCAGCACGCCGACGAAGGCGCCCCAGAGGAACACCAGCCCGACCTGGCTGGAGATGTACGGCCAGAGGATGAACTCGCCCGACGCCAGCCCGACCCCCGCACCGACCATGCCCGGGCCGATGATCTTCCAGGTCGAGCTGGGCGGTTCGGGAAGGTCGCGCACCTGTGGCGCGGGCAGGTTCTTGGTCGGTAGTGCGAATGTGCCGTGGTCAGTCGTTCTGGTGTCTGCCATCGGGCTCCTCACTTCCTCGGACCCCCTCTTTGTCCGGACCCTAGCGAATACTGTGGACACGAGCGACCCGACACAGGTACCCCTGCGTGCGGCAGGCAAGCGCGGGAGGGCTGGTGGGGTGGGGAGTGGCAGACTGCCACGCATGAGTGGGGTGACTGTGCTGACCGCCGCGTACGCCGGGGCTGTGAGCGCGCCCGCCCACGTACGGCTGGCCGGTCTGGTCGACGCCCTGCCGGGGGAGAAGCTGGTACGGCGTGACGCCGCGTGGCCGGTCGTGGTCTTCGCGGACCCGGCGGACGCCGTCGCGGCCGCACACGAGTTGCGGGAGGCGGCAGCCCGTGTACCGGCGGGCGAACTGCTGCGCATCGCCGTACACACAGGCGCCCTGGTGGGGCCGGTGGTGCGACACGCCGAGCAGTTGCTGGAGATCGCGAACCCCGGCCAGACGTTGCTGACCGCAACCGTCGGCGCCGGCACGGACCTCGGCGTACACCGGTTGAAGGATCTCGGGTCGCCGGAGCGGATCTTCGAGCTCACGGAGACCACCGGGCCGTTGCGCTCATTGGATCAGGTGCCGAACAACCTGCCCGTGATGTTCACCAGCTTCGTCGGCCGCCAGACCCAGCTGGCCGCGCTCAGGACCCAGCTGTCCGCCAACCGGCTCGTCACCCTGACCGGTCCGGGCGGCAGCGGCAAGACCCGGCTGGCCGCGCAGACCGCAGCCCAGTTGGCGGAGCGCTGGCGCGACGGCGTGTGGTGGGTCGACCTCTCCACCATCGCGGAGAGCACGCAGATCCCGGAGACGGTCGCGGCGGCGGTCGGCGTACTCGTCGAAGCCGGCGATCGCACCCGTCTGCTGATCGGGCAGCTCCGCACCAAGCAGGCCTTGATCTGCCTGGACAACTGCGAGCAGATCATCGACGGCGTCGCGGAGTTCGTGGTCGCGTTGCAGACTGCGTGTCCGGAGGTCTCGGTGCTCGCGACGAGCCGGGAGCCGCTCGACGTCCCCGGCGAGGCCATCTGGCGAGTGCCTGCGCTGGCGCCGGACGAGGCGCGCCTGCTGTTCGTCGAGCGCGCCGGGGCCGAGTTTCCCGAGTCGGCCCAGGCGATCCGGTCGATCTGCGTCCGGCTGGACGGGATGCCGCTGGCCTTGGAGCTGGCCGCGGCCTGGGTACGTACGCTGACCCCCGAGCAGATCGAGGCCGGTCTGGACGACCGGTTCGGCCTGCTGACGAAGAACGTGCGCGGTGTCGCGGCTCGTCAGCAGACGCTGGCCGCGTCGATCGACTGGAGTCATGAGCTGCTCGATCCCGACGAGCGGCAGGTGTTCCGCCGGCTGGCCGTGTTCGCCGGTGGATTCACTTTGGACGCAGCACGGGCCGTTTGCGGGCGGGACGGCGTACTGGAGGTTTTCGGGCGCCTTGTCGACAAATCGCTTGTCGTTGCCGAGGCCGGGCGCTTCCGGTTGCTCGAGACCATCCGCGCGTACGCCGGGGCTCGGCTGGCCGAGGCCGGTGAGGTCGAGCTGATCCGCGATCTCCAGCTCGGGCACTACCTGGAGGTCGCCGAAGCGGCAGAGCCCTTGCTGGACAGCGATCGGGACAAGTGGCGCGCACTGATCGAGCCCGACCGCGACAACTATCGCGCGGCGCTGGAGCACGGGCTGTCGGCGCCTGACCCGGACCGCGGTCGCCGGTTGGCCGCCGCCCTGCGGTGGCTGTGGAACCTGCAGGCGACGGGCAACGAGGGCATCGGGTATCTGCGCCGGGCGATCGACCGCGCGCCGGACGACCGGACGTTGCTTCAGGCCCGTTTGCTGTACGGGTACGCGACCGTCGCCGACACCGTCGACCCGTTCGGTTTCGACGCGGCAGGACGTGGGCTGGAGCTCGCGACCGAGCTGGGCGACGATCGGTTGCGGTCGCTCTTCCTCGCGCTGGTCGCGGTCGGCGAGTTCTTCACCGACTTCCAGCGGGCCTGGGAGCTGACCGCGGAAGGCCGGCGGCTGGCCGAGGGGATCGGCAATGAACCCGCGCGGAACGCCAACATCGCTTTGCAGTGCGTCCTGCTGGCGCTCTGGGACCGGCACGACGAACTGCGGCCGATGCTCGAGCTCATCACCGCGGGCCTGATCACCAGCGGCGAGCGGGGGATCGCGTCGACCGTACTGACGGTGTGGTCGGAGAGCCTGGCAGCCACCGGTGCGCTGGGCCAGGCGGTCGAGGTCGCCGAGCAGGCCCTCGCCGCGGCCGAACCACTCGCCGACTTCCACCGGGTCGGCGCGGCACGCGCACAGCTGGCGGCCTTGCTGACCCGGACCGGCCGGATCGCCGAGGCGCGCGAGCTGATGCGTCCGCTGCTCGAGCTCGCCGAGACCGCCGGCGCCGTGGTGCCGAACCTCGGCCAGGTGATGGGGCTGATCTCCTACTGGAGTGGTGAGTACGACGCCGCCGTCGAGTGGATGGCCCGTGACACAGCGCCCGACAGCCCGCTCGCCGGGACCTTCGCGCCCGCGATGCTGCTACCGACGATCGCGGCCGCACTGCGCGGTGCCGGTCGTGAGGCCGAGGCGGTGGAGGCGCTTGAACGCTGTGTGGAGCTGGCGCGCCGGTACAACCTGCCGAGGATCCTCGCCGATGCACTCGATCAGCTCGGGCGGTCGATGATCACCGAGCAGCCGGACAAGGCTGCGGCGCTGCTGCACGAGGCGCTGACGATCCGGGTCGATCGCGGGCTGCGTACGTACATCGTCGACAGTCTGGAATCCCTGGCGCTGTTGGCGAATCACACCAATCGTGGTGCCGACGCCGCCCGGTTGGCAGGAGCTGCCGCGGTCGCCCGTACCGAGATGGGCTGCGTGGCTCCGGCGGATCATCCGGTCTTGCCGAGCTCCGATGAGCCGCCGCTGCCGCTGGACGAGGCTGTTGCGTATGCCCGGCGTACCAGGGGAGCGCGGGGCCGGCCGTCGAGTGGGTGGGCGAGTCTGACGCCGACGGAGGAACAGGTCGTCGCGCTGGCCGTGGAGGGGTTGAGCAATCCGGAGATCGGCGAGCGGCTGTTCATGAGCCGCGGCACGGTGAAGACGCACCTCGCCCACGTCTACGCAAAACTCGGCGTCGCCAACCGCACCGAGCTGGCGTCCCTCAAGAAGTCCTGAGCATTTCCAGGGCCTTGGTGATCCGGCGCGACCGCGTCTCCGGCTTCTTCGCGTCGTTGATCGCGTTCACGTGCTCGCGCCGGTGGCTGTAGCTCAGCCCGTCGAACGCCTCCCGCAACCCGGCCTCCGCCAACGCCGCCGCCAGATCCGCCGGCACCTCCACCGTCCGCTCGGCGCTGTCCCGCTCCACTGTCACCGTGACCGCATCCCCGTCCCCCTTCCCGAGCTGCGCCCGAATGCTCTTCAGCATCCCCAGCGCCATACACCCACCCATAGACGCGATCGACCCCCGATAAGCCACCCCGTCAAACGTAGCCACCACCGGAACCCGCCCACCCCCACCCAACGCCTCCACAACCTCCCCCGGCACCTCAACCCACGCCCCACCCCCGTCGTTCACCACGATCGACCCCACGAACGTCTCCATGGTCACAACCTAGGACGACAACTTGCTGGGCCACCAGGCCTCTTACCGGTGTGGCGGCCGAGCGACGGACGGGGGGCTGTCCGTCGTCCGGCTGCCAACGGTGGCCCGGTGGCCCGAAGCCCAGGAGCCCTGGAGCACGGAGCACGGGGAGCCCCGAGCCCTGGAGCGCGGCAGCCTGGTCCACGGCTAGCTCGCGGAGCACGAGCCGACCGCCACCACGGTGGCGGTCGGTGAAGCGCGGTAGCGCGCACGGCTGGGCGGGTGGGAGCGGCCGCGGCGAGCGACAGCGAGTGTAGTGGCCGCGTGGGGTGGTCTTACTTCCCGTGGGACAGCTTGCTGGGCCACCAGACTTTCTTGTCTATGTCGTAGGCGAGGGAGGGGACTAGGAGGGAGCGGACGACGGTGGTGTCGAGGAGGACGCCGAAGGCGACCATGAAGGCTATTTGGACCAGGAAGAGGATGGGGAGGACGGCCAGGGCGGAGAAGGTGGCGGCGAGGACGACGCCGGCGGAGGTGATGACGCCGCCGGTGACGGCGAGGCCGACCAGGATGCCGGGTCTGGTGCCCTGTAGCCGGGACTCCTCCCGGACCCGCGTCATCAGGAAGATCGAGTAGTCGATGCCCAGGGCCACCAGGAAGACGAACGCGTACAGCGGGATGCTCGGGTCCGCGCCGGGGAAGCCGAAGATGTGGTTGAAGGCGATCGCGCTGACCCCGACGGTCGCGCCGAACGACAGCACGTTCGCGACCACCAGCAGCACCGCCGCGACCAGCGAGCGCAGCAGGAGCATCAGCACGACGAAGATCACCGCGAGGATGGACGGGATGATCACCCGCAGGTCGCGCTTGCTGGCGTCCAGCACATCCAGGTTGATCGCGGTGTTGCCGCCGACCAGGACCTCCGGGCTGACCTTGTCCAGCTCCGAGCGCAGGTGCTGGACCACCTTGGTCGCGTCGGGTGAGTCGGCCGGGACCTTCAGCGTGGCCTGGACCAGAACCTTGCCGTCGACAACCTTCGGCGGTACGCCGGGTGCCGTCGAGGCGGACGCCGTACCGACGCCGTCGACCTTCAGCGCGGTCGCCACCACCTGGTCGGCCTCCGCGGCAGGTGTGAGGATCTGCACCGGCGTACCGGCGCCGGCGTCGAAGTGCTGGGCGAGCACCTGCTGACCGGTGACGGACTCGACCTTGTCCAGGAACAGGTCCTCCTGGGAGATGCCGCTCGCCTTGAAGGTCGGCAGGAACGCCGCACACGCGAGCAGAGCCACCACCGTGATCACCCAGACCCGTCGCGGCCGGCGTCCGACCAGACCGGAGACGCGACCCCACAGCTTGCGGCCGCCGACCTGGTCGCTGGCGTGTACGTGGTCGAGGCGCGGGATCGACGGCCAGAAGATCCGCCGCCCGAAGGCGAGCAGGATCGCGGGCAGGAAGCTCATCGACGCGATCAGCGCGCCGGCGATGCCGATCGCACCGACCGGACCGAGGCCCTTGGTGCTGCCGAGCTGGGAGAGCAGCAGGCAGAGCAGGCTGAGGATGACCGTCGCCGCGCTGGCCGCGATCGGCTCGATGACAGCCCGCCACGCGACCCGCATCGCGTCGTACTTGCTCTCGTAGTCGTGCAGCTCCTCCTTGTACCGCGAGACGAGCAGCAACGAGTAGTCGGTCGCGGCCCCGACGACCAGGATGAACAGGATGCCCTGACTCTGCCCGTTCAGCTCGAGTACGTCGTTCTTCGCCAGCGGATAGACGACGAGCGCGGCCAGAGCGAGCCCGAAGATCGCCGTGAGCAGGACCGCGATCGGCAGGATCGGACTGCGGTAGACGACCAGCAGGATGACGAACACGACCGCGAGTGCGACGCCGAGCAGGATCCCGTCGATCCCGCTGAACGCCACGACGAAGTCCGCGAACACACCGCCCGGTCCGGTGACGTAGACGGTGAGACCAGTCGGTGTGAGGTCTTGTTTGATGTCGGTGCGCATCGTGTCGGCGACGGCGTACAGGACGGTCTCGCCCTGTTTGACCACGTCGTCGGCCCGGTCGCCGTCCAGTTCGACGGTGAGCAGCAGCGCCTTCTTGTCCTCCGACGGGATCACCGTGGTGGCCGGCGCGGCCAGGTAGTCGCCGATGGTCTTGCCGTCGCCGAGGTCCAGGGTCGGGACCTTGGCGAGGAACGCCTGGGCCCTGGCCAGGTCGGCCGGGGTGATACCGGAGTCGCGCACGATCAGGACGAAGTACGGCAGTGCCTTGGAGTCGACGAACTTCGCCGACTCGTTGGCCACCAACGTCGACTCGGCCTGCTTCGGCAGGAAGTTGGCGTTGTCGTTCTCCTGGACCTCGCTGAGCTTGCCGACCGTCGGCCCGCCGAGCGAGCCGAGGACCAGCCACCCGATCAGCACCGCGGCGATCGCGGCCCGCCACATCCAGCGCGCCCGGCTCTTCTGTTGTCTCACCCTGTCCCCTCCGACTGTCGGTACCGGCACAGTACCCAGGCGCCGGCGCGTCTTCTCTCACCACCCGGCGGTGGGTGTGCGGGAGCCGTTTCGGCGGCGTAACAACAAGATGACTACTCGGAAACACCCCGGTCATAGCGTCCTGGCCTAATCAGTCAGGTCGGATGATCGGAGACTTCGCATGACGCTCGAGGCACGACCGGAGGTCGTCACTCCCCGCGACCGGACCGGTGCGGTGGGCACCATCGAGGTGCCGCGGCGCGGGCGCTGGATCGATGTCTGGGATCCGGAGGACGCCACGTTCTGGGCCGAGAAGGGCCGCGCGGTGGCGCGGCGCAACCTGTGGCCCTCGATCTTCGCCGAGTTCCTCGGCTTCTCGGTCTGGCAGCTGTGGAGCATCGTCGTGGTCTCGATGCCCAAGGCCGGTTTCGGCTACAGCACGGACCAGCTGTTCTGGCTGGTCGCGCTGCCCAGCCTGGTCGGCGCGACACTGCGGCTGCCGTACACCTTCGCCGTACCGCGGTTCGGCGGCCGGAACTGGACCATCGTCTCCGCGCTGCTGCTGCTGATCCCGACGGTCGGGCTGTCCTACTTCATAACCCAGCCCGGCACACCGTTCTGGCTGATGGCGCTGGTGGCGGCGACGGCGGGTGTCGGCGGCGGCAACTTCGCCAGCAGTATGACGAACATCTCGTTCTTCTACCCGGAGAAGGAGAAGGGTTTCGCGCTCGGCATCAACGCGGCCGGCGGCAACCTGGGCGTCGCGGTGGTCCAGTTGCTGGTGCCGATCGTGATCGTCGCCGGCGCCGGGCTGACCCTGAACCGGGCCGGGCTGATGTGGATCCCGCTGATCCTGCTGGCCGCGTTCCTGGCCTGGAAGGTGATGTCGAACCTGTCCGTCGCGACCTCGTCGTTCCGGGCCTCGATCGCGGCGGCGAAGCGGCCGCACACCTGGATCATCTCGTTCCTCTACATCGGCACCTTCGGCTCGTTCATCGGCTTCGGGGCGGCGTTCCCGCTGCTGATCAAGACCACGTTCCCCGAGATCACCGTGGCGCACATCGCCTTCCTCGGCGCGCTGGTCGGGTCGGTCGCGCGGCCGTTCGGCGGCAAGCTGTCCGACCGGGTCGGCGGCGCCTGGGTGACGGTGTGGTCGTTCGTGGTGATGGGGCTCGGCATCCTGGCCGCGATCGTCTCGCTGAACGCGGGCAGCTTCACCGCGTTCCTGCTCAGCTTCCTGGTCCTGTTCGTGGCCAGTGGTGCGGCGAACGGATCGACGTACCGGATGATCCCCGCGGTGTTCCGGCTGACGACGCCGGGTGACCCGGGCCGGGCTCGCCGGGAGGCGGCGGCCTGTATCGGGATCGCCTCCGCGGTCGGTGCGTACGGCGGCTTCCTGGTCCCGCGCGGGTTCGCGATGTCGACGAGCCACTTCGGCTCGCTGGTCCCGGCGCTCTACGTGTTCTGCGGCTTCTACGTGCTCTGCCTGGCCGTGACGTACTTCTGCTACCTCCGCAAGGGTGGCCCGCTCAGCCGGGAGCGCGTGTGACGGCTGTCCCCACTCACTGCCCGTACTGCGCTCTGCAGTGCGCCACCACCCTGCACCCGGTCGACCGGCCGGGTGCAGTGGAGGTGCGACCGCGGGAGTTCCCCACCAACCGCGGTGGGCTGTGCCGCAAGGGCTGGACGGCTCCTGACGTACTCACGGTGCCGGACCGGCTCACCACGCCACTGGTGCGTGACGCCGCGGGCAATCTGGTGGAGACGACCTGGGACGCGGCACTGGACTTCGTCGCCGACCGCATCCGCTCCCTGCAGGCCACCCACGGCCGTGATTCGGTCGCGGTGTTCGGTGGGGGCGGCCTGACCAACGAGAAGGCCTACGCGCTCGGCAAGTTCGCCCGGGTGGCGCTGAAGACCGCGAACGTGGACTACAACGGCCGCTTCTGCATGTCGTCCGCGGCGGCCGCGACCAACCGGGCCTTCGGGATCGACCGTGGGCTGCCGTTCCCGCTGGCCGACCTGGGCGGTGCCGGCGCCGTCCTGCTGGTCGGCAGCAACATCGCCGAGACGATGCCGCCCGCGGTCGCGCATCTGCAGGCCGCACGAGACTCGGGTGGGCTTCTGGTCGTCGACCCGCGTCGCTCGGCGACCGCGGGGCTGACCGCGGGCGGTGCCGGTATCCATCTGCAGGCGACTCCGGGCACCGATCTGGCGCTGGTGCTCGCGCTGACTCACGTCGTACTGCAGGAGGGCCTGGCGGACACGGCGTACCTGGACGAGCGGGTGGATGACGCTGATGTGCTGTACCGGTCGACGGCGTCGTGGTGGCCGGAGCGTGCCGAGCGGGTGACTGGTGTTCCCGCGGCGACGATCCGCCAGACCGCTCGGGTGCTTGCGGGCGCTGCACCTGTCCACGGTGGTGCCGGGGCGTTCATCCTGACCGGTCGCGGTGCTGAGCAGCACAGCAAGGGCACTGACACGGTGACCGCCTGCATCAACCTGGCGCTGGCGCTCGGGCTGCCTGGGCGGCTTGGCAGTGGCTATGGGTGCATCACCGGGCAGGGGAACGGTCAGGGCGGTCGGGAGCACGGTCAGAAGGCTGACCAGCTGCCGGGGTACCGCAGCATCGCGGACCCGGCCGCGCGGGCGCACGTGGCCGGCGTGTGGGGTGTGGATCCGGACGAGCTGCCCGGGCCGGGGAAGAGTGCCGTCGAGCTGATCAATGCGCTCGGCACAACTGACGGTCCGAAGGCGCTGCTGGTGCACGGGAGCAATCTGCTCGTGTCGGCGCCCAGGTTGGCCTCGGTGCGGGAGCACCTTGCGGCGTTGGACCTGCTCGTGGTGGCGGACGTGGTGCCGTCCGAGACCGCACTGCTCGCGGATGTCGTCTTTCCGGTCACGCAGTGGGCCGAGGAAGAGGGCACGATGACGTCGCTCGAAGGACGCGTCCTGCGTCGGCAGGCCGCGATCGCGCCACCGGGGGACGTGCGCAGCGACCTCGCGATCTTTGCGGGTCTGGCGGAGCGCCTCGCCTCACCGGTGACCTTCTCGACCGATCCGGCTGAGGTGTTCGAGGAGCTGCGGCTGGCCAGTGCCGGTGGGAAGGCGGACTACTCCGGGATCACGTGGGAGCGGATCGACTCCGGCGAGGCGCTGTTCTGGCCGGTCCCGTTCGAGGGACACCCCGGCACGCCGCGGTTGTTCGCGGACGGGTTCGCGACGCCGGACGGTCGAGCGCACGTGGTGCCGGTGGACCACCGGCCGGTCGCGGACGACCTGAACGCCGGGGCGCCGATCTACCTGATCACCGGCCGGCTGCTGCAGCACTACCAGAGTGGTGCGCAGACCCGCCGGGTGCCGGAGCTGGCCGAGGCCGAGCCCGAGGTGTACGCCGAGATCCACCCGCGGGTGGCCGCGCAGCTGGGGATCCCGGACGGGCGTCCGCTCCGGTTGCGCACGGCTCGCGGGTCGATGGTGCTCCCGGCGCGCGTCACCGCGGACGTCCGGCCGGACACGGTGTTCGTGCCGTTCCACTACGGCGGAGCGGGTGCGGTCAACGAGCTCACCAACGATGCGCTCGACCCGGTGTCGCGGATGCCCGAGTTCAAGGTCTGTGCCGTCGAAGTCACAGCCGCCAGCCTTCCGGCGACTGGAGTTCCGGCATGAACGAACGACTGCTGATCATCGGCGGTGGCATGGCGGGCCGGCGGCTCGCCCAGTTGCTGCCCGGCGCGGTGGTCCTCGGCGACGAGGCGTCGTACAACCGCAGCCGCCTGACCGAGTACGTCGCCGGCCGCGCGGCAGCTCCCGTAGTTGGGGACGAGCCCGTGGCCCGCGCGGTGGCCGTCGACCGGGATCGCCGGATGGTGACAGATTCCGACGGGCGGGAGTGGGCCTACGACCGCCTGGTGTTCGCCACCGGCGCCGGCCCGGTGATCCCGGACGCCGTGAACCCGGCGGCCGCGGGTGTGCAGTGCCTGCGGTCCGCCGGGGACGCGCGTGCGGTGGTCGAAGCGGCCGGGCGGGTGCGCCGGGCGGTGGTGCTCGGCGGTGGCGTGCTCGGTGTCGAGACCGCGTGTGCGCTGCGGGAGCGCGGTGTTGCGGTCACGGTGGTGCACGACGGGGAAACCCTGCTGGACAAGACGGTTCGGCTGTCCGCCGGCCGGCGGATCACGCGGGCCGTGCGCGAGTCGGGTGTCGAGGTGCTGCTCAACACGCAGCTGGACGGCACCGAGCTGAGGGACGGGCGCTTCCGGGCGCTGCGGTTGCGGAGTGGGCGGCAGGTGTTCGGTGAGTTGCTGGTGGTCGCGTGTGGGGTGAAGCCGCGGACCGAGCTGGCGACCGGACTGACCGCGCGGACCGGGATCGTGGTCGACCGCACGCTGACGAGTCCGGATGACCCGCGGGTGCACGCGATCGGGGACTGCGCGGAGGTCGACGGCCGGATCACCGGGACCGTTGCCTCGGCGTGGTCTCAGGCCGATGCGCTGGCCCAGCAATTGTCGGGTGCTCCAGCCGAGTTGCCTGAATTCGACGTCGTGCGGCTGACCGCCGGCGGGCTCGACGTACTCGTGCTCGGTGACAAGGACGAGGACGGGGAAGTCGTTCGGCTGGAGGACGGCAGCCGGTATGTGCGGGCCGTCCTGCGGGACGGCGTGGTGCGGTCGGCGGTCGCGGTGGGGGCGCCGGACGTGGCCGCGGAGCTGGTCTTGCTGGCGGACCGGGGGACGCCGGTGGTGGCGGACGGGTTGCTGGCCGAACCCGCTGTACCGATGAAGAAGGTGGCGACCGTGTGCAGGTGCAACGGCGTCACCAGGGCCGCGATCGAGGCGGCCTGGCGTGGAGGTGCCGACAGTGTCGCCGGCATCGCCGCCACGACGCGGGCGACGACCGGGTGCGGCAGTTGCACCGGCGCCGTCGGCGAACTGCTCGACCGCTTCCGTCGCGGCGAGACCGAACCAGTCCCGAGCAGGAGGGCGACGATGGCAGAGCTGAACAAGGCCCGGCATGTTGTGGTGGTGGGCGGCGGCATGGTCGCGCACCGGCTCGTGGAGGCACTGCGCTCCCGCGACACCGGCATCACCTACCGCGTCACCGTGCTGGCCGAGGAGCCGCGGCTCCCGTACGACCGGGTGGCGCTGACCAGCTACTTCTCCGGCCGCGACCCGCACGATCTCTCGCTCGGCGACCCTGAGCTGTGGGACGACCCGGCCGTGACGCTCCGCAAGGGTGTGCAGGTCACCGAGGTCGACACCGCCGGGAAGACGGTGAGGACCGCGCGCGGCGAGGAGATCGGGTACGACGAACTGGTCCTGGCGACCGGCTCATCGGCCTTCGTGCCGCCGGTGAAGAACAGCGACGCCCAAGGCTGCTTCGTCTACCGCACCATCGACGACGTGGCCGCACTGCGGGTGTACGTCGAGCGTCTCAAGAGCGAAGGCAAGGACGTCCACGGCGTCGTCGTCGGCGGCGGTCTGCTCGGCCTCGAGGCGGCCGGTGCGCTCCGCGCGCTGGGTGCGGCGACCAAGGTGGTCGAGTTCGCGCCGCGGCTGATGCCGCTGCAGGTCGACGAGGGCGGCGGCAGCGCGCTCGCCCGGCTGATCCGCGATCTCGACGTGGACGTGATGACCTCGACGCAGACGACCCGGGTCAAGCTCACCTCGCAGGGCGCGGCCCGCGCGATGGCCGTTGCCGAAGGCCCGGACCTCCCGGCCGACGTGGTGGTCTTCGCGACCGGTGTCCGGCCACGCGACGAGCTCGGTCGCGCCGCCGGCCTGGAGATCGGCGAGCGCGGTGGTGTCGTCGTCGACGAGGCCTGCCGTACGTCGGTGCCCGGTGTCTGGGCGATCGGCGAAGTCGCTTGTATCGAAGGCCGCGTGTGGGGATTGGTTGCCCCCGGCTACACGATGGCCGAGATCGTCGCCGACCGGCTGCTCGGCGGCGAGGCGACGTTCCCGGGGGCGGACACCTCGACCAAGCTGAAGCTGCTCGGTGTCGATGTGGCCAGCTTCGGCGACGCGTTCGGTGCGACCGAGGGCGCGCTGGACATCGTTTACGCCGACCCCGTGGCCGGTGTCTACAAGAAGCTGGTGCTGTCCGACGACGCTCGTACCCTGCTCGGCGGCATCCTGGTCGGCGACGCGTCGGCGTACTCCGGGCTGCGGCCGATGGTCGGCCGTGAGCTCGGCGCGGATCCGGCCGCGTTCCTGCTGCCCGAGGGCGCGGGACCGGTGCAGCTCGAGCTGCCCGACGACGCGCCGGTGTGTTCGTGCAACAACGTGTCCGCGGGCACGATCCGGTGCGCCGTACGCGACGAAGGGTGCACCGACATCAAGTCGGTGTGCGGCAAGACCAAGGCCGGCACGAGTTGCGGGTCCTGCCTGCCGATCGTGAAGAACCTGCTCAACACCGAGCTCACCAAGGCCGGAGTCGAGGTCAGCAAGGCCTTGTGCGAGCACTTCGCGCTGTCCCGGGCCGAACTCTTCGACGTGGTCCGGATCACCGAGCTGCGCACGTTCAGCGAGATCGTCGAGCGGCACGGGACCGGTCGCGGCTGCGACATCTGCAAGCCGGTGGTGGCGTCGATCCTGGCCAGCCTGGACCCCAGCGGGCACGTGCTCGACGGCGAGCGGGCGACGCTGCAGGACACCAACGATCACGTGATGGCCAATATGCAGAAGGACGGCACGTACTCGGTCGTCCCGCGGATCCCGGGCGGCGAGATCACCCCGGAGGGCCTGATCACGATCGGCGAGGTCGCGCGCGACTTCGGCCTGTACACGAAGATCACCGGCGGGCAGCGGGTCGACCTGTTCGGCGCGCGGATCGAGCAGTTGCCGGCGATCTGGCAGCGGTTGGTCGACGCCGGCTTCGAGTCCGGGCACGCGTACGGCAAGGCGTTGCGGACCGTGAAGTCGTGTGTCGGGTCCACCTGGTGCCGGTACGGCGTACAGGACTCGGTCGGGATGGCGATCGCGCTGGAGCTGCGGTATCGCGGACTGCGGTCGCCCCACAAGCTCAAGCTCGGTGTCTCCGGGTGTGCTCGCGAATGCGCGGAGGCGCGCGGCAAGGACGTCGGCGTGATCGCGACCGAGAAGGGCTGGAACCTGTACGTCGGCGGCAACGGCGGCATGACGCCGCGGCACGCGGAGCTGCTCGCGTCCGACCTGACCGACGAGGAGCTGTTCCAGGCCATCGACCGGTTCCTCATGTACTACATCCGCACCGGTGACCGGCTGCAGCGGACGGCCGTGTGGATGCGCGAGCTCGACGGCGGCCTGGATCACGTGCGGGACGTCGTACTGAACGACAGCCTCGGCATCGCCGCCGACCTCGACGCCGCGATGGCCAAGCACGTCGACTCCTACGTCGACGAGTGGCAGGCGACCCTGAACGACCCCGACAAGCTGGCCCGGTTCGTCTCGTTCGTGAACGCACCGGACCAGCCCGACGCCGACCTGCGGTACGTGGTCGAGCGCAACCAGCCGCGGCCCGCCACCCCGGCCGAACGCGGACAGCTGGAGCCGGTGCTGCTGGCCGGCCCCCGATTGGAGGTACGCCGATGAGGGTGACGGCCATGAGTCGGAGAGTGGTCTGCAGGTACGACGTCCTGCTGCCGGAGCGTGGGGTCGCGGCTCTGATCGGGGACGTGCAGATCGCCCTGTTCCGCACCCACGACGGCCAGGTGTTTGCCATCGGCAACCAGGATCCGTTCAGCGGCGCGAACGTGATGTCCCGCGGCATCGTCGGCAGCCGCGGCGACGTACCGACGGTCGCGTCGCCGATGTTCAAGCAGGTCTTCGACCTGCGCACCGGCCAGTGCCTGGACGATCCGTCGGTGTCGCTGCCGGCGTACCAGGTCGAAGTGGCCGACGGACAGGTAGTGGTGAACCTCGGTGACTAGGACCGGGCCACTCAGTGGCTGCACGATCGCGATCAGCGCGCACCGCCGGGCCGAGGACCTGATCGCCTCGTTCGAGCGGCGCGGCGCGAAGGTGCTGCACGCGCCGACCCTGCAGATCGTGCCGGTCGCCGACGACCACGCGCTGCTCGAGGCGACCCGGCGGGTGATCGCGAACCCGCCGGACGACGTCGTCGTCACCACCGCGGTCGGGTTCCGCGGGTGGATCGAGGCGGCCGACACCGCCGGACTGGCCGCGGATCTGCTCGGCACGCTGGAGCAGTCGCGCATCCTGGCCCGCGGTCCGAAGGCGCGGGGTGCGATCCGCGCGGCCGGACTGGTCGAGCACTGGTCCGCCCGGTCGGAGACGACGGCCGAGGTGGTGGAGTGGCTCCGCGACCAAGGGGTGCAAGGGCGGAAGATCGTCGTACAGCTGCATGGTCTGTCGGACCCGGCCTTGCAGGACGCACTGCGGTCGGCTGGGGCGTCGGTGCGCGGGCTGGAGGTGTACCGCTGGGGTCCGGCGCCGGACCCGGCGATGGTCGAGCGGATGATCGGCCAGGTCTGCACAGGGATCGTGGACGCGGTGGTGCACACCTCCGCACCCGGTGCGCAGGCCATGCTCGATGCTGCGGCGCTGACCGGGCAGTACGACGCTCTGGTGTCGGCACTGCGGACAGGCCGGGTGCTCAACGCCTGCGTCGGCCCGGTGACCGCTGGACCCTTTGTGGCGTTGGGGTTGGAGCCTCTGGTGCCGGACCGCTACCGGCTGGGCGCGCTGATCCGGATCGTGACCGACCGGCTCACGGATGACAACGCCCGGTCGATCGAGACCGAGTTCGGGCAATTGGTGATCCGCGGTGGTGCTGCGGTGCTGGACGGGGTCGTGTTGCCGCTCGGCCCGGGTCCACGCGCGGTACTGGCTGCCCTGGTCGCGGCCGGCGGTGATGTGGTGTCGCGGCCCGCGCTGCTCGCCGTACTGCCCGGGGCCGAGGACGTGCACGCCGTGGAGGTGACGGTGAACCGGCTGCGTACGGCGGTCGGGCGCCCCGAGCTGGTCCGGACCGTCGTCCGCCGTGGCTATCGCCTCGCGGTCGAACCCGCCGGAGTTCCGTCATGACCGATCTGATCGCAGCGGCCCACGGTACGGCGGACCCGCGTGGGATCCGCACGGTGCACGAGCTGGTTCGGATGATGGCCCGGGAACGTCCCGATGTCCCGATCTCCCTCGGCTTCGTCGACGTCGACGTCCCCGCGCTGCCCGGCTTGGTGCGCCGGGTGGTTGCTGATAGCAACCAAGCCGTCGTGGTGCCCCTGCTGCTGTCCGGCGGCTACCACGTGTACGTCGACGTCGCCGCCGAGGCGGACCGGTATCCCGGCCGGGTCGGGGCGGCCTCGGCGCTCGGGCCGGACCCGGTCCTCGTGGAGATCCTCGCCGACCGCCTCGGCGACCTCGGTCTCGTCGAACACGTGGTTCTCGCCGCGGCCGGCTCGTCCGACCCTCGAGCTCTCGCCGACTGCGTCGAGACGGCGGACCTGCTCTCGACTCGCGTGGATCGCCCGGTCTCCGTCGGCTATGTCTCCGGTGCGGGTGAACGCCTCGGGCCCGTTCTGTCCCGGACTCCGGGCCGCGTGGCGGTCGCGACGTACCTGCTGGCCCCCGGCTTCTTCGCCGACCGCGTCCGCCGCCTCTCGGCCGGTCGCCCGGTGAGCCGCCCGCTCGGCGCCGATCCCCGGCTGGCCGCCTTGGCCGTGCAGCGCTACGCCGAAGCGCAGGCGCCGCTCTACGCCGCGGCCGGCCTGTAGGCCGCAGATCGACAGTTACGTCTTGTTCTCCGGCGCACTCCAGGTTGCGCCGGTCTCCCGCACGTACTGCTCGACGGCCTCGTCCAGTGTCGGGAGGAAGTGCCGCGGGTCGATCGTGCGGGTCAGTTCGTACTGCTCGATCTTCTCGCGCACCGGATCCTTCATCTCCGCGAAGACCAGCGAGACGCCGTGCTCGTTCAGCCAGGCGTCCAGTTCCTGCAGCATGTCGGAGGCGGTGGTGTCGACGTCGGTGATGGGTTCGGCGGCCACGATGATCCAGCGCAGGCCGGGGTGGTCCTCGGCGATCGCCCGCAGTTTCTCGCCGAACATCCGCGCATTGGCGAAGATCAGCGGCGCGTCGAAACGGTAGACGACCAGGCCGGGCAGCAGTTCGGCGTCGGGGTAGCTCTCGGTGTCGTGCAGGCCGTCGATCCCCTCCACCCGGCCGAGCTCGGCCTGGTGCGGCCACCAGGTACGGCGGAAGACGTTCAGGATGGACAGGGCGACGGCGATCAGGATGCCGGGCAGCACTCCGAGGAGGGCGACACCGAGCAGCGCGATGATCGACAGCCAGAACTCCATCCGGCGCTGATGCCACAACCTGCGGGTCCCGGCGATGTCGGCCAGCGACAGCGCGGCGGCGATGACGATCGCGCCCAGGGTCGGCTGCGGCACGTACTGCATCAGCCCGGTGGCGAAGACCAGTACCACCGTGATCATCGCGGCGCCGACGACGCCGGTCACCTGGGACCGGGACCCGGCCTGCTCGGCGACCGCCGTACGGGATCCGCTGGTGCTGACCGGGAAGCCCTGGAAGAACCCGGCCGCGATGTTGGCCGCGCCGATGCCGATCATCTCCTGGTTCCCGCGCACCTGCTCGCCTCTGCGCGCGGCGAACGCCGAGGCCGTGGACATCGTGTCCGCGAGTGCGACGACGGCGATCGCCAGCGCGCCGATGAACAACGGCGGCAGGTCGTCCCAGGCGACGTCCGGGATCGTGAACGGCGGGAATCCCTGCGGGAGCACACCGACCGTGTCGACGTCGTGGGTCTCCAGGTCGAAGGCACTGACCACGATGGAGGCCAGCACCACGATGATGAGAACGCTCGGCAGCTTGGGCAGGAACCTGTTCAGCAGCATGATGCCGGCCAGCGAACCCACTCCGAGGATCGCGGCCGTCGTGTTGGCCTGCCCGTTCGCGAGCCCCTCCACGACCTCACGCAGCTCGGCCAGCAGGCCCTCGGCATCGACCGAGAACCCGAACAGCTTGGCCAGTTGACCGATCACGATGGTCAGCGCGAGCCCGTTCATGTAGCCGATCTGGGTCGGCTTCGAGAGCAGGTCCGCCACGAACCCGAACCGGGCCACCCCGGCGACCACCATCACCACGCCGACCATCACGGCCAGCATCGACGCGAGCGCGATCGCCCGCGCGGGGTCGCCGTTCGCGAGTAGGAGCGGCGCGATCGTTGCCGCGATCATCGGGCCCAGCGACGAGTCGGGACCGAGCACCAGCACCTTGGACGGGCCGAAGACCGCGTAGCCGAGCAGGCACAGGATCGAGGTGTAGAGACCGGTCACCGGCGGCAGCCCGGCCAGCTGCGCGTACGCCATCCCCTGCGGCACCAGCAGGGCTGACAGGACGAGGCCGGCGACGATGTCCTTGGGCAACCATCCTCGCTGGTACGCCCTGGCCAGCACCACGCCGGGCACATACTCCTGCCACCACGGCGGTCTGACGTCGGGACGGTCGGTGGGCGCAGCCATCGCGGTCCCGGCCTACCCTGCTTCGAACGGGTCGGGCGCTGCCCCTTCCGGCGACTGTGCCTCGAGGGTCTCCTTCACCTTCAGCAGCGCTTTCCGTGCGTCGCTGTCGATCGTGGGGAACCGCGGATCGATCTCGATCAGCGCGTTGGCGATCACCGCGGCCGACGCGATCCGCCCGTACCACTTGCGGTCGGCGGGGATCACGTGCCACGGCGCCCACTCGGTGCTCGTGTTCGACAGCATCTTCGAGAACGCCCGCTGGTAGTCGTCCCAGTACTCACGCTCCCGGACGTCGGCCGAGGAGAACTTCCAGTTGTGGTCGGGGAGATCGATCCGCCGCAGGAACCGGGTCCGCTGCTCCTCCTTGGACAGGTTCAGGAAGAGCTTGACGATCTTGGTGCCGTTGCGGGTGAGGGTTCGCTCCCACTCGTTGATCTCGTGGAACCGCCGTCGCCACAGCCCCTGCCCCCGGGCGCTGTGGGGCAGGTTCTGGCGCTCGAGCAGCTCGGGGTGCACGCGGACGACGAGCACCTCCTCGTAGTGCGAGCGATTGAAGATGCCGATCTCGCCGCGACGCGGCAGTTGCAGCCCGTAGCGCCACAGGTAGTGGTGATCCAGCTCGGCGCTGGAGGGCACCTTGAAGCTGTGCACCGCCACACCCTGGGGATTGACCCCGGTCATCACATGGCGGATGGTGCCGTCCTTGCCGCCGGCGTCGAGCGCCTGGAGCACCACGAGGACGCCGTGGGTGTGCTGCGCGTACAGCCGGGACTGGTACTCGGCCAGCAGTTCGATGCCCACGGCCAGCAGCCGGCGGCCCTCCTTCTTGGACCGGACGGTTCCCTTGAAGGCCGGATCGAAGTCCCTGCCCAGCTTGACCTTCGACCCCGGCTCGACCCGGAACGCGTCGATGAAGTCGGCGATCCGTTGCTCGCGAGATGTCATCCCCTGCCCCCTACGCCCCGATCCGGCACCACCCTCCGCACGCCTGTCCGCCCACCATTGGACTGCCCCACCCCCCGTCCTGCATCACCCCGCCCGGATGAAGCCGGACCAGCGACCGGCCCGGCCCACTCGTGGGAGAATCCGCCATGGTGGCCGACGGCGAGTGGGTGACGCAGTACGTCCGGGTCGGGGGCAGGTCCGTCTACGTCCAGCGGAGTCTGCGGGGCAGCGGCGTACCGCTGGTCCACGTCCACGGCTTCGCCATCTCCGGCGCGTACCTGATGCCCACGGCCCGCGTGCTGGCCGGACGACGGCTCAACGTCGTCCCGGATTTGCCGGGCTACGGCCGCAGCGAGCGGTGCGACCAGGTCCTGGACATCCGCGCTCTGGCCGGCGCCCTGCTGGCGATCCTGGACGCGCTCGACATCGACCAGGCGGTGCTGATCGGCAACTCGATGGGCTGTCCGATCGGGCTCGAGGTCGCCCACGAGGCACCTGAGCGGGTCGAGCGCCTGGTCCTGGTCTCGCCGGCCGGCGGCTTGCAGAACCGGCCGCTGCGCCGCGCGCTCGGCCAGCTTGCGCTGGACGTGAGTCGTGAGAGCCCGAGGATGGTCCCGGTCGCGCTACCGGACTACCTCAGGTTCGGGCCGGTCAACGGCCTGCGCCTGTTCCACCAGCTGACCCTCTTCCCATCCTTGGAACGGTTGCTGCACACCCCGGTCCCGACGTTGGCCGTCCTCGGCGGCCGGGACCCGCTCATGCCGTCCCCGGCCCGCGTCGCCGAGGTGGTCCGGCTCGCTGCCGGGCACGTCGCGGTCGCGCTGGTGGAACGGGCGGCGCACGCGGTGAACTTCAGCCACCCGGAGGAGCTGGCGACGGTGGTCGAGGCCTGGCTGGACGGGACCCTGCTCACCGGCGGCGCTCAACTCCCCGCCGGCGTGCGGGTGGTCCATCTCCCCGGCGCCTCCGCCTAGGCAGGCTTCCGGGCGCGGGCCGGGGCGACGGCGTACTCCGGGGTCAGGGTCGGGGGTTGGGGGTTACGGCGTCGGCGGATCAGTTTGCCTACCTCGACGACGATCGGGAGGATCGCGGCCAGGCCGGCGCAGGTGAGCCACTGGCGCGGGCTCAGCTCGGTGGTGAGCAGCCCGCCCTGGAGGGTCGGGAGCTGGGTGCCGAGGAAGAGCAGGACGAAGGAGATCAGCCCGATCCCCAGCGCCATCAGGATCGGTGGGGTCAGGCCGCTGGTCGGGTCACGCCGGTTGACCACCGCGTTGAACACGGTCCCCAGACCCATCACCACGAACGTCATCGTCATCGACACGCTGGCCTGCGTGGGACTCGGCTCGTCCGGCCCCAGGAGCAGCGGGCCCAGCGCGGCCAGGAACAGCGCGAAGGCGTAGACGATCCACATGATCACCGCGCCCCGGTTGGTGATCGGTACGCCGGGGTCACGCGGTGGCCGGTGCATCACGTCGGGGTCACCGGGATCGACGGCGATGATGACGACGCCGGCCACGGTGGCGACGAACAGCAGGTACAGCACCATGGAGGGCGTCATGGCCACACCCTGGTTGATGTCGAACACCGACGCGACGAGGTAGAGGAGGACCAGCGACAGCAGTTGCGTCATCTGGTACCGGACGTACGCCACGACCTTGTCGTACACGCGCCGGCCGATCTCGACGGCGTGGACGAGCGTGCCGAAGTTGTCGTCCGTCAGCACCATCCGCGCGGCCTGCTTGGTCACCTCGCTGCCGCTCCCCATCGCCACCCCGATGTCGGCCTGCTTGAGGGCGGCCGCGTCGTTGACGGCGTCACCGGTCATCGCGACGATCAGGCCCAGCTCCTGCATCGTCCGCGCGAGCCTCAGCTTGTCCTGGGGCGTCACCCGCCCGAACACGTGCAGCTGCGGCAGCCGCTGCTTCAGCTCATCGTCACTGAGCGCCTGCAGTTCGGCGCCGCTGACCGCTCCCGGGCCGAGGCCCAGCTCCGCACCGATCGCCTGCGCGGTGATCGCGTGGTCCCCGGTGATCATGCGTACGTCGATGCCGGCCGTGAGCGCCGTCCGGACGGCGTCCCTGGCCTCCGCCCGCAGCGGGTCGATGATCCCCGCCAGCCCGACGAACGACAGTCCCTGCGTCAGCGACATCGGATCGGCGGTCATCGTGGCCAGTTCGTCGTCGGCGATGAGGCGGGCGGCGAACGCCAGTACCCGCAGGCCTTTCTGCCCCATCCGCAGGTTGGCGTCGTCGATGCCGGCCCGCGACTCGGCGATCGGCACCTGTGAGCCGCTGAGCGGACCGCCGGCCTGGGTGCAGCGCGCGACGACCACGTCGGGTGCTCCCTTGACCAGCTCGATGACGTGCTCGACGTCGTCGACAGTCACCCGGTGGAACGTCGCCATGAACTTGTACTCGGAGTCGAACGGGACCTCGGCCAGCCGCGGGTAGGCCTGCCGGGTCTCCTCCGCGTCGATGCCGAGCTTCGCGGCCAGCACTACCAGCGCCGCCTCGGTCGGGTCCCCGATCACCGAACCGTCGTCACCGACCACCGCGTCGCTGTCGAGGACCAGGCCGAGACCGAGGCGGGTGAAGTCCGGCACCGGCTTGCCGGCCACCGAACGGATCGCGCCGCTCTTGCGGTAGCCCTCGCCGTCGACGGTGAACCACAATCCGCTGGCGTACAACGTCGAGACCATCATCTGGTTCAGCGTCAGCGTGCCGGTCTTGTCGGTGTTGATCGCGCTGGTGGCGCCGAGGGTCTCGACATCGGTGAGGTTCTTCACCACCGCCTTCGCTGCCGCCAGCTGCTTCGCGCCGAGCGAGAGCAGGCCGGAGACGAACGCCGGCATGCCGGTCGGGATCGCCGAGATCGCCATCGCGGTGCCGAGCAGCAGCACCTCCTTGCCGGGCACCCCGCGGATCAGGCCGGCCACCACGATGACCGCGACCGCGCCCCAGGCGATGATCCCGAGGATCTTGGTCAGCGAGTCCAGCTCCCGCTGCAGCGGCGACCGGGTCCGCTTGACCGAGGTCAGCATCGTCGCGATCTGGCCCATCTGCGTCTGCATCCCGGTCGCGGTGACCAGGATCGTGCCGGTGCCCCGGGTCACCGAGGTGTTCTGGAACAACATGTCGGTCTGGTCGCCCAGCGCCACGTCGGCCTCGATCAGCGTGTGGGTGTCCTTCGCGATCGGCGCGCTTTCCCCGGTGAGCGCGGCCTCCTGCGCCTCCAGCGTCGCGGACCGGATGATGCGCCCGTCGGCGGGCACGATGTCGCCCGCCTCGACCTCGACGAGATCGCCCGGGACCACCTCGGTGGCCGCGATCAGCGTCAGCTCGCCGCCGCGGATCACCCGGGCCTGCGGTATCTGCATCTTGGCCAGGGCGTCGACGCTCGCCCGCGCCGTCAGCTCCTGGCGGGTGCCGAGTCCGACGTTCAGCAGGATCAGCAGGGCGACGAGGATCCCGGTCGACAGCTCCCCGATCAGCAGGCTCACGATCACGACGCCGATCAGCATCAGGTTCATCGGGTCGCGGACCTGCGCCAGCGCGACGGCCCAGAGCGAGGGCGGCTTCTCCGCCGCGATCTCGTTCGGGCCGTACGTCGAGAGCCGGCCGGCCGCTTCGGTCCCGGACAGGCCGGCCAGGGCGTTCGACCGGGCCGCGGCGACGGCCTCGTCCGTCCCCAGCGAGTACGCCGGCGGCCCTCCTGTGCCGATCGGTCCGGTGCCGTTCGATCCGGTTCCGATCGGTGCAGGCGCTGTCATCCCGGTATCGCTCACGGATTTCTCCCCTCCGCCTCGTGTGCGGCGGCCCCGTGGTTCACGGTAGTCCCGGCGTCGCTTCGCGCCTATGGCTCCGGGTCGGGGAGATCTACCGGGTGCGCAACGACTCGAGGTCGGTCTGGCAGCGGCGCTCGACCTCGGCGAGTTCCCGCAGGGTCTCGTCGATGTCGCGGCGGCGTTGCTCGAGGTCGGCGCGGCGGTGGGTGATCTGGTCGAGCAGGTAGACGAGCTGGCCCTCCTCGCCCGGCTCGGCGTCGTACATGTCGACGATGGTGGCGATCTCGTCGAGGGAGAAGCCGAGCCGCTTGCCGCGCAGGATCAGGCCGAGGCGGACCTTGTCGCGGGAGTGGTACACGCGGACGGTGCCGCGGCGCTCGGGGGTGAGCAGGCCGCGGTCCTCGTAGAACCGGATCGTTCGCAGCGTGACGTCGTACTCGGTGGCCAGTTCGGCGATCGACCAGGTCTGAGCGGGCACCCGGCTATTGTGCACACACCCGATGGTGCTTTACGTTTACGTAAGCGTCAAGCACACCTCCCATCCACCACTCACCACCATCACCAGTTGCTCTGGTGATGTGGGTGGTTGGAGGGGAGGCGTCAGCGTCAAGTACAGGGAGTGGGTCATGTTCCAGCTGTCCGAGGAGCACCGCGAGTTCCGCCACAGCGTCCGCGACTTCGCCGAGGCGGAGATCGCGCCGCACGCCGCCGAGTGGGACCGCAAGCACTACTTCCCGGTGGAGGTCGTGCAGAAGATGGGCCGGCTCGGCCTGTTCGGCCTGACCGCGCCCGAGGAGTACGGCGGCGCGGACGGCGACTTCACCAGCCTGTGCGTGGCGATCGAGGAGATCTCCCGGGTCGACCAGTCCATGGGCATCACGCTCGAGGCGGCGGTCGGGCTCGGGATCAACCCGATCCTCACCTTCGGCACCGACGAGCAGAAGGCCACCTGGCTGCCGGACCTGGTCGCGGGCCGGAAGCTGGCCGGGTTCGGGCTGACCGAGCCGGAGTCCGGGTCGGACGCCGGCGCGACCAAGACCCGCGCGGTGCTCGACGGCGGCGAGTGGGTGATCGACGGCGCGAAGCAGTTCATCACCAACTCCGGCTCCACCATCACCTCGTGCGTGACCGTGACCGCGCGGACCGGTGAGAAGGCGGACGGCAAGCCGGAGATCTCCACGATCATCGTCCCGAGTGGTACGCCGGGCTTCGTGGCCGAGGCGGCGTACGACAAGCTGGGCTGGCACGCGAGCGACACGCACCCGCTGGCGCTCACCGGCTGCCGCGTCCCGGAGGGGAACCTGCTCGGCACACGTGGCAAGGGGTTCGCGCAGTTCCTCGCGACGCTCGACGACGGGCGGGTCGCGATCGCGGCCGTCGCGCTCGGATGCATCCGGGCCTGCCTGGAGATGTCGGTCCAGTACGCCGGGGAGCGGCAGACGTTCGGTGGTCCGATCGGGCGCAAGCAGGGCGTCGCCTTCCAGATCGCGGACCTCAAGGTGATGGCCGACGCCGCCGAGATGCTGGTCTACCGGGCCGCGGCCCTGAAGGATGCCGGCGCGTCGATGGCCGACTTCAAGCAGGCCGCGTCGGTGGCCAAGCTCTACGCGACCGAGTCGGCGGTGACCGCGACCCGGATCGCGACCCAGGTCTTCGGCGGCTACGGCTTCATGGAGGAGTACCCGGTCACCCGGTTCTACCGCGACGCCAAGATCCTCGAGATCGGCGAGGGTACGTCGGAAGTCCAGCGCATGCTGATCGCCCGGTCGCTCGGGCTCCCAGTGGAATGATGACTGCATGACGCGCGATCACTGGACAGAGGTCAAGGTCGCTCGCGAGGCGACGCTGGGGCCGCCGGAGAAGGCGGCGGCCAAGCTCGCGAATCAGAACAAGCTGTACGTCCGCGACCGGATCGCGCTGCTCGTCGACGAGGGCAGCTTCGTCGAAGACGCCCAGCTGGCCAACGCGCTCAACCCCGGGCTGCCCGCCGACGGCGTGGTCACCGGCCGGGCGCTGGTCGACGGCCGCCCGGCCCTGCTGGTCGCCAACGACCCGACCGTGAAGGCCGGTTCGTGGGGGGCCAGGACGGTGGAGAAGATCGTCCGGATGACCGAGGTCGCGCTCCGCGACGAGCTGCCGATCTTCTGGCTGATCGACTCCGCCGGCGCGCGGATCACCGACCAGGTCGACCTGTTCCCCGGCCGGCGTGGCGCCGGGCGGATCTTCCACAACCAGGTCGCGCTGTCCGGCAAGGTCCCGCAGATCTGCTGCCTGTTCGGCCCGTCCGCCGCCGGAGGCGCCTACATCCCGGCGTTCTGCGACATCGTGATCATGGTCGACGGCAACGCCTCGATGTACCTGGGCTCCCCGCGGATGGCCGAGATGGTGGTCGGCGAGAAGGTCACGCTGGAGGAGATGGGCGGCGCCCGGATGCACACCAGTGTCTCCGGCTGCGGCGACCTGCTCGCGTCCGACGACACCGAGGCGATCGACCTCGCCAAGCAGTACTTCTCCTACCTGCCCGGCTCGTGGCAGTCGCGGCCGCCGTCGTACGACGCCTCGCCGCCGGCGCGCGATTTCACCCGGGACCTGGTGCCGGCCGAGGAGAGCGTCGGGTTCGACATCCACGACGTGATCGAGGCGGTCGTCGACGCGGACACGTTCTTCGAGGTCAAGCCGGCGTACGCGCCGGAGCTCGTCACCGGGTTCGGGCTGCTCGCCGGTCAGGTGGTCGGGATCGTCGCGAACCAGCCGGCCGTGAAGGGCGGCGTACTGTTCGTCGACTCCGCGGACAAGGCGGCGCGGTTCATCTGGTTGTGCGACGCGTTCAACGTGCCGCTGGTGTACCTGTGCGACGTACCGGGCTTCATGATCGGCAGCGAGGTCGAGCGGGCCGGGATCATCCGGCACGGCGCGAAGATGATCACCGCGGTGTCGGAGGCGACCGTGCCGACGGTCTCGGTGATCGTGCGCAAGGCGTACGGCGCCGGCCTCTACGCGATGTGCGGACCCGGCTTCTCACCCGACGCGTGTGTCGCGCTGCCGACCGCGAAGATCGCGGTGATGGGTCCGGAGGCCGCGATCAACGCCGTGTACTACAACAAGATCCAGGAGATCGCCGACGAGGGCGAACGGGTCGAGTACGTCTCCCGCCTGCGCGAGGAGTACGAGACCGATATCGACATCCTCCGGCTGGCCGCGGACCTGGTCATCGACGCCATCGTCGAGCCGGAGAACCTGCGCGACGACCTGATCGCCCGGCTGGCCGCGGCCCAGTCCAAGGACCGGACGTTCTCCCACCGCCGGCACGGCGTCCCGCCGGTGTAGTTAGCCTCGTCGGTATGACTGACTTCGCCACCCGGATCCGTTCGCGCGAAAAGCTGGTCGGCTACTGGGTGACGCTGGACGCGCCACCGGCGACCGAGCGGATCGCGCGGCTGGGCTACGACTACGTGGTGCTGGACGGGCAGCACGGGCTGATCGGTTCCACCGGCCTGCTGAACGGGCTGCTCGCGATCGACGCGGGCGCGGCGGTCGGCGACGTCAGGTCGGTCGGGCTGGTCCGCGTCGAGGCGAACGACGCGACGCCGATCGGGCGTGCGCTGGACTCCGGAGCGGTCGGCGTGATCGTGCCGTTGATCGACACCGCGGACGACGTGGCACGGGCCGTCCAGGCGGCCAAGTACCCTCCGCTCGGTGGGCGCTCGTTCGGCCCGATCCGCGCGTCGCTGCGGATCGGCCCGGTGCCGGCCGACGCCAACGCGGCAACCGTCGTGCTCGCGATGATCGAGACTCCGCTCGGCCTGAAGAACGTGGCGGAGATCTGCGCGACCCCGGGTCTCGACGGTGTGTACGTCGGCCCGTCGGACCTCGGGCTGGCGCTGGGTGCTCGGTTCCCGGGCGACCCGGAGATCGACGGCCCGTTCGAGGAAGCGGTCGAGCTGATCGCCCGGACCGCCCAGGAGGCCGGGATCGCCGCCGGCATCCACACCTTCGACGGCGAATCCGCCAAGGCCCGCCTGGCCCAGGGCTACACCTTCGCCACCGTCTCCTCCGACCTCAGCCACCTCGAGGCCGCCGCGGCTGCCCACCTGGACACAGTGCGCTCGTAGGAACACCTCGGCACTCTCGCGGGTTAGGTTCGAGAGGAGCAGATCGAGGAGGCCGGGGATGAAGGCACCCGAGCGAGCGGCGTTGCCGCTGGGACTGGCGGCGACGCTGGGGCGGACCTATGGGCGCCTGACCGAGACCGTGCAAGGGCTGAGCGACACCGACTTCGGGCGCGAGACCAGATGCCCCGGCATGCCGGTCGGTCCGCTGCTGGTCCATCTCCTGTACGACGCCCAGCGCGCCCTGATCGCGTTCGCCAGCCCGGCGATCGCCGATCCGGATCGCGACTTCGTCACGTACTGGCAGGACTTCCCGGCCCGGATGGACGGTGATCCCGGGCCGGACACGAGCTTCGTCCGCGGGGTCGCGGCCGCGTACCGGAAGCCCGGCGTACTCGTCCAGCACTGGCGGGAGGTGTCCGAGGCCGCGGTGCGGGCGGCCGCGGCCGGCCTGGCCGACAAGACCACCCGGGTCGAGACGCAGGGGCACGTGCTGCGGGCGAAGGACTTCGTCGCGACGCTGGTGCTCGAGGCAACGGTCCACCACCTCGACCTGATCGTCGGCCTGCCGGGCGCGCCCGAGCCGGATCCGGAGGGTCTGCAGGTGGTAGCCCGGACGCTGGACGGTCTGTTCGGCCCGGAGGCGTGGGACGAGATCGGCTGGGACACCACGACGTACGTACTCAAGGCGACCGGCCGGGTCCCGCTCGACGAGGCCGACCTGGACATGCTCGGCCCGCACGCGGACCGTCTGCCGCTGTTGGGTTAGAAGACTCCGGCGAACGGGTCGTCGAGGTTCTGCCAGTCCAGGCTGGCGAGCTCGGACTCGGTCAGCAGGCACGCGTCGAGGACCGACTGCAGGCGGGCCGGATCCAGACCCATCCCGGTCGCGACGACCGTGCACTCCGCGAGGTGCTCCGTGTCGGACCATTCGCCGAGCATGCCGAGCGACGCGCTGTACCCGGCCGACTCCCAGCGGACCCGTTGGGTCGGGCGGTTCGCCAGCCAGACCACGCCGCGGCTACGGACCACGCCGTTCACGATGTCCTCGAGCGCGTCGTTCAGCCGGGCCGGATGCAGTGGCCGGGTCGAACGCCACAGCACCGTCGTGACGCCGTCCCCGCTGGGCTGGACCCGGTCCGACGGCGCGAGCTCACCGGCCCACGCCTCCGCCGCCTCGAAGTCGAACAGTCTGGTCCGCGCGACCCCGCCGATCGGCACGCCATTGGGGTCGGTGGCAACCACCGTCGTCCGCGGGTTCAGGTGCAGGAGGAGGTTGTGCAGTCGCTCGGGCGCCGCGGTGCGATGGGCGTTCGCGAGTACACAGATGTCGGCGTACTCGATCTGCCGTGCGGCGAGCTCCGCGACGTTGCGACGGTCCGGCGGGCCGAGCGCGAGCCCTCGCTCCGCGAGCAGTTCGTCACCGGACAGTTGCTGGACCAGCAGTACGGCGTCGACCACGCAGGTGACCGTGTCGACCACGAGCTCGGGCAGTGTCGTCACCAGCGTGGTCACGAGTGGCCGCGCCTCCATCGCCGGGGGAGCAGCCAGGACGACGTGATCCCAGTGCGCCCGCGCGACCAGGGTTTCGAGCAGCGGCACCAGCGACTCGATCAGCTGGCACGCACCGCAGTCGTCCCCGACCGTGAACTCGCCGGCGTCGATCGGCCCGGACGCGTCCTGCACTCGCCAGGCCAGCACACCCCGCTCGGGCAGCTCGTCCTGATCGATCACCACGACGACTGTGGTCGCGTCCGTCATCGCATCCAGGACAGGCTCCCGCAGTGTCGTGGAGAGCCCCACCAACAGGGACAACGGTGTTCTCGCTCGGGCGGTCATGGCCCGAGTATATGAAAACGATTTTCATCAGTCCAGAGCGCGAACAGGCCGATCCGAGGGTGGCCGAGGGGCGGTACCTCCTGTCGAACCGCACGGAAATCGATGGGCGGGGATCCAGGGGTCTGGTAGGCAGGGGGCATGGCGAACGAGATCGGGCGGTTCAAGGGTGAGTGGGACGAGCTCGTGGAGCTCCTGGACCTGGCGTTCGCGGCGCCGTGGACCGACGCACAGTACGAGGCGGAGCGGCGGATCTGGGAACCCGACCGGAGCCTCGTCGCGACCGACGACGGGCAGCTGGTGGGTCACACCGGCACGTTCTCGCTGCGGATGGCGGTTCCGGGCGCCGCCCAGGTACCGGTGGCCGGCGTGACCATGGTCGGCGTCCGCCCGACGCACCGGCGACGCGGCATCCTCCGGGACCTGATGCGCGCCCAGCTGACCGAGATCCACGAGACGGGGACCGAGCCGCTGGCCGCCCTGACCGCGAGCGAGCCGGTCATCTACGGCCGCTTCGGGTACGGCTTCGCGTCCGACGTCCAGGAGATCGTCGTACCCAAGGCCGCGCGGGCGCTGCGGCCGGTGGCCGGCATCGACGACGTACGGATCCGGTACGCCGACGTGCGGGAGACCCTCGCGACCACCGCGGCCCTGCGCAACCGGCTCGCGGCAGAGCGGCCGGGGATGTTCCAGCACGACGAGCGCTGGCAGGAGTACGTCGTCACCGACAACTTCCTGGGGAATCCGGCGAACGGGTCGAAACGCCGGTGCGTGCTGGCCGAGCGCGACGGCGAGGTGACCGGGTTCGCCCACTACCGGACCAAGCGTGCGGAGAAGGGGTTCGTCGAGGTCCATCGCGTACATGCCGTGGACATCGCGTCGCACGCCGCGCTCTGGCGCTACCTGCTGGAGCCCGACCTGCTGAGTGAGATCCGCTGCGAGATGGTTCCGTCGGACGACCCGCTGCTCGATCTGCTGCTCGACCAGCGGGCCCCGTCGCCGATCACCCGGGACGGCCTGTGGGTGCGTACGGTCGACGTCGGGCGCGCGCTCGCGGCCCGGACGTACGCGCACGAGATCGACGTCGTCCTCGCGATCACCGATGGCTTCCTCCCGTGGAACGCGGGGACGTGGCACCTGACCGGCGGACCGGACGGCGCCAACTGTGAGCCCACCACCCGGACGGCCGATCTGACCGTCGACGTACGCGAGCTCGGGGCCGTCTACCTCGGCAAGCCGTCGCTGGCGAGGCTCGGCCGTGCCGGGCTGGTCCAGGAGCACACGGCCGGTGCGCTGGCGGCGACGTCGCAAGCGTTTTCCACATCTCGCCTACCGTTCCTCGACACGGGCTTCTGATCGGTTAGCCTTCCCAGATGCAGACGCAGCGTCGGGGTGCGCTCGCGCTGGCCGCCGTCCTGCTGGTGGGGCTCGTGGCGGCCGGTTTCGTCGTGCTCGCGTCGGCCGGCGGCTCGGTCCGGCCACTCAGCGAGAGCACGCTGCGGTCCAGCCCGCGTCCGCTGCCGACCTTCACGCCGACCCAGTCCGTGAACGTGCCGACACCGATCGGGGGTCCGCCGCAGCGCGACGTGAAACCCCGCCCGGTGCCGGACTGGCTGAAGGCCTTATGGCAGGCGCTGGTCTACCTCGTGTTCGCGGCCGTCGTGCTGGTCCTGGTCCGGTTGGTCTACCGCATCGTCCGCAAGGTCGAGCTGCCGCAGGCCGAGGACGCGGCGGCCGAGTGGGAGCGGGTCAAGGCCGAGCGGCTCGCCGAGGCGGTGGACAACAGCCTGTCCACGATCGACTCCGGGACCTCGACCGACGCGGTCATCGCCTGCTGGGTCGCGCTGGAGGAGACGGCGGCGTCGGCAGGCTTGGCACGTGATCCGTCGGAGACACCGGCTGAGTTCACCGTCCGGGTCCTCGGCGTCGGTGGGATCTCCGAGCCGCAGCTGGTCCGGCTGGGGGAGCTGTACCGCGAGGCCCGGTACTCCACGCACGGCTCGACCGAGGCGGCCCGGGCCGAGGCGCGCGCTGCCCTCCTTCGTCTCCGCGACGAGCTGGCTGTCGCTCACGCCGCGGACGTGACGTCATGACGTCGTACCGCTGGTCGCCGTTGGAGGAGAAGGGGCCGCCGCCGGATCCGCGGGAGCGGAAGAAGGGCCGGTCGCTGCGGCTGAACAAGGTGCTGCTGCAACACGTCGGGATCACCGTGCTGGCGAGCCTGCTGCTGATCGGCGTGTTCGCCGCGGCCGGGATGGCGCCCCGGCCGTTGTGGTTCGTGGCCGCGGCGCTGGCGATCGGATTCGGGTCGCTGGCGATCCGGCTGATCGGCCCGCAGGTGCTGGAGACCAACTGGCCCGGGCGGCAGGACGACTCCGCCGTAGTGCGGGCCCGGAGCAACGACAACCGGACCCAGTTCATCGCCACCTGGCTGCAGGAGTCGAGCCGGGAGCGGCGGGCCGGCGAGGGGTCGCAGACGTTCACCCGCCGGATCCGGCCGCTGCTGCTGGAGCTGACCACCGATCGCCTGGTGCACCGCCACGGCGTCGATCCCGAGCGCGAGCCGGACCGGGCCCGCGCGCTCACCGGCGATCGGCTCTGGGGGCTGATCACCGGTGACGAGAAACGCACCGCGTCCCTCGACGAGATCGAGTACGCGATCCACACCATCGAGAACCTGTGAGGAATAGTGGCTGATCACGACCTAACGCTCGGTGAGGTCTCGGAGCTGAGTCGCCGGGTGCTTGAGCGAGTGAGCCAGGCAGTGGTCGGGAAGTCTGAGGCTTTGGAGCTGGTCCTCGCGGGGATCCTCGCGGGTGGGCACGTGCTGCTCGAGGACTACCCGGGGCTGGCGAAGACGCTGGCCGCCCGGTCGTTCGCGCAGGCGCTCGGGCTGGAGTTCCGCCGGGTGCAGTTCACCCCCGACCTGTTGCCGTCCGACGTGACCGGCGCGTTCGTGTACGACCAGAAGGAGTCGGAGTTCGTCTTCCGGCCGGGGCCGATCTTCACCGGCCTGCTGCTGGCCGACGAGATCAACCGGACCCCACCGAAGACCCAAGCCGCGCTGCTCGAGTCGATGCAGGAGCACCAGGTCACCGTCGAGGGCCAGACCTTCCCGCTGCCCAACCCGTTCCACGTGCTCGCGACCGCGAACCCGGTCGAGTACGAAGGCACCTACCCGCTCCCCGAGGCCCAGCTCGACCGCTTCATGCTGCGCATCGGCTTCGGCTACCCGAGCGCCGCCGAGGAGTGGGAGGTCCTGCGTCGCCGGATGAGCCGCCGCCAGGAGGACCAGACCGTCGACGCCGTCACGGACGCCGCCGGCCTGCTCGCCGCCCAACGAGCCGTCGAAACGGTCACGGTCGACGACACGGTCGGCCAGTACTGCGTGGAGCTCGCGGCCGCGACCCGCCGGGACTCGCAGGTCCTCGTCGGCGCATCCCCTCGCGGCTCACTCGCGCTGCTCCTCACGGCCCGTGCGTACGCCGTGATCCATGGCCGGGACTACGTCGTACCAGAGGATGTGAAGGCGGTCGCCGTACCTGCTCTGGCGCACCGGATCACCGTGCGGCCGGAGCTGTGGCTGCACGAGGTCACCGGGGCGACCGTGGTCCGGACAGTGCTCGGTACGGTCGCGGCGCCTCCGACCGTGGTCAGCGTTTCCCGCTGATGGGGTGGCAACCGACCCACGCGCAGATCCGCGCGATCTCTGTCGCCGCGGTGCTGCTGGGCATCGCGGTGCTGCTGCGGCGGCCGGACGCGGCGGTGTTCGGGCTGCCGCTGGCGTTCGTCGCGGTCTGGGGGCGGTACTTCCGGCCACGTGAGCAGCCTGACGTCCATACCGAGCTCGACTCGGATGTGTTGTTCGAGGGACAGGCGACGACGTACCGGCTGCGGGTGTCCGGGACGGTTGACCCGGACATCGACCTGATCGTGGCGGCGTTGCCGCGGTCGCAGTGGTTCCAGTACGACCCACCACAGGCGGCGATCGCGGAGCCGGTGTCGGAGGGCGCGGTCACGCTCGAGGTCGGGCTGCGGTCGAAGCGCTGGGGTCTGCGTGCGTTGGAGCGACCAACGGTTGTGGCGACGTCGACGCTCGGCGCGTACCGGGTCCAGGTGACGTCGGCCGAGCCGCTGGCCGTGTCCACGCTGCCGTTGCGGGAGGGCTTCGAGGCGGTCGATTCCGTACCGCGGCCGGCCGGTCTGGTCGGACTGCATCGGTCCCGGCGACCGGGTGAGGGGACCGAGCTGGCCGGCGTACGGCCGTTCCGCACCGGTGACCGGCTGCGGCGGATCAACTGGTCCGTGTCCGCGCGGACCCGCGAGCTGCACGTCACGTCGACGTGGTCGGACCGCGACACCGAAGTGGTGATCCTGCTCGACACCGGCGGCGAGATCGGCATCAGCGAAGGCATCGACGGACGCTCGAGCAGCCTGGACACAGCGGTCCGGGCCGCCGCGTCGATCGCCGAACACTACCTGCGGCACGGCGACCGCGTCCGCCTGATCGACACCGGGAACCTCGTCCGCGGCGTCCGCTCCGGCAGCGGCCGCGGCCACCTGCGCCGCATCCTCGACACCCTCGTCCACGCCGACCGCCGCGGCCGCCAGCAGGACGAAGAACAACTCGCCCGCCGCAACCGGATCCGCTCCGACAGCCTGGTCCTGGTCCTCAGCCCCCTCCTCCGCCAAGCCATGCTCGGGTACGTCGTGACGCTCGTCCACTCCGGCTGCACAGTGATCGCCGTCGACACCCTGCCCGAGGATGTCGCGTCGATCATCGACCTCGAAGAACACGACGCCCGCACCTGGCCCCTCGCCTGGCGCCTCCGCCTCCTCGAACGCCGCCGAGACCTCGACCGCCTCAGCGACCTCGGCGTCCCCACCGTCCGCTGGCGAGGCGCCGGCACCCTCGACGAGGTCCTCAGAGACGCCTCCCGCCTCTCCGCAGCCCCCCGGATGCGCTCATGACCACGCACCTGAACACCCGCCCGACCGCGGACGTGAATGCCCGCCCGGCTGCGGTTGACGAACGGCTCATGACCGCGGATGGGAGGAGCTGCTGATGACGGCCGCAGAGAGGATCACCTTGTGGCTTGCGCAACTGCGGGCCTCCGGGAGCGCCGTACTGCTGTCACGCCTCCTGATCGCCGCCGCAGGAGCCGTCGCACTCGTGGTGCCGGCCGTCCAGTCCTGGGACCAGATGGACCTCATCCCACTCCTCGGCGTACCGCTGCTCGTGGCGACCGTAGTCCTCCCGGACTCCCTCGCCGGGCTGTTCTTCCTCCTGATCGTCACCGCCGGCTGGCTGATGCGAGCACCAGGCGAGATCAGCTGGAGCCTGGCCATCACCGCAATCGCCCTCCTGGTCGTGCACCTAGCCACCGCCTTCACCGCCCAACTCCCGTCCTACGCCCGCGTCCACCCCGACGCCCTCCGCCGCTGGTGGTTGCCCACAGCAATCGCCGTACTACTCGTCCCCGTAGTCGCCGTAGCAGCCGCCCTCATCCAAGGCGCCAACCTTCGCGGCTCCCTCCTCATCACCGTCGGAGCCCTACTCCTCGCCACAGCCACCATCTGGTTCGCCTCCGGCCAAAAACTCGGCCGCGACTAACCCACCGAGCCAGCCCACGCGTGCTCCCGCGGTCGCTCCTGCGTCGCGCCCGCTTCGCGCGCTCCACCCGCCCGGGGTTGCGCGCTGCCGCGCTTCATCAACCACACCGTGGTTCCGGGGCCGTGGTTGGGTGAGCGTCACCGGTCGAGAGGGCGGGCCGATGCGTGTTGCGGCCTGCCTCGGTGGAAATCGTTGGCCGAGGCAACGGTCAGGGAGCTGTGCCGACCCAGCGGTGGTAGGCGTCGAGGTCGACGTTGCTGCCGCACACGATGGTGACGACGTGCCGGCCGGCGAAGCGCTCGCGGTCCTCGAGGATCGCCGCGATGCCGAGGGCGGCCGACGGTTCGACGACGAGGCCGGCGTGCTCGAGGAGCAGCCGCATGCCGCTGATGATCGACGATTCGTCCACCAGGACAGCGTCGTCGGCGACCACGAGGAGGTCGTCGAGGACGGCCGGGATCGGGTACCGGCCGGCGACGCCGTCCGCGATCGTGTTGGCCGAATCGGTGGTGACGACCCGGCGTTCGTGCCATGAGCGGGTCAGCGCCGGCGCGCCGAGCGGCTGGACGCAGATCACCTCGACTCCGGGCGCCAAGGCTTTCATCACGTGACCCACGCCGGTGGCGAGTGCGCCGCCGCCGAGAGCGATCAGTACGGCGTCGAACGACGGCTCGGCGTCCACCAGTTCGAGGCCGATGGTCGCCGCGCCCTCGCAGGTCTCGATGTCGAGGCTGTCCTCGAGCAGCCGGATGCCGTCGTACTTCGCGATCGCGGCCGCCCGCTCGCGAGCCAGCTCGTGGTCGCCGTCGACCAGTTCCAGCGTGGCGCCGTACGCGCGGATCCGGTCGAGCTTGGCCGCGGTCGCAAAGCGCGACGCCACGACCGTGACGTCGAGCCCGCGGCCACGACCGGACCAGGCGAGGGCTTGCCCGAGGTTGCCCGCGCTGGCGCACACCACGGACCGCGAGCCGCTCTCCGCCAGCTGTGTCGCGACCAGCTCAGTCCCACGAGCCTTGAAGCTACGAACCGGGTTGGCCGTCTCGAGCTTGATGCTCACCGCACACCCGAGCGCGGCCTCCAGCGCCTCACACCGATACAGCGGACTGTCCAGAAACACCGGGTCAATAACCCGCCGAGCCCCCGCAATCCGCCCCATCTCCAGCCGCGTCCCCTGCACCCAACCGGAGTGTAGTTGCCGGCCACGCGCGGAAGCTCGTGTGGCGATACACGCTCACCACCCCCAGGCTGACCCACCACAGGCTCCGGGACCACGGGGTAGTTGATGAAGCGCGGCAGCGCGCAGACCTGGGTGGGTGGGAGCGCGCGGAGCGGGCGCGACGGGGGAGCGAGCGCGGGAGCGCGCGTGGGTCAGTCTGTGCCGAGGGTGGAGGTTAGTTCTTCGGCCCAGGGGAGGGGGATGGCTTGGGGGCCTATGACCTGCATGGCGGACAGGACGGTGAGGAGCATGCCGGTGGAGAGGAACTCGCGGGCTTCGCGGGCGGAGGCGCCGGTGAGATCGCGGATGAGCTGGTAGATGCCGCCGAAGCGGGCGCGGACGCAGTCGCCGATGGCTGGGTCGCCGCCGGCGGAGAAGCCGTGCAGGAGGACGAGGAGGAGTTCCGGCTCGGAGAGTAAGCGCTCGTAGTTGCGGCCGAGGTTGCTCAGCTCGGGGGACTCGGCGGCCGCCTCGCGGAAGATCTGCTCGATCCGGTCGCAGACGAACTGGACCGACGCCAGGAACAGCTGCTGTTTGGTGCCGAAGAGGCGGATCACGTAGGGCTGCGAGACGCCCGCCATCCGCGCGATCTCGTCCGTCTTGGTGCCCTCGTACCCGGACGCCCCGAACGCCTGGACCGCCGCCCGGAGCACCTCCTCGCCCCGCTCAGCCGCGGTCAACCGAACCCTCGCCATAGCTTCCTCCTCCAAGTCCCTTGACATGTTATCAGTCAATGCATACTTTGGTCTCATCGTTCTTGTTATCAGTGAATTACAACTAGCCGGCCCTCCGGGCCGGGATGGGTGAGGAGTGCACGATGACTTCGACCGCTCTCGAAGAGCCGGTGGTGGCGCGGACCCGGAAGTACGGGCTCGGGGCGGTGCTGGCCGCGGTGGGGATTCCAACCTTCATGGTCACGCTGGACAACCTGGTCGTGACGAACGCGCTGCCGGTGATCAAGGCCGAGCTCGGTGCGTCGCTGTCCGATCTGCAGTGGTTCGTGAACGCGTACACGCTGTCCTTCGCCGCCCTGCTGCTGACCGCGGCGGCGATCGGTGACCGGCTCGGGCGCCGGCGGGTGTTCCTGGCCGGGATCGCGCTGTTCACGCTCGCCTCGGCGGCCTGCGCGATGGCCACCGAGCCGTGGATGCTGATCGGCTCCCGGGCGATCCAGGGTGTCGGCGCGGCGGCCGTGATGCCGTTGTCGCTGACGCTGCTGGCCGGCGCCGTACCGGACAAGATGCGCAGTGCCGCGATCGGCATCTGGGGTGGCATCTCCGGACTCGGTGTCGCGGTCGGTCCGGTCGTCGGTGGAGCCGTTGTCGACGGCCTGAACTGGCAGTGGATCTTCTGGCTGAACGTGCCGGTCGGCGTGGTCGCCGTACTGCTCGCCGCGCGCGTCCTGAGCGAGTCGAAGGGTACGGCGAAGCGCCTGGACCTGCTCGGCCTCGTTCTGGCCACCGGCGGGGTGCTGTTGATCGTCTGGGGTGTCGTGCACGGCGCCGACGACGGATGGACGTCGGGTGGAGTGCTGGGCTCGCTGGTCGCCGGTGTGGTGCTGCTGGCCGCGTTCATCGGCTGGGAGCGACGGACCGAGGCTCCGATGCTGCCGCTGCGGTTGTTCTCGGTACGGGCGTTCAGCGTCGTGAACATCACCTCGTTCACGTTCTCGGTCGGCGTGTTCGGTTCGGTGTTCCTGCTGGCCCAGTTCTTCCAGGTCGTGCAGGGCTACAGCCCGCTGGAGTCGGGCATCCGGACGATGCCGTGGACGATGGCGCCGATGGTGGTCGCGCCGATCGCCGGCCTGATCGTCGACCGGGTCGGGCCGCGGGCACTGATCGCGACCGGGCAGGTGTTCCTCGCGGTGGCGCTCGGCTGGATCGCGCTGATCACCACGGCGTCGACGCAGTACAGCGAGCTCGTCGTACCGTTCGTCCTGGCCGGTGTCGGGATGGGACTGACCTTCGCGCCGGCGGCGAGTGTCGTGATGGCGAGTGCGGCGGACGCGGACCGTGGCGTGGCATCGGGGACGAACAACACCATCCGCGAGGTCGGTGTCGCGATGGGCGTCGCCGTACTCGCGTCGGTCTTCGCCTCGGCCGGCTCCTACGAGTCGCCGGCGCGGTACGCCGACGGCCTGGTTCCCGCGGTCTGGACGGGCGCGGCGATCGTCGCCGCCGGTGCGGTCGTCGCGCTCCTGCTACCGGGCCGCAAGCGCTCTACAGTGTGAGCGTGCTGGACGCTGACGACGTACGACGGATCGCGCTGTCCTTCCCGGAGACGGTGGAGAAGCAGCGGTGGGGACACCCGACCTTCGATGTCGCGGGGCGGATGTTCGTGACGGTGCCGGACGACCGGACGTCGTTCGCGGTGCGGTGTCCCCGGCTGGAGCGGGAGGAGCTGATCGCGGCGGAACCGCAGAAGTTCTGGGTTCCGCCGCACGAGGCGGGTTCGAACTGGGTTCGGGCCCGCCTCGCCGCGCTCGAGGACGCCGACGAGCTCTACGACATCCTGCTCGACTCCTGGCAGCAGGTCGCGCCGCCCGAGTTGTCAGCTGACGTTGGCCGGTGAGGCTGCGAAGGTATTACAGCTGGCCGGGTTGGCGTTGGTGAAGGACTTGCCCATGAAGCGGGCCTGGCTGGCGACGCTGCCGTGGTCACCCTGCTCGGGCTTGTCGCCGGCGGTGACGACCCACTTCTTCCAGACGTAGAGCATCATCCCGTTGATCGGGTAGCTGCGCTTGTTCGCGGCCAGGAAGACGCCGGCGAAGCAGTTCGCCTGCAGCTCCATCCGGCGCGTCATCCGCATCTGGCCGGCGTAGTCGGTCTGCTCGTACCGCATCCGGCTGGACGCCTGCAGGATCCCGGTCATGTACTGCACGCTGTGCCCGTACTCGTGGGCGATCGACCGCGAGTACCACATCCGCGCGTACGCCCTCGACTCCGCGTCCGGGTACTCGTTGTAGGCCTTCACGAAGACGTCGACCTTCATGTACATCATGTGGTTGCCCGAGCAGTAGAACGGCACGTTGACCGGGCCGTCGCCGCACGGGCTGTGCACGCTGGTGCCCGACCAGTAGAGCATCTGCGGCGCGCGGAACTTGTAGCCCGCCTTCGCCACCAGCGGCGCCCACGACCTGTCCAGGCAGGGCTTGATCGCGGCCCAGTACGCCGCCGCGTTCCGGGCGTTGGTCGGCCGGACGCGGGGCTCCTTGCAATTGACCGTCCGCATCTGGCCGACCTTGTACAGCGCGTTCTTGGCGACCACCGTCGCGTCGGACGGGCCCTGTGTCGGAGCCGAGGTCGACGACGTCGAGGTCGGCTCCTCGGTGGGCTGCCCGGTCGGCTCCGACGTGGTGGTCGGCTCCGGCGTGTACCGGCGCGAGCTGACCGGCGGCGTGTAGTCGTTGTCGGCGTTCTTCTTGATCACGCCGAAGATCCAGGCGCCGACGACGGCCACGCCGACCAGGCCGAGGATCGCGACCAGCGGTCCCTTGGACTTCTTCTTCGGCCGCTGCGGCTGCCAGCCCGGCTGGAACCCCGGCCCGCCGGGACCACCTGGCCCGCCGGGAGGCCCGAAGCTGGGTCCCCAGCCGAAGCCCGGTCCCTGCTGCGGTGCCATCGAGGCGGGGCTGTACTGCGGCTGGCCGCCGTACTGCTGGGGTGGCGGACCGTAAGGAGCGGGCGGCGGGGCGTACTGGGTAGGCGGCGGGGCGTACTGGCCAGGCGGCGGCCCGTACTGGGCGGGCGGTGGACCCTGTGGCGGACCCGGCTGCTGGTACGGCGGGTTCTGGCCCGGACCGCCGTAGGGTGGCTGACTCAACCCCGTTCCTTTCCTCAGAATCGCTGGCCACAGTATCGGCACCGAACAGGTCAGCCCTCCGCGCCCCTGCGAGGTAGGGTCGGCCAGGTGACCGAAGCTTCCACGCCGAACAGCCCGATCGACCAGCTGGCCGATCGCCACCTCGAGCAGTACGTCGTCCTGCAGCCGGCCGCCGCGACCTTCATGGGGATCGCCGGTCACGACCACGCGCTGCCGGACTACTCGCCGTCCGGGTTCGAAGGACTGATCGAGCTGACCCGGCGTTCGGTCGCCGAGGCACGGTCGATCGAGGCCGGCAGCCCGCGCGAGGAGGTCGCCAAGGACGCGTTCCTGGAGCGCCTCGGGCTGGAGCTGGAGACGTACGAGGCCGGCCTGCCGCAGCACCAGCTGAACGCGATCGCCTCGGTCCCGGCCGAGATCCGGCAGGTGTTCGACCTGATGCCGACGGCAACGGATCAGGACTGGGAGACGATCGCGATCCGGCTGAACCAGGTCGGTACGGCGCTCGACGGGTACCGCGACTCCCTGCTGGAGCAGGCCGGGAAGGGCCGGGTCTCGGCCGTGCGGCAGGTCAAGGACCTGGCCGACCGGATCGCCAGCTGGACCGGTGCCGACGGGGACGACTTCTTCGCCGGGCTGGCCGGACGGGCGCCGGACAGCGCGATCAAGGCGAGCGTGGAGGCGGCCGCCGCCTCGGCGCGGAAGGCCTACGAGCAGTTCGGGCAGTGGCTGACGTCCGACCTCGCGCCCCGGGCGCCGGAGAAGGACGCCTGCGGCCGCGAGCTGTACGCGCTGACCTCGCGCAGCTTCCTCGGCGCGACGGTCGACCTCGAGGAGACGTACGCCTGGGGCTGGCAGGAGCTGGCCCGGATCGAGGCGGACATGCAGGCGATCGCGGCCGGCCTGAACGGCGGCGACCCCGGCATCGAGGCGGCCGCCGCGCTGCTCGACGACGACCCGGGCCGCAAGATCCACGGCAAGGACGCCTTCCGGGACTGGATGCAGCAGATGTCCGACGCGGCCGTGGCCGAACTGGGCGGCACGCATTTCGACATCCCCGACGAAATCCGCACCCTCGAGTGCATGATCGCGCCGACGTCCGACGGCTCGATCTACTACACGCCGCCGAGCGAGGACCTGACCACGCGACCGGGCCGGATGTGGTGGGCCGTGCCGACCGGTGTCGAGGACTTCGCCACCTGGCGTGAGGTCACCACCGTCTACCACGAGGGTGTGCCCGGGCATCACCTCCAGTGCGCGCAGACGATGCTGCGCACCGACCTGCTGAACCGCTGGCAGCGGATCGCCTGCTGGGTCTCCGGCCACGGCGAGGGCTGGGCCCTGTACGCCGAACGCCTGATGGAGGAACTGGGTTACCTCGAGGACCCCGGCGCGCGGTTCGGCATGCTGGACGCGCAGGGGTTCCGGGCGGCCCGGGTGATCGTCGATATCGGCATGCACCTGGAGCTGGAGATCCCGCGGGACAACGCGTTCGGCTGGCGTCCGGGGGAGCGGTGGAACGCCGACCTCGGGTTCGAGTTCCTCCGGGCGCACTGCCGGATGGAGACCGAGTTCCTGCGGGCCGAGCTGAACCGGTATCTCGGCTGGCCCGGGCAAGCGCCGTCGTACAAGGTCGGTGAACGGATCTGGCTGCAGGCGCGCGAGGAAGCCAAGCAGCGCAAGGGATCCGCGTTCGACCTGCGGACCTTCCACTCCGATGCGCTCAACCTCGGGTCGATCGGTCTCGACCCGCTGCGCCGAGCCCTCGCGAAGCTGTGAAGCCCCGGTTCGTGCTCGCGTCGGCGTCGCCGGCGCGGCTGAAAACGCTGCGAGATGCCGGCGTCGAGCCGGAGGTGATCGTCTCCGGTGTCGACGAGGACCACATCACCGCCGAGACGCCGGGTGAGCTCGCCCGCCTGCTCGCGACCCTCAAGGCCCGCGCTGTGGTCGCGAGTCTGGACGACCACGCGACCGTGCTCGGGTGTGACTCGGTGCTCGAGTTCGACGGCGTCGCGTACGGCAAACCCGGTACGCCGGAGGTCGCGCGCGATCGGCTACGGATGATGCGCGGGCGGTCCGGCGTACTGCACACCGGCCACTGCCTGATCGACACCAACTCCAAGCAGGAACTGCGCGAGCTCGCGTCCACCACCGTGACCTTCGCCGACCTCACCGACGCCGAGATCGACGCGTACGTCGCCACCGGCGAACCGCTCGTGGTCGCCGGCTCCTTCACCGTCGACGGCCTCGGCGGCCCGTTCGTCTCGGTCATCGAAGGCGACTACCACAACGTCGTCGGCCTCTCCCTGCCGCTGCTCCGCCGGATGCTGATCGAGGTCGGCATCCCGTGGCCGGCGCTCTGGCAGGAGTCGGCCCGGTTCACGTACGACGAGTCCGTGGCGTCCGAGTACGACGAGACCCGCGGTGGCACCACCCGGGCCCAGGCCGCCGCCCACGCCGTGCATTCCCTGCTCCCGCAGGGCGGCCGGGTGCTGGAGCTGGCGGTGGGCACCGGTATCGTCGGAGCCGAGCTTGTTGCTTTAGGCAACCTAGTCCACGGGGTCGACCTGTCCCCGGCCATGCTGCACCGCGCGAAGATCCGCCTGCCCGGCCACGTCGCGGCCGCGGACGCGACCACGCTCCCGATCGCCGACCGCCGCTGTGATGCGGTCGTCGCCGTCTGGCTGCTCCAACTCCTCGACGACAGCGATCCGGTCCTCGCCGAGGTCGCCCGGGTCCTCCGCCCCGGCGGCGTTTTCATCACCACCACCGACAAGTCCGACGCCGGCCGGTACGCCGACGGCCGCGTCCCGGACGACTCCCGCGCCCAGGACGCCCTCACCCACCTGGTCGCCACCGCCGCCCGCTACAACCTCACCCTCGACGGCGCCACCACCTTCCCCGGCCCACCCCGCACCACCGACCAGATCCCGATCTATCCCCTGATCCGTTTCCGGCGGACCTGACGTGGAGACCACTGTCAACGGGGTGCCCGTGCTGCGGCACCGCGGTACACAAGGCCATACCAACATCACCCTGACGTTCGCCGTCGGCTCGCGGGACGAGACCCTGCGCACCATCGGCGTCGCGCACGCCCTCGAACATCTGGTGATGCACGCCGTCCGCGACGTACCGATCGACATGAACGCCGAGGTCGCCCTGATGACGACCTCGTTCGTCGCGTCAGGCTCGGCGGCGCGGGTGGGCGAGTTCCTGAACCGGTTGTGCCGCGGGCTCGCCGACCCTCCGGTGGAGCGCCTCGCGCTGGAAGCCGGCGTACTGGCCGCCGAGGAGGGCAGCGTCGCGCATCCGGTGACGGCACTGCTGATGTTCGTGCGGTACGGCGCGACCGGACCCGGCCTCGCCTGGCTGGAAGGTCCCGGGTACGACGGCCTGACACCGGAGCACGTGACGTCGTTCGCCCGCCGGTGGTTCGTCGCGTCCAACGCCTTGCTCCAGGTGACCGGCCCGCTGCCGGAGAACCTCGAGCTCGCGCTCCCGGCCGGTCCCGCCGCGGACCGGGTCCTGCGGCCCGGGCGGTCGTTCGACGGCCCATCCGTGGTCGGTTACGGAATCCCGGCGGCCGGTGTGCTGCTCACATTGCCGCCGGACGACGACGTACGGCTGTCCACCTTGGCTATCGCCGTGCTGCGGCAGCGGGTCGAGGAGCAGTGCCGGCACGTCGGCGGGCACAGTTACGACGTCGACGCTGACCTGCTCGCGGGACCGGGTGGAAGCAGCGACTGGGTCGTGTACGCCGATGCCCGCGACGGCAGCGAGAAGGCGGTGTCGACGGCGGTCGTCGAGGCGCTCACCGACCTCGCCGAGAACGGGCCGACCGCAACGGAGCTCGCGTACGCCGTCGCCCGCGCGGAGGAACGCATCGCGGCGGAGGAACCCGAGCTGCGGCGAGCGTTCATGAACCTGCTGGGTGGGATATTCGGCGAGCCCGAGCTCGCGCCCGTCGACCTGGCCCGGCTGGCCGCAGTGCAGCCGGCGGACATTTCCGCCGTACTGAAGGCCGCGCTGCCGACCGCGATCGGGTACGCCGACGAGGACGCGCTGGACGCGTGGCAGCAAGCCGGATTCACGCGCCGGTCAATCTGTCCTGTGGTCGCCGAGTTGCCGGCGGGACGGACCTTCCGGCCGTCGCTCGCGGCGCGGGCGTTCCTCAAGGAGGCGCGCGCGATGACGTGGGTGCGCACCGACGAAGCGCTGGTACTGCGGGACGACGACGGAGTGCACGAGGTCCGGTGGGACGAGATCGCCGGCGTCCTGCGCGGCGACGACGACAGCCCGACGATCGTCTTCGGCCTGAACGGCTGCTCGATCCCGGTCGACACCGACATGTTCCGCGGCGCCGCCGACCTCCTCACCGAGCTCGAAGACCGCGTCCCGCCCGATCTCTGGTTCGACGAAACCGAACTCAGGCCCGCCGAGGACCACTAGGTCACGGGTGCGCGCTCGCGCGCCAACGCCCCGGGCCGGGGTGGAAGGGGGTGCGGGCGTTGCGCCAGTAGGTGGCCCAGTTGTTGGCTCGCTCCGGTTCGGGCGCGGGTGCCGGGGCCGCGGCGCGGGCGGCGATGACGGTGATGAGAGCGGCGAGCTCTTCGGGGGTGGGGTCGCCCTTGACGACCTGGAGGATCGGCTCGGTGGTCACAGCGGGATGTTCCCATGCTTCTTGGGCGGCAGCGTGTCGCGCTTGGTGCGCAGCAGGCGCAGGCCGCGGACGATCTCGGCGCGGGTCTCGCTCGGCTTGATCACGGCGTCGACGTACCCGCGCTCGGCGGCGACGTACGGGTTCGCCAGGTGGTCCTCGTACTCGGTGATGAGCTGCTGCCGGCGGGACTCCGGATCCTCGGCGCCGGCCAGTTCGCGGCGGTAGAGGATGTTCACCGCACCCTGGGCGCCCATCACCGCGATCTGCGCGGTCGGCCAGGCGATGTTGATGTCCGCGCCCAGGTGCTTCGAACCCATCACGTCGTACGCGCCGCCGTAGGCCTTGCGGGTGATCACGGTGATCATCGGGACGGTCGCCTCGGCGTACGCGTAGATCAGCTTGGCGCCGCGGCGGATGATGCCGTTCCACTCCTGGTCGGTGCCGGGCAGGAAGCCGGGCACGTCGACGAAGGTGAGGATCGGCACGTTGAACGCGTCGCAGGTGCGGACGAACCGGGCCGCCTTCTCGGACGCGTCGATGTCGAGGGTTCCGGCGAACTGCATCGGCTGGTTCGCGACCACGCCGACCGGGCGGCCCTCGACCCGGCCGAAGCCGACGATGATGTTCGGCGCGAACAGCGCCTGCACCTCGAGGAAGTCACCGTCGTCGACGACCGCCTCGATCGCGGTGTGCATGTCGTACGGCTGGTTCGGCGAGTCCGGGATCAGCGTGTCCAGGCCGAGGTCGGTGTCGGTGAGCTCGAGGTCGGCCGGGGCGTCGTACACCGGCGGGTCCTCGAGGTTGTTCTGCGGGAGGTGGCCGACGAGCGTCTTCACCCACTCGATCGCGTCCTCCTCGTCGCTGCCGAGGTAGTGCGCGTTGCCGGACTTGGTGTTGTGCGTCCGGGCGCCGCCGAGCTCCTCCTGGGTGACGTCCTCGCCGGTGACGGTCTTGATCACGTCCGGGCCGGTGATGAACATGTACGACGACTCGTCCACCATCACGGTGAAGTCGGTGACCGCGGGGGAGTAGACAGCGCCGCCCGCGCACGGGCCCATGATCAGTGAGATCTGCGGGATCACGCCGGAGGCACGGACGTTGCGGCGGAAGATCTCGCCGTACAGGCCGAGGCTGACCACGCCCTCCTGGATCCGGGCGCCGCCGGAGTCGTTGATGCCGATCAGCGGGCAGCCGATCTTGGTGGCCAGGTCCATCACCTTGACGATCTTCTCGCCGAAGACCTCGCCCAGGCTGCCGCCGAAGACGGTGAAGTCCTGGGCGAACACGCACACCTGGCGGCCGTCGATGGTGCCGAACCCGGTCACCACGCCGTCGCCGTACGGGCGGTTGCCGTCCAGGCCGAAGCTGGTCGAGCGGTGCCTGGCGAACTCGTCCAGCTCGGAGAAGGAGCCCTCGTCCAGCAGCAGCGCGATCCGCTCGCGGGCGGTCTTCTTGCCGCGGGCGTGCTGCTTCTCGACCGCGCGCTCCGACCCGGCGTGTACGGCCTCGTCGAGCCGGTGCTCGAGGTCGGCGATCTTCCCGGCGGTCGTGTGGATATTCACCGTCTCTCCCATAAGCGGGCAGCCTACGCGCCAGTACGGCGTACCGGCGCTGTGACGTCCGCCGCAACCGTGTCGCTCGCCGCGCGGACGATTGCCATCGGCATCGGTGACGGTCAGGTGGGGCCGACGGCGAAGATCTTGGTGAGGCGGGCGGCCAGGGCGAGGTCGCCGCGGACGGAGAGGCGTTGTTTGAGGACGGCCAGGACCGGGTCCTCGTTGCCGGTGACAACGCGGAGCAGGGTGGCGGCGTCGGTGCGGATCGAGATGTCCGCGGGGTCGGGGTAGTCGGCGAGCACGGTGCAACGGCCGTCCCGGATCCGGATCCAGTGCTGGTCCACGTCCTCGGGACGGCCGTCCCCGCCCGCCCCCGTGATCTGCCAGGCGACGACAGCGTCGAACCCGGCGGCCCGGGCAGGGCGGAGATACTCCGGCATCCGGCGAAAGATCTCGCGCAACGCGATCTCTCGCACACCCCCGATGAGCCGATGCCGAAGCTCCCGCTCCGAGGTCCGGTCGACCAGCCGGGCCAGTTCCTTCGCGTCCAGGGCGGTGAGCCCGTCGGACTCCAGCCACCCGGCACTGCCTCGCTCGGCCATCGCGACCACCCCCGGGCAGTTCCTACCAGACCGTAGGAATTTCCTACGATCTGGTAGGTTTGTCAAGTGGTCGAGGACTCCGAGAAACGCCGGCGGGCGGCGCATCTCGGTCCGGAGCGCCGCCGCCCGATGATCCTGGACGCGGCCCTCGAGGTGTTCTCCGCGAACGGGTACGCCGGGACCACGATGCAGTCGGTCGCCGACGCCGCCGGCGTGACCAAGCCCGTCGTCTACGACTGCTTCGGGAACCGCGACGAACTGCTGCTGGCCCTGCTCGCCCGCGAGGAGCAGCACCTGGTCGCCTCGATCGTCTCCGCGCTGCCCGCCGACCCCAGCGTCGGCACCCCCGAGGAGCACGTCCTCGACGGCCTGACCGCGTTCCTCACCACCGCGGCGAAGAACCCGCAGTCCTGGCGGATCGTCTTCGGGGCCCAGTACGGCGCCGCCCCCGCGGTGGCCGAGCGGGTCCGGGCCGCCCGCGCGTTCCTGGTCGAGGGTCTCCGGCTGACCCTGTTGCAGTCCCTGCCCGGCGTCACCGACCCGGACGCGAACCTGCCGGTCCTGGCCGAGATGCTCGCCTCGATGACCGAGGCCTGCGCCCGGATGCTCGTCGTCGACGGCACCGACCGCAGCCCGGTCGAGCTGGCCAAAGTGGTGTCCCAGGTGGTGGGCGGCGGCTTCGGGAACGTGTGATCGCCTTACTGTGAAGTAGCTGGGCGCAGGGTCACGATCGGCTTCCAGTGGGCGGACGGTGCGGCGCGGGCGTGCGCCCGCCGATAGGGTGGGCGAACGTGACCGAGACCGGTAATGAGACCCGTACCCGCGCGCGGTTCGAGGTGCCCGAGGAACTTCGGGCCGACGTCCGCCTGCTCGGCGAGATCCTCGGCAAGGTTCTGGTCGAGTACGCCGGTCAGCCGCTGCTCGACGACGTGGAGAAGCTGCGCGAGCTGACCATCGCCGGTGACGGCGCCGCGGCCGAGCAACTCGTCGCCTCCTGGCCGCACGAGCGGGCCGAGGACGTCGCCCGCGCGTTCACCTGCTACTTCCACCTGACCAACCTCAGCGAGGAGCTGCACCGCGCCCGCGTGCTGCGCGAGCGGGACCGCTCCGGCGACGCACCGGTGGTCTCCGAGCTGGCCCAGGCGGTGGAGCAGATCTCCGCCGACAGCGGCGAGCAGCAGGCCCGCGCACTGCTGAACGGGCTGGAGTTCCGCCCGGTCCTGACCGCCCACCCGACCGAGGCCCGGCGGCGTGCCGTCCTGGCCACGATCCGGCGGATCTCGTCGCTGCTCGACGAGCGCGGCGACCCGCGGGCCGGCGACAGCGAGATCGCGGAGAACCAGCGCCGCCTGATCGAGCAGGTCGACATCCTCTGGCGTACGTCGCAACTGCGCACCAGCCGGCCGTCCCCGCTGGACGAGGTCCGGTCCGCGATGGCCGTGTTCGAGGAGACGCTCTTCGATGTGGTCGGCAACGTCTACCGGCGGCTGGACGACGCGCTCGCCGGTGACGCGGCCGGCATGCGCCCGCCGGTGGTGGCGCCGTTCGTCCGGCTCGGTTCGTGGATCGGCGGCGACCGCGACGGCAACCCGAACGTCACCGCGGCGATCACCCGCGAGGCCATGCAGATCCAGGCCGACCACGTGCTGCGCGCACTCGAGCGGGCCACCGACGCCCTCGGCCGGGCGCTCACCCTGGACGCCGCGACCACTCCGCCGTCCGCACCGGTCCGCCGGATCCTGGAGGACGCCCGGGCAGTCAACCCGGACCTGATCGCGGACATCGAGACTCGCTCACCGGCCGAACCGCACCGCCAGCTCTTGCTGCTCGCGGCGCGCAGACTGGCCGCAACTCGCTCCCGCGACGCCGACTTCGGCTATCCGCGGGCCTCTGACTTCCTGCACGAGCTCAAGGTCCTGCAGGACTCTCTGGTCACCGCGGGCGCGCCACGCCAGGCGTACGGCGAGCTCCAGCAGCTCATCTGGCAGGTCAACTCGTTCGGCTTCCACCTGGCCGAACTGGAGGTCCGTCAGCACTCCTCGGTCCACACCAAGGCGCTCGAAGAGGTGCTGGGTGGCGGTGAGCTCTCCGACCAGACCGAAGAGGTGCTCGCGACCCTCCGGGTGATCGGCCAGATCCAGCAGCGCTTCGGCCCCGAGGCGTGCCGCCGGTACGTCGTCTCGTTCACTCGGAACGCCGGAGACCTCGCAGCCGTCTACGAACTGGCGGATGCCGCCCTGGATGGTCGCCCGATCGAGCTGGACGTCGTACCGCTGTTCGAGACCGGTGAGGACCTGCAGAACTCGGTAGAGGTGCTGGACAATGCGATTCAGCTGACCCGGGTCCGGCACCGGCTCACCGCCAACGACCGGCGCTTCGAGGTCATGCTCGGGTACTCCGACTCCGCGAAGGACGTCGGTCCCGTGTCGGCCACACTCGCGCTGTACGACGCTCAGGCGCGGATCACCGCGTGGGCGCAGCGCAATGCGGTCCGGCTGACTCTGTTCCACGGCCGTGGCGGCGCGCTGGGACGTGGCGGTGGCCCGGCGAACCGCGCCGTACTGGCTCAGGCTCCCGGTTCGGTGGCCGGGCGGTTCAAGCTCACCGAGCAGGGTGAGGCGATCCCAGCGCGCTATGGCAACGCGGCGATCGCGCAGCGGCACATCGAGCAGGTGACCGCGGCGACGTTGCTGGCGTCCACTCCGGCGGTCGAGGAGCGGGCTGCCGCGGCGGCCGACCGGTTCGCCGTGGTGGAGAAGACGCTCGACGAGGCCGCCCGTACGACGTACCACCGGCTGGTGAAGGCGGATGGCTTCGCGGAGTGGTTCGGGCGGGTGACTCCGCTCGAGGAGCTCGGTCAGCTGCCGCTCGGCTCGCGGCCGGCCCGGCGTGGTGTCGCGGTGTCGTCGTTGGAGGACTTGCGGGCGATCCCGTGGGTGTTCGCGTGGTCGCAGGCTCGCGTGAACGCACCTGGCTGGTACGGCCTCGGCTCGGCACTCGCGGCCGTCGGGGACGTCGCCGCGCTGCGGGACGCGAACCAGAACTGGCCGCTGTTCCAGGTGATGCTGGAGAACGCGGAGATGTCGCTGGCGAAGACCGACCGGCGCATCCTCGGCCGCTACCTCGAGCTGGGCGACCGGCCGGATCTGACCCAGCTGATGCTCGACGAGCACGAGCTCACCACCGAGTGGGTGCTCAAGGTGCTCGACCAGGACCGGTTGCTGGCCGGCCGGCGCGTGCTGGGCCGAGCGGTCGAGCTGCGGAACCCGTACGTCGACGCGCTGAGCTACCTGCAGTTGCGGGCGCTGCGGACACTGCGCACCGATGACTCGCTCGACGAGGAGCAGATCGTTCGCACCCGGCGGCTGCTGTTGCTGACCGTCTCGGGTGTCGCCGCCGGCCTGCAGAACACCGGCTGATGTTCAGCGACCTGGACCGGCCGCCCCTCGACGTGCGCTTCCTGCGTGGGCGGCTGGTGCGGCCTGGCTCGCTCTGGACGCAGATCGACGTACTCGCGGAGACGCCGTCGACCAACGCGGTCGTCGCGGCCGCGGCGTCGGCTGGTGCAGCTGAGGGGTTGGTGGTGGCCGCGGAGTATCAGTCGTCCGGTCGTGGGCGGCTGGGGCGCACGTGGACCACTCCGGCGCGCTCTGCCGTGCTCATGTCGGCCCTGTTGCGTCCGACGGGTGTGAGTGCGGCCCGGTGGCCATGGCTCGGGTTGCTGGTCCCGTTGGCCGTGGCGGCCGCCGTACGACGGGTGGGAGAGATCCCGGCCCAGGTGAAGTGGCCGAACGACGTACTGGTCGAGGACCGCAAGCTGGCGGGCATCCTGCTCGAGCGGGTCGACGGTCCGGCCGTTGTGGTCGGCATCGGTCTCAACGTCACCCTGCACGAGGACGAGAAGCCACATCCCGCGGCGACCTCGCTGGCGCTGGAGAAGGCCGCGACGACCGACCGGGCCACCGTGCTGAGCGCCGTACTGCGAGAGCTTGCCGACCGCTACCAGGCCTGGGTCGACGCGGACGGCGATCCGGCGACGATCCTGCCGGAGTACCGCGAACTGTCCGCGACGCTCGGCCGTCCGGTCCGCGTCGAACTCCCCGACGGCACCCACCTCGAAGGCACGGCCCGCGACCTGGCCGACGACGGCCGCCTCATCGTCGAAACCCCGGAGGGCCCACGCCCCTTGGCCGCCGGAGACGTGACCCACCTACGCCCGGCGTGACACCTCGCCGATCGTCTTCCCGTGGTCCGGTCGATAGACCACGACGATCCGGTTGCCGGCCCGCACCGAGCCGGTCGACAGCACCTTGAGGTAGGCCCCGACCCGACCGGTACGCGCGAACCGGTGATGGAACCGCGGGATCCCCATCCGGCCCGCCAGGTTGCCGCAGGGCGTGCGCGGTGACCGGACCTCGACCAGGATCCCGGTCTTCGGCCCGCCGATCCGCCAGCGTTCGCCGACCAGCGCACTGGTGATGTCGAGGCCATGGGTCGTCAGATTCTCGCCGAACAGCCCGGGCGGGATCTCCCGGCCGAGCTCGGTCGACCACCAGTCGGCGTCCTCCTCGGCGTACGCGTAGAGCGCCTTGTCCGGGCCGCCGTGGTACCGGGTGTCGCACTGCTTGTCGCCGGCCAGACCGAGTTCGTCGACAGCGACCGTGCCGCCCACCGGGCGCTTGTCGATCGCGGTCCAGCGGGTCGGCCCGCGGATGATCTCGTGGACGACGTTGACCGCGATCAGTCGCGCGGGCATCAGCGTGCCTGGGTGATCCAGCGGATCGGATCGCCGCCGTCGAAGTCGTCGCGGCCCGCGTCGTGCAGAGCACCGGCGACGAGCGTACGACGGTACGAGGCGAACGTGATGACATGGGCGATCATCGCGCCGGCGGTGTAGACCTCGACGTTGTCGCCCGGGCAGACGATCAGCTCGTCCAGCCGGTCCTGGGCACACAGCTCACCGATCTCGGCGGCGAACGCGGGCCCGGCCTCGTCGAGCCGGTGGCGCATGCTCTGGACGCTTTCGCCTTGTTCTACAGCGAAGTCGTACTCCTGCCCGGCGAGGTTCGCATGCCACATCGCGAGCTGACCGACCAACCGCGACAGCAGTGAGCGCAGCGTCGGGTGGTCGTCGATGCCTTCGACCGAGATCTCGATCGGGCGGTCGAGTTGCTCGTCGGTCAGCGTCGCAGCTTGCTCGAGCATCTTGCCCAGCAGCCAGATGTGGTGGTCGACGATCGTACGGACGAGATCCATGGAGCTCACCTTGTCCTAAGGCCTTGTCTGGTGGTCCCACGCCTACTGCGCGGCACTCGGCGCGTCGATCCGGATCCGGTCCGGACGAGTTGCGACCGGGACAGCTGGACCCGGGCGGCCAGGTCGGTCCCGGTCGCCTCGTGATCGTCCAGCGCGTCGCCCAGGACATCGACGAAGGCGGCGAACACGTCGGTCATGGGACCATCGTGCCGCCGCCCGCGTCGCCGTACTTGATCGTTTTCGCCTAACTGGTGAAAATCTTCGCGGCGGTGATCAGGGTCTCGATGATCCCGTAGCCGAGCAGGACGGCGACCAGGAGCCAGGAGATCACCAGGCGTGGGGTCTGGTTCATCGGGTCGCCTCCATCGTGACGTCGGACTTCTCGTGGAACCGGTCGGACACCGAGCGGATCAACAGGTTGGCGACGGCGCCGACGGCCAGGACGCCGCACATCGTGAACAGCGCCGGCCGGTACGCCGCCGCCGTCAGCGTGCCCGGTTTGCCTTCGTGGTCGAGGAACCCGTTGATGATCAACGGCCCGGCGATCCCCGCCGCCGACCACGCGGTCAGCAGCCGGCCGTGGATCGCGCCGACCTGGTAGGTGCCGAAGAGATCCCGCAGGTACGCCGGAACCGTGGCGAACCCGCCGCCGTAGAACGAGATGATGACCGCCGCCAGCAGCACGAAGGTCACCGTGCTGTTGTGCCCGACGGTCGCGAGCAGGAAGTAGGCGATGATGCCGACGCACAGATACATCGCGTAGATCGGCTTGCGGCCGATCAGGTCGGACGTGGTGGACCAGCCGAACCGGCCGGCCATGTTGAAGATCGACAGCAGCCCGACGAACCCGGCCGCCGCCGCGACCGCGACGCTGGACTTGCCGTCCGAGCCGCGGAAGAAGTCCTGGATCATCGGGCTGGCCTGCTCGAGGATGCCGATGCCGGCGGTGACGTTGCAGAACAGCACCACCCACAGGCACCAGAACTGCGGCGTCCTGATCGCGTTCGCCGCCGACACGTTGGCGGTCGTCACCAGGGGCTTCTGCTTGACCGACGCCGGGTCGAATCCCGCCGGTGTCCAGCCCTCCGCGGGCACCCGGATGTTGAACACCCCGAACATCATGATCGCGAAGTATCCGATGCCGAGCGTCAGGAACAGCCCGACCAGGGCACCACCGCCGGCGACCGACGAGCTGACGTCCGGGTCGTAGCCGGAGTCGTAGACACTCAGCAGTTGCCGGGACAACGGGCTGGCGACCAGCGCGCCGCCGCCGAAACCCATGATCGCCAGGCCGGTGGCCAGGCCCGGGCGGTCGGGGAACCACTTGATCAGCGTGGACACCGGGGAGATGTAGCCGATCCCCAGGCCGATCCCGCCGATCACGCCGTACCCCAGGTAGACGAGCCAGAGCCGGCCCGTACCGATGCCGAGGGCACCGACCAGGAAGCCGGTGGCCCAGAAGCACGCGGACACGAACATCGCCTTGCGTGGGCCGTTGCGTTCGACCCAGGTGCCGCCGACCGCGGCGGACAGCCCCAGCATCACGATCGCGATGCTGAAGATCACCCCGATCGCGGTCTGGCTGCTGTCGAAGTGCTTCACCATCGACGTCTTGTAGACACTGGTCGCGTACGCCTGCCCGATACACAGGTGAACGGCCAGCGCCGCCGGCGGGATCAGCCAGCGGCTGTATCCCGGGGGCGCGACGGTGTGCTCCCGATCGAGTACCGACAAGATGCCCATCACGGCTCCTTCTCTTGCCCCCCAGGTGGCTACTCCTCGCGCATACTCGCGCACTGTATGCATTTTGTGAAGTGTTAAACCACTTCCTGTCACCTGATCGTGTCGGGACGGGACAACCGAACCCGGGAACTGTGACACTGGGCCTATGGCGATCTCGGCGAAGTTGTTGGGTGAGGACGAGTACGTCGTCGTCAGCACCCGGACGCACTGGAAGGCGCTGATCTTCCCGGTGTTCCTGCTGCTCCTGGTGGCGGCCGGGGGCGGTTTCCTGGCCGCGGTCGTGCCGTCCGGGTCGCTGCAGACGCCGGCCCGGATCGCGATCCTCGCGGTCGGCGTGGTGATCCTCGCGGCCTTCGCGCTGAAGCCGTTCCTGAACTGGTTCTTCTCGACCTACACGGTGACGAACCGCCGGCTGATCACCCGGCACGGCATCCTCACCCGGACCGGCCGGGACATCCCGCTGATGCGGATCAACGACGTCTCCTACGAGCACGGCCTGATCGACCGGATCCTCGGCTGCGGGACCCTGCACATCGAGTCCGCGGGGGAGCGCGGTCAGGTCGTGCTGCCCGACGTACCGCATGTCGAGCACGTCCACCTGCAGATGTCGGACCTGCTCTTCGGCGGTCCGGAAGGCCGTCCCGGCGACGGCATCCTCGAGGACGAGGAACCGCCGGAGCACATGCGCCGCCGCCCGCAGCAGCAGCCTCGCACGGACGACGGCGAGACCCTGTTCAGCTCCGACGAGAAGGACCGCTAGGCAGAGGCTTCCTCGGCGGACCAGCGGTCGAGGAGGCCGGGAAGGCGGTCGAGGATGTCCCGGGCGGTCTCGTAGGCCTCGGTGCCGAACTCCTCGACGAGCCAGTTCTCGATCTCGATCAGGTGCCGGTAGCCGTCACCCGCGACGGACACGCCGTGCTCGGTGTAGCTGACGACCTTGGCGCGCGCGTCCTCGGGGTCGGCGCGCATCTCGAGCACGTCCAGGGCGACCAGGTCGCGGATCACCTCACCCATCGACTGCCGGGTCATGCCGGCGCGGGCGGCCATCTCCGCGGCTCTGGCGCCGCTCTCGGTCAGCGTCCCGAAGACCGAGTTGTGGGCGGGTTTGACGTCGGTATGCCCGCGGCGGTGGGCGGTCCGGACCATGTCGGCCTGCAGGGCCCGGTTGGCCCGGTCGACCAGTGCGATCAGCGGCTTGCGGCCAAGCCGCGGCAGCTCAGCTCTTGACATCTTGTAAGGATACCTTCCAATATTTCGACAGGAATCCTTACAGTATCAGGAGGGGACGATGGACCCCAAGGAGCTACGCGAGGCGGTTGCGGGTCAGTTCGCCCGCGGTCGCCGCCGGACTGTCCGGGTCGCCGTCGAGCAGGAGTTCGTCGTCAGCGACGCCGCGACCGGCGGCGTCGTACCGATCGAGCGGGTCCGCGCGGCGACCGGTTCGCCGTACCTGAGTTTCGAGCCCGGCGGTCAGCTGGAGCTGAGCCTGCCGTGCGGGCCTGACCCGGCCCGGCTGCTCTGCGAGGTCACGCGGGACCTCGAGGGTGAGCTGGCGGCGGCCGGCATCCGCATCGATGCGCTCCCGGTCGATCCGCGCCTGGACGTGCCGTTGCAGCTGACAAGTCCGCGATACGCCGCGATGCAGCGGCACTTCGACACGATCGGGCCGGCCGGGCGGCGGATGATGCGGCGTACCGCGTCGACCCAGGTGTGCCTCGACTGGTGGCCCGGCCGCGCCGGGATCGAGCAATGGCGGGTCCTCAACCTCGCCGGTCCGTTCCTCGCCGCGGAGTTCGCGCGCTGCGCCGGGCCTGACGGCCGGCTCACCACCTGGCTCAACGTCGACCCCGCGCGGACCGGCTTCGACGACCGCGTGCTGTCTGGGGACGACCCCGTTGTCGCGTACGCCGACTTCGCCGCCGGCGCCACGGTCTTCGTCGATGGCGGGCCGGCCGGGCACCTGACCACGCTGTTCCCGCCGGTCCGGCCGCGGGAGACGTACCTCGAGGTCCGCTTCCTCGACGCGCAGGAGCCGGCCGCTGTCGGCCGCTCGATCGGTGCGCTCGCCGATCTCCTGTACGACGACGATCACCGCAGGCGGGTCCTGGCCGCACTGGAGCCGGAGCAGCATCGTCTCGCTGAGCTTTGGCACGCGGCCGCCGCCGGCGATCTCGACGGGATGGAGGCGGCAGCATGAACGGCGTCCTGTTCGTCACCGACCCGCTGGCCGGGCTGCAGGCCGACATCGACGCGACCATCGGCCTGATGAGTGCCAGTCAGGACCTCGGCCTCGACGTCTGGTGCTGCGAACCCTTCGAACTCGCCGTGGTCGACGGGCGGCTGTTGGCCCGAGCCCACAAGATCCGGCTCCGGCCGCGCCGGCCCGCGGGCGGCGATCACCGATGGCTCGTCGACGCGGAGTGGTGGGACGAGCTCGACCTCGCCACGGTCGAGGTCGCCGGGTTCGAGGTGGTGCACCTGCGGATCGATCCACCGGTCGACGAGCGGTACCTGCACACGACGTACCTGCTGGACCTGGCCGGCACCCGGGTGGTCAATCGTCCGGACGGGATCCGCTCGGTGCACGAGAAGCTCGTGGCGCTGCGGTTCCCGGAGCTGTGCCCACCGACGTACGTCGGTGCCTCGGTCGCCGGCCTGCGTGACTTCGTCGCGTCGGTCGGTACGGCGGTGGTCAAGCCGGTCGACGGGTTCGCCGGAATCGATGTCTGGCTGGTGCGCGACGACCACACAGCGGTCGCGCTGCTGGAGTCGGCGACCCGCGGCGGTCAGCGGCAGGTGATCGCCCAGGAGTACCTGCCGACCGTTGCGCATGGCAACAAACGGCTGTTCCTCGTCGACGGTGAGATCGCCGGTGCGGTGCTGCGCCGGCCGGCCGTGGACGACTTCCGGATCGGGCCGCCGGTCGCGCCGGCCGCGATCGACGACGCCGACCGCGCGATCGTCGCCGCACTCGGCCCGCTGCTGCGCCGGCACGGCCAGACCATCGCGGGCGCCGACGTCATCGGCGGCCGCTTGATCGAGGTCAACGTGACCTGCCCGGGCGGCATGCACAAGACCGACGCCCTGCTCGGCACGCGGCTGAGCGAAACCATCGTCCGCCGGCTCATCGAACCGGCTCTGCTCCCGGAAGGAGTACTCGCATGAGTACCGTCACGATCGTCTGCATCGCCCTGATGGGCATTCTGTTGTTCGTCCTCGGCGCCAACGTGTCCCGTCAGCGTGCGATCCGCGGCGCCGGCAACCAGGCACCGACCGATCCGGCCGACCGGCTGCTGATCGCGATCCGCGCGCACGGCAACGCGGCCGAGTACATCCCGACGATGATCGTCCTACTGCTGGTGTGTTCGGCGCTCTCCGACAGTTGGCTGGTCGACGTACTGGCCGTGGCCGCGCTGGTCGTGCGCACCACGCATGCTGTCGGGATGCTCTCCGCGAAGACGCTCGCGGCCCACGGCCCGCTGCGCGATGTCGGCGCCTTCGGCACCTACTTCACCGGTATCGCGCTCGGCGTCACCGCGATCGTGACGATCTGAGCCGTTGTCAGAAGACTTCGATGCTCAGCGGGGCCACCGGCCAGGTGAAGGCCGAGGTGGCCCGGGCGACGGCTCCTGGCGTGTGCTCGGTGATCCGGCCGGTGGCGGCGAACTCGGCGAGCGCGCGGCCACCGAGATAGGCGGCGCCGAGGTCGGTGACCGGGACGGTCAGGTCGGCCGGGTCGTCGGTCCGTTCGCACCGGGCGGTCGTGCCGTCAGCAGTGAGCCGGAAGCGACCGGCGTTGGCCGGGATCAGGTCGTCGGTGACGTCGAGCACGAGGTCCACGGCGACGGCGTACCGGCGCTGTTCGAGGGCGCGGGGGACGTCCGTGATGCGGAGCCAGAGGGACTCGTTCACTCGCCGGTCCAGCGCGGTCGGGGTGCTGACGAGCTGGAGCAGCGGCTCGTCGACGGCGGCGTACCCGAACTCGAGGCTGGCGGCCAGGTCGAGGGTCAGCACGTGCTGCCACAGTGCCTTGTACGCCGCCGCGTCGAGCGCGACCAGCTCCTGGAGCGACACCTCGTTGCCCGGACCGGTCGGTCCCCAGTTCATCTTGCCGCGCCAGAGCGCGTAGCCGTCGACGGTGCCGGCCTCGTCGCGGTGGACGAGGATCTGCCGGGCGGTCTTGCCGCCGCGGTCGTCCTTCTTGTCCTCCAGACGCTGCTGCCAGTCGAGGTCGGAGCGGCCGGAGATCCCCGGACGGCGCTCCTGCAGGCCGCGCAGGAGGGGCGGCAGCTCCTTGAGGGCGTCGTCCACGGTCAGCTCGCCGAGCTCGCCGGGCCGGGTCCGCACGCTGGGCGGGCCGACCCGGTGCAGGTCGATCTCGTACGACAGGCCCCACGCGGCAGCGCCGTACCCGAAGCGGCCGTAGATCGCCGGCTCGCTGGCCCAGAGCACCGCGATCGCCTCCGGCACCTCACGCAACTGCCGGGTGATCAAGGACGACATGACGCCGCGCCGGCGATGCGTCGCCTTCACCCCGACCCCGGTCACATGCGCGGCCGGCACCACCCCGCCCGGCACGGACAGATCCCGCGTCAACGCCCTGGTGGTCCCGATCACCTCCGCGCCGTCGGTCGCCACCAACGCCCGCCGAGGCTCGAACAACCGCCGCCCCAGGTCATCCGGCGTCGCGTCGAACATCATCGCGCCCCCGAACACCCCCGACAGCGCGTCGTAGTCCTCGGCAACCCCCACCCGAACCGCGATCTCGCTCACAGTCGCATCCTCACACGCCCCACCGACAACCGGTCAACAACAAACCGCCGCGGGTCGCCATCATCCGCAGTAGGAGGGGTGGTGCGAAATGATCAAAGCACTCGGAACAACTGCGGCAGCCCTGCTCGTGGCGGGAGCACTGGTACCAACCACAGCAACAGCCGCACCAACCGCGAACTGCGCAGTGGGAGCCGGATCCGTGACGTCAGGCGGTGACCACCGGAGTGTGCTGGCCATAGCGACCAGGCCGCCCACGGCGCGTGACGACATCGTGGCGGCGGATGTGTACGCGCCCGGGCAGGTACGGGTCAGTGCGTCGATGAACGCGCTGGACGACGGGTTCGGTGGGGTCAACGTGTTCGGCTACGTCATCATGGGCGACAAGTTGTACTTCAGCGGCTACCACGCCGAGAACGGCACCCACGACGGTGCGCCCGCGGCGCCGATCGGTGGCGGGTGGGGGAGCTTCGTGGCGCTGGAGGAGGCGGACTACCAAGGACCCACGGACACCCACATCACGCGGCGGAACACCTATGCACTCCGCAGTGACGGCACGCTGTTCCGGTGGACCCTGATCAACGGCGCGTGGCGAAACAGGGCCTCGGCTCCTGGGTTCGCCGCGGTGAAGTCGATGGCGCTGATCAGCAAGTCCAAGACGTACGACACGTTCCTCGCCAACACCCGCGGCGGTGCGCTGTACACGATCCACATCCCGACCGCGGCGCCGATGAAGCCGGTCGTGAAGCAGATCCGGGCGAAGACCTGGCAGGGGTTCGAGGCGCTGCTCGCGCAGAAGTGCGGTCAGTACGGGACGCTGCTGCTCGGCATCGACCGGGACACCGGCAGCGGCTACCTGTACGCCGTCGGCCGTGCGAACGGGACGGCCACCGTGATCCAGTCGCTGGGCAAGGTCCCGGCCACCCTCGCCGACCCGGTCGACTTCCGCTGGAAGGACCCGGGGGCGCCGCTCAACGGGGAGTGACTAGCGGACCGCGGGGAGGTCGCCGGTGGATTCGCCATCGAGTTCGGCGGGGGAGTCCGGGGCGGGGGTGTGTTCGGCCTCGTCGAGGGCGATCTCCTCGCGGAAGACGAACTTGCGGTAGGACCAGAAGCGGAAGAGGGTGCCCAGGCCCAGGCCGACGAAGTTCGCGGCGATGTTGTCGGACAGCCAGGTGTGCAGGTCCAGGACGTAGCGGGAGAAGGCCAGGCAGCCGGCGGCGATCAGCAGGCCGATGCCGTTCAGCACGAAGAACAGGACGTACTCACGGTGCAGTCCGCTGCGCTCGCGGTGCCGCCAGGTCCAGTACCGGTTGCCGAAGTAGGTCGCGACGGTCGCCACCGTCGTCGAGATCAGCTTCGCGGTCAGCGGCTTGTGGTGCAGCATGCCCTCGCCGGAGTCGGCGAGCACCAGAGGGTTGTTGAAGACCAGCCAGTTGTAGATCGGCAGGTCGACGACCAGACCGAGCAGACCGACCACACCGAACTTGGCCACTTCGTGCACCAGGTGCTCGACCTGGCGATACAGCGTGGTGACGAGCTTCAACGGTCTCCGGAACCTTCTGTGATCGCGTCGCAACGGGGAGGACAGCAGCTTCCCACGGTACCTGGCGACGGGGGCGACCCCGAAATCGCCCGCGCGCCGCGGTGGCCGCCGTACGGCCGATGATGTATGGACATTAGGCTCCAGGCTGTGAAGTTCGATCGCAACGACCTCCCTGTCGGTACGCCGGTCGTCGGCATGGTCGGCGGCGGGCAGCTGGCCCGGATGACCCAGGAGACCGCCGTCGCGCTCGGGATCCAGCTCCGCGTGCTCGCCGAGGGCCCGACGGTGTCGGCCGCCCAGGCGGTCGCGGACGCGCCCGTCGGCGACTACAAGGACCTCGAGACGGTACGCCGGTTCGCCGCGGAGTGTGACGTGGTCACGTTCGACCACGAGCACGTCCCGACCGACCTGCTGCACGCTCTCGAGGCCGACGGCATCAAGGTGCACCCGGGACCCGACGCGCTGGTGCACGCCCAGGACAAGGCCGTCATGCGCCGCCGGCTCGACACCTTCGACGCGCCTTCCCCGGCCCATCAGGTGGTCGAGACCGCGGACGACGTCGCGGACTTCGCCAAGCGGGTCGGCGGGTTCCCGGTCATCCTCAAGACCACCCGCGGCGGGTACGACGGCAAGGGCGTCTGGTTCGTCGACGGCCCGGACGACGGCGCGATCGAGGTCGCGTTCGGCAGCGGCGTACCGATCCTGGCCGAGGAGAAGGTCGACTTCGTCCGCGAACTGTCCGCGATCGTGGCCCGGTCGCCGCACGGCCAGGCGGTCGCGTACCCGATCGTCGAGTCGGTCCAGAAGGACGGCATCTGTGTCGAGGTGACGGCGCCCGCGCCCGGCTTGGCGCCGGAGAGGGCGGCCCAGGCCCAGCAGACCGCGCTGCGGATCGCTGGTGAGCTCGGCGTCGTCGGCATCCTCGCGGTGGAGATGTTCGAGGCCCGCGACGGCCGCCTGCTGGTCAACGAGCTCGCGATGCGCCCGCACAACACCGGGCACTGGTCGATCGACGGCGCGGTCACATCCCAGTTCGAGAACCACCTGCGGGCGGTGCTCGACCTGCCCCTCGGATCGCCGGCCGCGCGAGCGCCGTACACCGTGATGGTCAACGTGCTCGGCGGCGACGTCGAGGACATGCACCGCGGGCTGCTGCACTGTCTGGCCCGCGACCCCGGACTGAAGGTCCACTTCTACGGGAAGTCGGTGAAGCCGGGTCGCAAGATCGGCCACGTCACGGCGTACGGCGACGACCTCGAGAAGACCCGGGAGCGCGCCCGGCACGCGGCCGCGTACCTGACCGGCACCATCGACGAGTAGGGATCACCCATGAGCGTTGGCATTGTGATGGGGTCGGACAGCGACTGGCCGACGATGAAGGCCGCGGCCGAGGTCTGCGTCGAGTTCGATGTGCCCTTCGAGGCAGACGTGGTGTCGGCGCACCGGATGCCGACCGAGATGATCGACTACGGCCGGTCGGCCCACGAGCGGGGACTGAAGGTGCTGATCGCCGGCGCCGGCGGGGCCGCGCACCTGCCGGGCATGCTCGCGTCGGTGACTCCGTTGCCGGTGATCGGCGTACCTGTTCCGCTCAAGTACCTGGACGGGATGGACTCGCTGCTGTCGATCGTGCAGATGCCGGCCGGGGTTCCGGTGGCGACCGTTTCGATCGGCAACGCGCGGAACGCGGGCCTGCTCGCGGTCCGGATCCTGGCCGCGTCCGACGAGAAGCTGCGGGACCGGATGGTCGCTTTCCAGGAGTCTCTGGCCGATCTGGCCCGGGCCAAGGGCGGTACTGTGCGTGACGGCGCGGCAGACCTCCGTAAAGGCTGAAGGCAGCTCAGTTTTCCACTACTCCCGACAGGGTAGGCGTGAGATCCCAACCGTTGTCGTCTAAGGTCGTCGATCGTGACTCCGCCCACTGAACCGGATACGCAGCGCATCCCGGTCCGCTACTGGATCTGGCTGTTCGGCGCTGCTGTGTCCTTGCTGGGCGACCTGACGATGACGTTCGCCATCGGATGGTCGGCCACCCAGCACGGCGGCCGTGTCGCGGGCCTGATCCTGCTGCTGGCCGCCGCCCCTCGTGCTGCTCTGCTGCTGGTCGGCGGTGCCGTCGGCGACCGTTACGGCGCGCCGCGCGTCCTCCTGATCAGCTGTATCGCGATGTTCGTGGTGACTGCCGCCCTCGTGCCGGCCTCGGCGGCGGTGGGCGAGCCGGTCTGGCTGCTGGTCGTCCTGGCGCTCGTCGTCGGCGTGATCGACGCGTTCTTCCTGCCGTCGTCCCGGTCGATGCCGCGCCTGCTCGTCCCTCCGGAGCAGGTGCCGCGGGCGCTGGCCAGCTTCCAGGTCACGGGCGTTGTCTTCGCCGTCACCGGCACCGCGGTCGGCGGCGTACTGGTCAGCTGGGCCGGCCTCAAGGCCGCGGCCGCGTTCGACGCCCTCACCTTCGGCGTCATGATCCTCGTCCTGGTCCTGCTGCGCGGGACGACGGCGCCGCACGGTTCGCGGACCACGACCATGTTCCGCTCGATCGTCGAGGGGATCCGCGCGGCGTTCGGCCGGCCGTTGACCCGGGCGCTGCTGATCACGATGACGATCGCGGCCGGAATGCTGATCCCGATGGACTCGCTGCTGCTGCCGCTGCTGGCCCGCCACCATCACTGGGACGCGAAGACCGCGGGCATCCTGATCGCCACCCGCAGTATCGGGGTCGGCGTCATCTCGATCCGCATCCTGATGCGCGGAGCGTTCCAGCGGCCGGGCGTCGTCGCGATGCTCGGCCTGCTGCTCGCGGCGGTCGGGTTCATCGGGCTGTCCGCGCTGGACGCACTGCCGCTGACCATCGCGTCGGCGGTGATCAGCGGTATCGGTGTCGGCACCTTCACCGGGCACGTGCTGCCCCTGCTGATGAACTCGGTGGAGCGCGAGTACCAGTCGCGCCTGCAGTCGGTCATCGTGCTCTGCCAGAGCCTCGCCCTGGTCGTGATGAACCCGATCCTCGGCAGCCTCGCCGACGTGAGCAGCATCGGCATCACCGGTGTCTGCCTGGGTATCGGCGTCGCCGCCGCACTGATCGGGCTCATTGCGCTCAGCCGCCCGGTCATCCGCAACGCGACAGTGACCTAAGGCCCCTACGGCTTACATGACCTCGAGCCCTACGGCTTGCCCGGGGCTCGGTAGGTCCAGCCGGCAGCGCGCCAGGCGGCCGCGTCGAGCAGCAGCCGGGCGTCGATCACGACCGGGTGCTCCACGACGCCGCGCAGCGCGGCCGGGTCCAGCTCGCGGAACTCGGGCCACTCGGTCAGGTGCAGTACGGCGTGCGCCCCCTCGCAGGCCTCCGTGGCGGAGGCGGCGTAGCGCAGGGTCGGGCGGACCTTGCGGGCGTTCTCCATCGCCTCGGGGTCGTAGACGGTGACGTTCGCGCCGTGCAGCTGGATCCGGCCGGCGACGTCGAGGGCGGGCGAGTCGCGGACGTCGTCCGTACCGGCCTTGAACGCGGCGCCGAGGACGGTGACGTTCTTGCCGACCCACTCGCCACCCAGCGCCTCGTGGGTGACGTCGACGATCCGGGCCCGGCGGTGCTGGTTGATGTCGTCGACCTCACGCAGCAGCGTGATCACCTCTTCGACGCCGAGCTCGCCGGCCCGGTGCATGAACGAGCGCAGGTCCTTCGGCAGGCAGCCGCCGCCGTACCCGGGGCCGGCGTTCAGCATGCCGCGGCCGATCCGCTTGTCGTACCCGAGCGCGTCGGCCAGCTGGGTGACGTCCGCACCGGTCGCGTCGGCCAGCTCGGCGAGCGCGTTGATGAACGAGATCTTCGTGGCCAGGAAGGCGTTCGCGCCGCCCTTGACCAGCTCGGCGGTGGGCCGGTTGCAGACGACGACCGGCGTACCCTCGGCGATCGGGGTCGCGAAGACCTCCCGCAGCCGGGTCTCGGCGGTCTCCGACTGCACGCCGAAGACCAGGCGGTCCGGGTGCAGCGTGTCGTCCACGCCGTGCGCCTCACGGAGGAACTCCGGCTGCCAGGCGACCTCGACCGCGACGCCGGCCGGGGACTCCGCGTGGAACCGCTGCTCCAGGATCGCCGACGTACCGACCGGGACCGTGGACCGGCCGACGACCAGCGTCGGCCTGGTCAGCAGCGGCGCGAGCATGTCGACGACCGAGTGCACCTGGGACAGGTCGGCCGCCTCGCTGCCCTCGAGCTGCGGGGTGCCGACGGCGATGAAGTGCACGTCCGCCCAGTCCGCGATCTCGCGGTAGTCCTTGGTGAACCGCAGCCGGCCGGACTCGACGTGCTTCTTCAGCAGCGGGTCCAGCCCGGGTTCGTACAACGGCGCCTTGCCGTCGTTCAGCAGCTTCAGCCGGTGCTCGTCGATCTCGACCCCGATGACGTCGAAACCGAACTCGGCCATGCCCGCGGCGGTGTTCGCGCCGAGGTAGCTGGTGCCGATGACGGCGATCCGCAGGGGGCGGGAGGTCGCTTCACTCATGCCGGGGACTCTACCCATCGTGGTTATCAGCCGGTGACCGGCTCATGTCCGCCGGCCTTCTGGACTGTGCGCTCTTGATCACTTTCGGCGTATGACGCCCTCCCTTCGGGGATTGTTCGTCGTACTGTGTGACTCGTGAGTAACTCATTCGACCTGTATGCGCTGTCCGAGGAGCACCAGGCGATCCGGGACGCCGTCCGCGACGTCTGCGACGCCAAGGTGGCCCCGCACGCCGGTGACGTGGACGAGCTCGCGGAGTTCCCGAAAGCGTCGTACGACGCCCTGAAGGCCTCGGACTTCCACGCGCCGCACATCCCGGAGCAGTACGGCGGCGCCGGGGCGGACGCGCTCGCGACGGTGATCGTGATCGAGGAAGTCGCCCGGGCCTGCGCCTCGACCTCGCTGATCCCGGCGGTCAACAAGCTCGGCTCGCTGCCGCTGCTGCTGTCCGCGTCGGAGGAGCTCAAACAGCGCTACCTGCCGCCGGTCGCGGCCGGTGACGCGATGTTCTCGTACTGCCTGTCGGAGCCCGAGGCCGGCTCGGACGCCGCCTCGATGAAGACGCGGGCGGTGCTCGACGGGGACTCGTACGTCCTGAACGGCGTGAAGCGGTGGATCACCAACGCCGGGGTCAGCGACTACTACACCGTCTTCGCGGTGACGGACCCGGACGCGCGGTCCCGCGGGATTTCTGCCTTCGTGGTGGAGAAGTCGGACGAGGGCGTCTCGTTCGGTGCGCCGGAGAAGAAGCTCGGCATCAAGGGCTCGCCGACCCGCGAGGTGTACCTCGACAACGTCCGGATCCCCGCGTCCCGGCTCATCGGAGACCCCGGGACCGGGTTCGCCACAGCGATGGCGACGCTGGACCACACCCGGGTGACGATCGCCGCGCAGGCGCTCGGGATCGCCCAGGGGGCGCTCGACTACGCGCTCGGGTACGTCAAGGAGCGCAAGCAGTTCGGCAAGGCGATCGCGGAGTTCCAGGGCCTGCAGTTCATGCTCGCCGACATGGGCATGAAGATCGAGGCCGCCCGCCAGCTCACGTACGCCGCTGCCGCCCGCTCCGAACGCGGTGACGCCGACCTCACCTACTTCGGCGCCGCCGCCAAGTGCTTCGCCTCCGACGTAGCCATGGCCGTCACCACCGACGCCGTCCAACTCCTCGGCGGCTACGGCTACACCCACGACTACCCCGTCGAACGCATGATGCGCGACGCCAAGATCACCCAGATCTACGAAGGCACCAACCAGGTCCAGCGCATCGTCATGGCCCGCCAGCTCCTCAAAAACCTGTAGCCGCCCCACGCGTGCTGCGCAGGCGCTCCCTCGTCGCTCCGCTCCTCGACGCGCCTGCTGCGCGCGCTCCCGCCGGCGAGTTGCCGCGGGGCGGTCTCATCAGGTGGATGGTGCCTACTCGCCGTTGAGCGGGTAGGTGGGATCCATCCAGCGGAAGTAGACGGTGTTGGCGAAGGTGGTGGGGACCTTGCCGATCGACTGGATGACGGTGGTGGTGCCGGTGGCGTGGCCGACGGCGTACAGGTAGCCGGTGTGGGTGTCCTTGTCGATGCCGAGCAGGACGGTGCCGTACCGGCCGCACTGTTGCGCGACCATCGCCTCGAAGCCCTGCCAGGTCTTCGCGCGGACCTGCTTCACGATCGGCTTCATCGGAGCCGTGGTCGGGATGTGGATCGTGTAGAGCGCGCCGCCGCGGGTGTTCGCGAGGAAGGTGTCGTAGGTCTTGGTCTGGCTGATCAGCACCATCGACTTCACCGCGGCGAAGCCGGGTGCGGATGCCTTGTTGCCCCAGGCACCCTTGGTGCTGATGGTCCAGCGGAACAGCGTGCCGTCGTTGCGGAGTCCGTACGTGTTCCGTCGCGAGACGCCGGCCTCGGTCGGGCCTTGGTACTGCGATTGCTCGAGCGCGACGAAGTTCGCCCAGCCGCCGCCGATCCGCTGGGACGGGGTGCCGGTGATCGTGCCGTCCTTCGAGGAATAGGCGGTGAAGTACAGCCCGTCGCCGATCAGGGCGAAGCCGTTGACGATGACGCCGAGGAACTCGTCGGCCAGGCCCACCATGGAACTGCTGACCCTGGCCTGGCCCGGCGCGTACACCCCGCGTCCGACGAGGGCGGCGGCGCCGGCGGTGGGTGGCACGGTGCTGGTGATCGCTTGTTCGGTGTGGTCTCCGCCCGCGGTCACCGTCCCCAGCCCGATCCCGCAGGCCGCGGTCTCCGCGGCCGTCGCCGTACCAGGCTGCAGGCCGGCTGCCACCAGCAGCACCGCGGTCGTCGCCATCCCGATTGCCTTGAACATTCGCACCACCCCTTCACCTTGAGAGATGGCTGCCGGCGCGAATTGGTTACGGGAGAATGTGGCCGGCGCTGGTGAAGAGGCGGTACCACTCCTCGCGGGTGAGCTGGACGGTCGCGCCGGCGGCGGATTCGCGGACGCGGGCCGGGTTGGTGGTGCCGATGACGACCTGCATGCGGGCGGGGTGGCGGGCGATCCAGGCGATGGCGATCGCCGTCGGCGTGGTGTTGTGGTCGTGGGCGAGCTGGTCGAGGACGTCGTTCAGCTCGGGGTAGTTCTCCCGGTCACCGAGGAAGACGCCGCCGGGTGGGGGCTTCTGCAGCGACCCCCAGGTCTGGATGGTGATGTCCTTCAAACGGCTGTAGTCGAGTACGCCGAGATCCCGGTCGGCGGACTGGTCGAGCCCCATGATGTTCGCGGCCAGACCCTGCGCGACGAGGGCGGCGTTCGCGATGCTGAACTGCATCTGGTTGGCGACGAGCGGCTGCCGGACCGACTTGGCCAGCAACTCCATCTGCGCGGGCGTGTGGTTCGAGACGCCGAACGCGCGGACCTTGCCGCTGCTGTGGAGCTCGTCGAACGCGGCGGCGACCTCGTCCGGTTCGACCAGGGTGTCCGGGCGATGGATCAGCAGCACGTCCAGGTAGTCGGTCCGCAACGCGGCCAGCGACTGCTCGACGCTCGACAGGATGTGCTCGCGGGAGGAGTCGAAGAAGCCGGCCCGGATCCCCACCTTGGACTGGATCGTGACCTGGTCCCGCTCGGCCGGCGGGACGGGTTGCGCGTCGCCGTACCGCTGCTCGCAGCCGTGCGACCCGCCGTAGATGTCGGCGTGGTCGAACATCGTCACCCCGGCCTCACGCGCCGTACCCACCAACTCGCGGATCTCCGCGTCCGAGAGCTGCTTGATCCGCATCAGCCCCAGCACGACCCGCGAGACAACCGTCCCGCTCCCACCCAACTCGACCGTCTCCACAGCAGCTCTCTTCCTACTCGGGTGGGTTGCCGGTGAAGTGTTCCGGCTTGACCAGGACCGCCGTACGACGATCCTCCGCCATCGCGCGATCGTATTCCTCGAGGTCCGGGTGTACGCCGCCGGCCGCGTGGTAGATGTCCCGCAACAGCAGTCGCAAGCGCTCCGCGTCGATCCCGGGCAGCGCGTCGTCCGGTCCCACGAGCTCGACCGGCCCGCTGACGCCGACCCACTGCCAGCCGGCCCGGAACACGAGCGTGGCGCGAGGAGTACGCCGGAGGTGGGCGAGCTTCGCCGTACCGCCGCGGGCGACCACGGCGACCACCGGCTCGCCGGTGAGCGGATGGTCCAGCACGCCGGCGTTCACGACCGAGGCGGCCGGTTCGCCGGAGCGCCGGCTGGTGATGAGTACGGCGAGCCAGTGGTCCTGACTGCCGAGCCGGGAAACGAGATCGAGACCGCTACGAGTGTCCACCCCTGGACGCTAACGGATTCGGCCAGAGCAAGGGCTGGATGGCCGGGTCCGTGTAGTCGGGGTCGGGGGTGTGCCGGACCAGCGTGTCGTTCGGGTGGGACGAGCCGGGACGCCAGCGGTTGTCGATGGGCTGGAGGTGGATGGCGATCGACCGGCGTGGCGCCGTACCGCGGTTGGCCGAGCTGCCGTGGACCGTGCGGCAGTGGTGGAAGCTGACCTGGCCGCGGCGCATCCGGGGTACGACGGGAGTGGGATCGAAGCCCTGGTTGACGATCGAGGCCGCGAGCGACTCGTTGTCCTGCGAGAAGAAGTCCAGCCCGGTCACGTCCCACCGGTGACTGCCGGGCAGGAACGACACCGCGCCGTTGACCTCGTCCACGTCGTGGAACCCGACCCACGCGGTCAACATGTCGTCCGACGTACAGGACTGCCAGTACTGCCGATCCGTGTGCCAGCCGACCTGAGCCGAGCCGCCGACCGGCTTGCGCAACAGCTGGTCGTGCCACAACCGGATCCCGTCCGCACCGGACAGCGCGGCCGCCGTCGCTCCGATCGCCGGGTGCCGGACCATCGCGGCAAGCTCGTCGACACGGAGCGAGGAGTAGTCGTTCTTCCGGAGTACGTCGCCATCGGCCGGCTGCCAGCCGCGGGTGGCCGGCAGGTCCGGGAGGGCGTGGTCGTGATCGCCTGCGTAGAAGCGTTCCATTCCGCGCTCGGCGGCGTCGAGCACCTCGGGCGGAACGATCACCGGCGAGATCCAGTAGCCGTGTTCACGGTAGAAGGCGATGTCGTCAGGTCCTGGAAGCATGCGAGAACCGTAGGCAGCCGATCGGCCGGAAGCGTTGCCGTTGTTCAGGTGACTGGACACAATCTTCAGGTGTCCTTGACCCGGCCGAGCGGACTGCGCGCGGGCTTCCATGCCGATGTGCACGACTCGGTGAGCGGCCTCGTCCATGCCGGCGAGCAGTGGGTCCCCGAGCAGTTCCTGATCGAGCCGCACGACCATCCGGTCTGGGAGATCTACCTGCAGCTGCACGGCATCACGCATTGGGTGGCCGGTGCGGAGAGCTACGTCCTCCGGCCCGGCCACCTCTTCGCCGTACCGCCGCACGTCACCCACCACCTGGCCGGACGCTCGGGCAACCACCACTTCTACTTCGCCGCGATCGACCTGAAACCCGTCGTACGCCGCCAACCGGCCCTGGCGACTCCGTGGCCGAAGGCCGTGGTGCACCGCGAGGCGGGAGAGCTCGCCTACGCGTTCGCCCAACTGGTTCGCGAGCTCACCACGCGCTACGAGTACGCCGGAACCGGTCTGGCCCTCGCGGTCGACCACCTGGTGCTGGCGGTCGCGCGGTCCATGACGCCGACCGCCGTACCGCAGCTCGCGATGCACCCGGCGGTGCGGACCGTGAGACGCCTTCTGGACCAGGAGTTCCACGAGCGGTGGACACTCCGGCAGCTGGCCGATCGCGTCGGGCTGGCGCCGTCGTACCTGGCGGAGTTGTTCGTCGGCCAGCTCGGTCAGCCGCCGCATCGCTATCTGAACGAACGCCGGATCGACCGCGCCCGGGAGCTCCTCGACACCAGTGACGTGACCATCACCGCACTCGCCCTGAGCCTGGGCTTCAGCTCGAGCCAGCACTTCGCCCGGGTCTTCCGTCAGGTGGCCGGGACCACGCCCACCGCCTACCGCTCGTCCTCGGCCGGCGGCAGCGTCGGGTAGTCGATCATCGGGTAGAGGCCGACCGTGAAGCCGTAGGTGGTGTCGCCGGAGCGCGGCAGCTGGTCGAAGGCGTGGATGACCCGGTCGACCTCCTGCCAGAACTCGGCCGCGCGCTCCTCCGGGATCCGCGCGTGCCGGATGAACGATCGCATCTGTCCGGCGTCGTACGCCGACTTGGACTCCTCGGCGGCGACCTCGAAGTCGTTGAAGTCGTGCGGCAGCTGCCCGTCCCGCCCCTGCCGGCCCAGACCGATGTAGAACATCCGCGCGGCGCGGCCGTAGAACCGCTCCTCGATCGCCCGCACCCGCCGGGTCCGGACCACCTGCAGGATGCCCGCGTCGGTCAGCACCTTCACGTGGTGCGCGACCGTGCTCTTCGGGCGTTTGACCGCGGTGGCCAGCTCGGTCACGGTCGCGGCCCGCTCGTGCAGCAGGCCGAGGATCGTCGTCCGCAACGGGTCGCTGATCGCGCGGACCTGCTCCGCGGTGGTCAGCTCGATGGTGTCCGCGAGGTCGTAATCGGGGACCGAACTGTTGATCGACATGATCCGAATAGACTAGCATCGTCGATTGTTCGAGATATTTGGATCATTGGAGCTGACGATGGCCGAGGTAGTGCTGTTCCACCACGCGCAGGGACTCACCGACGGGGTGAAGTCGTTCGCCGACGAGCTACGCCGGGCGGGCCACACCGTCCACCTGCCCGACCTCTACGAGGGCCGGACGTTCGCCACCCTCGAGGAGGGCATCGGATACGCGCAGCAGACCGGCTTCGGGACGCTCCTCGACAACGGCGTGAAAGCCGGCGAGGGCCTCGGCGAGGGCCTGGTGTACGTCGGCCACTCGCTCGGCGTGATGCCCGCGCAGAAGCTCGCGCAGACCCGCCCGGGTGCGAAGGGGGCGGTGTTCCTGTACTCCTGCCTGCCGGTGGCCGAGTTCGGCTCGTGGCCGGCCGGCGTACCGGTGCAGGTCCACGGCATGGAGGGCGACTCGTTCTTCGCCGACGAAGGCGATCTGGACGCGGCCCGCGAGCTGGTCGCGTCCACCGATCAGGCCGAGCTGTTCCTCTACCCGGGCAAGGACCACCTCTTCGCCGACGCCTCGCTTCCGGCGTACGACGAAGCGGCGGCCGCACTGGTGATGCGCCGCGTGCTCACCTTCCTCGGCGCGCTCGAGGCGTGAGGGGCAGGTAGCTACAGGGCGTGAAGTTTGGCGAAGGGTGCCTGGATGCGCATCAGCTTGCCGCCGCCGAAGTCGACGACGACCGCGTAGCCGCCGTCGACCGAGCTGATCCGGCCCAGGCCTTCTCTGTCATGGGACACCCGCTGCCCGACCTCGAAAACTTTGATCGGGTCCGGAACGCGGGGTTTGAAGGGGCTCGTGGACAGATGACGACGCGTCGTCCCGCGGAAGGATTCCATCAGGTCTCCAGTATGCGCCACATCGCCAGGCCGTGAACCGGGTAGGTGGTGTCCGCTTGGTGCCAAGCGGACACCACCCGAGGGTGCGGGCGTGGTCAGGCTCGCGCGGCCTCGGCCTCCAGGACCGGTGCGTCAGCGACCCGGCGGGTCGGGATGAAGGACGCGATCGCGAGGGCGGTCAGGGCGGCACCGGCGCCGATCAGGAGGACGACGCGGAACCCGGTCTGCGACGGCAGCGTGTAGCCGCCGAGGCTGATGGTCAGCTGGGCCAGGATCACACCGGCGACCGCGCTGGACACCGAGGTCCCGATCGACCGCATCAGGGTGTTGAAGCTGTTCGCGGCCGCGGTCTCCGAGACCGGCACGGCGGCCATGATCAGCGCGGGCATCGCGCCGTACGCCAGGCCGATCCCGGCGCCGATCAGCAGCGAGACCAGCACGAGCTCCCAGACCGAACCCATCAGCACACTGCCCACGCCGTACCCGGCCGCGACCACGACGGCGCCGAGCATCAGTGTGACCTTCGGCCCGCGGGTCTTCGAGATCTTGGCCGAGAACGGCGCGGTCAGGAGCATGACCAGGCCGGACGGGCCCATCACCAGACCGGACGCCAGCATCGACTGGCCGAGACCGAAGCCGGTGGCCTTGGGCATCTGCAGCAACTGCGGCAGCACCAGCGACATCGCGAACATCGCGAACCCGAACACCATCGACGCCAGGTTGGTCAGCAACACCTGCGGGCGGGCCGTCGTTCGCAGGTCCACCAACGGCTCGTCGGTACGGCGTTCCCACCAGCCCCACGCGAGCAGCGCGACGACCGCGAGCGCGAACAGGCCGAGTGTCCGGCCACCGGTCCAGCCCCAGTCGGCGCCCTGGGAGATTGCCAAGAGCAACGAAATCAGGCCGGTCGACAGCCCGACTCCGCCGAGGACGTCGAAGCGGCCGCCGGAGCGGACCGAGGACTCGGGGACGAAGCGCACGACGAGCACGAGGACGATCGCGCCGAGGGCGGCCGAGAGCCAGAAAAGCGTGTGCCAGTTGAAGTTGTCGGCCAGCAGTGCGGCCGCGGGCAGGCCGAGGGCACCACCGACACCGAGGGACGCGCTCATCTGCGCGGTCGCCGTACCGAGCTTCTCCGGCGGCAGCTCGTCGCGCATGATGCTGATGCCGAGCGGGATCACGCCGGCGGCCAGACCCTGCAGCGCACGGCCGGCGATCATCGGCGTCAGCGAGCTGCTCAGCGCGGCGACGACCGAGCCGGTGACCAGCATGCCGATGCTGATCAGCAGCATCCGGCGCTTGCCGTACATGTCGCCGAGCCGGCCCATGATCGGCGTCGCGACCGCGGCCGCGAGCAGGGTGGCGGTGATCGCCCAGGCGGTCCCGGCGGCCGAGGCGTGCAGCAGCCGCGGCAGCTCCGGGACGAGCGGGATCACCAGGGTCTGCATCAGCGCGACCGTGATGCCGGCCGAGGCGAGCACCGGTACAACGGCACCGGTGCGCGAAGGCGCCGGCGGCGCCTCGGCCGGGGTGGGAGCAACGGACATCACAGGCCTCCGGGACGAACTAGATAGTTGGTTTGTGCAACTAGACTTTAAGTCAGGCAGTTGACTTAAACAAGTCACCGGGGCACACTGTGAGTGGTGATGATGATGGCGAGGGAGATCCGGACCGAGCGGGTGAACGCGACCCGCGAGCTGATCATGGCGACGGCGGAGCGGATGTTCGCCGAGCGGGGCGTGCACGAGGTGTCCAACCGGCAGATCAGCGAGGCGGCCGGGCAGGGCAACAACACCGCGGTCGGGTACCACTTCGGGACGAAGTCCGACCTCGTCCGGGCGATCGTGCGCAAACACTCCGAGCCGATCGAGGCGCGCCGCAAGGAACTGCTGGCCGAGCTGGGACCCACGCTGGACGTGCGGGACTGGATCACCTGCTTGGTGCGGTCGGCGACCGACCACATGGGCAGCCTGGGCACGCCGAGCTGGCTGGCGCGGTTCAGTGCCCAGCTGATGACCGACCCGTCGCTGCGGCAGATCCAGGTCGAGGAGTCGCTCACGTCGCCGACGCTGCAGCAGATCCTCGAAGGCCTGAACGTGTGCCTGGCCGATCTGCCCTTGCCGGTCCGGCTCGAACGCAACGACATGGCCCGGCACCTGATCATCCAGATGACCGCGGAGTTCGAGCGCGCACTGGCCGAGGGATCGCCGACCGCGCGGGCGACCTGGCAGGAGATGGCCGACGGACTCATCGACGGCATCGTCGGCCTGTGGACCGCCCCGGTCACCGTCGTCGAGGGCTGATCACCTGTAGGCGTTGACGTTCCGGTCGGCCCACTCCCGGAAGCTTCGCGCGGGCCGCCCGGTCAGCTCCTCCACTGTGCCGGTGACGAGGTCGGATGCCGGCCGGTTCTCCGCGCTGCCGATCAACGCCTCTACGAGCGCCGCCGGCCGCCCGTCCGCCAGCAGTTGTGCCCGAGTCTCGTCGAACGGGGTCGGGACGAAGGTCAGGTCGCGGCCCAGCGCCGTACCGAGAATGCGCACCTGGTCGGACCGGCTGAGCACCTCCGGGCCGGTCAGTGTGTACGTGGTGCCTGGTCGGGGCTCGAGCAGGACACGAGCGGCGACGGCCGCGATGTCGGCGGGATCGATCACCGCGGTCGCGGCACTGTCCGGTCCACGCACGACGTCACCGGCCCGCAGTTGCCCAGCCCAACCCAGTGCATTGGACGCGAAGGTGTCCGCCCGCAGGATCGTCCACTCGAGTCCGGACTCCTGCACGCTCGCCTCGAGATCGGCGTGCAGCCGCGTGATCGGGTCGGTGTCCGGCCCGAAGCGGACCGCGGACGACGACAGGTAGACGACCCGGCGAGCCTGCCGGCCGATCGCGTCGAGAGTCGCCCTCGCGCCGTCGGCGGTGAGGAACGGCCAGACCAGGAAAACGGTGTCGACACTGTCGAGTGCCTCGGTCAGTGTCTCCGGATAGGCGAGGTCGGCGCCCGAGCGGCGGTCGAGTGCGCGAGCGTCCGGCAGGCGGCTCATCAGTTCGCGGCCGACGTTTCCGGAGGCGCCCGTCACGAGGATCATGCTGTCGGCAACCTGGCCGGTGGGCGGGGGTATTCCCGAGTAGAGTGCGGGAGATGATCAATGGTGCGCATGTGATCATCTTCAGCCGGGATGCCGAGGCGGATCGCAACTTCTTCCGGGACGTGCTCGAGTATCCGCACGTTGACACCGGCCACGGCTGGTTGATCTTCAAGCTGCCGCCGGCCGAGGTGGCGATGCATCCGGCCGACGAGGAGTCGCACGAGCTGTACCTGATGTGCGACGACCTCGAGCGGACCGTCGCCGAGCTGACCGCGCGGGGAGTGGAGTTCGTCAAGCCCGTGCAGGAAGAGCGCTGGGGTCTGCTGACGTCGATCCGGTTGCCAGGGGGCGGGGAGGTCGGGCTCTACCAGCCGCTGCACGAGACGGCGTATGACCTCTGAGCTGGTTCCGTTCTGTATCGAGGTGCCGGATGCGGAGCTCGACGACCTGCGGGAGCGGCTGCGGCGAGTTCGTTGGCCACGGCAACTACCTGGGAACGGGTGGGAGCGCGGAGTTCCGGTTGAGTACCTGCGTGGCGTGGTAGAGCGCTGGCTGGCGTTCGACTGGCGCGAGTGGGAAGCGCGGCTCAACGAGCATCCGCAGTTCACGACGCGGATCGATGGGCAGACGATTCACTTCCTCCACGTGCGTTCGCGCGAGGTTGACGCGTTGCCGTTGGTGCTGACGCACGGGTGGCCGGGCTCGGTGGCCGAGTTTCTGCCGGTGCTCGGGCCGCTGACGGATCCGGCGTCGTACGGCGGGGACGCGCGGGATGCATTCCATGTCGTGGTGCCGTCGGTTCCGGGGCACGGGTTCTCGGTGCCGTTGGAGTCCGCGGGATGGAACCACGGGCGGATCGCGCGGGCGTGGGCCGAGTTGATGAACCGGCTCGGCTACGAGCGGTACGGCGCTCAAGGTGGCGACACCGGATCCGTCGTGTCGCCGCTGCTCGGGCAGATCGATCCGTCGCACGTGGTTGGCGTACACATCAATGGTGGACTGGCCTATCCCGCGATCGAGCCAGGCGATGTCGAGCAGTTGACCGAGGTCGAACGCACGCGACTCGCGGCAGCGGAGCGGTTGCGTGCGGTGGGGACCGGGTACGCCGACCTGCAAGGAACGCGGCCGCAGACGGTGTCGTTCGGGTTGAGCGATTCACCGGTGGGACAGCTGGCCTGGATCCTCGAGAAGTTCTGGGAGTGGACCGATCCGGCCCGCGCGTTGCCCGAGGACGCGGTCGACCTCGACCACTTGTTGACCGATGCAAGCATCTACTGGTTCACCAACACGAGTGCGTCCTCGGCCAACCTGTACTACGAGAACCGCCACGCGGCCGACGACGTCAGGCCGGGCGTGCCGACCGGTGTCGCCGTGTTCCCGACGGATCCCGCGATCCGGCGCGTGCTAGATCGCCGGCACCGGATCGTGCACTGGTCGGAGTTCACCCGCGGCGGGCACTTCGCCGCCCTCGAGGCGCCGGACCTGCTCGTCGACGACATCCGCGCGTTCTTCCGGCTGGTCCGGTAGGCGGGCCGGTACGGAGAAGTTGAGGAGCGTGCCCTCGCGCTCCACCGTCGCCTCCGGCCAGCGGCGGCGGATCATCCGGACCGTCCGGTCGTTGGACGGGCTGACCACGAAGAGAAAATGCCGCGCTCCGGCCGCGATCGCATCCCCGGCCGCGATCGACAGCATCCGGATCCCGAGCCCGCGGTGCTGCTCGGGTTCGCTGATGATCGCCGCGAGCTCGGCGGTGGCCTCGCCCGGCGCCCAGGCCCACATCGCGTGGCCGACGATCGCGGTCTCGCGGGTCGCGACGAACGCGGCGCCGGTCGGGCAGAGCATCCGCAGCAGCAGCGCGGGCCGGGGCGGACGGCCGATCGCGGTCTGGAACCGGAAGTAGAGGCTGAGGTCCGACAGCCCCGTCAGCATCAGCGCCAGCTCGTCCGTGTCGGGTTCACCGGCACGGCGGACGAGCGGCGGTCTCGTCGCGGTCGGCACCGGCCGCGCTGCGGGCGTTCGGTCCGTGGTCTGAGTCTGATTCACGGATTCAGCGTGGCTCGACTTGGCTAAGTCTGTCAAGCAGACTTATCCTGACGCTATGACTGAGCAGGTGCCCGAGGCGATGCGCTGGTCGACCGAGAACTGCACGATCTCGCGGACGATGCAGATCCTCGGCGACAAGTGGACGTTCCACGTGCTCCGCGAGCTGTTCGTCGGCGTCCGGCGGTTCGAGGACATCCGCGCCCGGGCCGGCATCCCGCGGCAGGTGCTGACCGAGCGACTCGCGGCGCTCATCGAGCGCGGTCTGCTCCGCCGGCAGCCCTACCGCCTCCCGGGCCAGCGCGAGCGGTACGAGTACCGCCTGACCGAGGCCGGACTCGCCCTGTATCCGGTTCTCGTCGCGATGATCCAGTGGGGCGACGAGTACCTCCCGCTCGACGACGGCCCGCCGATCGAGCCTCGCCACCGCGGCGAGTGCGGTGAGCGCGTGCACGTCGTCCTGCGCTGCGAAGCCGACCACGAACCGGTGCCGCGCGAGGTCGCGATCAGGCCCGGGCCGGGCGCCCAGCTGCGCGCCCTGGCGGGGTAGCCGCTACAGCGCGGCGATGGCCTCGCGGAGAATGCGGTCGGTCTCGCGGGGCTGGGCCGCCGCGATCGACAGCGCGTCCATCGTGACGACGTACGTGTCGAGCTCTTCGCGCTTGTCCAGGTAGACAGCGCTGGTCAGATGCTCGATGTAGACGATGTCCGGCAGGTCGGTGTCGTTGAAGCGCAGCAGCGTGAACGCGCCGCCGGTCGCGGTGTAGCCGCCCTTGCCGAACGGGATGATCTGCAGCGTGACGTTGTGCCGCTTGGACGCCTCGATCAGGAACTCCAGTTGCGCTCTGAGCACTGTCTTACCGCCGATCGGCCGGTGCAGCACGGCCTCGTCGACGACCGCCCAGAGCCGGGCCGGCCGCTGCCGGGTGAGCACCTGCTGGCGGGCCATCCGCAACGCGACCAGGCGCTCCTGCTCCGATCGCGACAGCGGCCTGTCCTGCCGGCCGAGCTGGACCACGGCCCGCGCGTAGTCGGGGGTCTGCAACAGCCCGGGGACGAACTGGAGCTCGAACGTCCGGACCAGGTCCGCGGCCATCTCCAGGCCGAGGTAGGAGTGGAACCAGTTCGGCGTCAGGTCGTCGTACCGCTGCCACCAGCCCGGGTTGTTCGCGTCGCGGGCGAGGTTGAGCAGACGCTCGCGTTCGTCGCCGTCCTGGAGCTTGTAGAGGGTCAGCAGGTCGTCGACGTCGCGGACCTTGAACCCGACCCGGCCGAGCTCGAGCCGGCTGATCTTGGACTCCGAGCCACGGATCGCCCAGCCCGCGTCGGTCCGGGTGATCCCGGCCTCCTCGCGCAGGCGGCGGAGGTGGGCGCCGAGCATGATGCGCAAGGCGGTCGGACCGCTGTACGCGCCCGGTTCCGTCACGCCTCGCCTCCCAGCAGCGCTGTGTCCCTGTGCAAGCAGTAGATCATTTCACAACAGATTGTGAGCACGTCCAGCCCGGCGCGCGTACACCATGTGTCCACCGGCCCCTACTGTCAGTAGAGTCGGGGCCACCGATATCCCGACCCTGTGCGAGGACCACTGATGCCCGATGCCACCAAGGCACCCAGTTCGATCCCGGTGGGCGTGGACACCACCCGAGCCAGCATCGCCCGGGTGTACGACGCCGCCCTGAACGGCAAGGACAACTTCGAGATCGACCGCGAAGTGCTCCGCCAGGTCGCCACCGTGGCACCCCAGGTCAACGACCTGGCCTGGTCGAACCGGAACTTCCTGATCCGGGCCTGCCGGTTCCTGGCCGGCCAGGCGGGCATCACGCAGTACCTGGACTGCGGCTCCGGGCTGCCGACCGCGGAGAACACCCACCAGGTCGTGCAGCGGCTGCAGCCGGAGGCGAAGGTCCTCTACATCGACAACGACCCGGTGGTGCTCGCGCACGGCCGCGCGCTGCTGGAGGAGAACGAGAACACGCTGTTCGTCAGCGCCGACATCTTCGACCCCGACGACGTGCTGAGCCTGTCCGAGGTGAACGACTTCCTCGACTTCAGCCGGCCGATCGCCGTCATCCAGAACGGCACCCTGCACCACTACGTCGGTGACGACGGCCCGCAGATCATGCAGAAGTACGTCGACGCCGTCGTCCCGGGGTCGTACACGGTGATCGCGCACTTCTTCGACCCGGAGACGCCGGAGCACTCGGAGATCGCCCGGATGATGGAGGAGAAGTTCGTCCACAGCCCGATGGGCAGCGGCGTCTTCCGCACCCGCGAGCAGTTGCTCGAGCTGTTCCCCGACCAGGAGCTGATCCCGCCGGGCCTGGCGCTCTGCGACGAGTGGTGGCCGGACGGCCCCCGGGTCAAGCCGCTCAACCAGGTCGAGGAGTGCATCGCCGGCGCCGTCGGCCGCAAGCTCTGACCCGACCGGTACGACGGGGCGCCCGGGACCACTGCGGTCCCGGGCGCTCCGTCGTCTCAGGCCGGCGTGGTCCAGCGCTGTGCCGCCGAGTTGTTGCAGGCGGCAACCGTCACCTTGTTGCCTAGAGCAACCGGCGCGGTCAGGCAGAGCCCGTTCGCCCGGATCGTCCCGTCGCCGGGCTGGGTCCACTGCTGGTTGGCGCCGCCGTGACAGCTGTAGAGGATCACGGCGCCCGACTGGGTGGCACTCGCGTCGATGCAACTGAAGAGCGCGTGCAGCGTGCGGTTCTCCGCGTGCACCCAGTTCTGGTTGTTCCCGCCGGAGCAGCTGTACAGCAGGATCGACGTACCGTCGCTGCCGGAGACGTCCAGACAGCCGCCGCTGCCGCGGATCTCACCGGACGACGAGTTGCCGATCCCGTTCTCCTGTACGGCGGTCGAGCCCGAGAGCGTCACCTGGCTGTCGGCGGCACATCCACTGCTCTCCGAACTGCCGGTGAAGTGTGCCGTCTGGCTGCCGCTCGTCGGCGCGGACATCGTCAGCTTCGCGTACGGCTCGTCGTCGCAGGTGGCGTTGTCGTTGTTCCAGTCGAAATACTCGGTCCAGCTGACCATGCCCGCCGTACTGATCGCGTTGCCGGCTCCGGTCTGCAGGCTGCCGAGTTTGAACGACGTACCGGCGGTGAGGTCGCGGACGGTTACGCCGTACCAGCCGCTGCCCTCGCTGGCGACGGCGAACGCGTAGGTGTGGCCGGCGACCGGCGACTGGTCCAGACGGCAACTGCCACCGGTGCCGTCCTCCTGGAACTGGATGCAGTAGGTGCCGGCGTCGCCGACCCGCCAGGCGGTCGAGTTCCAGAGCGAGTAGATGAACATGCCGACGCCGTCGCGATGCGACTGCATGCCGGTGTACCCGCCGACCTCACTCGCGGTGAAGCTGAACTGGTTGGCCCAGTAGACGTTCGCCTTGCCGGGGGAGGCGTTGATCGTCATCCGGAACTCGGCCTGGGTGACCGAGGCCGTGTCGAAGGTGTAGTTGACGTACGTCCCGGGCGTGACGCCGATGGCGGCGGCGCCGGACGCCGGGATCACCGCGGCAGCGAGGCTGAGAAGGGCGCAGAGCAGCAGGGACTTGAGTCTCATCGGGGTGCAACCTCCAAGCGAAGCGGGCGAACTTCGGCCAGAGAGCTCTCTCGCGATGATGATGCGCAGACCTGCGCGCTAATGTCCAGAGGTGAGCGCTTAACGTTACACGTGCTCGGAAACGAGCGTTGCTGCGGTGCCTTCCTCGAGGGCCTGGAAGATGTGGGGGAGGTCGCCGGGGTAGGCGATGTAGTCGCCCGGGGTGAGTTCGACGGGGTCGTCGGCGGGGCCGACCAGCGCGCGGCCGGAGCCGAGGATGACGTGTTCGACGACGCCGGGCATGTGCGGCTCGGACTTCCGGCCGGGGCCGGGGGAGGCGACGATGCGGTAGATGTCGCGACGGGCGTTCGGGGGGCTGGAGGCGACCAGGGTCGCGCTGTACTCGGCCTGGTCGGAGTAGATGATCGGGCCCTCGCCGGCGCGGATGACCTGGACCTTCGGGCGGGGCGGGTCGAGGAGCGCGGCGAACGGGGTGTCGAGGGCGACGGCCAAGGCCCAGAGGGTCTCGACGCTGGGGTTCCCGGTGCCGGACTCGAGTTGCGAGAGCGTTGACTTGGCGACGCCGGCGCGTTTGGCCACCTCGGTCAGGGACAGGCCTGCCCGAGCCCGATGTCTGCGCAACGAAGCGGCAATCACCTCGAGTGGCGCCTTGTTGTCCATCTGTGTTCGCTCCATCGGTCTGGTTGTTCGGCTTGACGAACGGGCGGTGCGCTGTTCATCATAATGCCCATGCGTTCGATCTGGCGAACACTCGACCGTGGCCTGGCCCGTGACATCGGCCTGGTCTGCCTGGCCGACGGCGTCGTCGGCCTGTCCTACGGCGCGATCAGCCTCGGCGGCGGGCTGCCGCTGTGGGTGCCGGTGCTGCTGTCGATCGTGGTGTTCGCGGGTGCCTCGCAGTTCCTGTTCGTCGGGATCGTGGCGGCCGGCGGCAGCCCGATCGCCGCGATGATCGCCGGCCTGCTGGTGAACACCCGGCATGTCGCGTTCGGTCTGGCGGTCAGTGACGTGATCGGCAGTGGCTGGCGGCGCGTGCCGGGCAGCCACGTGATGACCGACGAGAACGTCGCGTTCGCGATGGGCCAGGAGGAGCTCGCGCAGAAGCGTGCCGCCTACTGGGCCGGTGGTCTCGGCATCTTCGTCTGCTGGAACGTCGGTGTCGTCGTCGGTGGCCTGGCGGGATCCGTCATCACCGACACCGACGTGTTCGGCCTGGACGCGGCCTTCCCGGCGGTCCTGCTCGCGCTGGTCCTGCCGGCACTGCGCGATCGTTCGACCCGTACGGCGGCCTTGGCCGGAGTCGTGGTCGCGCTGGCCGCGACGCCTTTCCTCCCGGCCGGTCTGCCGGTGCTGCTCGCCCTGGCCGGCTTGCTGTTCTACCGCGCGGAGAAGCCCGCGCTGGAGGTGTCCCAGTGACCAACACCCCGCTCGTGCTGGCCGGCATCCTGGTTCTTGCCGTAGGCACCTTTTCGTTGCGGTTCGCCGGGCCGGCGCTGCGCAGCCGGTTCGAGATCCCGGAACGGGCGCAGCAGGTCCTCGCGGCGGCGGCGATCGTCCTGCTGACCGCGCTGGTCGCGACCTCCGCGCTGACGGACGGCCACGGTCCGGCCGGGATCGCCCGGCCCGCCGGGGTGCTGGTCGGCGGGGTCCTGGCCTGGCGGAAGGCGCCGTTCGTGCTGGTCGTGGTGGCGGCCGCCGTGACCGCGGCCGGTCTGCGATTGCTCGGCGTACCGTAGCCGGAGGCTATAGCGTGCTGTCATGAACGAACGTAGTGAGTTCATCATCGAGCACTGCGCCTGTTGTGTCTCATCCGCGCCCGGAGCGAAGCGAGGACGTGGATGAGCACCTATCCCGGGCAGCCGGCGCCGGCGCCGGCCAAGAAGACGCTGATCTGGATCGCGATCGCGTGCTTCGCGATCGGCATCCTGCTGACCGGGTTCTTCGTCTGGCGGATCGTCGTGACGGCGCCGCAGACGCCGGAGTCGATCGAGAACGGCGTGGTCCACCTGGACGAGGAGGGCCTGACGATCTACGCCTCCCTGCCGGTCCCCGCGCCGCCGTGCGAGGCGAAGGACGCCTCCGGCGCCGACGTGCCGCTCGAGGACCCGGGTGGGTCGGAGACGATCACGATCAACGGCGAGAGCTGGTACGTCGTCGCCCGGTCGGTGGACACCGTCCCGGCCGGGGACTACAGCGTCTCCTGCGCCGACGACGAGACGTCCGCGACGTACGCCGTCGGCCCGCGGTCGTCCGTGGTCGCGTTCGTGCTGTCGATCCTCGGCGCGATCGGCTCGTTCCTGGTGTTCCTCGCCCTCGGTGCGACCCTGCTCACCATCGGCATCGTCAAGAACCGCAGGCGCAACCGCCCGTCGAACACCTTCCCGAACCAGCCACCAGGTGCCCCAGGCAACTATCCCCCCGGCCAGTACCCGCAGGGCCAGTACTCGCCCGGCCAATACCCGCAGGGCAACTATCCGCCGGGCAACTACCCGCCACCCGGCAATTACCCGCCCGGCAACTATCCGCCGCCCGGGAACTACCCACCCGGCCAGTACCCGCCGGGGAACTACCCGCCGCCGGGCAGCACCCCGCCGCCTCCGCCGTACAGCCCGGGACCGAATCCGGACCGCCCCGAGGACCGGTAACCCGGTGGATCTCGACTGGCCCGGCTGCCGCAACGCCCGCGACGTCGGCGGACTGCCGACCGCCGACGGCCGCACCATCCGCGAAGGCGTCCTGATCCGCTCGGAGAGCCTGCAGTACCTCACGCCCGAAGGCGTCGAGGCGGTACGCCGTTCCAACGTCAGCCGCATCCTCGATCTCCGCGGCGACGAGGAGGTGGAGATTGCGCCGACCCCGTTCACCGGGGACCCGCTCGCCGTCCGCCAGTCGCTGCAGGACCCGGCCGACCCGGATCACGGGCAGCCGACGATCGTGGCCGCCTGCACCTGGATGCTCGACCGGCGGCCGGAGTTGTTCGCGGCCGCCGTCAAGGCGATCGCGGACGAGCCCGACGGCGCGGTGGTCGTGCACTGCCACGGCGGCAAGGACCGCACCGGCATGGTCGTGGCGCTCGCGCTCAGCGTCGCCGGCGTCCCCGAGGACGAGATCGTCGCCGACTACTTCCTCACCCGGTCGCGACTCGCCGACTGGCTGTCCGCACAGTTGGCGGACGAACCGGATACCTCGAAGCATCCGGAGATGATCGAGTTCCGCGATACCCGGGCCGAGTCGCTGGTCGCGATTCTGCGCCATGTCGACGAAAAGTACGGCGGGCCCGAGGCATACCTGCTGCACGGTGGTCTGACCACCGACGATCTCGGCCGTCTCCGCGACCGGCTGATCGCGTAGACCTGCGTCACGAGGGCATCACAGAGCGCAGTACATTTGCGCAATGCCGACCGCCGCAGATTCGACTGGGCTGACCGACCCGGCGGCGCTGGCCGAACGCTACGGACTCTCGAAGAGCTCGATCCGCCCTCCGCTCGGGTCGTACTTGCGCGAGCTGTGGAGCCGTCGCCAGTTCGTCCTCAGCTACGCCACCGCCCGCACCTACGCCATGTACGCCGGGGCCCGCCTCGGCTCGGTCTGGCAGGTGCTGACACCGCTGCTCAACGCGGCGGTCTACTACCTCGCCTTCGGTGTCCTGCTCGGCACCAAGAACGGGATCGACAACTACGTCGCGTTCCTGCTCAGCGGGATCTTCGTCTTCACGTTCACCCAGCGGTGCATGACCGAAGGCTCCCGCTCCCTGGCGCTGAACCTGTCGCTGATCCGCACCCTGCACTTCCCGCGCGCGACGCTGCCGCTGGCCTACGTGCTCAACGAGCTGAACCAGATGCTCGTCTCGATGGGCATCCTGTTCGTGATCGTCGGCCTGACCGACGGACTCGCCTGGCGCTGGCTGCTCGTCGTCCCGGCGCTGCTCCTGCAGGTCATGTTCAACGTCGGGATCACGCTGGTCTTCGCGCGGATCGGCACGTTCGTCTCGGACGTCAGCCAGCTGCTGCCGTTCATCACCCGGACCTGGCTGTACGCGTCCGGGATCTTCTTCTCGCTGCCGGGCAAGCTGGCCCAGCTCGACGCCCCGGGCTGGGTGGTCCAGGTGCTCGCGTTCAACCCGATCTCGGCGTACATCGACATCGTCCGGCGCTCGCTGCTCGAGGAGCACCAGCGCAACCAGCTGCCGCACGCCTGGACGATCGCGATCGTCTGGTCGTTCGTGATGCTGGCGGCCGGGTTCGTCTACTTCTGGCGTGCGGAGGACCGCTATGGACGTGGCTGAACCGACGGTCATCGCCGACCACGTGGACATCATCTACAAGGTGATCGCCGGCCAGGGCGGCAAGGGTACGGCGGCGACCGCGTTCCGGCGGATCCTGAAGCGCCAGGACCGGCCGACGATCCGCGAGGTGCACGCGGTCAGGGACGTCAGTTTCACCGCCTACAAAGGCGATGCGATCGGCGTGATCGGCCGCAACGGCTCGGGCAAGTCGACGCTGCTGCGTGCGATCGCCGGGCTGCTGCCACCCGCGGCCGGCGTGGTCTACACGGGCGGGCGGCCGTCGCTGCTCGGGGTCAACGCCGCGATGATGAACGACCTCACCGGCGACCGGAACGTCGTCCTGGGCTGTCTCGCGATGGGCATGTCGCCGGCCGAGATCGAGCAGCGGTACGGCGAGATCGTCGAGTTCTCCGGGATCGGCGACTTCATCGATCTGCCGATGTCGACGTACTCGTCCGGGATGGCGGCGCGGCTGAAGTTCGCGATCGCGTCGGCGAAGACGCACGACATCCTGCTCGTGGACGAGGCGCTGGCGACCGGGGACGCCGAGTTCCGGGTCCGGTCCGAACGCAAGATCCGCGACCTGCGCGACCAGGCCGGCACGGTGTTCCTGGTCAGCCACAGCCTCGACGTCGTCCTCGACACCTGCAACCGCGCCATCTGGCTGGACTCCGGCGTCCTGCGCCTCGACGGCACCGCCGACGAGGTCGTCGCCGCCTACCTCAAGGAGACCAGAGGCTAGACGGCCTTCGGCTGCTCGCGGAGGCCCAGCAGGAAGCCGAGGCCCCAGGAGACGTGCATGGTGGCGCAGACCAATGGCATCCAGAGCAGCGCCTTCCAGGGCAGGTAGCGGCCTTCGACCGCCGAGCCGGCCAGCAGGAGCAGGGCGTACCCGAGCGGAGCCAGGAAGCCGAGGTCGAGCCAGCTGCTACCGGTGATCACGCCGATGATGCCGAGGATGGTGCCGACGGCCAGCAGGATGACCGCGACCGGCGGCGCCAGGTAGCGCTTGTTCGCGGTCTCGGGGTGCCGGCGGATGACCTCGCGGCGCCACTGGCCGGTGTGGAAGAACTGCTTCGCGACCGCCGACAGCGACGAGCGCGGCCGGTAGGTGACGGACAGGTCGGGGCTGAACCAGATCAGGCCGCCGGTCTTGCGGATCCGGTAGTTCAGCTCCCAGTCCTGGGCCCGGTGCATGGTCTCGTCGAAGCCGCCGACGCGCTCGAGCGCGGCCCGCCGGAACACGCCCAGGTAGACGGTGTCGGCCGGCCCGGCCTTGCCGCCCTGGTGGAACGTCGACGCCCCCAGGCCCAGCCGGGACCGGTAGGCGCAGGCGACCGCCATCTCGGTCGGCGTGCGGCCCTCGGCCGCCATTACGCCGCCGACGTTGTCCGCGCCGCTCTCGTCGAGGACCTCGACGGCCCGGGTGATGTAGCCGTCGGTGAGGGCGCCGTGGCCGTCGACCCGGACCAGGATGTCGTGCTTGGCGTGCGCGATGCCGACGTTCAGCGCGGCCGGCGTCTTGCCGGTCGGGTTCGGCACGATGCTGATCCGCGGGTCGCGGTCGGCCAGCTTGTCCGCGATCTCCTGGGTCCGGTCCTTGCTCGGGCCGATGGCGAGCACGACCTCCAGCTCGCCGGGGTAGTCCTGGTCGAGGACGCGGCCGACCGCTTCCTCCAGGTGACGTTCCTCGTTCAGCACGGGCATCACGACGGACACGGGCGGCCAGTGGGACAGCGGCATATCAGGTCAGGCCTTACAGATCGAAGCGACGTCGTCGACGCCGGTGGCGGGTGTGGTGGCCGAGCTGCCGGGTTTCGGTGTGCTCGGCTTCTTCGTCGTACTGGTGGTCGGCTTGCTGGTGGTGCTACGCGGAGTGTTCGAAGTCTTACCGTCTCCCCCCGAGCCCGCCTTGTCCAGCGCTTCCGACTTCGCGATGGCTTCGGCGACCTTGGTACGGATCAGTGCGAAGTCGGGATCGCCGGTGTGGATCAACGGCGGGACCGCGGAGAAGCTTGACACCGGCAGCTTCTTCGCGTCCAGCGCGAGGTCGGTGAAAGTTCCCAGCTCACTGGCCGGAATGCTGGTCTTGACCACCTGCTTGCTGGCCGAGGCGATGCCCTGGAACTTGGTCAGCACGGTCTGCGGCGACAGCTGGTTCAGCATCGCCGACATGACGCACTTCTGCCGGGCCATCCGCTCGTAGTCCGACGACTCGGCCCGGGACCGGGCGAACCAGAGCGCGTGGTAGCCGTCCAGGTGCTGGTTCTTGCCGGCCTCGATGTAGCCCTTGATCGGCGAACTGCCGCCGCCGATCGGGACCCGCTTGCCGATGTCCAGGGTGATCCCGCCGACCGCGTTGAGCAGGTCCCGGAAACCGGCCAGGTCGATCAGCACGAAGTAGTTGATCTTCAGCCCGGTGACCGCCTCGATCGCCTGCGTGGTCGCGGTCTCACCGGGGTTCGGGTCGCCGGGGAACAGGCTCTTGTGGTCGGCGGCGTACGTGTAGACCGCGTTGAGCAGGCACTCGGCGCCGCAGTTCTTCCACTGGAAGCCCTCGGGGAACTGCTTGGCCATCGCCGTACCGGCCGGGAACGGCACCTTGGCCAGGTTCCGCGGCAGGCCGATCAGGACGGTCCGGCCGGTGTCCGCGTCGATGCTGGCCACCGTCATGCTGTCCGGGCGGGTGCCGATCCGGTCCGCGCCGGAGTCGCCGCCCATCAGCAGGACGTTGTAGCGGCCCTTCTCGGCCTTCGACTTCTGCCCGCTGCCGAACACGCTGGCGACGAAGTCGCGCTGGGTGTTCACGATCACACTGCCGTAGATCAGCGCACCGGCGACCGTGAACACCAGGACGCCGTCGAGGATGCTGGTGATGAGCCGGTGATTGCGCTCCAGCGTCAGCGGCTGGCCGAGCCGGTAGGCGTCGACGAACAGTGCGGCCCAGCCGATCGCGAGCAGGATCAGCAGGATCTGGACGATCCGCAGGGTGCCCGGCCGCGCCATCAGGTTGATCGTGCCGGACCGCCAGACCAGGCCGAGCAGCACCAGGAACACGACGATCGCGATCAGCCCGGCGACGATGCGCCAGGCCCAGCGACCGGCCCGCTTGCTGCCGGCCACGATCTGCGCCGATCCGGGCAGCACCAGTGTCATCAGGACGAGCGCCAAGGCCCGCTTGAACCGCACCGGCTCCCCGAGATTGCGCAGGTCAGGTTTCTCCTGCGGCATGACGTCCTTCCGTTCTCAGATCTCACGCGGCACGGCGGGCCGGTACTGCAGTCGACCGTACCTTGTCGTCCACACCCTCACCCGGTACGACGTGCCGGGCGAGCTGATGGTTCGAGCAGAGGCGGACCCGGAGACGAAGAGTAGCAGTCCTCTCACGGAGCGCAGGAAAACCCGTGCGTACACCCGCCGTCACGCAGCTGTGATGGTGAGCGGCATCCGCATGCGTTACGAAGTCTTCCAAGCACACTCAGTGAGACTGAGTCATCCACCGAGAACAGGGAAACCGCCCATGAAACTGTTCCGAACACTTCTGGCTGCCACCGCGGTAGTCGCCACCACGCTGGTCGGCACCACGTCGGCCCAGGCATTCGAACCCGCTGTCCAGGCACCCGGTGCCGACTTCACCGGGATCGCCGCGCTGAGCAACTGCTCCGCGTCCCTCGTCCGGTACGCCGAGTCGGTCGGCACCGACAGAGCGCTCGTACTCACCAACGGCCACTGCTACGAAGGTGGGTTCCTGCAGCCAGGGCAGGTGCTGGTGAACCGTGCGTCGTCCCGCTCGATCACGCTGCTGCGGCCGGACTCCAGCCGGGCCGGCACCGTGCGCGCGCGCCGGATCCTCTTCGGCACCATGACCAAGACCGACATGATCGTTTACGAGGTGAACGAGAGCTACGCCTCGATCAAGAGCCGCCTCAACGTCTCGCCGCTCACGCTGGCCAAGCAGGGCCCGGCGAACGGCGCCGGGATGGCGGTCGTGTCCGGCTACTGGAAGCGCATCTACACCTGCTCGGTGCAGGCGACGATCCCGCAGCTGCGCGAGGGCGACTGGACCTGGCAGAACTCGATCAAGTACCAGCAGCCCGGCTGCGAGACGATCGGCGGTACGTCGGGATCCCCGGTGGTGAGCACGTCGACCGGCGAGGTGATCGGCGTGAACAACACCGGTAACGAGGACGGCGAGCGGTGCACGGTGAACAACCCGTGCGAGGTCGACTCCAACGGCAATGTCACGGTCGACCAGGGCGCGGCGTACGGCCAGCAGACCTGGTGGCTCTACACCTGCCTGACCGCCACGCGCGCGATCGACCTGAACAAGTCGGGGTGCCAGTTGCCGAAGCCGGCCGCCCGTCACTGACCCTCTGTCACGACGAGTGCGGGGTGACGCACACCACTTCGATATCCGGTAACGTCGCCCCGCATGGCAGTCGACTCCTCCACTGACCAGGTCAGTACGTCGAAGTGGCCGAGCCCCCTCGGGGTCCGGACCCGCTTGGTCGCGTCCAGTGCGCTGATGCTCTTCACCGAGCTCGCGCTGATCCGCTGGACCGGCTCGAACGTGGTCCATCTCAGCTACTTCTCGAACTTCGTGCTGCTCGGCTCGTTCCTCGGCATCGGGATCGGCATCCTGCGGTCCGGCCGGGCGAAACGGCTGCCGTACTACTCGCCGATCATGCTCGGCCTGCTCGTCCTGGTGATCGCGTGGAAGCCGGTCACGGTCGACCGCGGCAGCTCGTCGAGTGTCATCTACTTCACCAGCCTGAACACCACCGGCCCGCCGGTGTGGGTGATCCTGCCGATCATCTTCGTCGCGGCCGCGGTGGTGCTGGCCGGTCCGGCCGAGCTGGTCGGCCGGTGTTTCGCCGAGTTGCCACGACTGACGGCGTACCGGTTCGACCTGATCGGCAGCCTGATCGGGATCGCGGGCTTCACCGGCTTGTCGTTCCTGGGTGCGCCGCCGATCTGGTGGGGGCTGATCGTCACGGTGATGTTCGCCGTGCTGATGATCCCGCGGCAACGGTCCGGCGTCGCGACCGGTCGTAGCGTCGTCGCCCTCGGGCTGAGTGCCGGGATGGTGCTCGCACCACTGCTGGTGATGCTCGGGGTGCTCTTCCACGAGTCGACCCGGCCGGAGAACAGTTGGTCGCCGTACTACAAGGTGCAGACCAAGGCCTTCACCTGGCAGAACGTGCCGCTGCTGACGATCACCGTGAACGGCGTCCCGCACCAGCAGGCGATCCCGGCCGACGCGCGGTTGCAGTGGGAGCCGCAGTACGGCCTGCCGTACGAGAGGGCGAACGTCGGCAAGGCGCCGAAGAACGTGCTGATCATCGGGGCCGGGTCCGGATCCGACGTTGCGATCGCGCTCAAGAAGGGCGCGGAGCACGTCGACGCGGTCGAGATCGACCCGCGGATCCGTGACATCGGCAAGGCGCTGCACCCGGACCGGCCGTACCAGGACCCGCGGGTCTCGTCGCACATCGACGACGGGCGGGCGTTCCTGTCCCGGACCGACAAGAAGTACGACCTGATCCTGCTGGCGCTGCCGGACTCGCTGACGCTGGTGAACGGCGCGAGCTCGCTGCGGCTGGAGAGCTACCTGTTCACCCAGCAGGCGTTCGAGTCCGCGCGTGACCACCTCAATCCGGGTGGCGCGTTCGCGATGTACAACTACTACCGCGAGACCTGGCTGATCGACCGGCTGGCGTCGACGGCGCAGCAGGCGTTCGGGCACAAGCCGTGTGTGGACAAGGTCGGCGACGACCTGCAGCAGGCGGTGGTGACGGTCGGTCTGACCGAGCAGGACCAGACGTGCCAGAACGCGTGGGCCGGGCCGACCTCGATCACGCCGCCGCCCGCGACCGACAACCGCCCGTTCCTGTACCTGTTCACCGACCGGATCCCGTCGCTCTACCTGGTCACGCTCGGCCTGGTCCTGGTCGCCGGTCTGATCGGGGTCGGGATCGCCGGCGGCGGATCGTCGTACCGGCGGATGCGCCCGTACGCGGATCTGTTCCTGCTGGGTGCCGGGTTCATGTTGCTGGAGACGAAGAGCATCACCGGGTTCGCGTTGCTCTTCGGTACGACGTGGGTCGTGAACGCGATCGTGTTCGCCGGGGTGCTGGTGGCGGTGCTGGCCGCGGTCGAAGTGACCAGACGCTTCAAGACGCCACCGGTGAAGATCATGTACGCCGTCCTGTTCGGCGGGCTGGCATTGGCATGGGTGTTCCCGGACGAGTGGCTGCTCGGGATGCCGGTCGGCCTGCGCGCGCTGGTCGCCGTGCTGATCGCGTTCCTGCCGATCTTCGCCGCGAACGTCATCTTCGCCAAGCGCTTCACCGACACCGCCGACGGCACCGCGTCCTTCGGCGCCAACCTCCTCGGCGCCATGCTCGGCGGCTGCCTCGAGTACGCCGCCCTGATCATCGGCTTCGACGGCCTCCTGATCATCGCGGCCCTCCTCTACCTGGGCGCCTTCATCCTCACCCCCAAGATCCGCCAGGTGACGAGGACCTGACCGATGAGCGACCTGGCCGGCTACTACCGCGACCGCGCGACGGAGTACGACGCCGTCTACGCGAAGCCGGAACGGCAGGAGGACCTCGCCCGCCTGCGGGCCCTCCTGCCACCCCTGGTCACCGGCCGGTCGGTCCTGGAGCTCGCCGCCGGCACGGGCTACTGGACGACGGCGCTGTCGTCCTCGGCCCAGTCGGTGCTGGCGACGGACCTGAACGACGAGACGCTCGCCGTCGCCCGGACCCGTGCGTACGGGCCGGGCGAGGTGCGCTTCCAGGTCGCCGACGCCTACGACCTCGGTGCCATCGCCGGCCGGTTCGACGCGATCTTCGCCGGCTTCTTCTGGTCCCACGTCCCACGCGCCGACGTACGCCGGTTCGCCGCGGGGCTCCTGGATCGGGTCGAGCCGGGTGGGGTGGTGATCCTGGCCGACAACCGTTATGTGGAAGGCAGCAACCACCCGATCACGCGAACCACGGCGGACGGCGACACCTACCAGACCCGGCAACTGTCCGACGGCCGTACGTACGAGGTGCTGAAGAACTTCCCCACGGTCTGGCAGTTCACGGCAGACGTGTCGCCGGCCGCGATCGAGTGGACCGACCTCAGCTACTTCTGGTTGGCGACTCTGGCCGCGTAGATTTTGCGGGCGCGGGTGAGGTCTGCTTGGTTGTCGATCTCTACCCAGTCGACGGTGCCGATCGGGGCGACATCGAGGCGGAGGCCCTGGTCGGCGAGGAGTTGGTAGGCGTCCTCGTAGTACAGGTGCGGATCGCGCTCCCAGGTCTTGCGGAGGGCGGTGGCGAGGTCGGCCGCGGCGGTGGGCTCGATCAGGGTGACGCCGATGTACTCGCCGGACGCGGTGGCCGGGTCCATCAGTTTGGTGATGCGCTCGACACCGGCGTGCTCCGACCAGATGACCTTCATCTCCTCTTCGGCCAAAGGCTTCACGGTGTCGAGGGCGAGAATGATCTGCCGGTTGTCCCCGCGGGCGTCGAGCAGGGTCTGCTGGACCGACACCGGGTGGGCGGTGTCGCCGTTCGCCAGCATCACCCCCGAGCTCAGGTGATCGCGCGCACACCACAACGAGTACGCGTTGTTCCACGTCTCGGCCTTGTCGTTGTAGACCAGTTCGAGCGCCACGCCGTACCGCCGTTCCAGCTGCGGAACGCGGGCCTCGACCGCCTCCGCCGCATACCCCACCACGATCGCCACGTCGGTGATCCCGACCGCCGCGTAGTTCGCCAGCGTGAGGTCGAGGACGGTGGTCTCCGGGCCGATCGGAACCAATGCCTTGGGCAACGTATCCGTGTACGGGCGGAGGCGGCGACCCGCGCCGGCGGCGAGAACCAGTCCGATCATGTCCCATGGTACGAGTTCGGCCCGTCTGAGCGCGCCGGATCGGGAGCTGGTGGCACCATCGGGGACATGACGTGGCTTGTGACTGGTGGTGCTGGGTATATCGGGGCTCATGTGGTGCGGGCGTTCCTGTCCGACGGGATCGATGTGGTGGTCATCGACGACCTGTCGAGCGGGAAGGCCGAGTTCGTGCCGGACGGGGTGCCGTTCGTGCGGGCGAACCTGCTCGACGGGACGGCGGTCCGTGAGGCGCTGGAGGGGGTCAGCGGGGTCGTGCACCTGGCCGGGTTCAAGTACGCCGGTGTCTCGGTGGAGCGGCCGCTGCACACCTACACACAGAACGTGACCGCGATGGTGTCGCTCCTGGAGGCGATGGCGGAGAAGGAGATCCGGAACATCGTCTTCTCGTCCAGCGCGGGTGTCTACGGCACCCCGAAGGACGAGGTGGTGACCGAGCGGACGGCGCCGGACCCGCAGAGCCCGTACGGCGAGTCGAAGCTGGTCGGGGAGTGGCTGCTCCGGGACCAGGCCGCCGCGACCGAGCTGCACCACACCTCGCTGCGCTACTTCAACGTGGTCGGTTCCGGCGACCCGACGGTGTACGACGCCAGCCCGTACAACCTGTTCCCGATCGTGTGCGATCTGCTCACCCAGGGCAAGGTGCCGCAGATCTACGGCAGCGACCACCCGACGCCGGACGGCACCTCCGTCAAGGACTACGTGCACGTCGCCGACCTGGCCCGCGCCCACGTCGCCGCGGCCCGCGCCCTGGACGCCGGCAGGACCCTGGAGCGCGTCTACAACCTGGGCAGCGGAACGGGTACGTCGGTCCGCGAGATCATGGACGCCGCCCGCCGAGTCACCGGTATCGACTTCACCCCGACCGAGGGTCCGCGCCGGCCCGGCGACCCGTCGCGCGTTGTCGCCGACGGCGAGCTGGCCGCCCGCGACCTGGACTGGAAGAACACCTACACCGTCGACCAGATGTTCGCGACGGCGTGGGAGGCCTGGCCGAAGAGCTGAAATCGTGGTGGGCGATCCCTCGCCGGTTGTAGCCTGTGGCGCAGTTCACAGAACTGCCCGTGCCGGGCACCGATCGAGGGGTGCGATCCATGAGTTACGAGAGCCTGCCGCAGTTCCTGGCGAAGATCGACCTCTTCGAAGGGCTGTCGAAGGACACGCTGTCGGACCTGATCGAGCGTGGCACCACGCTGACGGTCAACGCCGGCAGCCACGTGATCGAGCAGGGTGCGAACGACGCCGGTCTGCAGGTGGTGCTGGAGGGTTCGGCCGACGTGGAGGTCAACGGTGTCGTCCGCGCGCCGCTGAAGGTGGGGGACTACTTCGGTGAGATCTCGATGATCGACGGCCGGCCGCGGTCCGCGACCGTGGTGGCCGGGCCGGACGGGCTGCGCACGTTCGCGCTGTCCGCGCTGGCCTTCGAGCCGGTCGTGAAGGAGAACCCGGACGTCGCCCAGGCGCTGCTCAAGGCACTGACCGCCCGGATCCGCTCGCTCGAGTCCGAGGACTGAGCCGATCGGCTCGAGCGGCCCGATGACCGAGGAGCGCAAGGTCGTCTCGGTGCTGTTCTGCGACCTGGTCGGCTTCACCACCGCCTCCGAGGCCGCCGACCCCGAGGACGTCCGCCGCTGGCTGGCGCCGTACCACTCGACCCTGCGGCAGACGGTCGAGCGGTACGGCGGGACGGTCGAGAAGTTCGCCGGGGACGCCATCCTGGCCGTGTTCGGCGCACCCCGGTCCCGGGAGGACGACGCCGAACGGGCGGTCCGGGCCGGCCTGGCCGTCCTCGACGCGGTGCGCGTGCTGCCGGGCGGGCCGCTGGAGGTCCGGATCGGGATCGAGACCGGTGAGGCCCTGGTGCAGCTGAGCGCGCGTCCCGAGCTCGGCGAGCCGTTCGTCACCGGCATGGTCGTCAACACCTCCGCCCGGTTGCAGGCCTCGGCACCGGTCGGCGCGGTCGTGGTCGGGGCCGGCACCTACTCGGCGACGAGTCGCGTGTTCGGCTACGAAGCGCTGGAATCCGTGGTGGCCAAGGGAATCAGCCACCCGGTCGAACGCTGGCGGGCCGGACCGCCGCGGGCCCGGTTCGGTGCGGACGTGATCCGCGACCTCAGTACGCCGATGGTCGGCCGGCAGCGCGATCTCACCTTGCTGTGCACGGCGTTCGAGAAGGCTGTCGCGGAGCGGGTGCCGCAGTTCGTCACGCTGCTGGGCGAGCCGGGGATCGGCAAGTCGCGCCTGGTCGCGGAGCTTGCTGCCTGGCTGGATCAGCACGACGAGCTCGTCACCTGGCGCGAGGGCCGCTCGATGCCGTACGGCGAGACGCCGTTCGGGCCGATCGCGGAGATCTTCAAGGTCCAGGCCGGCGTCCTGGACACCGATCCGCCGGCGCAGGTCGCGGACAAGCTCGATGCGATCCTGCCGGACGACGCCGAGCGTGCCTGGCTGCATGCCCGCGTCGGAGCGCTGGTCGGCGTCGATCGTTCCGGGCCGCCGGAGACGGTGGCCCAGGAGGAGTCGTTCGCGGCCTGGCGGCAACTGCTGGAGTCGTTCGCGGAGCAGTCACCTGTGGTTCTGGTGTTCGAGGACCTGCACTGGGCGACGGACGCGATGCTCGCCTTCGTCGATCACCTGGCCGAATGGCTGACCGACCTGCCGCTGCTGGTCGTCGTCACCGCCCGCCCCGAGCTGCTCGAACGCACCCCGCGGTGGACCCGCGGGGTGCAGAACTCCCTCACCGTCGGCCTGTCGCCGTTGACGGCTGACGAGACCGATCAACTGCTGATCGAGATGTTCGCCGGTCAGGACGTCCCGGACGAGACCCGCCGGCGCCTGGTCCACCGTGCCGACGGCAACCCCCTGTACGCCGAGGAGCTCGCCCGGGTCGTGACCGAGTGCGGCCCGGACCAAGCTGCCTCCGCCGAGCTGCCCGCCGGCATCGCCGCGCTCATCGCGGCCCGGCTGGACACGCTGGAGCCCGATCGCAAGGCACTGCTCGCCGACGCGGCGGTGATCGGCGCGGTGTTCTGGGCCGAAGCTGTCGGGGCCCTGTCCGGCCGGGAGCCGGGGGAGGTCGTCCAGGCACTGCAGGAGCTGGCCCGCAAGGAGTTGGTGCGTCCGGTCCGGCGGTCGGCGATGCTGGGCCAGCACGAGTACACCTTCTGGCACGCACTGACCCGCGACGTCGCCTACAGCCAGGTGCCGCGGGCGGCCCGGTCGGCGCGGCATCTCGCCGCCGCTGACTGGCTCGAGCTGCGTTGCCCCACCTGTCAGGCCGAGACTCCGAGCCTGATCGCGTACCACCTCAGCACCGCACTCGATCTGTCTGCGGCGGTCGGCGACTCCGACGCGGTCGCGGCGATCGCGCCACGGGCCCGCGACTACCAGCTGATGGCCGCCGAGCTGGCGATGAACCTCGATGCCAGCGAGGCGATGGCCCTGCTCGACCGCGCGCTCGGGCTCACCCCGGCCGGGGATCCGGCACGTCCGGCCGTCCTGGCGCGCTGGGGCTGGGCGGCGTTCCTGGCCGGCCGGCTCGACGACGCGCGGACCGCCTACCGCGAGGCGATCGCCGGATTCGAGGCGACCGGCGACGTCCGCGGGCTGGCTCGCACCTTACGGGCGTCGACGTACGCGCTGAACACCATGGAGGAGAGCCTGGCGACGGTCGACCGGGCGGTCGCGATGCTCGAGGATCTCGGGCCGAGCGAGGACCTGGTCCAGCTGCTGTCCGGCCAGGCGACCATCCGGATGGTCGCCAGCCGTCGTCAGGATGCGATCGTCGCGGCGGACCGCGCCCTGCGGATGGCGGCCGAGCACGGGTACGCCGTGCCGCAACGGGCGCTCGAGGCCCGTGGGCTCGCCCGGGTCGGCCAGGGCGACACCGGCGGCCTGGTCGACGTCAAGGAGGCGCTTGCCGCCCTGCTCGAACTCGGCCAGGGCCGCGACGCCGCGGTGACCTGGCTGAACTACGGCTGGCTGCTGTGGCAGATCGAGGGGCCGGTGGTCGCCTTGGACGAGCTGGACACCGCGCGTGAGTTCGCCGCCCGGCGCCGGTTGGCCGAGATGGAGCAGCAGCTCAGTTGCACGGTCCTGCAATTGATCATCGAGAAAGGCCGGCCGGACAGGGCCATCGCGGACTGCCGGGCCCAGCTCGAGCACCCCGGACCGGCGTTCACCACCTTGCGGCGCATCGAGGTCCTCTCGGCGCTGGCGGTGGCAGAGGTCGAGTCCGGAGTCCCGGGCGCCCGGGATTCCGCCGAAGAGGCGTACCGGCTGGCGGTCGACGCGGGCTGGCCGGATCTGATCGCCACCGCGGCCTCGCCCGCGGCGACGACCCGGGCCCGCGACGGCGACTCGGACGGCGTCCTGGAGATCCTCAGGCTGCTTGCGTCGCTCTCGCACCTGCGCGGCAGCCTGGAGTTCGATGCCCGGCTGCCGTCGCTGGTGCGGGCCGCGCTCGCCGCCGGTCATGCCGAGGCGGGCGGCGCGCTCGCGGACTTCGTGGAGCCGGTGCTGCCGATGCGCGAGTACTCGGCGACGACGGCTCAGGCGCTGCTCGCCGAACACCGCGGCGACACCGCGACGGCCGCCGCCGGCTTCGCGCGAGCCGCGGCCGACTGGGGTGCCTTCGGCAACAAACTCGAGCAGGCCCACGCGCTGCGCGGCCTGCACCGCACCACCGGCGACCCCGCCGCTGCGGAGCAGGCCGAGCAGCTGTTCAGCTCTGGGGATACTCCTTCTTGAAGGCGCCGGACGGGGTCAGGTCCATGACGCCGCGCGGGCCGGTCAGTACGCCGCCTTCGACGGGCAAGGTGTGGCCGGTGATCCAGGCGGCGTCGTCGGAGGCCAGGAACGCGACCGCGGCGGCGATGTCCTCGGGCTCGCCGACCCGGCCGAGCGGGTACATCTTCGAGAACAGCTCGAGGGTGTCCGGCTGGCTGTCCCAGTTCGGCGTCCGGATGGTGCCGGGGGCAACCACGTTGAAGCGGACGCCGAGCTCGCCGTACCGCGCGGCGTAGTTCACCGTCATCGCGATCTGGCCGGCCTTGGCGGCGGCGTACTCGATGTTGCCGAAGGCGGCCAGGCCGTTGACCGAGCTGATCGTGACGACGTTGCCGCGGGTCTTCACCAGGTGCGGGAGCGCGGCCTGGATGCACCGGGCCGCGCCGACCAGCGTGAGGTCGAGCTGCCGGTGCCACTCCTCGGTGGTGGTGTCCTCGGGGGCGGACGTCACGATGCAGCCGCCGGCGTTGTTCACCACCACGTCCAGCCGGCCGAACCGCTCGACCGCGGCCGCCACCGCCCTGTCGACGTCGTCCCGGCTGGTCACGTCGAGGCGCAGACCGAGCGCCTGCTCGCCGATCCCGGCCGCGACCTCGGCCACCTTCTCCTCCTGGAGATCGGTCACCACCACGGACGCGCCCTCGTCCGCGAGCCGTCGTGCCACGGCCGCGCCGATCCCCTGTGCCCCCGCCGTGACGAATGCCACCCGCCCCTCGAACCGCCGCATTACCCCTCCATCATGAGATGTGCTGAGTCGAAGCCTCGCACAGCATCTCCGGTGTCCAGGAAGGCACCTCGCTGCGTTGGAGAAGCGGCCACGATGAACCCCGCATCGAGGCAGCTTCTCCGCCTTGCGATGCACCTCCCTGGACACCGGAGCTGCTGCACGATGCTCCGACTCAGCACATCCGATCGACCTTCTCGTCCGCGATCCGGCGCTCCAGTTTGGCGGCGTCGAGGTTGCGGCAGAGGACGATCGAACCACCTCCGGAGATCACCCCGACGAGCAGTCCCACCCCGTCGCGCGCGACCAGGTCCCGCGTCACCAGGATCCGGTCGGTGACGGGTTCCGCCGTACCGATCAGGTCGTCGTGGGTGAGGTCGTCGTACGCCGGGGACGTGGGTGTCGGCGGGTCGAACGGGACGAAGACGTCCGGGTGGTTGTAGACCTCGGCACCGTAGTCGTGGATCCCGTCCGGCAGCGGCTCCCGGAACCGGCCGCCGAGCGGGAGCAGCGCGGAGGCGACGGTCTCCCGCGAGCCCCGGATCCCGAAGTCCGGCCCGGTGATCGCGAGCGAGCCGGTGCCGCTGGTCAGCGACGCCCCGACCGACCAGGTGGACAGCGCCCAGACCACGCCGAGCCAGTGCGGCGGCAGGCCGATCGCGACGGTCTCGCCGGCCTCCAGGTCGTACTCGTCGACCAGCAGGTTCGCGGTCTTGGCGACCCAGTTCGCGGTGGTGAGCGCGCTCAGCTCGATCCGCTCGCCGCTCGCGTCGTCGTAGTAGGTGAGGAACGGGCCGGCGCCGTCCCGGCGGACCGCGGCCGCGAACAGCTCGGGCAGAACTCGTGACATATGGCCCACCCTACGGTTCGCGCGCCGACGTACTTTGGTGGGGGATTCAGCGAAAGAAGGCTTGTGATGGTGCCACAGCTCGAGCTGCCGCAAGGTGGCGAATGGGTCGTGATTCTGATCATCGTGGTGCTGCTCTTCGGCGCGAAGAAGCTGCCGGAGCTCACCAAGAACGCGGCTCGGGCGATGAACGAGTTCAACAAGGCCAGGTCCGGCGAGGACGAGACCCCCGAGGTCGGGGCGGGCGAGCCGGCCGCCGGGACCGGGTCAGCCGGCCGCGCCGACCTCGAGGGCGGCGGTCCGGAGAGCGTCGGCGAGGAGCGCCGCGGGCTCTGACATCCGGCCGGGCAACCGGGCCAGGATCGTACGGCGCAACTCCTTCGAGCCACCGCGCACGGTCACCACGCGGACACCGGGTGGCGCCGCCGGGGCCATCGACACGGAGATCGTGGTCAGCCCCGCACCGGCCGCGACGAGCTGCAGCTTCGCCAGCCAGTCGCGGACCGTGTGCGCGATCACCGGCCGCTCGTCGAGCCCCGGCCAGACACCCATCAGCAACTCCTCACCGGCCGCCGGTCCGGCGATCCAGCGCTGACCGCGCAGGTCGGCGACATCCACCGAGTCGTGTGCCGCGAGCGGATGACTGGTTGGCACCGCCAGCCGCAGGCTCCGCTCGGCCAGCGTCTCCAGCTTGAGCGCGGGTGACTCCGCGTCCGGCGGCCGGAACGGTGGCGCGGACGCCAGCAGCGCCAACTCGAGGGTCCCGGCCCGCAGTGCCCGCACCAGTGCCGGGGTCGAGCCTTCCCGCGTCGTCACCGTGATCGACGGATGCGACCTCCGGAGCGCACTGATTGCCCGCGGCAACAACACGGCGCCGGCGCTCGGGAACCAGCCCAGTCGCACCGTCCCGCCGGCGGCCGGTAGCCCGGCGAGCTCCCGGGCGGTCGCGTCGAGCTGATCCAGCACACCGGCGGCATTCCGCAGAACGACGTGACCGGCCGCGGTGAGCAGCACGCCTTCGCGCCGTCGCTCCAGCAGCGGCGCGCCCGCGGCCCGCTCGAGGGACGCGATCTGCCGGGACACCGCGGATTGGGTGTACCCGAGCGCGGTCGCCGCCGCGGTGAACGTGCCGCGCTCCGCGACCTCGCGGAACACCCGCAGCGCCACCAGGGAGACATCGCTGAAGTCCATGACGTTTACGCATACTACCTGTGCTGAAGTTTCGTTGGAGTCATGGATCCGGCCGCCCTACGTTGGCGATATGACAGAACAACGCATAGCCCTGGTCACCGGCGCCAACCAAGGCATCGGTTTCGCCTTCGTCGAGGCTCTGGCGAATCGCTTGGACCCTGACGACCTGGTCCTTCTCACCGGCCGGGACCCGCAGCGGGTCTCCGAGGCGGTTCGTCGGGTGAAGGGAGTCGCCCGCGTCGAGGGGCGAGTGCTCGATGTGACGGATGCCGACGCGGTCGCGGCCCTGGCGGCCGAGCTCGGAGCGGTCGACATCGTGATCTCCAACGCGGTCGGCCCGTTGCAGCCGGATCGGACCCAGGCCGAGCAAGCCGACGTGTTCATCGACGTCGCCAATCTCGGGGCTCAGGCGGTGCTGCGGTCCTTCGGGCCGATCCTGAAGCCGGGTGGCCGGTTGATCGTGGTGGCGAGCTCGCTCGGGACGCTCGACCATCTGCCGGAGGAGCTGTGGCCGCGGTTCGACGGCGTGACGCTCGAGGAGGTCGAGCAGGCGGTCGAGGACTGGCGGGCGGCCATCCACACGGGCGAGCCGGGCTGGCCGGAGTGGATCAACTTCCCGTCGAAGGTGGCGCAGGTCGCCGCAGTACGAGCGGTCGCCGCGGACCGGCGTACGCGGGATCTCGCCGACGGGACCCTGGTCGCCTCGGTCTGCCCCGGGCTCGTCGACACCCGCGCCTCCCGGCCGTGGTTCGACGACTTCAGCCAGGCGAAGTCCCCCGCCGACGCCGTCGTACCGATCGTCGACCTGATCCTGGCCGACCACCTCGACCCGGCCCTGTACGGCGAACTGGTCCGCGACGGCAAGGTCCTCCCGTGGAATCCGTCCGTCCCTCGATAAACTTGCTGCCGGTAAGGTCAGTACATGTTGATCGTGGCCGGCCTGGCCCTGATCCTGGTGCTGACCGTTGCCACTGGCTACTTCGTCTCCCAGGAGTTCGCGTACGTCGCGGTGGACCGGAGCCGGCTGCAGACCCTCGCCGACGGCGGTGACGCGGCCGCGGCCCGGGCACTGAAGGTCACCGCCCGGCTGTCGTTCGTACTGTCCGGCGCGCAGGTCGGCATCACCATCACCGCGCTGCTGGCCGGCTACTTCGCCGAGCCCTACCTCGGCGCGGGACTGGAGGACCTGCTCGGCGCGACCGGGGTGCCGGAGACCGTGAGCAGGTCCGTCTCCGTCCTCCTGGCGTTGCTGTTGGCAACGATCATCCAGATGGTGCTGGGCGAGCTGGCGCCGAAGAACCTGGCGATCGCGAAGGCCGAGGCGATCGCGCTCCGGCTGGCCCGGTCCACCCTGTTGTACCTGACCGTCGCCGGGCCGGTGATCCGGGTGTTCGACTCGGCCTCGAACCGGATCCTGCGCCGGGTCGGGATCGAACCGGTCGAGGAGCTGCCGCAGGGCGCGACCGCGAAGGAGCTCGACCGGATCATCGCCACGTCGTACGAGCAGGGCCTGCTGGACCAGGACACCATGCGGCTGCTCGACCGCGGCCTCGACTTCCGGGCCCGGACCGCCGGGGAGGCGATGGTTCCGCGTGTCGACGTGGTCCACGTGCACCGCGACGAGCCGCTCACCCGGGTGGTCGACCTGCTCGACACCGGGCACAGCCGGTTCCCGGTGATCGGCGACTCGGTCGACGAGGTGATCGGCGTGGTGGCGATCAATGACGTGGTCGAGCTGGAACCGGCCGACCGGGAGCACATCGCGGCCGGCTCACTGGCTTCGCAGCCGGTCGTCGTACCGTCCACGTTGCCGCTGCCGGGCGTACTGGAACGGCTGCGGACGGCCCGCCGCCAGCTCGCGATCGTCGTCGATGAGTACGGCGGGTTCGCCGGGATCGTGTCGCTCGAGGACATCGCCGAGGAACTGGTCGGCGAGATCCGGGACGAGGACGACCTGCCGGAGACCGGGCTGGTGCAGGGCGGCGACGGGTCGTGGGTGGTGCCGGCCAGGTGGCGGCTCGACGAGGTCGAGGAGGCCACCGGCGTCGGGCTGCCCGAGGACGACGACTACGAGACGGTGTCCGGCCTGGTGATGGCGCGGCTCGGCCGGATCCCGGTGGTCGGCGACGAGCTCGTGGTGGAGCTGCCGCAGCGGTTCGACCACGACGGGCGTCCGGTCCCGGCCGAGTTCGTCCGGCTGACCGTGCAGACCATCGAGCGCCGGGTGCCCGGTCTCGTCGTGATGGAGCGGACGACGTGAGTACGCCGCTCGCCCTGATCATCTCGGCGCTCCTGCTGGCGCTGAACGGGTTCTTCGTTGCCGCCGAGTTCGCCCTGGTGGCCTCGAAGCGGCACCGGCTCGAGGAGCTGGCCGCGTCCGGCAGCCGCGCGGCGCGGGCCGCGATCGCCGGGGTGAGCGAGCTGTCGGTGATGCTCGCCGGCGCGCAGCTCGGCATCACCCTGTGCACCCTGGGGCTCGGCTCGCTGAGTGAGCCGGCTGTCGCCAACCTGCTGCATCCGTTGTTCGAGCTGGCGCACATCCCCGAAGGCGTCGGTCACGTCATCGCGCTGATCATCGCCGTCGCCGCGATCGGCCTGCTCCACGTGCTGCTCGGTGAGATGGCGCCGAAGTCGTGGGCGATCAGCAACCCCGAACGGTCCGCACTCGTGCTCGCCCTCCCGTTCCGTGCCTTCACGTGGGTCTTCCGCCCGCTGCTGCTCGTCCTCAACTGGATCGCCAACCTCTGCGTCCGGCTGGTGAAGGTGACCCCGCAGAACGAGCTGGCGAACGCGCACGGCCCCGACGAGCTCCGCCTGCTGATCGGCTCCTCCCGGCAGCACGGCACGCTGGAAGAGCCCGAACACGACCTGCTCACCGCGATGCTCGCGCTGCAGAACACCACGGTCGCCCAGGTGATGACGCCGATCGCCCAGCTCGCCACGGTCCCCGCGGACGCGCCGGCCCGCGAGGTCGAGCTCACCAGCCGCCGCGAAGGCCGCTCCCGCCTGGCCGTCGTCAGCCCGGGTACGACGATCTGCGGCATCGTCCACGTCCGCGACGCGGCCCGCGCGACCACGAGCGGCGGTACGACGTTGCACGCGCAGGACCTGATGACCGCGCCGCTGCGAGTGGCAGCCGGGACTCCGGTGGCGACCGCGATCCGGACGATGCGCGACGAGCGATCCCAGTTGGCCGTCGTCTGCGATGCCGATCAGCCGGTCGGCGTGGTCGCGCTGGAGGACCTGCTGGAAGAGGTGATCGGGGAGTTCGACGACGAGACCGACCCGATCGTCAGCGCCGCGAAGACAGAACCGCGGCAGTAGTTCCGCGGCGGCTACCGTGGAGCCAAGAACCGTCGGGAGGGAGAGCGCCGTGCCGATCAGCCGGATTGGGCTTGTCGTTCACGAGGGGCGTCCGGTTGCCGTGACGACCGCCGCCACCGTGCGTGAGTGGGCGGCCGAGCACGACATCGGCTGTACGGACATCGATGTGTGGAAGGCGCACGAGGACCGGCGCGGCGGGATGGACGAGCTGCATCACGCCGGCGACCCGGATCTCGTCGTCACGCTTGGCGGTGACGGGACGTTCCTGCGCGGCGCCCGGATCGCGGCGAAGAACAACGCCGCGGTACTTGGGGTCGACCTGGGCAAGGTCGGATTCCTGACCGAGGTGGCCTGCCGCGATGTGGAGGCGGCTCTGGAGGCGGTGCACCACGGCGGCGCGACGTACGAAGAGCGGATGACGCTGACCATGCGCGCGTCGCGTCCGCTGGAGATCCCCAGCGGTATCGAGTCCCTGCTGCGGTACGGGCATGGTCCGGGGCTGCCGCCACCGGCCGTCCGTCCGGAGTCGACCGAGGGCGACGGCTGGGGTGTCGCGCTGGACGTGACCGCGCTGAACGACGTCGTCCTCGAGAAGCTGGCGCGCGATCACCAGGTGGCCCTCGGTGTGTACCTCGCCGGCAGGCTGCTGGCGTCGTACTCGGCCGATGCGGTGATCGTGGCGACGCCGACCGGCTCGACGGCGTACAGCTTCGCGGCCGGTGGACCGATCCTGTCGCCGAACGCCGAGGCCATCGTGTTCACGCCGGTGGCGCCGCACATGACCTTCAATCGAACGGTTGTCGCGGCGCCGGACGAGCCGGTCGCGCTCCGCGTCCTCCCGCACTCCGGCCAGGCCGCGGTCAGCATCGACGGGCAACTGCGCGGCGTCCTGGACCCGGGGGACTGGATCGGCGTCTACGGATCGCCCCGGCGGCTGCGGCTGGTTCGCCTGCGCCCGACCGACTTCTACGGCCGGTTGCGCGACCGCTTCCGGCTCACCGACGCACCCGCCACCGCCCTCGACGGCGAGTCCGACCCGTTCTGGCGGCCGACCACACCAGTCCCAGCAGACCTCGCCCACCTCAGGATTCCGCCACCGGCCGGCGACGACCGGTAGGGTCTTCCCTCATGCGAAACGTGGTGATCCTGGCCGGTGGTTCGGGGACGCGGCTGTGGCCGATGTCGAGAGACGACCGGCCGAAACAGGTGCTGCCGCTGGCGGCCGGCGAGTCGCTGCTCCGGGTGGCGTACAACCGGCTCCGCGGCCTGGTCGACCCGGCGAACATCTACGTGTGCACGGTCGGCGCGTACACCGAGGTCGTGCGCAAGGAGCTGCCCGAGCTCGGCGCGCACAACATCATCGGCGAGCCGGCCCGCCGGGACACCGCGAACGCGGTCGGCCTGGCCTCCGCGGTGGTCGCCCGCAACGACCCGGACGCGGTGGTCGCGTTCGTCGGATCGGACCACCTGATCAGTCCGGAGGACGAGTTCCGGGCCGCGATCGAGAACGGGTTCGCGGTCGTCGAGCAGCGGGCCCGATCGCTGGTGACGTTCGGGATCGAGCCGACCCATCCGCACACCGGGCTCGGGTACATCGAGCGCGGCGAGCCGATCGAGGGGACCGCGGCGTTCGCCGTCGACCGGTTCCGCGAGAAGCCGGATCGCGCCACTGCCGAGGAGTACCTGGCCACCGGGCGGTTCTGGTGGAACTCGGGGATGTTCGTCTGGCGGGCCGAGACCGTGCTGAGCGTGCTGGACGAGCTCCTGCCCGAGTCCGCGGCCCGGTTGCGTCAGGTGGCGTCGGTGTGGGACACCCCCGCACGTGACACGACCCTAGCCGAGATCTACCCGAACCTGCGCAAGATCAGCGTCGACTACGCGGTGATGGAACCGGCCTCCCAGGGCAAGGTCGACGCCGACGTGGTCGTCGTACCCATGCCGGTCCACTGGCTCGACGTCGGCTCGTGGGCCGCCCTCGCCGGCACCTACGACGCCGATGCCAACGGCAACCGCACCGACGGCACCACCCTGAGCTGCCTACTCGACTCCCACGACAACATCATCGTCACCGACGACCCCGACCACCTCATCGCCGCCGTAGGCCTGACCAGCCACATCATCGTCCACACCCAGGACGTCACCATGGTCTGCCCCCTGTCCGACGGCGAACGAGTCAAAGACCTAGTAGCCCAAGTCCAATCCGACCACGCCGAACGCTACATCTAGCCCGCTATCGGATACGCGCGGAAGCCTGAGGCGACGAAGGCACCCACGGACGAGCGAACGCCCCCCGGAAGTAGCTTCTCGGGGGCGTTCGGTGTACTGGTCGGGCTCAGCCGCCTGCCGGCTCCTGGGCGTCTGTGGACGGGTACTTGTCCATGAATTGCTTCAGGGCGTCGCCGCTTACTGAGGCGCAGAACTGGCGGTGGCCGAAGGCTTTGTCCTGGCCGGAGGCGTTGCCGCTCCAGTGGGAGAAGGCGATGTTCTTGCCGTCGGGCCAGGGCTTGCCGTCGGTTTCGCGGAAGGGGGCGGCGATGAACTTGCCGCCGGTGCTGTCGGGCAGCTTGGCCTTGGAGAGCTTCTCGATCTGGTCGATCTGGTCCTTCGGCAGGGCTTCCTTGTACCAGAGGATCGTGTAGCCGTGCTCCAGGTTGTGCACCAGGTTCGGGATCGGCGGCCGGTCGTCGAGGGTGTAGAACTTCTTGTTGAACGGCGCCCAGACCGCGTAGTGCGGGCCGGACGACGGCGGCGAGACCGAGTAGTTGATCACGGTGCCGTCGGGCTTGTGGTCCTGGGTGCCGCCGGCCTCGTCGTTGGTGGGCGCGTCACAGGACGCCGCCGACGCGGCCACGCCGAGCTCGGTGATGGCCTGGTTCTTGGTCCGGGAGTCCTGGATCAGCCGGATCGCCGGGTAGGCGATGATGGCCAGACCGACCACGATCGACGCGACCACGATGAGGATGGTCCGGTTCCGGTCCGTGCGGGCCTGGTCCCGTTGCATCTTCTCGATCATCTCGCGACGCGACTGCTTCTGCGACGACGCTTTACCCACAGTGTTGGTCTTCCCGGATCGGGGCGGCCACCGCGCCGCCGTGCGGGAGCAGTGTACGAGGTGACCCTGAGAGGTTGCCTAGAAAACTACTTCGACCGTGAGCCGAACGTGACCGTCGCCGCACTGCCCGGCCCGGTCCGCACGGACACGCCGTAGCCCTCCGCGTGCAGCAGGACGGCGAGCCGCTCGGCGATCACCCCGACCGCGACCGGCTCGTCACCGAAGACCGTGACAGCGTTGTCGAGCAGCTCGAGGTGAATGTCCTCCGCGTCGTCCAGCAGCCCGTCCCACAGCGCCGGATCGACCTCTCGCGGCCCCGTCGGCTCCCGGCGCTCCAGTACGGCGGCCCGCGCGGCCTCCCGGGTCCCCAGGCTGAACATGTCGTGCTCGGCGTCCCGCACCAGCGCCCGCGCCCCGGCGCCGTGCTCCCCGATCGGGAGTACGGCGTCCTGCAGGCCCCGCAGTACGGCGACCGGGACGCCGTCCGCCTTGCCCTTGACCAGCTCACTCGCACTGGCGATCTCGTCGGCCAGAGCCGGCTCGGTCACCGCGAGGACGTTGCCATGGCTGTCCGTCGTACCGCGGAGGTCTTCCATCACGCGGACTCCGGCCGCGCCGATCGCCAGGTCGGTCTGACCGTTGCGCCACGGACGGCCGAGTGTGTCAGTGATCACGATGCCGACGTTGACGTCGTACTGCTGCTTCAGAGCGATCCGGAGCTGCCGGGCCGACTGGTCGGGGTCGACCGGGAGCAGCAGGACCGTGCCGGGCGCGGTGTTGGACGTATCCGTCCCGGCCGCCGCCATCACCAGGCCGTGCCGGGTCTGCACGATCCGGGTCTCGCCACGCTGGGCCACGACCCGCACGAGCTCGGCGTCGACCGCCTCCTGCCGGGTGCCGTGGGTCAGCCGCCCCTCGGCCTTGCTGACGATCTTGGACGTGACCGAGACGACGTCGCCGTCCCGCAGGTCGGTCCCCTCGCCGATCAGCGCGGCCAGGTCGTCCCCGGCCGTCACCTCGGGCAGTCCGGTCACCGGGAAGATGTCCAGGTGCTTCCTCATCGCCGTACGGCCTCCGCGAGGTTCAGTGCCGCGTCAGCCATCGCGGCGGTGGTGGTCTCGTCCGTCATCCACAACGGCACCGCCTGGACGTGAATTCCGGCTCCGGCGATCGAATCGGCCTGGATCGCGTCCGACGTGTCGATCAGCCAGCCGTCCAGTACGCCGCCGCTCGCGCGCGAACCGTAGTACCGCGCCACGGCGGACGCGGTCGAGGCGACACCGACGGCGGCCAGCACCTTGTCGGCCATGCCACGGACCGGACTGGTGCCGATGATCGGCGACAGCCCGATGACCGGCGCGGCCGTCTCCCGGACCGCGTCCCGGATCCCCGGTACGCCGAGGATCGTGCCGACCGAGACCACGGGGTTGGACGGCGGCACGATCAGTACGTCGCAGTCCGCGATGGCCTCCAGGACACCGGGCGCGGGCTTGGCCTTCTCCTGGCCGACCGCGACGATCTGGTGGGCCGTGATCTCCGCGTGCCAGCGGACCCAGTACTCCTGGAAGTGGATGGCCTTCCGGCGGCCGGGCTGGTCCGGATCGTCCACCACCACGTGGGTCTCGATCCGGTCGTCACTCATCGGCAGCAGCCGGACCGGGAGCTTCCAGCGCTCGCACAGCGCCTCGGTCACCGCGGTCAGGCCGTACCCGGCGTCGAGCATCTGTGTCCGGACCAGATGCGTCGCCACGTCCCGGTCGCCGAGCCCGAACCAGGTCGGCTCCACGCCGTACGCCGCGAGCTCCTCCTTGATCACCCAGGTCTCGTCCTCCCGGCCCCAGCCGCGTTCGGCCGAGATGCCGCCACCGAGGGTGTACATCACCGTGTCGAGGTCCGGGCACACCCGCAGTCCGAAGAGCGTGATGTCGTCAGCGGTGTTCCCCACCACGGTGATCTCGGCGTCCGGGCGGGCCTTCAGCAGCCCGCGGAGGAAGGTGGACCCGCCGATGCCACCGGCCAGCACTGTCAATCGCATGGGAAGAGTCTGCACGAGTCGTCAATCGGTCGGACCACCGCACGACTATGCTGCGGTGGGTCCGAACCATCCGCACAGCTCAGTTGTACGGCCCCCCAACATCCCGAGGAGCCCTCGTGGTCACCGACGCAACCAAGAAGCTCAGAGAGCCGGTCGCGTACATCCTGCTCGCATTCGCCGGCCTGCTCGTGCTGGCCTCGCTGATCCGGCTGTTCGTCGGCGGCGCCGGCTTCACCGCCGCCGCCGGAGGCGTGCAAGGCACACTCACCCCGCCCTCGTTCAGCGCGCTGGTGCTGCTGGTTGCCCTGGCGGGCGCGGTCTGGCTGGTGAGCGAGGCCGGTGAGCGGACGCCGAACGCCCGGACGGTGGCGCTGGCCGCGCTGGTGATCACCGGTGTGGCGCTGCTGATCGGCGTGATCACCGCGTTCGCGGGCTTCAACGAGACCAGCACCGCCGGTCTGAAGATCGTCGGCTTCCTCTACGCGCTGGCCGGCCTGGCGCTGTACGGCGTGGCCGGTCTCTACATCCTCAAGACCTACCAGGCGCTGCCGGCGCCGGTCCGCGCACCCAAGCCGGGCCAGTTCGCGCCGCAGGGTCAGTACGGCCAGCAGCAGTACGGCCAGACCGCGCCGTACGGTCAGCAGCAGGGTGGCTACGGCCAGCCGCAGGGCCAGCCGGGTCAGTACGGTCAGTACGACCAGGGCCAGGGCCAGTACGGCGGGTACGGCGCGGCCGCCGGCGCCGGTGCGGTCGGTGGCTACGCGGCGGCGCAGGGCGACCAGCAGCAGTGGCCGCAGGAGCAGGGCTGGAACCAGGGCGAGCAGCAGGCCTGGTCCGCCGGCGAGGCCGAGGCGCAGCACGCCGACCCGCAGCAGCAGCCGGCCGAGCAGGCTTGGTCCGCCGAGGGCCAGAGCGTCGAGCCGACGCAGGCGTGGAGCTCCGAAGGCCAGCAGCAGTGGGGCGGCCAGGACCAGGCCCAGCAGTGGCCGCAGGAGCAGCAGTGGGGCGGCGGCGACGCCGGCCAGCAGCAGTGGAGCGGTCAGGACTACGGCCAGCCGCAGCCGCAGGGTCAGCAGGAGTGGCCCGCCGCCCAGGGCGAGCACGCGGCCCGCGAAGAGGGCTCGCACGAGGTGCCCGAGGCGCCGCAGGCGTGGCAGCAGGAGCAGGCCTGGCCGGCCGAGGAGGCACCGGCCGCCGAGCCGGCGGCCCAGGCGGAGCAGCCGGCCACCGAGGCCGCGGACGAGACCCGGGTCGACCCGCGGGTGACCGAGGCCGACAAGGACGAGCAGAACCCGCAGCAGGGTCAGGGGCAGCAGGGCTGGTGGTCCCAGCCTTCCTGAGCCGGACAAGGCAGCAAGCCCTTGCCGGGGCGACCGTGGAATGAAATTCACGGCGCCCCGCGCGGGCGGAGACGGATGCGAGAGGCCTGTACATGCAGGCCTCTCGTTCTTTTGCAGCCGTGTTGCGGATGATGCCAATAGCAGACCACGGCTTGACTTTCGTGGATTGCAGGAATGTAATTTCAACCGTGTCGTTCGTTGGACACTCGGTATCGGGGACCGTTGCAGAGCGCAGGACGGACGAGGTCAGGCATGTGGACCGCAAACCCACATGTACAGGGGAACGAACAGGGTCGAGGAGGTCGGACCGTGACAGAGAGCCTGATGGCGATTGTCGACGGTGAGGCGATCGAGGAGGAGCCGAACTGGCAGGAAAGGGCGCTGTGTGCCCAGACCGACCCAGAGGCGTTCTTCCCGGAGAAGGGCGGTTCCACCCGCGAGGCGAAGAAGGTCTGCCTCGGCTGTGACGTGCGGGGCGAGTGCCTCGAGTACGCACTGCAGAACGACGAGCGCTTCGGGATCTGGGGCGGGCTGTCGGAGCGGGAGCGCCGCAAGCTGAAGAAAAAGGCCGTTTGACGGTCAGTACCCGGCACACAACTTCACACGAACTTTCCGCGAGGCCCCGGGGACGTCCTGTCACCGGGGCCCGCGGCTTTTCTGGGCTTCGGCGCACGGCTGTATGGTGACCCAGACCGTCCGTAACCATCGAGGTGTCACTGCTCCGCATGGAACAAGAAGCTCCGGCCGGCTGGGAGTTCTTCGACTCCGTCGACTTCCCGACCGATCACATCGACGACCCGATGGGCCGTCCGCGGGTCCGGCACGTCGTCACCGCGGTGGTGGTCGGGCACGAGGGTGCTGCCTGGCTGCCCCGGCTGTCCGAGGCGCTGTGGGCGCTCAACCCACGCCCGGACCGGCTGATCGCGGTCGACACCGGGTCCACCGACGAGACCGCCGAACTGCTGGCCGCGATGCCCGGCGTCGAGCCGGTCGTCAGCGTCTCCGCCCGTACCGGTTTCGGTACGGCGGTCGCCCGCGGTGTCGAGACGGTCGGCTTCGCGCCGATCCCGTCGCCGTTCGGCCCGTACGGCGAGGACGCGCAGATGCCGGTGGTCGAGTGGCTGTGGCTGCTGCACGACGACTGCGCGCCGGCTCCCAAGGCCCTGGAGAAGTTGTTGCTCCAGGCCACTATTTCACCGGATGTCGGGGTCTGGGGCCCGAAGCTGCGGCTCTGGCCGCGGGACCGCGAGCTGCTCGAGGTCGGCGTCACCACGTCACTCGGCGGCCGCCGCGACACCGGCATCGAGAACGGCGAGCTGGACCAGGGACAGCACGACCAGCCGCGGAACGTCCTCGCGGTCAGCTCGGCCGGCATGCTGGTCCGCCGCGATGTCTGGGAGGCGCTGCACGGTTTCGACCCGCGGCTGCCGATGTTCCGCGACGACATCGACTTCGGCTGGCGCGCGAGCCGGGCCGGCTTCCAGGTCGGTGTCGCACCGGATGCGGTCATCTACCACGCGCAGGCCGCCGCGACCGGTGAGCGCGCGCTGGCCGGCACCCGTCGGCACGCCTACCAGCTGGACCGCGCACACGCGTACTACACGGTCCTCGCGAACGCGCCCGGCAAGCTGCTGCCGCTGCTGATCCTGCGGTTCCTGCTCGGCACTGTGCTGCGCTCGATCTGGTTCCTCCTCGGCAAGACACCCTCCGGTGCGGTCGACGAGTGGACCGCCCTGCTCGGCACCTTGCTGGCCGGTGGCTGGACCCAAGCCCGCAAGAATCGCCGCAACCTCGACCAAGTCCCGTACGACGACATCAAGGGACTGTTCTCCCGGTCTGTGCACGCTCTCCGGCACAACCTGGAAGAGACCACCGGCACGATCTCCGAGCGGATCCGCGAAGCCTGGGCGGACGAGCCGGAAGAGCAGGTCGTCACGAGCGCGCGGAGGGCCAAGTCCACCGCCCGGGTCGCGACCGACCAGCCACGCTGGCGTCGTCAGCTGATCCGTCGGCCGTTCCTCGTCGCCTGGGTGTTCCTGGCGATCGGTGCGTTGATCTCGGCGCGCAGTCTGATCGGTGGCGGCGCACTGCGGTCCCACCTCTTGCTGCCGGCGCACGAGAGCCTTGGTGCGCTTTGGCATGCAGCAGCTTCGGCTCCGCCCGGTGTGACGCCGCCTGCTTGGCTGGCGCAGTTCTGGGCCTTCTCCACGGTCATGTTCGGCCCGGGCGGTGCGACGAACCTGCTGTTGCTCGGTGCCGTCCCACTGGCCGGTCTCGCTGCGTGGGCGTTGCTGCGCTCGTTCGTCGTGGACCGGGTGGCGCGGGCGTGGGGTGCGGCGGCGTACGGGCTTGCTGTGTTCACGAACGGCGCGATCAGCCAAGGCCGGCTCGGGACCTGTGTGGCGGCGATCGTCCTGCCGCTGCTGGGTGCTGCGGTGCACACCATCGCCCGCCGGCGTCGCGTGGTTATCCAGGGCAGCTGGCGGGCCGCGTGGTTCGCCGGAATCTGTCAGGCCGTGCTGTTCGCCTTCACTCCGGCGCTGGGACTGCTGATCAGCGTCCTCTTGGTCTTCGGCGCGGTGTTCGGCCTCGGCTGGCGCCGGCAAGGTCGCCAGCTTGTCTTCTCCGTCGTACTGGGTCTCTTGCTCGTTCTGCCATGGACGATCCAGCTGGTGCTGCATCCGTCGCGGCTCGGACAAGAGGCGGGCGGTCCGCCCACCGCGGCGATCGGTCCGGGCGACAGCCTGCAGCACCTCCTGACGGGTACGCCGATCGGTGGGCCGACGCCGTGGTGGTTCGCCGTACCGCTGATCGTGGTGGCGTTGGTCAGTCTGCTGCGTGAGTCGCGCCAGCGGTACGAGCTGCTCGGGTGGTTCGCCGCGATGGCCGGACTGGCCGGGACGCTGCTCGCGAGCCGGTTGGGTGGTGGCAGTGGTCCGCTGATGTTCCTGATGACGGCCGGCTGGATCATCGCGGTGACGGTCGCCTGGGACTCGGTCGGCAAGTCCACCGAGATCATCGTGCAGGGCGTGCTCGGGATCGTGCTGGTGACGACGATCGTGACGGCCGGCTTCTGGCTGGTGCGGGGGATGGACGGTCCGCTGTGGCGCGGGCCGGCCCAGGACCTGCCGGCGTACCTGGTGTCCGCGCAGGACCCGCCGGAGAACCAGTCGATCCTGGTCGTGCGCAAGGCGCCGGACGGAGAGATGCGGTTTTCGCTGGTGAAGGACGGCGGCCCGCGGATGGGTTCGCTGGAGGCCGCGCCGACCGCGGAGCAGACCAAGCCGATCACCGACGTGCTGTCGACCCTGGGGGGCGGCGGCTCGGGTGAAGAGGGCCGGCAGTTGGCCGGACTCGCGATCGACTACGTCTACCTGCCCGGTCCGGTGGATCCGACCCTGCAGTCGACGCTCGACTCGCTGCCCGGCTTGACCCGGGCCAGTGCGAACGACGGCGACGCGTCCTGGCTGGTGGACCGGTCGAAGATCGAGGGCAGTTCGCCGCTGAACGACCAGACCCACACGCTGTGGCGGCTGCTCGGCATCATCGCGTGGATCATCGCGCTGATCTTCTGCCTGCCGACCGTGCGGCGGACTGTCGCCGTTCCGCACGGCACCCACGCGAGGAGGGACCGGTGAGCCGGTTGCTGTCGGATCCGCGCATCCGGCTCGGAGCTTGTGTACTGGCGATGGCCGGGTTCGCCGGCCTCGGCGTGGTCACCCATGCCAAGGAGCCGAAGACCCGTCCGGAGGCCGCCGCCGCGCCGGCGCCGGCGGTCGTGAACCGTACGGCGTTGTCGTGCCCGGTGCTCGCCCCGGGCGGCGAGCTGACGAGTGTCGTGAACGCGGTGTCGCCGACACTGCCCGAAGGCACTCCGACCGCGGCGGGCAGCGATGCGCCGCTGTCGATCAGCCCCTTGGCGGCGACGGCCGACCCGGTCGGTTCGCTGCTCGTGCGCGGCAAGATCGGTTCGACCAACCCGGCCACCAAGCCCGTTCCGCTGACGATCCACGGCACCGGACCACTGGCCGCCGGCACCGTCGGCACGAGTACGACGACCTCCACCGAAGGCGCGAACCGGGGTATGGCGAGCGTGCCGTGCCAGCTGCCCGGCTCGGACTTCTGGTTCGTCGGTGCGTCCGGAGCGAGCGACCGGCGCGACGTGCTGGTGCTGACGAACCTGGACAGCATCAACGCCGAGGTCAACGTCACCCTGTACGCGCGGAGTGGTCCGCAGGACCTGCCTGCCGCGCGCGGGATCGTCGTGCCGGCGCGCGGCACGTACGAACTGTTCCTCGGCCAGATCGCGGCCAACCTGCGGGACGTCGCCCTGCACGTCGAGTCGACCGGTGGGCGGGTCTCGCCCGCCGTGCGGAGCAACCCGACCACGAACGGCAAGCCGGCCGGTGTGGACTGGCTGAACCCGTCGACTCCGCCCGCGACCACGGTGTTCGTGCCGGCCACGGCGCCGGGAGCCGGGATGCGGATCCTCTCGGTGGCCAACCCGTCGGACCTGCAGGCGACAGCGAGCTTGACTATCAACGGACCGAACGGCCCGTTCAAGCCGGCCGGTCTGGAGACCGTGCAGATCCCGGCCGGGTCGGTGAAGACGGTCCGGCTCGATCCGGTCCTGCACGGCGATCCCAGTGCGATCACCGTCTCGTCGGACCAGCCGGTGACGGCGTCGATGCGGATCTCGGACGCGAGTGGGACGGACTTCGCATCGCTCGGGTCGGCCGAGGCGCTCACGGGACCGGCGTACCTCGTGCTGCCGGCGCACCAGCAGCCGGCCGTGCTGCAGGTGACCGCGCCGGGGAAGACCGGGAGCGTGAAGTTCGAGCTGCGGGATCTGGCCGGGCGGGTGCTGCAGACGCGGGCCGTCGACGTGGTCGGTGGTGCGACCACTCCGATCTCGTTCGCCGCGCAACCGCGGGCGACGTACCTGATGGTCGAGCAGACGCGGGGCAGTGTCGTCGCCGGCGTCACGCTGATGCCGGCCGCCAAGCCGGGCGACGACGACGTGGCTCAGGTGGCGGCGTGGCCGCTCAACACCTCGCTGGTGTTCCGGGCTCAGCTGGGCGCCCAGCCCGATCTCACAGCAGCGCTGCGGTAGCTCAGCCTTCGGAGGAGTTCGCGCCGGGGTCCTGGAGCATACGCAGGTGGCCTCGGCGGGCGATCTCGACGGGTGCGCCGGGGGTGCCTGTGCCGGGCTCGCGGCGGGGCAGGGGCCGGGCAGCCTCGCGGACCGCGTTGGCCAGGGCCTCCAGGTCGTCCGAGGACGGTCCGGCCGCGGCCGGGTCCGGAGCGAGGCGGATGACTTCCCAGCCGTTCGGCGCGGTCAGCCGGTCGGCGTGGTCGGCGCACAGGTCGTAGCAGTGCGGTTCGGCGTACGTCGCCAGTGGGCCGAGCACGCAGGTGGAGTCGGCGTACACATAGGTGAGCGTCGACACAGCCGGCTTGTGACAGGCGGCGCGCGAACAGATCCTGGCGATGCTCACGACCAGACATTACGCCCACTAGGCTGAGCGCGTGACCGAGGCTCGCCGTCATCGCAGGCACATAGACCGTCACGGCCGCGGCATGCTCGGCCCGATCAGCCGGCCGAGCCGGTTCGCGCCGCGCGGTCTGCCGCTGCAGCGGGCGGCCGCGGCCCAGTTCGACGAGGTGGTCGCGATCGAGGTGACCCGGCTGGAGAAACGGCTGCCGCAGGTCGTCGCCCGGGTCGAGTTCGCGATCGAGGACGTGCCGAACCTGGATCTCGACGCGACCGAGATCCCGCTCACCCACGCCAGCGGCGGGACCTCGCACGAGCCCTACCGGATCGTGGTGTTCCGCCGGCCGATCGAGCTGCGGGCCGAGCGCTCCGGCGCCGGGCTGGCCTGGCTGGTCCGCTCCGCGCTCGTTCTCGAGCTGGCCGACGTCCTCGCCCTCTCCCCGGAGCAGATCGACCCGGACTTCGACGCCGACGACGACTAAGCGCGGGCGACACTCCCGACGAGCAAAACCACTCGCGCACTGGTGTTCAAACCTGTTCCGTACTGTGGGAAGGGGTTTGTGACCATCGTTGTCAATGCGAGAGGATCGTGGTGTGAACGATCAAAAACTGCGCGTCGGAGTTGTCGGGCTGGGATTCGCCGGGCGGACGGCCCTGGAGGCGTTCTCCGAGCTGCCGGACGTCGAGGTGGTCGCGCTGGCCGGGCTGGAGAAGGACATCCTGACCAGCCTGGGCGAGAAGCACGGCGTACCGCATCTCTACGAGAAGTGGGAGGACCTGCTCGAGACCGAGGGCCTGGAAGCGGTCAGCATCGGGACACCGACGCAGCTGCACGCCCCGATCGCGCTGAAGGCGCTGGAGAAGGGCCTGCACGTGCTGTCCGAGAAGCCGCTGGCCCGGACGGTGGCCGAGGGCACCGCGATGGTCGAGGCCTCGAAGCAGGCCGGCCGGGTCCTCAAGGTCGTCTTCAACCACCGCGAGCGCGGTGACGTCGCAGCCCTGAAGCACCAGATCGACGAAGGTCAGCTGGGCCGGATCTACTACGCGAAGGCGCACTGGATGCGCCGCAACGGCATCCCGGGAATGGGCGGCTGGTTCACCAACCGCGAGCTGTCCGGCGGCGGTCCGCTGATCGACCTCGGCGTCCACATCCTCGACCTGGCGCTGCACCTGATGGGCGAGCCGCAGGTGACCACGGTCTCGGCCGACACCTTCGCCGAGCTCGGTCCGCGCGGCAAGGGCAGCGTGAGCAGCGCGGAGCGGCCGACGGTCGACACGCTCGGGTCGAAGTTCGAGGTCGAGGACCTCGCCACGGCGTACCTGCGGCTGCAGGGCGGCGGTGCGCTGCAGCTGGAGACCAGCTGGGCCACCTACCGCGCGCCGGGCGACAACTTCGGTATCGAGCTGTTCGGCACCGAGGGCGGCGCCAAGATCGAGGTGCAGAACTACACCACCGTCGACACGCTGCGCATCTTCACCGACGTGGCCGGCGTCCCGGCCGAGGTGAAGCCCGCGACCGGCGCCGGGCTCGGCCACCGCGCGGTGGTGCGGGAGTTCGTCCGGATCGTCCGCAGCGGCGACTGGGACGGTCAGAACGGGTCCGAGGCGCTGCTTCGGACCGAGGTCATCGACGCCTGCTACGCCTCGGCGAAGGCGGGACGAGAGGTTGTGCTGCATGACTGATCCGATTCGCGTCACGGTGTGGGGCGAGAACGTGCACGAGGGCCGCGACGAGTCCGTGCGCAAGATCTACCCCGACACGATGCACGAGACGATCGCCGCGGCGTTGCGGGCCAAGCTCGGCCAGGACGTGGTCGTCCGGACGGCGTGGCTGCAGCAGCCCGAGCACGGTCTCACCGAGGAGGTGCTCGCCGAGACCGACGTACTTACCTGGTGGGGTCACGCGGCGCACGGCGACGTCGACGACGCGATCGTCGAGCGGGTGCAGCGGCACGTGCTGTCAGGCATGGGCCTGATCGCGCTGCACTCGGCGCACTTCAGCAAGATCTTCATCCGGCTGATGGGCACCACCTGCTCGCTGGACTGGCGGGCCGAGAACGACCGCGAGCTGATCTGGACGGTCGCCGCCGGCCACCCGATCGCGCAGGGCATCCCGCACCCGCTGGTGATCGAGCGGGAGGAGATGTACGGCGAGCTGTTCGACATCCCGCAGCCGGACGAGCTGGTGTTCGTCAGCTCCTTCACCGGTGGCGAGGTGTTCCGCTCCGGCTGTTGCTACCGCCGCGGCCAGGGCCGGGTGTTCTACTTCCGGCCGGGTGACCAGGAGTTCCCGACCTACCACCAGCCGGAGGTCCAGCAGATCATCGCCAACGCGGCGAAGTGGGCGGCTCCGAGCAGCCCGCGGCAGCTGCCGACGGTGCACCACCGCAAGGACATCGACTGGTTCGACCGAGCCTGAGATACGCATCCGGCCGTCGGCCGGATAGGGTCCACGCATGGTTGACGTTGCTGCGATCTTCAAGGCGTACGACGTACGCGGGGTCGTCCCGGACCAGTTGGACGAGTCGGTGGCCCGGGCGACCGGCGCCGCGTTCGTCGAGGTCCTGGACGTGCTCGCGGGCCCGGGGGCGGTCGTGATCGGCTACGACATGCGGCCGTCCAGCCCGGGACTGGCGGCCGCGTTCGCCGAGGGGGTGACCAGCACCGGCGCGGACGTGATCGACATCGGCCTGGCCTCCACCGACCAGCTGTACTTCGCGTCCGGCCGGCTCGACCTGCCCGGCGCGATGTTCACTGCCAGCCACAACCCGGCGAAGTACAACGGCATCAAGATGTGCCGGGCAGGCGCCGCGCCGGTCGGCTCCGACTCGGGTCTGCGGGACATCGCCGACCTGGTCGCCAAGGCCCTGGCCGACGGCGGCATGGAGACCGGTGCCGCGACCGGCCATGTCCGGCACAAGGACCTGCTCACGGCGTACGCCGACCACCTGCACGACCTGGTCGACCTGAGCGGGATCCGTCCGCTCACGGTCGTCGTCGACGCGGGCAACGGCATGGGCGGCCACACCGTCCCGGCCGTCTTCGCCTCCGGCCCGGTGACGATCGTCCCGCTGTACTTCGAGCTGGACGGCAACTTCCCGAACCACGAGGCCAACCCGCTGGACCCGAAGAACCTGGTCGACCTGCAGGCCAAGGTCCGCGAGACCGGCGCCGACCTGGGCCTGGCCTTCGACGGCGACGCGGACCGTTGCTTCGTGGTGGACGAGAAGGGCGACCCGATCTCGCCGAGCGCGATCACCGGTGCGGTCGCGGTCCGGGAGCTGGCCAAGCACCCCGGTTCGACCATCCTGCACAACCTGATCACCTCCAAGGCGGTGCCGGAGCTGGTCACCGAGCACGGCGGCACGCCGGTGCGGACCCGGGTCGGGCACTCCAACATCAAGCAGAAGATGGCCGAGACCGACGCGGTGTTCGGCGGCGAGCACTCCGCGCACTACTACTTCCGGGACTTCTGGCGGGCCGACACCGGCATGCTGGCCGCACTGCACGTGCTGGCCGCACTCGGTGAGCAGGACCGGCCGGCCGGCGAACTGTTCGCCGAGTACGAGCGGTACGTCGCGTCCGGCGAGCTGAACAACAAGGTCGAGAACGCCGCGGCGACCGTGGCGGCGATCGAGGACACGTTCGGCGGCCGGGACGGCATTACCGTTGACCACCTGGACGGTCTGACCGTGTCGGCGGGACAGTGGTGGTTCAACGTCCGTGCGTCGAACACGGAACCGCTGCTGCGGCTGAACGTCGAGGCCGCGGACCGCCCCACCATGGAGCGCGTCCGTGACGAAGTGCTGGCCCTGATCACCGGTGCATCGGTGGAGGAGAACTGAATGGCAGTCAATCTGGACCCGGACCTGCTGAGCATCCTGGTCTGCCCGAAGTGCCGCTCGGAGTTCCGCGTGGACGACGAGGCGAACGAGCTGGTCTGCACCAACGCCGCCTGTGCGCTGGCCTACCCGGTCCGGGACGACATCCCGGTGCTGCTGATCGACGAGGCCCGGGACACCCGGGCGGAACAGTCTGAGACCGCGGACAACTGATGAGCCTCTTCGACGACACGCGGCTGGACGACGTGGCCGCACTCGAGGCGGCGGACCCGCTGCTCCGCCGGCTCGCGATGGCCGGGGCACGGGTCCGGGCCGAGCTGGAAGCGGCCGAGGAAGCGCTGGCGAAGGTGGAGTCCGACGGCTTCCGGCCGCGGGCGGTCGTCGCCGCCGGCCGGGACGCCCGGCTGGTCCGCGCCGTGCTGGAGCCGGTCTGCCCGGTGCCGTTCCTCGCCTGGCCCGGTCCGGGGCTGCCAGGGTGGGCCGGTCCGCTGGACCTGGTGATCATCCTGAGTGGCGCCACCGAGGACATGGACGCGGTGTCGGCCGCCGGTGAGGCGGTACGGCGGGGGTGCGGTCTGATGGTCGCAACTCCGGCGGACTCACCCGTGGCGATCGCGTCGGCCGGTCTGCGGCACGCCATCCGGCTGCCGTCGCAGTCCGACGACCAGTTGGCGTCGGCTGTCGCCGTACTGCAGGCCTTGCACCAGATGGAGCTCGGTCCTGAGGTGGACCACAAGTCGGTCGCGGCGCTGCTGGACGAGGTCGCGATCGAGTGCTCGCCCAACAACGACGTGGCGTCCAACCCGGCCAAGGATCTGGCTCTGGTGCTGGCGGACGCTCTGCCGCTGGTGTGGGGTGGCTCTGTGCTCGCTGCCCGTGCAGCCCGGCGTGTGGTCGAGTCCATCCGGCTGGCGAGTGGCCGGCCCGCGCTGGCTGCTGACGCGGGTCACCTGCTGCCGGTGCTCAACCAGCCGCCGCGGGACCTGTTCGCGGACCCGTTCGACAAGCCGGAGGAGTTGCGGCCGGCTCTGGTGATCCTGGACGACGGTGTGGAGGACGCGGGCGTCGCCGAGCACCGTCGCAAACTGGAGGCCAAGGCCGAGGCGCATGACGTGCGGGTGCACGTGGTGACGCAGGCCGACGGCACCGACATCGCCAGGTACGCCGCTCTGACCCAGCACGGCCGCTACGCCGCGGCGTACCTCGGGATCGGACTGGGCCGCTACGGTACGGCGGCCGACCCGGGCCCGCTCGAGGCGGGGAATCCGTCGGAGGACCCAGCGTGGTAGTGCGGCTGCGGAACACCATCCGGGACTACGCGTGGGGATCGCTCACCGCGCTCCCCGAGCTGACCGGGGTGGAGCCGGACGGCAAGCCTCAGGCCGAGCTGTGGATGGGCGCGCACGAGTCCGCACCGTCGGTGCTCCCGTCCGGGGACTCCTTGTACGACGTGGTGTCCGCCGGGCCCAGCGACGTACTGGGGGCGGAGACGGCGGAGCGGTTCGACGGCCGGTTCCCGTTCCTGGCCAAGCTGCTGGCGGCCGGGCAGCCACTGTCGATCCAGGCGCATCCGTCGCGCGAGCAGGCGATCGACGGGTACGCGCGGGACGAGGCCGCCGGGATCCCGCGGGACGCGGCCGACCGGAACTACAAGGACGCCTGGCCGAAGCCGGAGATCCTGATCGCACTCGAGCCGTTCGACGCAATGGTCGGGTTCCGGCCGCTGCACAGCACGGTCGCACTGCTGGAGGCGCTGGCTCCGGAAGGCTTCGACGAGCTCACGGATCTGCTCCGCAACGGGAAGCTGCAGGACGCGTTCACCCAGTTCATGAGCGCCGACCGGGACGCCATCCGCCCGCTGGTCTCGGCTCTGGGCGAGTCCGTGGCGCGCTACGCCGGTGCGGCGTTCCCGCTCGAGCGGGAGACGATCGCGCGGCTGTGCGCCGACTTCCCGGACGACCCCGGCGTACTCGCGGCGCTGTTGCTGAACCGGGTGCGCCTGGAGCGCTTCGAGGCGGTGTACCTGCCGGCCGGGAACGTGCACGCGTACCTGCACGGACTCGGGTTCGAGGTGATGGCGAACTCGGACAACGTGTTGCGGGGCGGGCTGACGAGCAAGTACGTCGACGTGCCGGAGCTGGTGTCGGTGGTCGACTTCGAGCCGCTCGCCGATCCGGTGCTGACCGCGACCACGGTGGCTGACGGCGTGGCGACGTACGAGACCGGGTGTGAGTACTTCGCCATCCACCGCGTGGAGCTCGACGGTGACGAGCGGACGATCGACGGGGTCGGTCCGCGGATCATCTGCTGCGTCGCCGGGACAGTCGATGCTCTCGGCAAAGAATCCGCTGTGACGTTGTCCACCGGTCAGTCCGCGTTCGCCGCGGGACCCGAGGGACCCTGTATCTTGCGTGGTTCCGGCACGGCGTTCGTCGTGTCCGCGCGCTGATCCCGTACGGAGGACCTGGAGAACATGGCTGGTGGCGGTAACAAGGCCGTCGTGGCGGCATTGCTGGCGAACACCGGGATCGCGGTCACCAAGTTCGCCGCCTGGGCGCTGACCCAGTCGGCCTCGATGCTCGCCGAGTCGATCCACTCGCTCGCCGACGCCGGCAACCAGGTGCTGCTGCTGGTCGGCGCGAAGCGCGCCAAGCGGGAGGCCGACGAGCTGCACCAGTTCGGGTTCGGCCGGGAACGCTACGTCTACTCGTTCATCGTCGCGATCGTGCTGTTCAGCGTCGGTGGTTTGTTCGCGTTGTACGAGGGCTGGCACAAGGTGCACGACCCGCACCCGATCGAGAACTGGAAATGGGTCCCGATCGCCGTCCTGCTGATCGCGATCGTGATGGAGTCGTTCTCGTTCCGGACCGCGATCATCGAGGCGAACAAGCTGCGCGGGCACGTGTCCTGGGCCAGGTTCGTCCGGAACGCGCGGGCGCCGGAGTTGCCGGTGATCCTGCTGGAGGACTTCGCCGCCCTGACCGGTCTGGTGCTGGCGCTGATCGGCGTCGTCCTGACGCTTGTCACCGGCAACGGTGTGTTCGACGGCCTGGGCTCGATGGCGATCGGCGCGCTGCTGGTCTGCGTGGCGATCTTCCTCGCGATCGAGATGAAGTCGCTGCTGCTCGGTGAGTCCGCGACCCGGGAGGCGCAGCAGAAGATCGTCGACGCGATCGAGAACACACCCGGCGTGCAGCGGCTGATCCACATCAAGACCCTGCACCTCGGGCCCGAGGAGGTCCTGGTCGCCGCGAAGGTCGGCGTCGAGCCGACCACCGACGCGGCGGTCGTGGCGGAGATCATCGACGCCGCCGAACGCGCGATCCGCGAGGCCGAGCCGACGTCGGTGCACATCTACCTCGAGCCCGACGTCTACCAGGAGGACCACGTCCCCGACGAGCGCCCGGCGGTCCCCGAGGCCCCGTCCCACTAACGCGGTCTGGGTGGGAGGACGCCGGAGCGGCCGAGCCAGCGGAGGGCCCGGTCGCGGTCGATCTGCGACTGGGTCGGCGGCGCGGACAGGCGGCCGGTGCGGTAGCCGAGGTTGCGGATGTCGGCCGCGACGGACGGCTCCGCCAGGGCCTTGAGGGCGAACGCCAGCGCTGCCGGAGTCACGTCGTACCGGCGTTCGAGGTCGAGGGCCAGCTGGACGGCGGCCAGGTCGCGGTCGTCGTACTGGCGTTGTGCGGTGTGCGCGCCGCGTGAGCGCGGGAGCAGGCCGAGGGCCTCCCGGTAGCGCAGCATGCGCGGGGTGGTGCCCAGTCGGCGCGCGGCCTCGGTGATGCGCATACCCCAATCTTGACATTTCGGTGTCAAAAACGGTCCCCCGGCGATCAAACCGGGTAGCTCGGCCCTCTAGGCTCTGGCACGCAGGAAGCAATCCACAGTCTTCAGGGGAGCGGGAACCGGTATGACGTTCGACTACAAGGTGGCGGACCTCGGCCTGGCCGAGTTCGGGCGCAAGGAGATCCGGCTGGCCGAGCACGAGATGCCCGGTCTGATGGCGATGCGGGCGCAGTACGGCGAGAGCAAGCCGCTGGCCGGCGCGCGGATCGCCGGCTCGCTGCACATGACCGTGCAGACCGCCGTACTGATCGAGACGCTGGTCGCGCTCGGCGCCGAGGTGCGCTGGGCGAGCTGCAACATCTTCTCCACCCAGGACCACGCGGCCGCCGCCATCGCCGTCGGCCCGGAGGGCACGGTGGAGAACCCGGCCGGTGTCCCGGTGTTCGCCTGGAAGGGCGAGACGCTGGAGGAGTATTGGGCCTGCACCGAGCAGATCCTGACCTGGCCGGGCGGGGACGGCCCGAACATGATCCTCGACGACGGTGGTGACGCCACCATGCTCGTCCACAAGGGCACCGAGTTCGAGAAGGCGGGCGCCGTACCGGACCCGTCGACGGCGGAGTCCGAGGAGTACGGCGTCGTCCTGAAGTTGCTGACCCGGTCGCTGGCCGAGTCGCCGTCGAAGTGGACCACCATCGGTCAGGGCATCAAGGGTGTCACCGAGGAGACCACCACCGGCGTGCACCGGCTGTACGAGATGCACAAGGCCGGGGCGCTGCTGTTCCCGGCGATCAACGTGAACGACTCGGTGACCAAGTCGAAGTTCGACAACAAGTACGGCTGCCGGCACTCGCTGATCGACGGCATCAACCGGGCCACCGACGTACTGATCGGCGGCAAGGTCGCGGTCGTCTGCGGGTACGGCGACGTCGGCAAGGGCTGCGCGGAGTCGCTGCGGGGCCAGGGCGCGCGGGTGATCGTGACCGAGATCGACCCGATCTGCGCGCTGCAGGCCGCGATGGACGGCTACCAGGTGACCACGCTCGACGACGTGGTCGGGATCGCCGACATCTTCGTCACCACCACCGGCAACAAGGACGTCATCACCGCCGACCACATGGCGGCGATGAAGCACCAGGCGATCGTCGGCAACATCGGCCACTTCGACAACGAGATCGACATGGCCGGGCTGTACAAGACCGCGGGCATCGAGCGGATCAACATCAAGCCGCAGGTCGACGAGTTCCGGTTCCCCGACGGCCACACGATCATCATCCTGTCCGAGGGCCGGCTGCTGAACCTGGGCAACGCCACCGGGCACCCGTCGTTCGTGATGTCGAACTCCTTCACCAACCAGGTGCTCGCGCAGATCGAGCTGTTCGTGAAGACGGCCGACTACCCGACCGAGGTGTACGTCCTGCCGAAGCACCTCGACGAGATGGTCGCCCGCCTCCACCTCGACGCCCTCGGCGTCAAGCTCACCGAGCTCACCAAGGAGCAGGCCGCCTACCTGGGCGTCCCGGTCGAAGGCCCCTACAAGGCCGAGGCCTACCGCTACTGAGACCCCACAAGCAAGCGCCCCACCAGTTTTGGTGGGGCGCTTTGCTTTATGCCTCGTTGCTGCCCGGTGCCGCCCAGCCCTGGGGGTTGAGGGTGGCTGGGCGAGGGGTGGTGATGGGCGGGGGTGGGATGAAGGGGCCTGGGGGAGGGGGTGCCTGGAGGACGCCGTACGGGCTCGGTGGTGCGAACGGGCCGGGAGGGACGGCGTACGACGGGGCGAAGGGGCCGGTGTGGACCGGGCGACGGGTGGCGAGTCGGTTGAGTTCGCGGCGGCGGCGTTCGGCCAGGACGGCCGAGAGGTAGGCCGGGGCGATCAGGGGGATCGGCGGGACGGGAGCCGTCACGGCGGCTACACGGTTGGCGAGAGCGTCGCCGAGCGTGGTGCGGGCGTCGGGCTGCAGCTCGGTGTAGCGGGCGAGATAGTCGCGGGAGGCGTTGGCGAGCTCGTCGGAGAGGCGGGAGAGCTCCAAGGACTGCGCCCACTGGACCAGGTGGCCGGGGACGAACAACGGCGGCGACGCCATCGGCTGGTGGCGTTCGCGGATGACGACGGTGCCGGAGACCATGTCGCCGATCCGCTTGCCCTGCTTGTTCATCAGGCTCGCCACGATCCCCGGGCACGCCGCGAACCACGGCGCGAAGTCGACGAAGAACCAGAACAGCGTCCGCACCAGGGCGTGCCGGAACCGGATCGAGCTGCCGTCGTCGCGCACGACCTTGAGGCCGAGCACCATCTTCCCCAGCGTCCGGCCGCGGGTCAGCGTCTCCATCACCACGCGGTAGCCGATCACGACGAGCAGGACGACGATGAAGATCAGGGCGGCCGCGAGCGCCTCGCTCGCCTCGCCACCGATCAGGAACCCGGCCAGCAGCGAGATCAGCACCACCAGCACGACGCCCTGCAGCAGTACGTCGATCGCACACGCCAGCGCCCGCGTCGGCATCCGGGCGATCCGCACCTGGAGGACGACTGCTTCACCGGTGACCAGCTGAGACACTCCGTCGCCCCCCTCCTGGTCAGACACCGTGTCGGGCTAGTCTGCCAGCGCAAGGAGCCAGTCAGGGGAGGAGGTGCGGCTGTGGACGTCGAGGCGTTCGTGTCGGTGCACCAGCCACAGTGGGATCGCCTGGCCTACCTGACCCGCCGCCAGCGCCGCCTGTCCGGTGCCGAGGCCGAAGAACTCGTCACCCTCTACCAGCGCGTCGGCACCCACCTCGCCGCGCTCAGAGCCGCCGGGGCCGACCCGGTCTCGATCGGACGCCTCTCCGGCCTGATCGCCGACGCACGCGGCGCCGTGACCGGTGCCCAGGCGCCGGTCTGGCGTGACATCTCGAAGTACTTCCTGGTGAGCTTCCCCGCCGCCCTCTACGCGTCCAGACGCTGGTGGATCACTATCGGCCTGCTGTTCTACCTGGTCGCGGCCTGGGCCGCCTGGCGGATCCTCGTCCACCCGGAAGTGGTGGACTCGATCGGTACGCCGGCGCAGATCCAGCAACTCGTCGATCACGACTTCGAGTCCTACTACTCCGAGAACCCGGCCCAGGACTTCGCCCTCCGGGTCTGGATCAACAACGCCACCCTGAGTGCCGCGGCCCTCGCGCTCGGCATCCTGCTGATCCCGTCCGTCTTCATCCTCTGGGACAACGCGGTCAACCTCGGTGTCAGCGCCGGACTGATGATCAGCCACGACAAGGGCGGCCTGTTCTTCAGCCTGATCACGCCGCACGGGTTGCTCGAGCTGACCGCGGTCTTCGTCGCGTCCGCGGCCGGACTGCGGCTCGGCTGGGCCTGGATCGCCCCCGGCGCCCGGACCCGGATGCAAGCGCTCGCCCAGACCGGTCGCGCCACCGCCGGCATGGCGATCGGCCTGGCCGCGATCCTCCTGCTCACCGGCGTGATCGAGGCCTTCGTGACCCCGTTCCTGCCCGGTCCGGTCCGGATCAGCATCGGCATCCTCGTCGAGCTCGCGTTCTTCACCTACGTCTGGACCCTCGGCCGCCGCGCCGCCCGCTCCGGCGAGTACGGCGACATCGACCCCGCCGACCGGGAAGCGACAGCCCCTGTCTCTGCGTAGCCGTTTGGACCCTGGGCACCGGATCCGGGTGAGCAATCAAAGCAGTACCGCGCATGAGGTCCGGCAGAGCCGTTGGTACGGCGTGGCGATCACCGTCGGACTGATCGCGTACGGCGTGGTCCATCTGCTGATCGCGTGGATCGCCCTGCAACTCGCCCTGGGCAAGTCCTCGCAGGAGGCATCCCAGCAAGGCGCCCTCCAGCAACTGGCCGACCAGCCGCTCGGCGGCGTACTGCTCTGGATCGTCGCGATCGGGCTGTTCGCGCTGGTGATCTGGCGGGTGATCGAACTCGCCTACGGCCACCTCGACCTGGAGAAGAAGGTCTCGGCGGTGGGGCGCGGGTGCATCTACCTCGTCCTCGGCATCAGCGCGGTGAAGGTCGCCGTCGGGTCCGGTGGTTCCAGCACCAGTCAGCAGCAAACCCTCAGTGCGCGCTTGATGGCGCACGGACCCGGCCGGGTGCTGATCGTCGTGATCGGGCTGGCGATCATCGCCGTCGGTGTCCGCCAGATCTACAAGGCGGTCACCAAGAAGTTCACCGAGGACCTGGTCGGCGGGGTGTCCGAGGGCACCATCCTGCTCGGCCGGATCGGCTACGCGGCGAAGGGGGTCGCGTTCATCGTCGTCGGCGCCCTGTTCGCCTGGGCGGCGATCGAGTACGACCCCGAGAAGGCCGGCGGCCTCGACACGGCCCTGCACACGATCAAGGAGCAGCCGTTCGGCTCGATCATGCTCGGCATCCTCGCCCTCGGCATCGCCGCCTTCGGTGTCTACGCCTTCGCCTGGTCCCGCAACGCCCGCACCTGAGCCACTAACCGATCGGGATGTCGCGCCGGCGCAGGCCGACCAGCCCGGCGGCACCCAGGACGGCGGCGATCGCCAGCAGCGCGATCAGCGGACCGGCTGATGTCGAACCACCCGGGAGTTGCGGGAGGTGGCTGAACGGCGAGATGTCCCGCACCCAGTCGTCCAGCTCCACACCGGAGCTGACGAGCCCGATCAGCAGGCAGATCGCCGGTCCGGCCCACGCGACCGGCGACAGCCGTGGGAACAGCCCGAAGATCGCGATAGTGATCGCGGCCAGGACCCACACGGCCGGAAGCTGCGCCAGGGACGCACCGATCAGCCGCGGCACCTGTCCGCCCACATCACCGATCGCGGATCCATAGGCCAGTCCTTCGGCCGCACCGGCGACGATCAGGGCCAGCGCCGGGCCGAGCAGGCTGAACGTCAGATGGCTCGCGGCCCACTGCAGCCGGCTGGTCGCGGTCGCCAGCACCGGCTCCGCGCGCCCACTGGTCTCCTCGGCCCGCAGCCGCAGCGTCGCCTGCACCGCGTACGCCGACGCGATCAGTCCGACGATCGTCATCACCCCAGCCAGGAACGAGTCGATCAAGCCGGCCGAGCCACCGAGCCGCGCGAAGATCTCCTGGATCTTGGGATCGTCTCGCATCATGTCGCCGACCCCCTCCGCGACACCGCCGAACAGCAAGCCCAGCAAGGCGAATCCGACCGACCACGCGGCCAGCAACCCACGGTGCAGCCGCCAGGCCAGGGCGAGCGGCGAGCCGAGCTTGCCCTGCGCCGGACCGGGCCGGGCCGGCAACAGTCCGGCTCCGACATCCCGCCGTACGGACAGATAGAGGGCAACGGCAACGAGTGCGACGGTTGCCGCGAGCACCAGAACCCCGAGGCCCCACCGGTTCTCGCCGTACGGGTGGATCCGTTGTGCCCAGGCGATCGGGGACAGCCAGGACAACCAGGCGAGCGGTCCGTCCGTGTGCTCGCTGGTGTCGCCGGCGGCCCGCAGTACGTAGGCCGCTCCGAGCACACTGATCGCGATTCCCCGAGCCGTTCCGGCGCTCGCGGTCAGCTGGGCCGCGACCGCGCCGACCGCCGCGAAGAGCCAGCCGGTAACGGCGAACTCGATGCCGATGGCAACGGATCCGGCCCAGGGCAGGTCCTGGCTGTGCATGCCGAGGGCAAGCAGCACGGCGAGCACGAGGTTGGCGCCGAACGTCGCCAGCAGGGCCGCGGCCAACTGGGCATGCCGGCCGACAATGCTCGACCTGAGCAGCTCGCTCCGGCCGGTCTCCTCCTCGACCCGGGTGTGCCGGATGACTGTGAGCAGACTGATCAGACCGATCATCACCGGGACGAATCCCAGTCGCCAGGTCACGAACTCGCCCAGGCTGGTGCCCGGCAGTTCGCCGTACAGGGTGATGAAGCCCGCGTTGTTCGCGTAGGTGCGGCGCGACTCCGCGGTCGGGAACAGGTCGCCGTACGACCGCACGTAGCTCATCGGGATCGCGCACAGCAGGATGATCCACAGCGGCAGGACGATCCGGTCGCGGCGCAGGATCAGCCGGACGAGCCCACCGGTGCCGGCCAGGTTCGTCATTTCGCCGCCTCCGGCTCACGGACCTGGGCCGGCTCGTACAGCCGCAGGAACAGCTCCTCCAGCGACGGCGGCTGACTGACCAGACTCCGTACGCCGATCTCCGTCAGCCGGCGCAGCACCGGGTTGATCTCGTCCGTGTCGACGTCGAACCGCACCCGGCCGTCGTCCACCCGCAGATCGTGGATGCCGTCCAGCGTGGCCAGGCCGTCCATCGACCCGACCAGCTCGGCCTGGATCGACGTACGCGTCAGGTGCCGCAGCTCGGACAGCGTGCCGCTCTCGACCGCCCGCCCGGCCCGGATGATCGTGACCCGGTCGCAGAGTGCCTCGACCTCGGACAAGATGTGGCTCGACAGCAGGACGGTCCGGCCGTCGCCGTCGCTCACCTCCTGGACCACCTCGCGGAAGACCTCCTCCATCAAGGGGTCCAGCCCGGAGGTGGGTTCGTCGAGGAGCAGCAGCTCGACGTCGGAGGCCAGTGCGGCGACCAGCGCGACCTTCTGGCGGTTGCCCTTCGAGTACGTGCGAGCCTTCTTCCGCGGGTCGAGGTCGAAGCGCTCGAGGAGCTCGGCCTTGCGCTTCTTGTCGATTCCGCCACGCATCCGGCCGAGCAGGTCGATCGCCTCGCCACCCGACAGGTTCGGCCACAGCGTCACGTCGCCCGGGACATAGGCGAGCCGGCGGTGCAGGGCAGTCGCATCCGACCACGGGTCGCCGTCCAACAGCCGCGCGGTGCCGGAACTGGCCCGGGTCATCCCGAGCAGGATCCGGATCGTGGTGGTCTTCCCGGCGCCGTTCGGGCCGAGGAAGCCATGGACCTCACCGGTCCGCACCTCGAGGTCGAGACCGTCCAGGGCGCGGGTCCGCCCGAACGTCTTGACCAGACCTTCCGTGCTGATCGCAGCCGGCATGATCTCACTTCTCCTCAGAGCGTTTGCGGATTTGTTCTGCTTGTTCAGGGGTGACCAGCGGGATGGTGAAGACCTCCATCAGCCCCTGGCCGATCCGGGCGTACCCGCTCGGCGAGGTGATGTCCTCCCCGAGTGCCTCCGAGACCTGGTCACGGAAGGCGAAGACGCTCAGCTTGATCGCGGCCAGCGCCGCCGAGTACGCGCGCCGGTCGCTGGGCTCGAGTCCGTAGCCCTTGCTCCACTCCTCGATCGTGTCGACCGCCTCGGTGAAGAGCTTCGTCGCGGACTCCGAGCCGTCCATCATCGAGCGGACCAGGTACAGCTGCAGCGGGAAGATCCGCGGATGCAGCGCCGCCGGGTCGAGAGCGGCAACCCCACTCGGGCCGGCCAGCTCCTCGCTGACCTCGAGCATCCGCTCCCGCGCGTACTGGTTGCAGGCCTCGCGCAGGTCCTCCTTGGAACCGAAGTGATGCCGCACCAGCCCCGACGAGACACCGGCTTCGGCAGCGATGTCGCGGATCGACGTCCCCTCGATCCCACGCTCACCGAACAGCTTGATCGCCGCGTCCCGGATCCGGGCCCGCGCGGTCAGGTCGTCGACCGGTCGATCCATCGTTCGCTCCTCTCGCTACACAGAAGAGCAAACTACTACACAGGCGTGTAGTCAAGCCCACGCGTGCTCCGCAGGGGCTCGGCTCGTCGCTGCGCTCCTCGACGCACCTGCTCCGCGCGCTCCCACCCGCCCCCGGCTTGGCGCCGTGCATTCCTTCCGGCTGTCGCCGGGAGTTTCCGGCTCTCGCCGGGGTTTGCCGGCTGCCGCCGGCGTGTTGCGAGCTGCCGCTCGCAGGTGACTGCTTGGTCGATGCGCTTCGGGAGCGGGCTGTGGTGATGGAGGAGTGCGGTCGTGGGGCCGTGCGGCCGCGAGGCCGTGGTGATGCGGGGACCGTGGTCAGCCCGGACAGCGGCCCGCCTTGACCACCACGGCACGAGGGGCGACCGCGGGCGGCAGCCGGCAACTCCGGCGGCAGCCGCAACTCCCCGGCGCCAGCCGGAAGGTCCGGCGATAGCCGGAAGACCCCGGCGGCAGCCGGCAAACCCGGCGCCAAGCCGGAAACTCCGGCGCCAGCCGGACAGGATGCTCCGGCGCCAAGCCGGGGGGCGGGCGCGGTTGCTGCCGCGGTCGGCCGCGGTGTCCGGGCGGGTCATGCTGGCCGGCGAGGACGTCCTGGCGATGAAGTGGGGCCGGTTGCGTGCAGTGCGGTGGTCGTCGGCGTCGATCGTCTTCCAAGGTGCGCAGCACGGGTTGAATCCGGTGCAGCGGATCGGCGACCAGATCGCCGAGCCGTTGCTCGTGCATCGGCTGGCGTCCGGATCCGGTGCGGCCGCGCGGGTGCGGGAGCTGCTGGAGCAGGTCGGGTTGCCGGCCTGGCGGGCCCGGAGCTATCCGCACGAGCTCAGTGGTGGCCAACGGCAACGAGTGATGATCGCGATGGCGCTGGCGTGCTCGCCGCGGCTGATCATCGCGGACGAGCCGACCACCGCGCTGGATCTCATGGTGCAGGCGCAGGTACTGACGCTGATCCGGCAGTTGATCGCCGAGCACGACATCTCGTTGCTGATGATCTCGCACGACCTGTCCGTGCTGGCGGACGTGTGTGACCGGCTCGCGGTGATGTACGCCGGTCGCCTGGTCGAGGCGGGTCCTTCGGCTGAGCGCTTCCGGCATCCGTACAGTCAGGCGCTCGCTGCCGCGTTCCCGACTGTCGGTGATCCGGGCTCGCGGCTGGCCCCGCGCGGCCTGGCGGGCGATCCGCCGGATCCGCAGCGGTTGCCCGGTGGTTGCGCGTTCCATCCGCGGTGCCCGGTGGCGCTGGACTCGTGCTCGACGGTCGACGTCGAACTGCGTGCGGCCGGTGCGGGCCGGTCCGCCGCCTGTGTTCTGGTGGAGGGCTGACTCTTGCTTGAGGCAACTGATCTCCGGGTCGAGTTCGGTGGCCGGGGCGGACGCCGGGCCCGTGCCGTCGACGGGGTGAACCTGTCGGTCGGAGCGGGCGAGATCGTCGCGCTGGTCGGCGAATCCGGCTGCGGCAAGACGACGCTCGCTCGTACGCTGCTCGGTTTGGAGCGCCCGACCGCCGGTCGGGTTTCCTATGCCGGCGCGCCGTTGAACTACAGCGCTCGCGGGCTGCGCGCGTTCCGCCGTCAGGTCCAGTTGGTGCTGCAAGACCCGATGGGCTCGCTCAACCCACGCCAGACCGTTTACGAAGCTGTTGCCGAAGGCCCGCGGATCCACGGCCTGCCGGACGAGGAGTCGGTGGTGTCGGCGGCGCTGGCCCGCGCCGGCCTTCGTCCGCCGGAACGGTTCTTCCTGCGGTATCCGCACGAGCTGTCCGGCGGTCAGCGGCAACGGGTGGTGATCGCCGGCGCGCTCGCCTTGAACCCCAAGGTCCTGATCGCCGACGAGCCGGTCGCGTCACTCGACGCCTCGGTCCGCGGCGAGATCCTGTCGTTGCTGCTGCGGTTGCGGGACGACCTCGGCCTGTCCGCGCTGGTCGTCACCCACGACCTCGGCCTGGCCTGGAACATCGCCGACCGGGTCGCGGTCATGTACCTCGGACGCATCGTCGAATCCGGCCCGACCGAGGACGTGCTGACGAATCCGCAGCACCCGTACACGCAGGCGTTGCTGTCGGTCCTGCCCGAATCGCCCGAGCGCGTCATCCTCACCGGTGAACCGCCGGATCCGACTCGCATCCCCACCGGCTGCCGCTTCCATCCCCGCTGCCAACTCGTCGCCGCGGGCCGAGGCGCCGAAGCCTGCACCACGGGCGCCCTGCCGATCCTCCCGGCGACCAGCCATCCCCAGGTCGCCTGCCACCTGGCCCCGGTCGTCACGACCACCTGACTCTTTGAGGGCACCGCCGTACGTCGTTCCAGTCATTGACAATAGTTCTACTTCTGGTTAACTATTGCGGCATGGTGGAAGATCAGGTGGACCGGTTCTTCGAGGTGCTGGCCGATCCCACCCGGCGGCAGGTGGTGAGGCTGCTGGGCGAAGGGCCGCGGCGGGCCGGGCAGTTGGCCGCCGCGACCGGTGCGTCGTCACCGGCGATGAGCCGGCACCTGCGGATCCTGCTCGCGGCCGGGCTGGTCGCCGACGAGCGGGTGCCGGACGATGCCCGGGTCCGGGTCTTCCGGCTGAACCCCGAGCCCGTGGTCGCGGTGCAGGCCTGGCTGGACCAGGTGCAGGCGCACTGGCGCGAACAGCTGGGCTCGTTCAAACGCCACGTCGAGCAGAAGGAGTCGTCATGACCGCACCATCCGCCACGGCGTCCGTCGAGGTCGCCGCCGACCCGTCGACCGCGTTCCGCATCTTCACCGAAGAGATCGACCTGTGGTGGGTGCGCGGCCCGATCAACTTCTTCGACGCCGCCCGGGCCACCGCGATGCAGATCGAGCCCGGTGTCGGCGGCCGCATCCTCGAGGTCTACTCGCCGCCGGACGACGTCCTCGAGCTCGGCACGATCACCGACTGGGAGCCCGGCGCGCTGTTCGCCTATCGCAGTTCGGTCGACGACACCGAGACCCGGATCAGCTTCGACGCACTCGACGGCGGCACCCGGGTGACCGTCGTACAGTCACTGGTCCCCGGTGGCGAGAAAGCCTTCTACTTCTGGCCCAACGTCATCCACTGGCTGCCCGCCTGGGTCAGCCGGCGCGACACCGCGCCGCGCACTCCCCGCGAGCTCGACCGGCTCGCAATCGCCTTGTACTACGAGGATCCCGCCGCCGCGGCCCGCTGGCTGCACACCGTCTTCGGCCTCGACTCCTGGGACAAGATCCCCGCCGAAGGCACCGACCCGTCCTGGATCGAACTGCAGGTCGGTACGCGCGCGATCCTGCTCTTCAAACTCACCGAGAAGCGCACCGCCCAGCTGGACCACAGCGTCTGGGTGTACGTCGACGACCTCGACGACCACTTCACCCACACCCAGTCCAACGGCGCCAAGATTCTGAGCGAGATCCACCAGCACGGCTACCGCTGCTACGAAGCCGAAGACCTCGAAGGCCACCACTGGACCTTCGCCCAGGCCCGCCCAACAATGTGATCCCACTAACCGGAGGCAGGCTCACCCCGGGCGTCGCACGCATCGGCAACACCGTACGGCGCCCTGCCTCCGCGAAGTCCCCGTTCACTGCCGACCTGCTCCGGCTTCTCGAACGCCAAGGCTTCACCGGAGCACCCCGCTACCTGGGCCAGGACGACGAAGGCCGGGACATCCTCACCTACCTGGACGGCTGGGTCCCGCCCAAGTTCCAGCGCTGGCAAGACCACCAGGTAGCCGCCGCCGGCGCCCTCCTCCGCACTTTCCACGACGCCACCCGAGGCACCCACCTGGCCGGCGACCACCCAGTCATCTGCCACCACGACCCAGGCCCCAACAACGTCATCTTCCGCAACGGCCTCCCCGCAGCCCTCATCGACTTCGACACCGCCGAGCCGGGCAACCCACTGGAGGACATCGGCTACGCAGCCTGGACCTGGTGCATCGCCTCAAAACACGCCGACCCCCACCGCCAGGCCGCCCAAGTCAGAGTCCTCGTCGACGCCTACAACCTCCCCGGCCCCGAGCGCACCGCCGTCATCGCCGCCACGCTGGACCGCCAACTCCGCAACGCCCACTTCTGGACCGAGGCCGTCGCCGAGGTAACCGAAAACCAGCGCGCCGAACGCATCGCGTGGTCCCTCCGCGAACACGCCTTCACAACAGCCAACCGAGAGATCTTCGAGCGCGCGCTGGCTTAGAGGCCGTAGGCATCACATCCCGACCGCCGACCATCATCACCCCGATCCCAACCACGTGCCATCCGCGTGCAGCGGAGAAGCGTCTGCCACGGCGGCCCGTCAACAACCGCCGACCACGGCGGTCCGCCGACAACCGCCGGCCTGGCGGACCACCGACAACCGCAGGCCAAGACCCGCCGACCAAGGCCGCCCGCCGGTCAGCAGGCGTGGACGATACCCGCAGCCGATGGCCACAGGATCCGGCGGGAGCGCGGGCGGGAGCCGCAGGTGGCTGGCGACTGCCCGGCAAGGGGCAACGGCCGGGGTACGCGCGGAAGCGCGCCAAGGGGGCGACAGCCCCCGGAGCTCGGCCGACAGGCCGCACCACACGGACGGCACGCTCCCGCGACACGTGTGCGCGCACAACGCGGGCGGTAGCCCGCAGACCGGGGCCGGCAGGCCGCACGACAGGCGGGCAGCCGGAGGGCGCCAGCGACAGCCCGGCAAGGGACAACGCGGGAGGGCGCGCGGCAGCGCGCAAAGCGCGGGCGGTAGCCCGCAGACCGCGGCCGGTAGGCCGCACGACGGGCGGTAGCCGCAGAGGGCCGGCTACAGCCCGGCAAGGGGCAACGAGCGGGTGCGCGCAGCAGCGCGCTAAGCGCGGGCGGTAGCCCGCAGACCGGGGCCGGCAGGCCCGCACCACGCGGCGACAGGCCGCACCACGCGGCAGCAGCCCGCAGGTGCCGGCGGTAGCCGGCAGGGGAAGCACCGGCGATGAGCCGGGGGGTGGGTGGGAGCGCGCGTAGCGGGTGCGACGAAGGAGTGCCTGCGTAGCACGCGTGGGCTTACAGGCGGCCGGCTTTTTTGAGAGCTAGGTAGGTGTCGGCGAGTGCGGGCGCTATCTGGTCGGGGTTTTCGTCGACGACGGTGACGCCGGCTCGGGTGAGGATGGCGGTGACGCGTTCGCGGTCCAGGCGGGTGCGGGCGGCGGAGGCGGCGGCGTAGACCTCGGGGAGGTCGGTGCGGGTGGATTCGAGTTCGGTGAGGCGGGGGTCGGCGACCGAGGCGAGGACGATGACGTGGCGGCGCAGCAGCGGGCCGATCACCGGCAACAGGGACTCTTCGATGACGGCGGGGTCGAGGCCGGTCAGCAACACGACCAGGGAGCGCTGACCGAGGCGCTCCAGCACCTGTGAGACGACGATGCGGAAGTCGGTCTGGACGAGCTCCGCCTCGACGTTCGCCAGTGCATTCACGAACGAGGGCAGTACGTCTTCCGGAGCAGGCCGTCGTACGTCGGCGCGCACAGCGGAATCGCAAGCCAGCAAAGAGACCCGGTCACCCGCCCGTGTCGCCAGCGCGGCCAGCAGCAACGCCGCATCCATCGCGTGGTCGAGCCGGGGCGCGTCGCCGACCCGGCCCGCGGACATCCGGCCGGAGTCGATCACGATGGCGACCTGCCGGTCCCGCTCCGGCCGCCAGGTCCGCAGTACGACGTTGCCGCGCCGAGCCGTCGCCCGCCAGTCGATGCTGCGTACGTCGTCCCCCGGCACGTAGTCGCGCAACGAATCGAACTCCGTACCCTGCCCACGCACCAGCAACGCCGTACGCCCGTCCAGCTCCCGCAGTCGAGCCAGCCGCGACGGCAGGTGCTTCCGGCTGTTGAACGGCGGCAGCGCCCGCACAGTCCACGGCACCTGATGCGACCCCTGCCGACCGGCGAAGCCCAGCGGACCAACAGACCGGACGGTCACCCTCGAAGCGTGCCGGTCGCCGCGCCGGGTCGGCACCAGATGCGTCACCAGCCGCCGCCGTTCACCAGCGGGCAGGTCGAGCTTGTGCGGCGGATCGAGTACGCCGGCCGACGGCGGCCACGCGTCCCGCAGCAACCCGCGCACCCGCCGACCCGGGTTGGCGACCAGCAGGTTCACCACAGCCTGCTCACCGAGCCGTACGGCGTTGTCGCCCTCACGACTCAACTGCAGCCGCCGTGGCGACCCCGCCAGCAGCATGTCGACCAGACACACCACCAGCACGACCGCGACCACCACGCCGACCCCGCTCCAGCTAGGCATCACCAGAGCAACGAAGACGACGCCGACCGCGGCCAGCAGAGCGGCCCTGCCTGTCAGAACCATCAGCGTGGTACCGGCACCGTGGCCAGCACGCTCTCCAGCACCGCATCGGCACTGACACCCTCGAGCTCGGCTTCCGGCCGCACCTGTACTCGATGCCGAAGGCAAGGACGCGCCATCGCCTTCACGTCGTCGGGGATCACGTAATCACGCCCGGACAGCCACGCCCACGCCCGAGACACCGCCAGCAACGCAGTCGCACCACGCGGCGACACCCCGAGCTGCAACGACGGCGACTGCCGAGTCGCCCGGCAGAGGTCCACCACATACGCCAGTACGTCCTCCCGCACCGCAACCCGTCGTACGGCGTTCTGCCCGGCCAGCAGGTCCTCCGGCCCGGCCACCGGACGCAGACCGGCGGCCTCCAGGTCCCGCGGGTCGAAGCCCTGCGCATGACGGGCCAGTACGGCGATCTCCGCGTCGCGCGGCGGGATGTCGAGGGTCACCTTGAGCAGGAAGCGGTCGAGCTGGGCCTCCGGCAGCGGATAGGTGCCCTCGTACTCGATCGGGTTCTGGGTCGCGGCCACGACGAACGGCGACGGCAGTTTGCGCGGCTCGCCGTCCACGGTGACCTGACGTTCCTCCATCGCCTCCAGGAGCGCGGCCTGCGTCTTCGGCGGGGTCCGGTTGATCTCGTCGGCCAGCAGGATGTTCGTGAACACGGGCCCCTGCCGGAACTCGAACTCGCTGGTCTTCGCGTCGTACACGAGCGACCCGGTGACGTCACCCGGCATCAGGTCCGGCGTGAACTGGACGCGCTTGGTGTCCAGCCGCATGGCCATCGACAGTGCGCGCACCATCAGCGTCTTCGCCGTACCGGGCACGCCCTCCAGCAGCACGTGGCCGCGGCAGAGCAGGGCGAGCACCAGCGCGGTCACCGCGGTGTCCTGACCGACCACTGCCTTGCCGATCTCGGTCCGCAGCGCCACCAGCGCCTGCCTGGCCTGGTCGGCGCTGACCTCGGTAGTCGTCACGGGTGTCGTACCTCCTGCGTCAGTACGTCGAGTTCATGGGACAAGGACATCAGTGCGGCGTCACTGAGTGGTGGAAGGCCGTAGAGGAGTTCGTAGAGCATGGCCGGGTCACGGCCGGTGCGAGCAGCCACAGTCGCGACCACAGCCGAAGGGTCGGCCCGCCGGGGGATGCCGTGCGCCTTGTGCAGCTTGCCAAGAGCGGACTCGCGCAGTGCCGAGGCAGCACGGTCCCGTGCGCGTGAGCGCCGGTAGAGCCGCGCTCTGCCCTCGGTGGTCTCCGCGGCATGCACGATCACCGGCAACCGCTCGGCAACCACCGGACCGAGCCGACGCCCCCGCCAGAGCGCCACGATCAGTACGGCGAACGCCAACGCCCAGCCGATGTACCGGACATCCGGCGGGATCAGCGGGGGACCGTCCGAGTCCTCGTCGTCGTAACCGCTGGACTCCCACTGCGGCAGGTACCAGGTCAACTCCTGATGGGTGCCCATCAGATTGAGCGCCAGCGCCGCATTGCCATCGTCCGCGAGCTCCGCATTGGTGAACGACCGCGGCGTCCCCACGACATCGACGATCCGGCCGCCCGACTCCAGCCGGATCACCGTGTTGTGGATGCCGTCGCCGTAGCAGCGCTGCGCACTCTCGGGAGCGGAGTACGTCGACCCGCTGACAGTCACCGTGCCCGCCTTCACCGCGGCCGGCAGCTCGCAGCCGGGTTCGCGACTGCCCGACGACAGCACCTGTCCGGTGTCCAGCACACCCGGTGCGAGGATATCCAAGGCCCGTGACCCCGGGCGGATCAGGACGAGGTGGCTCCACCGTGCATCCGCGATCCGCTGCCAGTCGTACCGATCCAGCGATCCCGCCGGTCCGATGACGAGCGTCTTGCCTACTCCGGATTGCACAGCGTCTTCCAGGACCTCTGTGCCGTGCACATTGACACTGTGGTTCTCCAGCAGCGTCGCCAGCGCGTGTGCACCGTCCGACTCGGTGGAGTCCGGGCTGAACGGTCCGGACGTCCGCGCGGTCGTGGCGATCATGACGACGATCGCAACCAGGACAATGGCTCCGGTGACCAGCAGCGGGGTCCGCAGCACTCGCCAACTCTCGCCGGCGCTGCGTCCGACCGCCGTACTCACGCCACCACCCGAGCCGTCCGCGCTGCGTCGTCGGCGGCCACGACAGCGGCGTACCGCTCCGTGGTGCCGGGACGGTTGCCGTAGACAACCTCCGTGAAGGCCAGTGCGGCCGGTTGCAGCGGCTCTCGCAGCGCCGGCACCGTCCGGCCGGCGTCGGCGACCACTTCGTACGCCGTCCGGCCGGCGCGCTCGTCCAGGATGGTGCGTTCGGTGAGCTCGGAGACGCAGGCCCGGAAGCGACTGCGGATCGCGAGCGCGTAGTCGCCGGAGGCCGCCTCCCGCTCCGACTGGGCGCGATACTCGGCCGCGGTCCGCGGCTTGGCCGTGTCGAACACCGCCTGCGGCGTGCGGCGGCTCGTCCGCAGTACGCCGGCCCGCCAGAGCACCACGATCACGATGAGCGCGAGCAGGCCGATCAGCATGACCAGTCCGGCGTGGCCGTTGGGAGAGGTCCCGGTGAGGCTGTCCAGCAGATCGCCGATCCACTCCAGCACCTTGCCGATGGCCTTCCCGATCAGCGAGCTACCGGACTCCCGGTACGCCGACTTGGACAGCTCCTTGGCCGCCTCCTGCGCGGCCTGGTCCCGGCCGATGTCGACCGGCGGCTCCTGGAGAAAGATCACGACCCACCTCCGGGGCGCAGCACCGGGCGCATCCACAGGTCCAGACCCTCCCGGCGTACCCGGAGGTCCAGATAGATCAACGCCTGGACGGCGGACATGAACGCGAGGGTGGCGATCAGCGTCAGCACGGTCGCGATGCCGGCGGCCGCGCCGAGCACGATCGCCACCACGGTGGCTCCGCTGCTGTCGCTGCCGTCCGCCCACGAGCCGACCGTGAGCACCAGCGCCGAGATCCCGAACTGCAGGGCGTAGCTGACGATGTTCACCACGAGCCCGCCGAACAGCAGGATGCCGAAGACCCGCCAGAACTTGCCCCTCACGAGCTGCCACGACCGCCGCAGCGCACCCCAGATGCCCACCCGGACGGGGATGTGGAGCCCGATGTCCGGCGCGTGCCGGCCCTCCATCAGAACGACGGTCCCGGCCAGCACGAGGCGGATGCCGAAGATCAGTACGAGCGCCGCACCGACCAGCATCATCGCCACGGCTACCGCGCTGGCCACGTCGGACGAGATGGCCGCATCCGCGCCGCTGCCGACCCCGAGCACGGCGAGTCCCCAGCCGCCGATCAGCAGCATGAACGACAGCGACTGCACCAGGCCGACCGCGGCCAGAGCGGGCAGGGCCGGCCGGACCAGCCGCAGGAGCTCGCGCGGACCGACCCGGTGGGCCAGCTGGCTCCGCACCGCGGCCAGGGCGATGATCCCGGCCAGCATGCTCGACACCACACTGAACAGAACCAGTTGCACGCCGTACGTGAGCAGGAGCGCCGCACCGGCCTGCTGGAACGGGTCATCCGCCCCGAAGAACCCGTCCAGCCCACCCGGTACGGCGACCTGGGTCAGAGCGGCCTGGAGTGCCACCAGAGCGATAGCGGCCAGCACCGGAAGGCCCAGCATGATCGTCTTGTTGTCGGAGATGGTCCGGGCGGCGTTGTCCAGCAGGTCCGCGGGCAGCCAGGGCCGCAACGGGTCCGCCGCCGCTTCCTCGTGCAGGCGGATGTCGTCGGCCACTACCTGCCTCCCCTCGGGTGAACCGCCGGCCCCGACCGTGCGTGAGTTGTGATGAGCCCCGGCGATGCACCATGATCACAGCCCAAGTCGGGGGTCACTCGGCGATCCGGCGTGTGCACTACCCGGGGGATGGGACACTATCCGTAGTGCGTACGGTCAGCATCCGCTGGGCGCACAAGATCGGACGGCAAGGAGCCAGGCGTGGCAGACGGTAACCGGACGATGAGAGGTCGGGTCCTCATCGTCGACGACGACACTGCGTTGTCGGAGATGCTCAGCATCGTGCTGCGCAACGAAGGCTACGACACTTATCTGTGTGCGACCGGTGACAAAGCGGTACCGGCGTTCCGCGAGTTCAAACCGGACCTGCTGCTGCTCGACCTGATGCTGCCCGGGATGGACGGGATCGACGTCTGCCGGGCGATCCGGGCCGAGTCCGGCGTACCGATCGTGATGCTGACGGCCAAGAGCGACACCGTCGACGTCGTGCTGGGCCTGGAGTCCGGCGCGGACGACTATGTCGTCAAGCCGTTCAAGCCCAAGGAGCTGGTGGCCCGGATCCGGGCCCGGCTGCGCCGGATGGACGAGCCCGGGCCGGAGTCGCTGACCATCGGCGACCTCACCATCGACGTGGCGGGGCACTCCGTGAAGCGGGCCGGCGAGACGATCCAGCTGACGCCGCTGGAGTTCGACCTGCTGGTCTGCCTGGCCTCCAAGCCCTGGCAGGTGTTCACCCGCGAGGTGCTGCTGGAGCAGGTCTGGGGCTACCGGCACGCGGCCGACACCCGGCTGGTGAACGTGCACGTCCAGCGCCTGCGCTCCAAGATCGAGAAGGATCCTGAGCACCCGGAGATCGTGGTCACGGTCCGCGGGGTCGGTTACAAGGCGGGTGCGGACTGATCGAGTACGGACGCGACCAAGAGTCGCCGGCTGTCGTCGAAGCTCCGGCCACACCGGGTCCGGAGCAGCAGCCGCAGGCCCCTCCCGAGCAGGAGGTGGCCGAGTCCCGTGGGACGGAGCTGGAGCTGACCGCCGCCGCGGCGGACTGGCCTGCCTACCCACAGCCGCTCTGGCGGACCCACCCCCGGCACTGGCCGGATCTCTGGCGCCGGTCCATCCAGGCCCGGATCGTCACCGGCACTCTGCTGATGTCGACCCTCGTCCTGCTGCTCGTCGGCTGGGTGATGATGAGCCAGGTCACCGACGGCGTGCTCGAATCCCGCCGTACCAGCGCGCAGGCGGAGGCGGTCGCCCAGCTCACCCAGCTGTCCAACACGATCAACGCCGCCGACCGCAACAAGATCAACCAGCAGCTGTCCGAGCTGGTCCTCGGCTCCAACCGCCCGGGTCTGTACGACGTCCTGCTGGTGCCGACCGACAGCTCGAACTCCAACGCGATCCGCTACACCGGCCTGGTCGACAGCGACTCGATCCCGCAGCCGCTGGCGTCCTCGGTGACCAGCGACGACTCCAAGCTGTACGACACCTACACCCAGATCAACTACCGCGACGGGCCCAGCGTCCCCGGCCTGGTGATCGGCTCCCAGCTCCGGATCAACTCCACCAACGAGCGCTACGCCGTCTACTTCCTCTTCCCGCTCACCGCGCAGCAGGAGACGCTCGACGTCGTCCAGCGCGCCCTGGTGACCGCGGGACTGCTGCTGATCGTGCTGCTCGGCGCGGTGGCCTGGCTGGTCACCCGGCAGGTCGTCACCCCGGTCCGGATGGCGCGGCGGATCGCGGAGCGGCTGGCGGCCGGCAAGCTCGAGGAGCGGATGCAGGTCCGCGGCACCGACGACCTGGCCCGGCTGGCGGTCTCGTTCAACAAGATGGCGAGCAACCTGCAGCGGCAGATCCGGCGGCTGGAGGAGCTGTCCCGGCTGCAGCGCCGGTTCGTCTCCGACGTCTCGCACGAGCTGCGGACGCCGCTGACCACGGTCCGGATGGCCGCCGATCTGCTGCACGAGAGCCGCGACCAGTTCGACCCGATCAGCCGCCGCTCGGTGGAGCTCCTGCAGAACGAGCTCAACCGGTTCGAGGAGCTGCTCGCCGACCTGCTGGAGATCAGCCGGTTCGACGCCGGCGCGGCCGCCCTCGACCTGGAGGACGTCGACCTGCGCGACATCGTCGGCCGCGTCCTGGAGAACCACGAGACCCTGTTGCAGCGCAAGGGCTGTCCGGTCGAGCTGGACATGCCGGATCCGTGCCGGGCCCAGGTGGACTCGCGCCGGATCGAGCGCATCCTGCGCAACCTGATCGGCAACGCCATCGAGCACAGCGAGGGCCAGCCGATCCGGATCAGCACGGCGCACGACGAGGACGCGGCGGCGGTGGCCGTCCGCGACCACGGCGTCGGCTTCCGGGCCGAGGAGGCCGAGATGGTGTTCAGCCGGTTCTGGCGGGCCGACCCCGCCCGGGCCCGGACCACCGGCGGGACCGGCCTCGGCCTGTCCATCGCGCTGGAGGACGCCCGGCTGCACGGCGGCCGGCTGGACGCCTGGGGCTCACCGGGCGAGGGCGCGTACTTCCGGCTGACCCTGCCGCGCCGGCCCGACATCCCGCTGACCGGATCGCCGTTGCCGGCCCGCCCGGCCGACGCGAGCCGGGTCGTCACGGAGCTGGTCGACGTGGGAGCGCCGTACCAGAAGCTGAGCGGGGGTGACGACCGGTGAGGCGGAAGCTGTTCGCGCTCCTGCTGGCCGTGCTGCTCCTGGCCGGCTGCGCGACGGTGCCGACCAAGGGCACCATCCGCAGCGGCAGCCGCCAGGGCCTGGCCCCGGAGCTCGGCGGCGTCGGTGTGGAGGCCAAGCCCCCGAAGGACAACCTCAACGACATGCAGGTCGTGAGCGGGTTCCTGGAGGCCATGTCGGACTCGCAGGCGTACGACGTCGCCCGGCAGTACATGACGCCGGAAGCCGCGGCGGCGTGGAAGCCGGAGTCGCAGACCGTGGTGTACGACCAGCAGCCCGACGGGCTCTCCCGGCAGGCCGGCGGGATCAAGCTGACGGCCCTGAAGATCGCCACCATCAACGACCGCGGCGAGTGGATCCCGGCCGCGACGAACGCCAAGGCCGACTTCGTCTTCAAGCTCGCCAAGGTGAACGGGCAGTTGCGGGTCGCGTCGGCGCCGCCCGGGGCCTACCTCGGCAGCAACCAGGTGGACCTCAAACTCGCCCCGCGGGACCTGTACTTCTTCACGCAGTCCCACGACATGCTCGTCCCCGACCCGGTCTACCTGCCGCTGAACCTGTCCTCCGGGCAGGCCGCGACCCAGCTGATCCAGGAGCTGCTGAAGGGCCCGACCAGCCGGCTGGGCGGCGGCGCGGTCTCGCTGGCGCCGCCGGGCACTGAGGTCCAGGTGTCCGTGCCGGTCGAGTTCGGTGTCGCGACGGTGGCGCTCAACGACACCGCCGGGACACTCCGGGAGCAGGACCGGCGGCTGCTCGCGGCGCAGATCGTCTGGACGCTCAACCAGATCAGTCTCCGGGTCAAGATCACCGTCGGCGGCGCACCGCTGCTGCCGGACGACCCCGACGTGCTCCCGTTCTCGAACTTCAGCCAGTACGACCCGTCCGTCCCCGCCGGCGCGCTGACCGACCTGTACGGCCTGAAGTCGAAGAAGGTGCAGCGGATCGTCGGTCTGGACGGATCGTCGGAGATCGCCGCCCAGCCGCTGAACTCCAGCCAGCTGTACCAGTACGACGCCGACTCGTTCGCGGTGAACCTGCACGGTGACGCCGGTGCGATCGTCACCACCACCAAGGCCGGCGACGAGGTGGTCGCGTACGCCAAGCTGGACGCGACCGACAAGGCCGACGCGGTCAAGCCGATCCCGGTCGACGGCCGGGTGCTGCCACCGACCTACGACAACCAGGACAACCTCTGGATCCTGGACAAGGCCGACAGTGCCGAGCCCCGGCTCCGGGTCCGCAACCGCGACGGCGACGTCAGCACGGTGAAGACCAGCTTCCACGGCGATTCCCCGGTGGTGCTCAAGATGGCGCCGGACGGGGTCCGGGCCCTGATGGTGATGAAGTCCAAGTCGACCGGGCAGAACTACGTGCAGACCGGAGCGGTCCAGTCCGCCAGCAGCGGCAAGCAGCTGGTGCTCGGGCAGTTCCGCCAGCTCCGGCTGCAGCTCACCAACATCACCGACGCGGCCTGGAACAAGCAGGGCATCCTGGTCGTCGGCCAGAGCATCACGGGCAACAACCCGACCCGGCTGCCGTGGCTGGTCAACTCCGACGGCTCCCGGCTGCAGCTGCTGCCCGGTTCACCGCCCGGGTTCATCGCCAAGACCGTCGCGTCCAACCCGAACAAGGACACCCTGCCGGTCATCGAGGACGTCGAAGGCAGGGTGCACTGGCTCAGCCGCGACCTGCTGTGGACGCCGATGGACGCCGACGAGAAGGACCCGCCCCTCGTTCCGGTCTACCCGGGCTGACGAGTTCCGGTCTACCCGGGGCCGAGGACCGGGTTCCACAGGCCGGGGTTCCACGGGCGGGGGTCCACCGGCCGGGTTTTCCACAGGTCGGTGGTCCGGCGGTTGCGGACGACCGGTCGGTACGCCGATCGTGGGTGCGGTGCCGGCCCGGGACGCGTTCGTGGATCTCGTCCTGGGCGGTCGCTGCGCGGGCTGCGAGCGCCCGGGTGTCACTCTCTGTAGTTGTTGCCGGAAGCTACTGACGGGTCTGACTCCGTTCCGTGCCTGGCCCGACCCGAGGCCCCCCGGACTGCCTCCGCCGACCGCGAGTGCGCCGTACGCCGATGAGCTGCGGCGGCTCGTGATCGCCCACAAGGAGCACGCCCGGTACGCCCTGGCCCGGCCGCTCGGCGGTGTCCTCGCAACCGCTGTGGTGGGCGCCCTGGGGGACCGCCGGGGCGCCTGGTTGTGCCCGGTTCCGTCGGCGCCGGCGACCGTCCGGCAGCGCGGGCACGACCCGTTGCGGCGTATCACCAAGGCCGCGGTCCGATCGCTGCGCAGGCAGGGGATCGAGGCCCGGATCGCCGACGCGTTGCGGGTCGTCCGGCGTCCCGACGACCAGGCCGGCCTGTCCGCGGAACGCCGTACGGCCAACCTGGACGGGGCTTTCGGGCTTCGTTCGCGCTGGGCTGAAACGCTGACGGCTCAGCCGGTCCTGCTGGTCGACGACGTGATCACCACCGGTTCCACGCTCGCGGAGGCGTGCCGCGCCTTGGAAAACGGGGGAATTCCGGTCCTCGGCTGCGCCGTGCTGGCCGCGACCCGGCGGTTCTCGGCGTCTGGTTCATGAGAACTTCCCTACCGGTTTTCGCCGAAGCCGACTAGCGTTGGCCCATGACACCCGCAGGGGCTTGTCGGGCAGTGATGTGGTGCAGGGCCGGATCAGCCGGAATCCTCACCACGAGCTCCGACCGGCTCGACCGCGGGTGTCTTCGTTTCGGGCGCCCCAACCGCAACCGACACAGCGAGAAGGAGTCAGTTTTCAGCTCTGACGGGGGTGCGGAGACGTAACAAAGAGTCGCCGATCGATGGAGGTTTCCGTGGACGTCGTTGTCAAGGGTCATCACTGCGAGGTCAGTGACCGCTTCCGGCAGTACGTCGAGGAAAAACTCGAGCGAATCGAGAAGGTCGATCACCGAGTACTGCGGTGCGAGGTGGAAGTCAGCCAGGAGAAGAACCCGCGACAGCACGATCGGGCGATGCGTGTCGAGCTCACCATGTACACCAAGGGTCCGGTGGTCCGCGCCGAAGCGTGCGGTGAGACCAAGCAGGCGGCGTTCGACGTCTGCCTGGACCGGCTCCGGGCCCAGGTCCGCAAGGCGGCCGACCGGCGCCGGGTGCACCGGGGTGAGCGTTCGCCGGAAGGCCTGCGGCACGTGAACGCGAAGCAACCAGTGGAGAACACCGCTCTGGAGGAGACAGTCGCCGAGGACAAGGTGGCGACGTACAAAGTCGGATCGCTCACGGTCACCGGCGATGGCCCGCTGGTGATGCGCGAGAAGACCCACACCGCCAAGCCGATGTCCCTGGACCAGGCGCTCTACGAGCTCGAGCTGGTCGGACACGACTTCTATCTGTTCGTCGACGCCGACGAGAACCAGCCCAGCGTGGTGTACCGCCGCCGCGGCTACGACTACGGCGTCATCCGGCTGGCCGTCTGAGCCTGCCCGGCCGAACAGTGTGATCTTGGGAGGAGCGCAACAGCAGGGGCCGGGCCGCAGAGCCCGGCCCCTCGGTCTTTCCCCGCCGCGATGACAGTCTTGTCATACCTCAGCACGTGTGTTCCCCCCGCGTGCCCGGCGGCGTAGTTTTCCAGCGTCATGTCCCGCCACCGAATCTCCGAGCGCGTACATGGCCCGCTGTCCCGCCTCGCCTGGTTCCTCTGGTACGCCGCGGTCCTGCTGGTTCCGCTCTTCCTCACGTGGGGGGTGATCGGGCCACCGGACGCCAATCCGGGCGCGGCTGTGGTCCTCAGCGCCGGCCTGGTCGGCTTCTCCGCGCTGGTCGTGGCGGTCGTCCTTCCGGCCCGGTTGTCCTGGCTGATCGCGGCCTTCGGGATCGAGACCGTGCTGGCGGTGCACCGATTGATCGCGCTGATCGCGGTCGTGCTGGTGATCGTTCACCTGGTCGCGGTGCTGTTCGTGGATCCGCGGGGACTGTCGATCCTCGATCTCGCGCACACCACCTGGGCGGCGCGCGCGGCGGTCACCTCGACGATCGCGCTGGTCCTGGTCGTCGTCCTCGCGCTGCGCCGTCCCCGCCGCCAGCCGCGGTACGAGGGCTGGCGGCTGGTCCACAACGGGCTGGTGGCGATCGTCCTGGTCGCCGCCTGGCTGCACGTCTGGTGGCTGCGGCACCTCGTCTCACATCCGCTGCTGGCCGCGTGGTTCGTCGGCAGCGGGCTGCTGGTGGCGGGTCTGGCCGCGCGCCGCTGGATCTGGCTGCCGATCCGGTCCCGCAAGCACGCGTACGTCGTGGTGTCGGTGCGGGCCGTGCCGGGCGACGGCGTGACGCTGGTGATCCAGGCCGACGGTCATGCCGGTCTGCGGTTCGACGCCGGTCAGTTCGTCTGGCTCAAGATCGGCTCGACGCCGTTCGTCTTCGAGGAGCATCCGTTCAGCATCGCGTCGACCGCGGAACACCCCGAGCGAATGGAGTTCACCATCAAGGCGCTCGGCGACTTCACCGAGTTGCTCGGCGCGCTCCGGCCGGGGCGCCGGGTCTTCCTGGACGGCCCGTACGGCGGGTTCACGATCGAGGGGCGCGAGGACGCACCGGGATTCGTGCTGATCGCGGCGGGCGTCGGCATCACCCCGCTGCTGAGCATGCTCCGCACCCTGGCCGATCGCGAAGACCGCCGGCGGCACCGGCTGATCGTCGCGGCGCGCACCGAGGACGAGCTGATGCTCCGGCCCGAGATCACCGCGCTGCGCACCCGGCTCAACCTCAGGGTGGTCGAGGTGCTCAGTCGCCCGCATCCTGGCTGGCAGGGGGCGACCGGGCGGATCACCAGGAGCTTCCTGTCCCGTGAGTTGCCACGCCGCCCGCAGCGTCTGGAGTACTTCGTCTGCGGCCCGCAGCCGATGGTCAGCGCGGTCAGCCGGGACCTGTCCGGTCTCGGCGTACCACTCCGGCGGATCCACACCGAGCGCTTCGGCGCTGTCTGACCGTGGGGCCCGGGCTGCCTCGCCCGGGCCCCACGTGACGGCTTCTACCCGCCGATCTGGGACTGGAGCTCGGCAGCGTAGGTGGCGACCTCGGCGTAGACGCCCGGGCTGCCCGCGTCCGCGCAGCCGACGCCCCACGAGACGACGCCGAACAGGCGGCCGTTCAGGACGAGCGGACCGCCGGAGTCACCCTGGCAGGAGTCCTTGCCGCCGTCCTCGTAGCCGGCGCAGATCTCGCCGTCCGCGGTGTAGCCCTCGCTCGCGTACGCCTGCTCGCAGTAGGCGTCGCCGAGGACCGGTACGTCGACCTTCTGGAAGGTGTCCTCCGGTCCGGTGCCCTCCGTCGAGCCCCAGCCGTAGACGACCGACGCCGCTCCGGCCGCGTCGGCGGCCTTGTCCGTCTCGAGCGCCAGCGTCGGTACGCCGTCGAACGGCGTGGCCAGCGTCATCACGGCGACGTCGTGACCGGGCTGCTTGCCGTACTCGGGGTCCACCCAGATGCTGCTGATCTTGGACTCCTGGCCACCTGAGTCCGTGAGCACGTCCCGGCCCTGGATCGCTGTGTAGGTGCCGGCCGCCTCCTGGGCGCAATGCGCGGCGGTGACGATCTTGTCGGCCGCGACCAGCGTCGAGCCACACCACTGACCGCTTGGCGAGGGGGAGCCGCTGTTGTTGAGGGCGATAGCCCAGGGGGTGTCCGCGGTGTGGGCGACGGTGCCGCCGACGATCCGGGTCTTGGGTCCGTCCGGCGACTGCGCGGCCGACGCGGAGCCGGCCACCGCCACCGCACCGAGGGACGCCGCGGTCAGTACGCCGGCCGCCAGGGCGGCCCGGACCAACTGCTTTCTTCCTGTCATGCCTCACTCCAGGTTGATAGGGGCCACACGGGCGGCGTGACCTCCTCGCAGCGTCCCTTGAACACCCTCCGTAGCGCACCTCCCACTTGCGGTAACTCCCGGGTTATGGCCGGGTTTCTGTCGGAGGCGCCCGGCAGAATTCGATGCGTGACTACGCAGGTGTTGTCGACGGCTCAGGCTCGGCGGGTGGCGCTGGCGGCGCAGGGGTTCATGGATCCCCGGCCGAAGGGCGTGCCGGACGCGCGGGCATTGGCTCGCGTGCTCGGCCGGATCGGGCTGATCCAGATCGACTCCGTCAACGTGCTGAGCCGGGCGCAGTACCTGCCGTTGTACTCGCGGCTCGGGCCCTACCCGCGCGACCTCCTGGACCGCGCGTCGGGCAAGGCGCCGCGGCGCCTGGTGGAGTACTGGGCGCACGAGGCGTCCCTGATCCCGGTCGAGACGCACCCGTTGATGCGCTGGCGGATGGCCCGCGCGACGACCGAGGCCTGGGGCGGCCCGCGGTCGATCGCCGCGCAGCGGCCGGACCTGGTCAAGCAGGTGCTCGCCGACGTCCGCGACCACGGTCCGCTGACCGCCCGCGAGATCGACGACGACGTCGAGCGGGACCGGACCAACTGGGGCTGGAACTGGTCCGACGTGAAGCGTGCCCTCGAGTTCCTGTTCTTCGCCGGGGAGATCACGGTCGCCCGGCGTAACCAGCAGTTCGAGCGGATGTACGACGTTCCCGAGCGGGTGCTGCCGCCCGCCGTCCTGGCGACACCGACGCCGTCCGTGGCCGAGGCACACCGAGGGCTGGTGTCGATCGCGGCCAGGGCGCACGGGGTGGCGACCGCGCAGTGCCTGAAGGACTACTTCCGGACGTCGCCGGAGCCGACCGCGCAGGCGATCGCGGAGCTGGTCGAGGAGGGCGAGCTGCTCCCGGTCCGGATCGACGGGTGGAAGCGGCCGGCGTACCTGCACCGGGACGCGCGGCTGCCGCGGCGGGTGAACGCGCGGGCCCTGGTCAGCCCGTTCGACTCGCTGGTCTTCGAGCGCACCCGCACCGAGGTCCTGTTCGATTTCCGGTACCGCATCGAGATCTACGTCCCGGCCGAGAAGCGCCTCTACGGGTACTACGTCCTCCCCTTCCTGCTCGGGGACCGGCTGGTCGCCCGGGTGGACCTCAAGGCGGACCGGACGGCGGGCGTGCTGCTGGTCCAATCGGCGCACGCGGAGCCGAAGGCCCCGGTGGAGACCGCGGACGAGCTGGCCGCCGAGCTGGTCCAGCTGGCCGGCTGGCTCGGGCTCGACCAGGTCCGGGTGGCCGGGGGCGGTGACCTGTCGCCTGCGCTCAGTGACGCCCTCCGAGGTTTCTGACGGAGCAGCGGGAACTTTCCGGCCCGCCTGAACGTGGGTCCGATAAGCCCGGCGGCACGCATCCGGCGTGGCTTGGCGCACCCAGCCCCGTACCATGGGTGTCGCGCGCCTGCCCGAGGGTGGAACGTGCTCTTAGGCGTCGCCCGCTTCCAGGCTCAGCAGCAAGGAGAGAACTCCCCACCATGAAGGTGATCGACAAGGTCCTGCGGATCGGCGAGGGCAAGATCCTGCGTCAGCTCCAGGGCATCGCGAAGATGGTCAACTCGATCGAGGACGACTTCGTCGGCATGTCCGACGAGGAGCTCCGTGGTCAGACCGCGGAGTTCAAACAGCGTCACGAGAACGGGGAGTCGCTCGACGCGCTGCTGCCGGAGGCCTTCGCGGTGGTCCGGGAGGCCGCCAAGCGGACCTTGCACCAGCGGCACTACGACGTCCAGATCATGGGTGGCGCCGCGCTGCACCTGGGCAACATCGCCGAGATGAAGACCGGTGAGGGCAAGACGCTCGTCGGTACGCTGCCGACGTACCTGAACGCGTTGTCCGGCCGCGGCGTGCACGTGGTCACGGTGAACGACTACCTGGCCAAGTTCCAGGCCGAGTGGATGGGCCGGGTGTACCACTTCCTCGGCCTCGACTACGGCGTGATCCTGCCGGAGATGTCGCCCGCCGAGCGGCGGATCGCCTACAGCAAGGACATCACCTACGGCACCAACAACGAGTTCGGCTTCGACTACCTGCGCGACAACATGGCGGGCAGCATCGAGGACTGCGTCCAGCGCGACCACAACTACGCGATCGTGGACGAGGTGGACTCGATCCTGGTCGACGAGGCCCGGACCCCGCTGATCATCTCCGGCCCGGCCGAGGACTCCCAGCGCTGGTACGTCGAGATGGCCCGGATCGCGAACACGCTGAAGCCGCGGATCGCCGACGACAAGGTGCCCGAGGACCAGCGTCCGGTGGCCGACTACGAGGTGGACGAGAAGAAGCGCACCGTCGCGATCCTCGAGCGCGGGATCGAGAAGGTCGAGGACCGGCTCGGCATCGACAACCTGTACGAGTCGGCCAACACCCCGCTGATCAGCTACCTGAACAACGCGCTGAAGGCGAAGGACCTGTTCCGCCGCGACAAGGACTACGTGGTCGTCGACAACGAGGTGCTGATCGTCGACGAGCACACCGGCCGCACGCTGCACGGCCGCCGCTACAACGAGGGACTCCACCAGGCGATCGAGGCCAAGGAAGACGTCGAGATCAAGGAGGAGTACCAGACCCTCGCGACGATCACGCTGCAGAACTACTTCCGCCTCTACGACAAGCTGGCCGGCATGACCGGTACGGCGATGACCGAGGCGGCGGAGTTCTCCAAGATCTACAACCTCGGCGTGGTGCCGATCCCGACCAACAAGCCGATGGTCCGCAGCGACGAGCGGGACCTGATCTTCCGCACCGAGGATGCCAAGTTCGACGCGGTGGTCAAGGACATCGTCGAGGTGCACCAGACCGGTCAGCCGATCCTGGTCGGCACGACCAGCGTGGAGAAGTCCGAGCGGCTCTCGGCCCAGCTGCGCAAGGAGAACATCGCGCACGAGGTGCTGAACGCGAAGCAGCACGCCCGGGAGGCGGCGATCGTCGCGGAGGCCGGCCGCAAGGGCGCGGTCACCGTGGCCACCAACATGGCCGGCCGTGGTACCGACATCATCCTGGGCGGCAACCCGGAGCACCTGGCCGACAAAGACCTGCGGGCCCGTGGCCTGGACCCGGCGGAGACCCCGGACGAGTACGAGGCGGAGTACCCGAAGGCGCTCGAGCAGTTCGAGAAGCAGGTCAAGGACGAGCAGGTCGAGGTCCGCGAGGCCGGCGGTCTGTACGTGCTCGGCACCGAGCGGCACGAGTCCCGGCGGATCGACAACCAGCTCCGTGGCCGCTCCGGCCGGCAGGGTGACCCGGGCAAGTCCCGCTTCTACCTGTCGCTCGAGGACGACCTGATGCGGCTGTTCAAGCGCGAGATGGTCGACTGGGCGATGTCGCGCAACAACGACGACAGCCAGCCGCTGGAGAACAAGGTCGTCACCAAGGCGATCGCGTCGGCCCAGTCGCAGGTCGAGGCGCAGAACTTCGAGACCCGGAAGAACATCCTCAAGTACGACGACGTGATGAACCGGCAGCGGCACGTCGTGTACGACGAGCGCCGCCGGGTGCTCGAGGGCGCGGACCTGCGCGACCAGGTGCAGGACATGCTCGACGAGACCGTCACCGGGTACGTGCAGGGCGCGACCGCGGACGGGTTCGCCGAGGACTGGGACCTGGACGCGCTGTTCACCGCGATGAAGACGCTGTACTCGACCGAGCTGACCGAGGAAGAGCTGATCGAGGAGGCCGGCGGCGAGAAGGCCGGCCTGACCCAGGACTTCCTGGTCGAGCGGTTCATCGAGGACGCCAAGGCGGCGTACGAGCGGCGCGAGGAACTGCTCGGTGAGGACGCGATGCGTGAGCTCGAGCGTCGGGTCGTCCTGAGCGTGCTGGACCGCAAGTGGCGCGAGCACCTGTACGAGATGGACTACCTGCGCGAGGGCATCGGCCTGCGCGCGATGGCGCAGCGCGACCCCCTGGTCGAGTACCAGCGCGAGGGCTACGACATGTTCGCCGCGATGATGGAGTCGATCAAGGAGGAGTCGGTCGCCTTCATCTTCAACGTCGAGGTGGACGTCGAGGCGATGCGCGCCGAGATGGAGCTCGCCGCCGAGGCGGACGCGGCGGTGAACATCGACCTGGAGGGCGAAGGCCTCGAGGGCCGCCGGATCGAGGACATCCTGACCCCCGGTGCGCCGGTGGCGGAGTTCCCGGGCCGGGTCCAGGACGAGGTGCGCCCGCGGGACACCCCGCGGTTGCGGGCCAAGGGGCTGACCGGCGACAGCCGTCCGCAGCGCCTGTCGTACTCGGCCCCGACCATCGACGGTGACGACGAGGTCGCGGTTCGCCAGGAGGCCGTCGAGGAGGGCGCGCTGCAGTATGCGGGCACCCCGCGCAACGCCGCCTGCCCGTGTGGCTCGGGCAAGAAGTACAAGCGCTGCCACGGTGACCCGGCTTCGGACGTCTACAAGTTCTGAGCCGAGCCGTGTGGCTGACGGAGACGTTCGGCCTGGGCGTGCCCGTGGTGGGCGCGCCCATGGCCAACGTCAGCGCCGGCAAGCTGACCGGCGCGATCTCGGCGGCGGGCGGCCTCGGCATGCTCGGTGCCGGGTCGGCGGTGACGGCCGACTGGATCCGGACCGAGGGCGCGGTCGCCGCGGCGAGCGGGAAGCCGTACGGGATCGGGCTGATGGCCTGGTCGGTGAAGGAGCGGCCTGAGCATCTCGAGGCGGTGCTGGAGCTGAAGCCCGCGCTGGTCTCGCTGAGTTTCGGCGACTACACGGCGTACGTCGGTCCGCTGCAGGAGGCGGGCATCGTCGTCGCCACACAGGCCGGGACGGTCGCCGACGCGCGGGAGGCGATCGACGCCGGCGTCGACGTGATCGTTGCCCGGGGCGCCGAAGCCGGTGGGCACGGCCGAAACGAGGTCGCCACACTTCCTTTGCTGCAAGCGATCCTGGACCTCACCGATCTCCCGGTGCTCGCGGGTGGCGGGATCTCGGGACCGCGCGGGCTGGCCGCCGTCCTGGCCGCCGGTGCCGCCGGCGGCTGGATCGGTACGGCGTTCCTCACCTGCGCCGAGGCGCTCACGGCGGAGCCGGTCCGGCAGCGGGTGATCGAGGCGGACGAGACCGACACCGTCTACGGCACGGTCTTCGACGCGGCGTCGCGGGCCGGCTGGCCGGACGAGTTCGGTGGCCGGGCGCTCCGCAACGCGTACTTCGACACCTGGCAGGGCCGCGAGGAGGAGTTGAAGACCGACGACGCCGGCCACGCCGACTACGTCGCCGGGATCCGCGCCGCCGACCCGGCCCGCGCCTCGATCTACGCGGGCCAGGGTGTCGGCGCCCTCACCGGCACCCCGACCGCCGCCGAGGTCCTCGACGGCTTCGCGACCTACCGCAGCTACTTGACCGCCGCCTTCAACGACGGCGCCAGGTAATTGCTGTGAGCAACCACCATCTCGTTGCACAGCTCCCAGATCCGCTCGACCGGTAGCGCGCCCGCGGTGGCCGGGTCGACCATCACGGCCTGCCGGATCGCCAGCGGATCCTCTTCGACTGCTGCCTTGACCACCAGCTCGGCCACGTTGAGATAGGACCGGTTGAGCGCGGCGCACTGCGCCGGCAGCGCGCCCACCGAGGTCGGCTGCACGCCGGAACCGTCCACCAGGCAAGGAACTTCGACCGCCGCGCCGGCCTGCAGGTTGCTGATCAGACCGGTGTTCGGCACGTTGCCGTAGATGGTTCGCGGCGTCCCGGTGACGATGCTGTGGATGACCTGCGGCGCGTACTCCATCGTGCCCTCGACCGTCACCGGCTGGCCGGCCTTCAACGCGCTCCGCGTCTGTTCGTACGTCGCCAGGTTCTCCTCGACGATCCCGAGGTACTCACCCACGGGCAGCCGTAACCGCTCGATCTCGGCCGGATGCGACAGGTACCACGGCACGTACTCCGACGAGTGCTCACTCGTCTCGGTCGGATAGAACCCGAGCCGCCGGTACATGTCCACCCGGACCCGTCGCAGCAACTCGGGATCGGCCGCTATCGCCGCGTCCAGGCGCTCGTACAGGTTCTCCGCGCCGCGCTCGAATCGGAGCACCCACGACTGGTGGTTCACCCCGGCGGCGAGGTAGGTGACCTCGTCGTACGGTACGCCGACCAGCTCGGACAGACCCTGCATCGTCCAGTAGACCGAGTGGCACAGCCCGACGGCCTTGCGGACGCCGAGCGCGGCCAAGTACGAAACGTTCATCACCATCGGATTGGTGTAGTTCAGCAGCCACGCGTCCGGGCACACCTCGGCGATGTCCTCGGCGAGCCCGCGCAGCACGGGGAACGTCCGCAGCGCGCGGAACACCCCGCCGACGCCGAGGGTGTCCCCGATCGTCTGCCGGATCCCGTACCGGGCCGGGATCTCGAAGTCCGCCCGGGTCGCCGCGTTCATCCCGACCTGGACGATGTTGATGACGAAGTCCGCGCCGTCCAGCGCGGACCGGCGCTCCAGGTGTGCGGTGATCCGCGGAGTCACCCCACGCTCCCGAGCGATGTACGCCGCCGCGGCGGCAGCTGTGTCGAGTCGCTCGGGATCGATGTCGTGCAAGGCGATGTGCAGCGGTCCCAGGTCGAAGCTGAACAGGTCGGCGAGCAGGCCTTGGGTGAAGACCACACTGCCCGCGCCGATGAAGGCGATCTTGTTCATGACGTCACGCTCTCGATGGCCAGGTCCCAATCAGGCTGGGCCGCGGTGCCTCCGGCGGCTCGGGTGGACAGTGATCCGCAGGCCGTGGCGATCGCCAGGGCTCGCTCGGTGCGGGATCCGTTCAGCACGGCGGCCACCCAGCCGGCGTCGAAGCTGTCACCGGCACCGACCGCGTCGACGACGTCGACCTTGAGCGCCGGGGCGGTGGTCACCTTGCTGCCGTTGTGGGCCAGGGCGCCGTCCGCGCCGTTCTTCACCACGACCAGCGGTCCCCGCCGGGCCAGAATGCCCGCGGCGTCCTCGACCGCGTGATGACCGGTCAGCGCCAGCGCCTCGGCGGTGTTCGGCAGGAAGTAGTCGGTGACGCGCAGGATCGGATCCAGGATCATCCGGTCCCAGCGCCCGGCCGGATCGTCGTTCGGATCGAGCGACGTCGTCGCCTTCGCGGCCTTCGCCTCCTTGAACAGCGCCGCCAGCCCGGCCGCCAAGGCCGGCAGCAGATAGAACGACGTCTCGTGTACATGCCGCACCGATCGCAGCAACGCCTTCGGTGCGTCGTCCGCCGAAATCGCCGGCAGACAACCAGGGGAGGTGAGGATCGCCCGATCGTCACTGGAGGTCAGGACCGTGGTCAGCGGCGTCGGCAGGGTGTTGTCGACAATCAGCGCGTCGACATTCACCCCGCGGTCAGCCAGCGCCGTACGCACGAAGTCGCCGGCGGAATCGTCACCGACGCGCCCGGCGAAGGCGACGCTGAGGCCCAGCCGGGCCGCGCCGCACGCCATGATCGAGGCCGAGCCGCCGAGGACCAGAGAGCCGTTCGGAACCAGGCGTTCCCGCTGGCCGAAGAGAATGGGTTGGTCGACGGGCCCGATCACCACATCCGGGTTCGCGTCGCCGATCACCAGTAAGTCGAAAGTCATGTCATCCCTTGAGTCCGGTGGAGGCCAGTGAGCGGATGAAGGCCTTCTGGGCGAAGAGGAAGCCCAGGAGGACCGGGAGGACCGTGATGACGTTGCCGGCCATCACGGCGGCCCACTGGGTGTGGTGCTGGCCCTGGAACGTGGTCAGGCCGAGCTGGAGCGTGTAGGTGGTGTCGGTGTTGATCGCGATCAGCGGCCAGGTCAGGTCGTTCCAGGTGGCCAGGAAGGTCAGGACGGCGACCGTGCTCAGCGCCGGCCGGGCCAGCGGCAGCACGATCGAGATCAGGATCCGCAGCCGCCCGCAGCCGTCGAGCCAGGCCGCCTCCTCGAGCTCGCGCGGCAGTGAGACGAAGAACTGGCGGAAGAGGAACACCGACAACGGGGTCACCAGCGACGGGATGATCAGCGCCCCGAGGGTGTCGATCAGCCCGAGCTCCTTCATCACCAGGAACGTCGGGATCATCGTCAGCTGGAACGGGATCACCATGGTCGCGAGCATCAGCCCGAGCACGATCTTCGACCCGGCGAACCGGATCCGCGCGAACGCGTACCCGGCGAGCGAGCCGAGGACCAGGTTGGCCGTCACGGCGACCGCCGACACGATGAACGAGTTGACGAACCAGCGCGGGAACAACGCGTTGCCGAGCACATAGCGATACCCGTCGAAGCGGATCGCGCTCGGAATCAGCGCCGGTGGGAACCGATTGATCTCGGCGTTGCTCATCACCGAGCTGACCAGCAACCAGACCAGCGGCAACGCGAACAGGATCGCGAGTGGCGCGAGGACGAAATGCCAAGCACTGAAAGGCAATCTCTTCATCGAGCAGCCGCCCTCCGCCGGTAGAGCTGCAAGGCGACGCCGATCACGAGGAGAGCGACCGCCAGCGTGTACGCCGCGGCCGCGCTGTAGCCGGCGGTGAAGACCTTGAACGCCTTCTCCCAGATGAAGTACACGATCACCGTCGTCGATCCGAGCGGCCCGCCCTTGGTGGTGACGAAGACCAGGTCGAACACCTGCAATGCGTTGATGGTCTGGAACAGCAGCAGGAAGATCGACACCGGTGCCAACGCGGGCAGCGTGACATGCCGCAGCACGCCCCAGCGTCCGGCGCCGTCGATCCGCGCCGCCTCGACCAGGTCGCTCGAAACCCCTTGCAGCCCGGCGAGATAGACGATCACGCAGAAGCCGATCCCGCTCCACAACGAGATCGCGACCAGCAGGTACAACGCCTGCCCCGGATCACTGAAGAACCCCTGCGCCGGCAGCCCGAGCTTGTGCAGCACCGAGTTCGCGACGCCGAACTCCGGATCGAGGACGAACGAGAACAGCACGCCCTGCGCCGCCGCGGACACCACGAACGGCACGAACACCAGCGTCCGGTAGAGACCGATGAACGCGATCTTCCGATCCAGCGCGATCGCGATCGCCAGCCCGGCGACCACGCTCAGCGGCACGTAGAGCGCGGTGTAGATCAGCGTGTGCTCGACGGCCGCACCGAAGGCCGGGTCCTTCATCAGCGCCTTGTAGTTGGCCAGCCCCACCCACTCGCTCGGCGAGACCAGGTCGTTCACCTGGAACGACAGCAGCAACGACCACACCACGGGTACGACGCTGAGCCCCAGGATGATCAGCACCGCCGGGCTGACGAACGCCCAGCCCGTCGCGCCCTCACCCCGGGCCCGCCGCTTGGCCGCGGCCCGGCTCCGGGGATCGATCGTGAACGTACCGACCACACTGGTCATCAGCTCGGCACCGCCAGCACCTGGTTGCACTGGTCAACGGCCTGCTTGACGGCATCCGCAGGACTCTGCTTGCCCAGCAGGACGGCGGCGATCGCCTGACCGACGTGCTGCGAGATCTGCGGGTACGTCGTGATCGTCGGCCGGACCTTCGCCGTGTCGAGTGCCTTCACGAACACGTCCAGACCGTTCGTCTCGGTCGAGTGCTTCTTCCACTGCGGGAGCTCGGCCGTGGCCTTGGTGATCGGGAGGCTGCCGCCCTCCATGTCCCACTGGATGTCCTGCGCCGGCTCGGCCATCCAGGTGACGAACTCGGTGGCCGCCTTCACCTTCGCCTTGCCGTTGTCGAACACGGTCCAGGTGTCCGGACCCGAGATCGTCACCGGCTTCCCGGAGTACGACGGCAGCGGCACCACGCCGTACTCGAGTCCGTTGTCGATGAGCTCGGGGAGCTGCCAGGGGCCGGTGGCGACCATGCCCATCCGCCCGCCGAGGAACACCTGGTAGAGCTGCTCGCTGCCCGGCTTCGGGTCGACGTACAGTGACTTGTCGGTGCGCAGCCGGTCGAGGGTGCCGAGGGCCTGCTCGCCGACCTGGTCGAAGCCGACCTTCTTGCCGTCGCTGCTGACCACGTCGCCGCCGAGGTCCCAGATCATCGGCCAGATCCGCCAGACCGTGTCCTCGTCGCCGACGCCGGGCCAGCCGGTGCCGAAGACGCCCTTCGCGGGGTTGGTCAGCTTCTGCGCGGTGGTGACGAAGTCGTCCCAGGTCCAGCCGGCCTTGGGCTCGCCCAGGCCGGCCGCGGCGAACAGCTTCTTGTTGTAGACCACGCAGAGCGAGTCGAGCAGCGCCGGTGCCGCCCGGACCTTGCCTTTCACGCTGACAGCGTCCTTCGCGGCCGGCCAGTAGTCGTCGATCTTCAGCGCGCCGGTCAGGTCGGCGACCTTCGGGCTCTTGGTCAGGCTGGCGAGGTCCGACCCGAAGATGTACGCCACATCCGGGTAGGACCCAGCCGCCAGGCCGGCAGTGACCTTCTGCAGCATGCTGTCCGCGGTGACCCCGCCACCGCCGCCGACCACCTTGATCTTCGGGTGCGACGTGTTGAACTCCTTGATCAAGGCATCGATCGCCGCCTTGCCGGTGTCGACCTGGCCGTGCCAGAGGTCGACGGTGACGACGCCGTTCGGGTCGGCGCCTTCGTCGTCGTTCTTGCCGCAGGCGCCGAGCGTTCCGACGGCGGCGGTCGCCGCCGCGGCGCGCAGGAGGTCACGACGGGACAGAGTTCGAGCATGCTGAGACATGACGGTCTCCAAGGCAGGTGAAGGGATGGAGCTGATTCAGCAGGTCTTGCGCACGTACCCGGAATCACCGGGGACGGAGACGTCGACATCGCGCTGGACGATCGTCAGCGTGCTGCCGAACTGCGAGCAGGCGGTCCGCCGGCCCTTGTCGGTGTACTCGATCACGATCACGTTGTTGCCGAAGGCATCGACGTAGTCGCCGCACTCGTCGTACTGGCCGCACTCCTCGGCGACCGCGAAGTCCAGCCCGACGGCCCGCCGGTCGCCGGCCAGTTCGACCGTGTTCTTCTGCGCGATGGCCAGGCTCTTCGCGTGTGCGTGGGTGGCCAGCAGCGTCAGGTACGCCTTGGCCTGGGCCGCGGTGAGCAGCTTCTTCGACCGGGTATAGCTGTCGTAGTTGTCCGGCTCGATCGCCTTGTAGCCCTTCGCGGCGCAGCCGTCGATCCAGCCGTTCACCTTGGCGGCGACCCGGGTGCGCTTGTCCGCCGTCCGCAGGTCCAGCAGCGGCTCGCCCCAGTCCTCGTCGATCACCAGGTTGCCCTTGGCGTCGCGGAGCAGCAGGTCGGACGCCCACTGGCCCTGTTCGCCGGGCTGGACCTGGAAGGCGTTCACGTAGCAGATGTTGTACAGGCCCGCGGCGGGTGCCGCGGTCCGGTCGCGGGTGACCACCTGGACGCCGGCGGGCGGGGTGTAGGCGCCGCCGATCTGGTAGTCGAACTTGGCGTGGGTCGGTGGCAGCGTGACGGCCGCGTCGGCCGCGGTGCGGGTCAGCAGGGCGGCGGTCGCGGCGAGGGCGGTGGTTGCGGCCAGCGTGGCCAGAGCCAGACGGCGAGCGAGGTTGGACACGATTGCTCCATCGGTCCCGGGGACGCGACCCCGCCTCGGGCTGTGGTGGATCGAGCGGCCCTGGCGCCTGAAAACCGGACTCCGGACCTCGTCGGCCCGCTACCGGCTGGGTGCGTCACTGCCGACCAAGTCAAGCGCCGCGGCGTCCGTCCGTCAAGGCAAACCTGCAAACAAGTGCGCGAATTCCGCCTGATAGCGCGGCACTGCGCAGAGGAAGTGCGGGGGAAGGTCGCGGGAAGGCGGCCCTCCTAGCGTCCTCGGCAGACACCTGCGGGAGGCCGGTGCGAACCAGGGAGGACCCATGACCACGACTACCGACAAGCCGCGCCGCAACGGCGTGGACACGGCGACGCTGTTCGCGACCATCGACGCCGTCAAGGGCCAGAACGAGATCGCCAAGTTCCAGTTCCGCGCGAGCAACACCTGGGTCTCGGGGACCCACAGCCGCTCCACCGCGTCGGACTTCTTCGGCGCGATGCAGGAGATGCGGCACAGGACCGACACCGTGCTCGAGTTCGACCACCCCGAGGTCCTGGTCGGGACCGACCACGGGCCGACGCCGGTGGAGTACCTGCTGCACGCCATCGCCGCCTGTCTGACCGCCGGCGTCGCCAACGTCGCCGCGGCCCGGGGCGTGCAGCTCACCAAGGTCACCTCGACCGTCACCGGCGACATCGACCTGCTCGGGATCCTCGGCCTGTCCGACGGCTCGGTCCGCAACGGGTACGAGCAGATCCGGGTCACCTTCGCGATCGAGGGCGACGCCGACGAGGAGACCCTGCGGGCTGTCGTCGAGCAGTCCCGGCGCCGCTCGGCCGTGTACGACGTCCTCGCCAACCCGACGCCCGTCGCCATCGACGTCGTCTGCAACTGACCACCGCCGGCCGGCATCTGAGGGGGACGTGATGATCGCCATCGACACCGTCGTGATCGGTGCCGGCCATGCCGGGCTGGCTGTCAGCCGGCTGCTCACCCGGGCGGACCGGGATCACGTGGTCATCGACCGGGGACACCTCGCCGAGAGTTGGCGCAGCGAACGCTGGGACTCGCTGCGACTGCTCTCGCCGAACTGGTTGATGCGCCTGCCCGACTGGGAATACCAGGGACCCGATCCGGACGGATTCATGACCACCGCCCGCTTCGTCCGCCACCTCGAGCGGTACGCCGAGTCGTTCGGCGCCCCCATCATCACGAGCACAACCGTGCTGGAGCTGTCGGGTATTGGCCCCGGCGACTATCGACTCGTCACCGATCGCGGCACGTGGCGACCTCGCCACGTGGTCATCGCGACCGGACCCGGAGTGCCACGGGTTCCGGCCGGGCTCGGTGAAGGCATCACCACGGCGACCGGCTATCGCAACCCGGCACAGCTCCCGCCTGGCGGCGTGCTGGTGATCGGCGCCTCGGCTTCCGGCGTACAGATCGCCGACGAGCTGAACCGGGCGGGCCGCGAGGTGTTCCTCTCGGTGGGCCGGCACACGAGACTGCCGCGCTCGTACCGTGGCAAGGGCATCTTCTGGTGGCTGGAGCGCACCGGGCGACTGGCGCGGACCATTGACGACGTCCGTGACCCGGTGGCGGCGCGGCGGGAGCCGTCGATGCAACTGGCGGGCCGGGCCGGAGAGCTCGACCTGGTCACTCTGCAGGCCGATGGGGTCCGACTGCTCGGCCACTTCGACGGCATAGCGGGATCCCGAGCGCACTTCCGGCCGGACCTGGCCGAGAACGCCGCGTCAGCCGATGCACGCATGTACCGCCTGCTCGACGCCATGGACCAGTACGTCGATGCCCCGCGCGGCCACCGCCCACCCGCGCTGGTCGCACCAGCTCCGACGGGTGCCGTAGACCTGCGACGAGCTGGCATTACCACCGTCCTCGTCGCCAGTGGCTTCAAGCCTGACTACCCGTGGCTGCGGCTACCCATCCGTGGTTCGGACGGCCACATCCAGCAGGAACGTGGCGTCACCGCCGCACCCGGGGTGTACGTCGTCGGCCAGCGGTTCCAGCACCGGCGTGACTCCGCGTTCATCGACGGAGCCCGTCACGACGCGGCAGCCGTCGTACGGCATCTGACCGCCCGCAACGAGGAGCCGGCCGCATGAGCACGCAGTACGACGTCGTGGTCGTCGGTGGACGGGTGGCGGGTGCGTCTACCGCGATGCTGCTGGCCCGGGCGGGTGCTCGCGTCGCTCTGGTCGAGCGGGCTGCCTGCGGGACTGACACCGTCTCGACGCACGGCCTGATGCGGGCCGGGGTCCTGCAGTTGGCGCGCTGGGGATTGCTGGACCAGTTGGGCGGCACGCCGCCGATCCGGTGTACGACGTTCCACTACACCGACCGCGAACCCGAGCCGGTCACCATCCGGCCCAGTGGTGGCGTGGACGCCTTGTACGCACCGCGTCGTCAACTCCTCGACCGCATCCTCGTCGACGCGGCGGCCGCCGCGGGTGTGCAGGTCCGGCACGAGACAGCGGTCACGGGACTACTGCGTGACGAGCTCGGGCGGGTGACGGGCGTCCGGATCCAGGATCGGACCAGGCGGGCCGAGGAGATCCGGGCCGGGATCACCGTCGGCGCCGACGGCATCCGGTCGACCGTGGCGTCCGCAACCGGTGCGTCCGTCCTCCGGCGAGGCCGGACGTGCAGCGCGGTGCTCTATCGGTACTACGCGGACGTGCAGGTCACCGGGTACGAGTGGGCTTACGCGCCCGGCAGCGGCGCCGGCCTGATCCCCACGAACGACGGGTTGACCTGCGTCTTCGTCGCCACCACCCCGGACCGGATGCGAGCTCTGCGCCGCAGCGGGACCGACCAGGCCTTCGCCAGCCTGCTCGCGGAAACCTCGTCCGACCTGGCCGGCCGCGTGCTTCCGGCGAAGCCGGCGGGCCGGATGCACGGCTGGGCCGGCGCGGCTGGATTCGTCAAGCGGTCTTACGGGCCGGGGTGGGCGCTGGTCGGCGACGCGGGCTACTACAAGGACCCGATCACCACGCATGGAATCACCGATGCTCTGCGCGATGCGGAGCTGCTGAGTGATGCGCTGACCGGAGGTGAAGCGGACCCGGAGAGCTATCAGGCCACGCGCGACCGCCTGTCGAGTGCACTGTTCGAGGCCACCGAATCGGTCGCGTCGTACGCATGGAGCCTCGACGAGATTCGGGTGCTGCTCCGGCAGGTCAGCGCCGCGATGCGCGACGAGGTCGCGCACTTCCTGGTATAGAAGGGGATTCTCCTGGCGCCTACGATCCGACGTATGCAGGTCAGCGTGCAGCTCCTGGGCGGGTTCACGGTCCTCGTGGACGGCACGCCGATCACCGCGAACCGGTGGGGTCGGCGTCAGGCCGCCGCGCTGGTCAAGCTGCTCGCGCTCGCGCCCGACGGCAGGGTCCACCGGGACCGCGTCGTCGATGCCCTGTGGCCTGAGGTCCCCATGGATGTCGCGCTGCCGCGACTGCACAAGGCGGCGCACTACGCCCGCTCAGTCCTCGGTGATCGGGACGCCGTCGTCCTGAAGGGCGAGGTGATCGCGCTCTTCCCCGGCGCGCGGCTCGAGGTCGACGCAACGACCTTCGACGGTGCCGCGGACGATGCGCTAGGCAGTGAGCCGGTATCGCCCGAACGCTGCGCCCGGGCGTTGAAGCTGGCCGGCGAACTGCTGCCCGACGACTTGTCCGAGCCCTGGCTGGAGGAACCCCGCGAGCGCCTGCGCCTCCGGGTCATGCGCCTGCTGCGCTGTGCCGGCCGGTGGGAAGACCTGCTCGTCATGGATCCCGCGAACGAGGAGGCACATGTCGAGCTTCTGCGCGAGGCGGTAGTGGCCGGAGATCGCGCGAGCGGGCTGCGCCGGTACGCACGGATGGAAAGAGTCCTCGACACTGAGCTCGGCCTCGCGCCCGGACCCGAGGCCGTCGTACTGCGGGATCGCTTGCTGGCGGTCGATGCGCAACCTCCGCAGGTGGCGGTGGAACCGCGCAGTCCCGGCCGGACGGAGTTGGTGGAGCGCGACGTCGAGTTGGCGGAGCTCGCAGCGGCGGCCGATGCGGCGGTGGACCAAGGCCGTGGTGTCGTCGCACTGGTGTCGGGTGAGGCCGGGGCCGGCAAGTCGGCTCTGGTGCGTGCTTTCCTCGACGGGTTGAGCCCTGCGATCAGGGTGGCTGTGGGCGGGTGTGACGACCTGCTGGCGCCGCGCAGTCTCGGGCCGTTCCGCGACATGGCCGAGAACGATGAGGAGCTCGCCGCGGCACTCTCGGGCGATCGACCCGACAGCGTGCTGCCTGCCTTGCTGCGGGTCTTCTCCGAGCGTCCGTCGGTCGTGGTGGTGGAGGACATCCACTGGGCCGACGACGCGACGCTCGACGCGATCCGCTTCCTCGCCCGGAGGTTCCCGGGCATCCCGGCCGTCCTGCTGCTGACCTTCCGCGAGACCGGGGTCGACGCCGGGCACCCGCTCCGGCAGTTGCTCGGCAGCCTGGCCGGCCCGTCCGTCCAGCGCGTCGCGCTCCCGCCCTTGAGCGTGGAGGCGGTACGACGACTTGGCGCGGCGACCCCGGAGGACGCCGTCGAGATCCACCGGGTGACGCAGGGGAACCCGTTCTTCGTCACCGAGGTGCTCGCCGGCGGCGGGGCCGGCGTACCGCACACCGTGCGCGACGCGGTCCTCGCGCGGGTGGGCAAGTTGTCCGCCGCCGCCCGGGCGCTGGTCGAACGGCTGTCAGTCATCCCGTCCCGGACCGAGCGCCGGCTGGCCGAGAGCCTCGCAGATCCGGAGGTCCTGCTCGAGGTCGAGCGGTCCGGCATCGTGATCGGCACCGAGGCAACGGTCTCCTTCCGCCACGAGCTGGCCAGGCGGGCGATCGAATCCGCGCTGACCGCGGGTGAGCGGATCCAGGCCAACAAGGCGGTGCTCGACGTACTCCTCGGACGGCCCGAGGTGGAGCCGTCCCGGCTGGTGCACCACGCGGAGCGAGCCGGGCGGACCGATGTCATCCTCGAGTTTGGCCCGGCTGCGGCTCTCGAGGCGGCCCGCCTCGGTGCGCATCGGCAGGCCGCGGACGTGCTGGACGTCGTACTGCGGCATCGTGAGCTGCTCGACTCGCGGACCGCTGCCAAGCTGTTCACCCGGCGGGCCTACTCGCTCTATGTCGTCAACCGTTTCGAGGCCGGGCGCGAGTCGGCCGAGTCAGGTGTCGAGGCCGCCGAGGGCGATCCCGTCCTGCAGGCCGAGGCGTTGCTCGTGCTGACGCGGGTTGCGATGTTCGCACCGGGGCCGATGCGGGCCCGGCAAGCGGCGGACCAGGCCGTCGAGATTCTCGAGCCGCTGGGTGACGACGCCCGGCTCGCGGCCGCGCTCATCGAGGTGGCCCGTGCGCACAGCAACCTGGCGACGGTCGGGATCGTCGCCGAGCCCAGCCCGCGGGCGGAGGCAGTTGCCGAGCGGGCGTTGAGCATCGGGCAACGACTCGGGCGGCCGGATCTGGAGGCGCAGGCCAGTTGCTATCTGGGTGATGCCCGGCTGGCCCGGGGTGATCCGCGCGGCGACGCGGACCTGCGGCGTGCGATCTCGCTGGCCGGGTCCGACAGCCGGATCGAGACCCTCGTGCGGTGCTACGTCAACGCGGCCGGCGGGGCGTATCGCAGTGGCCGGCTCGACGATGCTGAGAAGTACGTGGCCGGTGGGCTCCGCGCCGCGGCGGACGGGGAGTTCTTCGCGGGACAGTACCGGCTGCGGCTCACGATGGCCGCCGTGCAGGGGAGCCGGGGGAAGTGGGATCTGGCCATCGCCGATCTTCGGGCGCTGCTGGACGCGCCCGGAGAGCCGGGCGTGATGGCGACACTGGCCCGGAGTCTGCTGGCCCGTCTGCTCGCGCGCCGAGGGGATCCGGAAGCCGGCGCGGTCCTGGCGGTCGCCTTGGCGGACCGGACGGATGACAGTTTCGTGGCGAGTCGGCTGGCCGTGGCACAGGTCGAGCTCGGGTGGCTGGATGGCTCGTTGGGTTCGCTGACCGACGACGTACGGCGGGCTCTCGAGTCGGCCGAAGCCGGGGGACACCGATCGGTCCACGGCGAGTTGTGTGCGTACCTGCACCGGGCCGGGATCGACGTTCCCGCGCCGAGCGATGCGCCAGGACCGTGGGCTGCGACTCTCGCCGGTCGGTGGCAGGAGGCCGCCGCGGCGTGGGCCGGCCTTGGCGAGCGCTACGAACAGGCGATCGTGCTGGCCGGGGCGCCGGACAGCGCGGCCCGGGCGACCGGGCTGCAGCTGCTCCGCGACCTGGGCGCGGTGGCGACGAGCATCGCGGTCTGAACCCTTGACGAACGGGTTTTTAACCGGTTTAGTGACTGTTTAAACCGGTTTAAACCCCGTCAAGTGAGGTGCGCGTGAGCAGAGAGCGACCGACGATCGCTGACGTCGCGCGCCGGGCCGGGGTGTCCAAGGGCTCGGTCTCGTTCGCCCTGAACGGGCGGCCGGGTCTGGCGCAGGCGACCGTGGACAAGATCCTCGCGGCCGCCGACGAGCTCGGCTGGCGGCCGAGCCAGCGGGCCCGGTCACTGTCGGTGTCGAAGGCGTTCGCCCTCGGCCTGGTGATCACCCGGGACCCGGCCGTGCTGTCCTCGGACCCGTTCTTCCCGGCCTTCATCGCGGGCGTCGAGAGTGTGCTCGCCGTCGGTGGGCAGGCGCTGGTCCTGCAGGTCGTCACGGCCGGCCACGACGAGGAGGCCGGGTACCGGCGGCTCGTGCAGGACGCACGCGTCGACGGGGTGTTCCTGTCCGACCTGCGGCACGACGATCCCCGGATCGACCTGCTCGTCGAGCTCGGCCTGCCGGCGGTGACGCTGAACCGGCCGGACGGCGCATCGCCGTTCCCCGCGGTCACCCTGGACGACCGGCCAGGAACCAGGGCGGTGGTCGAGCACCTGCTCGAGCTCGGTCACACCCGGATCGCGCACGTCGCCGGTCCGCCCGTGTTCGTGCACGCGACCGCGCGGTCCGCCGCCTTCGTCGCGACCCTGGCCGCCGCCGGTCTGCAGCCGGTGGCGACCGAGACCAGCGATTTCACCGCCGCCGGCGGGATCGAGGCGACCCGGAAGCTGCTCGCCCTGCCGGAGCCGCCGACCGCGATCTTCTACGCCAACGACCGGATGGCAATCGCCGGTCTCGGCGCGGCGCAGGCCGCCGGACTGACCGTTCCGGACGACCTGAGCATCGCCGGCTTCGACGACAGCGAACTGGCCGAGTATGTCCACCCCGGCCTGACCACTGTCCGCGCCGACCCGTTCCGCTTCGGCGAGGCGGCGGCGCTCACCCTCAACCAGCTCGTCGACGGTGCGTCCGCCGTACCGGACGTCGAGCTTCCCCCCGCGCAGCTCGTCGTCCGCCGGTCCACCGGCCCCGTGCCTGCGTAGTGCCCCCCTGGAGGAAACATGAAGTTGCAAGCTGGACTGCTGGCCCTGGTTCTGGCCGGCTCACTCGCCGCCTGTGGTGACAGCGGCGGCGGCGCTGGTGACGCCGACGCCGCGGCCAAGGCGCGCGGCCCGATCACGATCTGGTACTCCAACAACGCCGAAGAAGTTGCCTGGGGCAAGCAGATGGTCTCGGCCTGGAACGCGGCCCACGCGGACCAGAAGATCACCGCCCAGGAGATCCCGACCGGGAAGAGCTCCGAGGAGGTCATCGGTGCGGCGATCACCGCGGGCAACGCGCCCTGCCTGATCTTCAACACCTCGCCGGCCTCGGTCTCGCAGTTCCAGAAGCAGGGCGGCCTGGTGGCGCTGGACAGCTTCAGCGACGGCAAGTCCTACATCGAGGACCGCTCCGGCGACGTCGCGCAGCAGTACAAGTCGTCGGACGGCAAGTACTACCAGCTGCCCTGGAAGTCGAACCCGGTGGAGATCTTCTACAACAAGAAGGCGTTCGCGAAGGCCGGGATCGACACCGCCAACCCGCCGCTGAAGACGTACGACGAGTTCCTCGCCACCTCCCGCAAACTGGTCGCCGCGAAGGCCGCGAAGTTCGCCATCTACCCGGCGCCGAGCAACGAGTTCTACCAGTCCTGGTTCGACTTCTACCCGCTGTACGCGGCCGAGTCCGGTGGCAAGCAGCTGATCGAGGACGGCAAGTCGACGTTCGCGTCCGACGAGGGCAAGAAGGTCGCGCAGTTCTGGCGGACGATGTACGCCGACAAGCTCGCCTCGCAGGAGAAGTACACCGGTGACGCGTTCGTCGACGGCACCGCCGCGATGGCCGTGGTCGGTCCGTGGGCGATCGCGACGTACAAGGGCAAGGTCGACTGGGGTGTCGTCCCGGTGCCGACCTCCTCGGGCAAGCCGGCCGACGAGATCCACACCTTCTCCGACGCGAAGAACGTCGCGATGTACTCCGCGTGCCAGAACCGCGGGACGGCGTGGGACGTGCTGAAGTTCGCCACCAGCCAGGAGCAGGACGGCAAGTTCCTCGAGACGACCGGTCAGATGCCGCTGCGCAAGGACGTCGCGACGGTGTACGCCGACTACTTCACCAAGAACCCGGACTACAAGACGTTCGCGGACCAGGCGGCCCGGACGGTCGAGGTGCCGAACGTGCCGAACTCGATCACGATCTGGCAGACCTTCCGCGACGCCTACTCGAAGTCGGTCATCTTCGGCCAGCAGGACCCCGGTGAGGCCCTCGACGGCGCGGCGCAGAAGATCGATCAGCTGGCCAAGCAGTCATGAGACGGGGTCCGGTCACCCGGATCCTGGGCGAACACCCGATCGGGACCGCCTTCGTCGCGCCGTACGTCGTGTTCCTGGTCGCCGTGTTCGCCTACCCGCTCGGGCTGGCGGTGTACATGTCGTTCCACGACTACTTCTTCGCGGCACCGGGCGCGGTCGTGGACCGGCCGTTCGTGGGCTTCGAGAACTACGTGACGGTGCTGACGGATCCCGCCGTCCAGCGGTCCTTCCTGAACGTGGTCATCTTCCTGGTGATCAACGTGCCGCTGACCGTCATCCTGTCGCTCGGACTGGCGAACGCGCTGAACGCCGCGATCCGGTGGCGGACGTTCTTCCGGGTGTCGTACTACGTGCCGTACGTGACCGCGAGCGTCGCCGTGGTCGGGGTCTGGCTGTTCCTGTTCAACTCGAACGGGCTGGTCAACTCGATCCTCGGCCCGCTCGCGCCGGACCCGTCCTGGCTGGTGAACTCGCACCTGGCGATGCCGACGGTCGCGATCTACGTGACCTGGAAACAGCTCGGGTTCTTCATCCTGCTCTACCTGGCCGCCTTGCAGAACGTCTCCAAGGACCTCTACGAGGCGGCCTCGATGGACGGCGCCGGTCGCTGGAAGTCGTTCCTGAACGTGACGGTGCCGGGAGTGCGGCCGGCGACCACGCTCGTCGTCCTGGTGGCGACGGTGACCGGAGCGAACCTGTTCACCGAGCCCTACCTGCTGACCGGTGGCGGTGGGCCTGACGGTGCGTCGGCCTCGCCGGTGCTGATCATGTACCAGCGCGGGATCGAGCAGGGCCAGCCGGACATCGGCGCGGCGATCGGTGTGCTGCTGGTGATCGGCGTACTCCTGATCGCCCTGATCGAACGGCGCTTCGTGGGGAGGGAGGACTGATGCGGTTACGGTTCGTCGCGTTGCTCGTCGGAGCCTTCGTGTTCCTCTTTCCCTTCTACTACATGCTGATCGGCAGTCTGCAGGCCGAGCCGGATCCGACGGTGAAGGGCGCGTTCCCGGAGCCGGGGAACCTGACGTTCCACAACTACGGCGAGATCGACAAGGCGATCAACCTCGGCCGGTCGCTGATCAACTCCGGCATCTTCACCGGTGGCGTGATCCTCGGGACGCTGGTCTTCGGTGTCCTCGCGGGCTACGCGCTGGCCCGGCTGCAGTTCCGCGGCCGCGGGCTGGTGTTCAACCTGATGCTGCTGATCCAGGTCGTGCCGTTCCAGTTGCTGACGATTCCGCTGTACGTGCTGATCGTGCGCAGCTACGGACTGGCCGACTCCTACGGCGGGATGATCCTGCCGTTCGTGATCAACTCGACCGCGGTCTTCGTGTTCCGCCAGTACTTCCTGCAGTTGCCGGCCGAGCTGTTCGACGCGGCCCGGATCGACGGCGCGTCCGAGCTCAGCATCCTCTGGCGGGTCGCCGTACCGCTGGTGCGGCCGGCGCTGCTGACCGGTGTGCTGCTGACGTTCATCGGGCCGTGGAACGAGTTCCTCTGGCCGTTCCTGATCACCAAGCAGCAGGACCTGCAGCCGCTGGCCGTGTCGTTGTCGAACTACCTGACGACCGTGTCGGCGCGGGCGGCGAACCCGTTCGGCGCCGTCCTCGCGGGGGCCTGTGTGCTGGCCGCACCGGCCGTCGGCCTGTTCCTGATCTTCCAGCGCCGCTTCATCTCGACGAACATCTCGTCCGGGGTGAAGGGCTAACTCTTGAAGGGCTTTTCGTGGTGACTGTTCCTTATACCCTGACCCGGGTCGGCGTGCTGATGACGGCCGAGCCGGGCAACGAACTCGAGGCCGAGGGCGTGCTCAACCCGGCCACCGGGCACACCCCGGACGGGCAGCTGTACCTGCTGCCCCGACTGGTTGCGTCCGGCAACATTTCCCGGGTCGGCCTGGCCAGGGTCGAGCTCGCCGATGGTGTCCCGGTCGGTGTGCAGCGTGAAGGCGTCGTCCTGGCCCCGGACGAAGGCTGGGAGCGCGGGAAGAACAACGCCGGGGTCGAGGACCCGCGGGTGACGTTCGTACCGTCGCTCGGCCTGCACGTGATGACGTACGTCGCCTACGGCCCGCTCGGCCCCAAGCCGGCGCTCGCGGTGTCGTCGGATCTCCGGGACTGGCGCCGGTTGGGGCCGCTGCACTTCGAGTACCAGCCCGACCTCGACACCGACCTGAACCTGTTCCCGAACAAGGACACGGTGTTCTTCCCCGAGCCGGTGCCCGGTCCGGACGGCGAGCCGTCGTACGCGATGCTGCACCGGCCGATGTGGGACCTCGGCTGGTTCCGCGAGGGCGAGGGCGTGCATCTGCCGGCCGGGGTCACCGACGACCGGCCGGGGATCTGGGTGTCGTTCGTCCCCGTGGCCGACGTCGAGCGTGATGTGCGGAACCTCGTGCATCTGCGGAATCACCGGCTGGTGGCGATGTCGGAGTACCCGTTCGAGGAGTTGAAGATCGGGGCCGGGCCGGCGCCGCTGCGGGTGCCGGAGGGCTGGCTGGTGATCCACCACGGCGTCACCGGTGAGCAGCCGGAAGGCTTCGACCCGACCACGCAGAAGGTCTGCTACGCGGCCGGCGCGCTGCTCCTCGACCCGGAGGACGTGACCCGCGTGATCGCCCGTACGCCGGAACCGATCCTCGTCCCCGAGACCGAGGAGGAGCGGGTCGGGACCGTCGGCAACGTCGTCTTCCCGACCGCGATCGAAGAGGTCGACGGAGTCCGGTACGTCTTCTACGGCATGGCCGACGCCGCCATCGGCGTCGCCAGATTGGACCGCCTGTCATGAAACCCACCCGCCGAACCGTCCTCGGCGGTGCGGTGGCCCTGGCCGCCGCATCAGCGGTAACACTCCCGGCGTCCGCGTCCGGACGTCTGTCCAACCTCGCCCATCTCGACTTCCTGCGTACGTCGGTCACACCGCCGCCGGTCGCCGGACACAGCACCCACGGCTCCGGTCCGTTGGGAGTCCTCTGGACCTATGCGGACCGGCAGTCCGACGGTTCGTACAAGCGCATCGGCGGCGGCACCTACGACGCGGCGACCAACACCTACGGGCAGGGCGCCTACAACGCCGACGACATCGCCCGGGCCGCTGTGGTCTACATCCGGCACTGGCAGCAGTTCGGCGACCGCACCTCGATGGTCGCCGCGCGAGACCTGTTGCGTGGGTTGACGTATCTGCAGTCGGCCAACGGCAACGTGGTGCTCTGGATGCAGCCGGACGGCACGCTGAACCCGAGCGCCGACCCGGTCGAGCTCCCCGACCCGTCCGACTCCGGGCCGTCGTACTGGCTCGCCCGGACCGTGTGGGCGCTGGGGGAGGGGTACGCCGCCTTCCGCCGGACCGACGACGCTTTCGCCGGTTTCTTGAAGGCTCGCCTCGAGCTTGCGCTCTCCGCTTTGGAACGGCAGGTCCTGATCCGCTGCGGCACCTGGAACGTCGTCGACGGTCGGCGTCTGCCCGCATGGCTCATCGTCAACGGCGCCGACGCGACCTCCGAGGCGGTCCTCGGTCTGTCGGCGTACGTCCGGGCCGGCGGATCGTCGCGGGCTCGGCGCGCGTTGTCGCAGTTCGCGGAAGGCATCGCGGCCATGAGTGCCGGTACGAGCCAGGTCTGGCCGTTCCGCGCGCTGCTGCCGTGGGGCGAGTCGATCTCGGACTGGCACGCCTGGGGCGCCCAGATGCCGTCAGCACTTGCCGCCGCATCATCGGTGCTGGATTCTCGCCGGCTGTTGACCTCAGCCATCGGCGACACTGCCGGCTTCACACCGCTGCTGATGACTGCCGGCGGTCCCGACAACGGTTGGCTCCCGACCCCGATCGATCGCACGCAGATCGCCTACGGCGTCGACGCTCGCCTGCAGTGTCTGCTGGCGGTCGGACTGCCTGGCCTGAAGCAGGTCGCCGCCTTCGTCGCCGCCTGGTACTTCGGCGCGAACCGGGCCGGTGAGGCGACGTACGACGCAACCACCGGCCGCACGTACGACGGTGTCTCCGGCGACGGCGTCATCAACCGCAACTCCGGCGCCGAGTCCAGCATCCACGGGCAACTCTCCATGCTCGCCCTCGACGCCGCCCCGGAGGTTGCCCGGTTGGCTCGGGAGCTCGGCACCGGTGCCTCGAGTCGCGACGGCCTCGAGATCGTCGAGGCGGAGTCCGCCGTCGGCGGCCAGGTGGTCACCCCACCGTCGGCCTGGACCGGCGAATCCCAATGGAGCAACGGTTCCTACCTGTCCGTCGATGCCGGTGCGTCCGCGACCTGGACCTTCCCGGCATCACCGCAGCCCCGGCTCGTGCTCCCGGTCGTCAATCTGATCAACACCCCGACACCCGCCCGCACCACCTGGACCTCGGGCTCGCGGGTGCTGGGCGCGATCAACCACGTCACCGGTCCGCAAGGTATCTCCGCGGCGCCCGGTGCCTTGCAGCCCATCACGTTGGGTGTGCCGCTTCCGCCGTACGCTAGAAGTCTGACGGCGGTGGCGACCGGTCCGGTCCAGCTGGACGCGCTGTTGCTCATCCCGACGATCAGCAGCCTCCGACTGGGTGCGGCGACCTTGCTGACCAGTGTGGACACCCATCCCCGCACGGTCAGCGTCCCGGGCAAGGTCGCCTACTCCTACACGTCCAGTGGGGTGCTGCACTCCCGCGGCAAACCTGCTCGTGCGGTCGTGCAGCCCGGCGGGTTCACCGTCGTACTCGGCTGAGCGCCTCAGCACACCGGTCGGCAACGAAAGCCAGCGCCTGGCCGCGTTGGCGGAAGAGGTGCCGGCTGTCGGTTTGCTGGTGGTAGGCGTTGTGTGAGGGGTCGGAGGCGCGGCCGAGGAGACCGGGAAGGAGCCAGGCGTACTTGACGCCGGACGCCATCACGGCCAGCCGGACCTGATCGGGGTCGCCGCGCCACCCGGCCTCGTGGAGACCGTCGAGGTAGTTGGCGATGCAGGTCTCGGCCAGCTCCGGCAGACGTTCGGCCGGCCAGAACAGGTCGAAGACGGCGTCCGGGATGTGGTTGCCCACGTCCTCGCCGAGGGCGCCGTCGCCGGTGAACGCCCAGTCGAACAGGGCGAGCTCGCCGGTCGGTCGCTGGATCACGTTCGAGACCCAGAAGTCGAGGTGGCAGCGCGCGCGGGGGAGGCTCGCGACCAGGTCGAGCAGCTCGTCGCGGTGGGCCAGCAGGTAGGTCCAGGCCGCCCGCAGTTTGGGCGGCCAGTTCTCCGCGACGAGCGGCTGCTGCCAGGCCGCGTCGTCGGTCATCAGCTGCCAGGGGACGTCCCGAGTCGTGGAGTAGTCGCGCAGGAAACCGGTCGACGTCCACGCCCTGGCCGCCGCGGGTCGCGCCTGCCACCGGCCGCACGCGCGGGCCAGCGCGGCATGCTCGGCCAGACTGAACTCGGTCCCCGGGGTGCCGTCGATGTGCTCCAGCAGTAGTACGGCGCCGTCCGCGTACTCCTCGACCTCCGCCGCGGGGAGCACGAGGCCGGCGTCGGCGAGCTGCTTGCGGAGCTCGTCGTCCTGGTAGACCTCCAGCTCGCGACGCCAGTAGTTCCAGTGCCGCGGGTCGGTCGAGGCGGCCCACGGGCCGGTCGAGTCCACCGGCTTGCGGAGCTGCTTGCGTACCGCGGTGCGGCCGTCGGCGTACGTGAGGCGCTCGACGGACGCCGTCACCGCGTTCAAGGGGTTGTGCCGCAGAGTCGCCGTACTGATCTCGGCAGTCATGAACAGCAATGCTGACACGCACCGGGTGGCTTAGCCCAGGAGTATCCGCGGAGGGAGACCGGTCAGGGCTTTCACGTCCCGGGTGAAGTGGGCCTGGTCGGCGTACCCGGTGAGGACGGCGACGTCCGCGAGCGCTTCACCGGTGCGGGCGCGGTCGAGCGCGACGTTCATCCGGAGGACGCGGTCGAGCATCTTCGGGCCGTAGCCGAACGCGTTCAGGCAGCGCCGGTGCAGCTGGCGCTCGCTCAGGCCCACGCTGCCGGCCAGGCTCAGCACGCCCGCGCTTCCGCGCAACATGCCGGATCGGATGCTGCGCAGCACGTGGGAGATCAGTCGGTCCGGCGGGACCTCGGCCAATCTGGCGACTGCTTCATCCAGTGCGAAGGCCGGGTCCGGTGCGGAGCGCACCCGGTCCAGCAGGCGTCTGCTCCTTGTCGGGGACCAGAGGTCACTCAGCGGGACGCGCTCGTTCAGCAGGTCACGCGCGGGGACGCCGAGGAATCCTGGTGCCGCTCCGGGGGCGAACCGGATCCCGGCGTACCTCGTGCCTGCCTCGGCGGTCCCCGTCCAGGCCTTGCTGTCCGGGCCGGCCACGATCAGGTCATCGTCCATCAGGATCAGGTCCATGCAGCCGTCGGGCAGGACCCGGTAGTCACCGCCCTCGGCGGTCCGCGTCCACAGCGCGGCGCCTCCGACCATGGCGGGTCGCTCCCGGTACGGCTCGACAACCAGAGTCACGTGCCCAGTCTGCAACGCACCGCCGACAGTTTCCGCTCGCGGCGGGTTGCCGGGTCGTGGGGGGTTGCCGGTTCGTTGGGGGCTGCCGCCTCGTGTGGGTTGCCGTGTCGTGTGGGTTGCGCGGTCAGCTGGGGATCACGTCGTACATGGTGACGCCGGTGGGGACGTATTTGACCAGGGCAACGTTCTCGCGGATCAGTTCGTCGCGGGTCGCCGTGCCGGTGCGGCGGTCGATCACGGTCCGCCAGATCTCGTTGCGGCGGAAGTAGTCCGCGCCGACCCGGAGGAACCGCTCGTCCCGGGAGAACACCCGGTACGACGACTCGGCCGGGGTGTCGGCGAGGATCTCGCCCTCGAGGTAGCGCTCGCCGACGTCGAGCCGGAGCTGGAACGCCTGGTCGGTGTCGTTGCGGAACTGCAGGTCCACATAGTTGTAGACGATGCTGCAGCCCACGCCCCACGGCAGCACCCGCCCGTTGTCCGGGAACGGGTCGAAGCTGTGCGTGGACCGCTCAATCACCGTCATCGGCGAGTGCAGCACCATCCAGTGCAGCAGATTGGCGAGCTGGCAGATCCCGCCGCCGATCCCGGGCCGAGCCTGGCCGTTCGAGAGCCGCATGCCCTTCCGGTACCCCTTGCGGCGCGTCGCGTTCCCCACCAGCTTGTTGAACGAGAACGTCTCACCCGGCCGGATCAGCAGCCCGTCCACCTGCGCACACGCGAGCTTCAGATTGGTCACCTTGTTGTGCTGCATCCACATCTCGGTCTCACCGAGCTGCCGCAACAGCAACGACTTGTGCTGCTTCACTCGCACCGGCAGGTCGTCCATCTGCTTCGTGCATGCGAACCGCGTGGTGGACGTCATCCACTCGAGGCGCTTGAGCACCCGGTGGTACCGCACTGCCAGCGGATAGAGCAGCGGCATCCGCTCGGCCCACCGACGTCGCCGTACCGCAGGCAACACGCGCGCCCGCTCCGCGTCGGTCAAGTCCGCCAACCCGATCCGCCACGGCACACCCGGCGTCACCCCAGTGAACTCCGGCCGCACGCCGCCCGCCTCCAGCGCTCCGCTGACTGTGGTCTCAGATATTCGTTCCCCCCGACGAGGAAGGCCGATCCCACGACCGACCCGGTCACGGTACGCCGCCGCTGCCCCAACCACATGACAGCAACAGCACGATCCGATTGCGCTCCTTGAGACGCCCCAAGCTCCCCTGGAGTTCGACCCGACGGGGTCCTTCCAGCGAGCCGCGACCTCGACACCGACCGCGAGTCTCCGCCGTCATCAGCCCGTCCGAACGGTTGCGCGGACGATCACCCGAGCTCGAGCGCCGTGCAAACCCACCGGTTGCGGCGAATCTCCATCCGCAAAGCAATCGCCCGCGACCGCTCCCCGTGCCGCACATGCGCCGCAACCTCAGCCACATGCTCAGCCGGCGCACACACCCGCACCGACCGCACCGCACTCCGCTCCTTAGCTCCCCGACTGGTAGCCGTCGTCGTCAACCCCAACATCCGAACCCGCCGATTCAACTCCGAGAACACCGCATCATCCGTAAACCGAACCAACTGCGAAATCGGCCGATCCCCTGCCAACACCTCCGAAACCGCCTGCACCAACCGAGAAGCCCAAACCCCCACCTCCGGCACCCCAACCCCACCCACACCACCCCGACCAGCAGGAGCTCGGTCCACCCCCGACCCACCACTCGCAACCGCTCCCGGAGCAGCTGCCCCGTCCACAACCTCTCCACCAGCCCGCACCGCAGCAAGCGCCCGCCCCTCAACCCCCGGTCCACGTACGCCGTCAGCCTCCGCGACCTCACCAGCCTCAGCCGCCGCACCCGCACCCGCGCCGGCCTCCGCACCCGCACCACGGACCACACCGGCCTCCGCCGTGCCCGCACCCGCTCCCGCCGCCGCGACCGGCACGCCAATCGCACCCGACTTCGCCGACCCACCGGTCTCATCCGAGCCCGGCGCCACCGCCCCAGCCCCGTCCACCAGCGGGTCGCCGGCCGGCAGTGCTGCCAGCCTCCGCGCCTCAGCAACCACCTCGGCCGCGGCCTGGCCCACAACAGCCTGTACGGCGACCTTCTCATCCGCCCCGCCCGCCACCTCAGGCGCCGAGGTAAGCGCCGCCAGACTGGTGAGAGTGCTCGGCGCAGACACCACCCCGAGCCGAGCGATCGCCCGCAACCGCATCGCCAACGCCTCAGCCGTCATGCTCTCCGCGTACCGCACGGTCGCCGGCACACAGTGCTCAACACCAGGCTCGCCCCCCGGCGCAGCACCCGGCTTGTCACCAGGCTCGTCACCGCACACGGCACCCGACCCGACGCCATGCACGGCACCTGGCGCGGCACCCGACCCGACGCCATGGACGGCACCGGGATCGGCGCCCGACTCGACCCCATGCACGGCACCGGCCGCGCCAGCGGTCGCGTCGTCGAGCGTGGAGCCCGGTGCGGTACCTGCCCCTGCGGAACCGCCGATTGCGCGCAGTCGGGGTGTTGCAATGCCGACCTGCCCGACGACGTCGTCGGAGGCGGATGTGGGTGGGACTGCTGCGAGGGAGAGGGGAGTGGGGTGCTGGAGTTCGTCCGCACGGAGGTTCTGTGGCTGGCTCATGTCACTTCTCCTGTTGGGTGGGCGGCACGTGATGGCCGGTACCGGCTGCCGGGATGCGCAGCACCTGACCGGGAAGAATGAGGTCGGGATCGGACCCGATCACCTGACGATTGGCGGCGTACCACTCCGGCCACCGAGCCGCGACCGCCTCAGCACTCGCCCCCGCCCCGAGCTCAGCCGCCGCAAGACTCCACAACGAATCCCCCGCCCGCACCACAACCGTCCCCGGCACCCGCACCGGAACCCCGGACCGCAGATCCGTATACCGAGTAGCCGCCCCCTGAGCCGGCCGATCAGGCACCCCCACCCGCCGAGCCGGCTTCGCGGCCGGACCACGACCTTCCCCGGTCGGTCGAGCAGTCGGTACGCCGTCGGCCCCACGAGCGCGAGTCGTCGGCTCCGGACTCGCAACGCCGTCCTGCGAGCAACGGCCAACGGTCGGCTCAGGAGTCGGTACGCCGTCCCGCCGACCGGCACCTGTGGTCGGCGCCGGAGTCGGCACAGCGTCGTGCGCGCGAGTGCTAGCAGTCGGCTCGGGAGTCGGTACGCCGTCGCGCCGGCCGGCACCTGTGGTTGGTGCCGGGGTCGTCACGCCGTTGTTCGGCTGGATGGGATTGGTGGCCGGTTGCTTGGGAGCAGGTGTGGTCGTGTGCGGGTTTGGTGCGTCGGTGCGGCCGGCGGACTGCGTCGGAGGGGTCGGCGTCTGCTCGGTCAGCCGGATGGTCGACGGCGGCTCGGTGGCGCGCCAGTCCGTCGTGCCTGCAGGAGCAGCCTGCGGACGGCCGCTGGGCGCGGACGACCCGGGGTGGACCTGCGATCCGGGTTCGGTGGTGCGGCGGTCCGTGGCGGCTGAGGAATCAGGCTGCGGAAAGGTGCGCGGCGCTGGCGCGGTGATGTCGACCGTCGAACCAGGCTCGGTGGCACGCCAGTCCGTCGTACCTGCAGGAGCAACCTGCGGACGGCTGCCGGGCGCCGGCGCACCGAGGTGAACCTGAGACCCGGGCTCGGTGGCGCGCCAGCCTGCAGCAGCTGAGGCGGATTGCGGGTTGGCGGCGGACGCGGGTCCGGTGATGTCGACCGTGGAGCCGGGCTCGGTGGTGGCTGCGTGGGTCCACGCGTGGGCGGCGGGCGGGGTTGCGTGGGCTGCGGTGACTGTGAGGGGGGTTACGGCGGCTACTCCTAGGCCGGAGCGGAGGAGGGTGCGAGCCGTCTTCGAGGTGATTCGGGCGGCTACGGCGCCGGCCAGGGCGCCGATGGCGCCGGGGAGTTGTTCCAGGACGGTCATCAGGACCGCGAGGACGAACCAGCCGTAGGCCATCCACGCGACGGTTGCGAAGGCGAGGACCGTCATCGACTCGAGGTCGTACGTGCGCATCCCGGTGATCGCGCCGTCGGTCATCCAGCGCAAGCCCAGGCCGACGCCGATGAGCGCCGCCACCGCGAGCGTGCCCTTCGCACCTCGGATCATCGCGTTCATCCCGCTTCGCTCCCGACCTATGAGTTTGCGTTAGTTTGCTTTGGCTTGACCACTATAGACCGGATCTAAGCGCACTTTGCAAGTCTTTAACGCACGAAGCGTCAGCTCAGCTGACCCAAGGTGACGAGTGGCAGCCCGCGGCCGGTAGGTTCGCGGGTATGCGGTGGGATGCGTTGTTCGCGGATCTGGAGTCTCAGTTCGAGGCGCTCCAGGAGGGCGATCTGTACGGCGAGGTCGCGGATCGGATCCGGGCCGAGGTCGGGAAGATCACCGTGCTCGACCGGCTGCGGGGAGCTGTGGACACCGTCGTACGGGTCGAGCTGATCGACGCGGAGCCCGTGCGCGGGACGTTGACCCGGGTCGGCAAGGACTGCCTGCTGATCGAGAACGAGCGGTACGAGGAGTGGCTGATCCCGGTGGCCGGCCTGGTCGCCGTACACCGCCTGGGCCCGTGGGCGGAGCCGGCCGGCGCCGTGGAAGGCAAGCTCGGCCTAGCTCATCTGCTACGTGGAATCGCGCGCGACCGCTCCCCGGTGACCCTGTTCTGCGCCGGTGGATCGCCGGTCACCGGCACGATCGACCGCGTCGGCGCAGACTTCCTCGAGCTCGCCGAGCACCCCCTGGACGCACCCCGCCGCCGCACCGAGGTCTACAACGTCCGCCTGGTTCCCACCCAAGCCCTCCGAGCCCTCCGCCGCCGCTGACCCCGCCAAGCGCGTCGGACCGGCGCCAGCCCGCCGGTCCGACGAACGATGCGGCGAGTTAGTGGTGGGCTTCTTCGGTTTGGTCTGCTTCTTCGCCGAAGGGGTGGGTGTCGATGAACTGCTTGGTCTCGGTGTAGAGGCGCTCGATGTACTTCTCGAGCTCGCTGGACTCGACGCGCCACTGGCCGCGGCCGCCGATCTTGACGGCGGGGATGTCGCCGCGGCGGACCAGCGCGTAGACCTGGTTCGCGGAGATGTTGAGGACCTCGGCGACGTCGGCGAGCTGGAGGAATCGGGGACCCGGCATCCGTCCTACTCCTTCACATAGTGGCTGGTTCCTTCAGTTTGCCACGGTTGGCGACCGGATGATCGCGGTTGTCCCCAGGCTGTGCCAGGCTGTCACAGCCTGTGGACAACCGTTCACGGCACGGTCCGGGGACACGGCAGAATGTCGGCGGACAACGATCGATTGACTGGGGAGCCGACGTGGTCGACACAGCAGTGCGGAGCGGGTTCGGGGCGCCGTCCGTCCCGGCCCGGCGCAACAAGCGAGCGCGGTGGAAGGACGGCCGGCTCGCCCTCGGCGTGCTGCTCGTCGCGGTCACCGCGCTGGTCGGCGCGAAGCTGCTGTCGTCGGCTGACGACACCACCACGATCTGGGCGGCCAAGCACGACCTCCCGGCCGGCACCAAGCTGACCGGCGACGACCTGACCACTGTTCGGGTGCGGTTCACCAGCAGCGACGACGCCAACAAGTACGTCGCCGCCGACGCCGACCTCAAGGGCCTCGTCGTCGCTCGCGCGGTCGACGCCGGTGAGTTCGTGCCGCGCGAGGCCGCCGTCTCCGAGTCGGAGAACGATCGCACCGAGCTGCCGCTGTCCGTCGCGACCGACCGCCTGCCGTCGGACACCGCCGGCGGCGACTTGGTGGACATCTGGATCGTCCCCAAGTCCGAAAGCCAGCCCGCCAAGCTGTGGTGGAGCAACGTCCGCGTGCTCCAGATCGATTCGGTGAAAGGCGTCGCGGGCGGTTCGGCCCGCCGGCAGGTCCTCATCGGCCTCGCGCCGAACGACCTACAGCGACTCCCAGCAGCCCTCACCGCGATGAGCACCGGCGAGCCCACTCTCGTCCGGCGGGCCAGCTGATGTCCGTCCCAGTCCTCCTGGCCGTGACCGGCGCCCCTTGGGAGGCAGACGTCGTACGCCGGACCGAGCGCGCGCCCGGGATCCGAGTGGTACGGCGCTGTGTCGATATCGCCGACGTGATGGCGGCAGCCGGCAGTGGGCAGGCCCGCGCGGTGCTGCTCGCCGACGACCTGCCCCGGCTCTCGTCCGACGCGGTGTCCGCGTTGCACGCGCGCGGCATCGCCGTACTCGCCCTCGTCGACCCGACCGAGAACGGTGCGCCCTTCGGCGCCGAGGATCGCCTGAGCCGGATGGGGATCGAGCGCATCCTCCCGGCCGACGTCAGCCCGGAGGACCTCGGTCGTGCGGTGACCGACGCGGTGGAGTCAGGCCCGCCCATGTCCGTGTCGCACTTCGCGGGCGGATTCGTCCCGCTGACGCCCGAGACCGCCGGCAACCCACCGCCCGCCTACACCCAGGGCAGCGGCCGGCTGATCGCAGTCTGGGGTCCGACCGGAGCGCCCGGCCGGACGACGGTCGCCGTCGGTCTCGCGTGCGAGCTCGCGATCAAAGGCGTGCCGACCTTGCTCGCCGACGCCGATGTGTACGGCGGGACCGTCGCACAGATGATCGGGATGCTCGACGAGACCTCCGGGCTGGCGGCCGCGGCCCGGTCGGCGTCGAACGGTTCGCTCGACATGGTGATGCTGGCGAAGCACGCGCGTCAGGTCGAGCCGCATCTGCTCGTCCTGACCGGGCTCAGCCGCGCCGACCGGTGGACCGAGCTGCGGCCGGCGGCGATCGAGTCGATCTGGGCGACCGCGCGCACGCTCGCGCCGTGCACCGTGGTCGACGTCGGCTTCTGCATCGAGGCGGACGAGGAGATCTCGTTCGACTCACTGGCCCCGCGCCGCAACGGCGCGACCATGGCGACGCTGGAGGAGGCCGACGAGGTGATCGTCGTCGGTACGGCGGACCCGGTCGGCCTGACCCGCTTGATCCGCGCGATCCATGAGCTGAGCGCCGCCGTACCGTCGGTCAACGTCAGAGTCGTGGTCAACCGGATCCGCTCCGGCTCGCTCGGCAGCTCCCCAGCCGACGCCGTCACCGACGCGCTCACGCAGTACGCCGGGATCGCACCGGCTGCCCTGCTGCCGCATGACCTGAGCGCCGTGGACGCGGCCATGTCGCACGGCCGCAGCCTGGCCGAGTCCGCCAAGTCGAGCAAGCTCCGCAAAGCCCTGCAGCAACTCGCCACCGCCGTCGCGACAGACCTCGGCGCCTGACACCGCACTCAGGGTCGAGTCGGTGGGGATCCGGGGGAAAACCCCACCGACAGGGGGTCGGGGATATGTCAGGGTTGGGGTAATTGACCGCACCCCAGGGGGAAGCATGTCCGACGTCCAGGGCCGGCCGGCGAGCACGATGAGCACCGAGCGGCGGTATGGGATCGCGATCTCGGTCGCCCTCATCCTGGGTGGCATCTACTGGGCGCTGACCGGCCTGACCGAGGGCACCAAGACCAGCCAGGACAGCTACCCGGTCCAGGGCGACACGTTCCGGATCGACAGCAGCTCCGCGGAGGTCGAGGTGCGGGCCGGGGACGGGACGGACGTCAAGGTCGAGCGGGAGTTCGAGCGGAACGTGTTCGGGTCGGACCCGAAGGAGAAGTACGACAACGGCACGCTGGAGCTGCGGGACAGCGGCTGCGGGTTCCTGTCGTTCGGGTGCAAGACCAGCTACATCCTGACCGTGCCGAAGGATGTCCAGGTGACGCTGAAGAGCAGCAGCGGCGACATCAAGGTGTCGGGGCTCTCCGGTGGCGCGGACCTGAAGTCGAGCTCGGGCAGCATCGAGGTGCACGATGTCGGTGGGTCGCTGCGGCTGGAGTCGAGCTCGGGTGACCTCGACGCGCAGGGTCTGACGGCGTCCTCGGTGACGACCGAGAGCAGCTCCGGGAGCGTCGACCTCGACTTCGCGCTGGCGCCGCAGTCGGTGGACGCCAAGGCGAGCTCCGGGGACGTGTCGATCCGGATCCCGTCCGGCGACGAGGCGTACAAGGTGGATACCGACACCTCCTCCGGGGACGAGTCGGCGAACGTGAAGATCGACCCGACCTCGACCCGCACGCTCAAGGCCAAGACCTCCTCAGGCGACGTCACCATCGAGTACAACCACTGATTCCCGTGGGGCGCCGTCATCACTGACTAGCCGTGTACGGCGAGTGATCGGCAGGACCGCCGGCGTGAGCGGGGCCATGTCCTGAGTAGGCTTGCCGGCATGTCTGAGCTCGAGGTGGTGCCGCGCGGCCTGTTGGTGGACTGGGGCGGCGTGCTCACCTCCGGCCTGGAAGGCGCGCTGCGGCGCTGGGCCGAACTCGACGATTTCGACTTCGATTCGTACCTGCAGGCGGTCCTCGCCTGGCTGCCCGCCGAGTCACCGCAGGACGCGACCGCGGAAGCCGAGCTGAACCCGGTCCACGCCCTCGAGCGCGGCCAGATCGCCGTCCCCGACTTCGAGCGCAAGCTCGCCTCGATCCTGGTCCGCCGCGACGGTACGCCGGTGCCGGCCGAGGGACTGATCGAGCGGATGTTCGCGCACTTCGAGCACCAGCCGGCGATGTCCGCACTGGTCCGCCGCGCCCGCTCGCACGGGATCCGCACCGCGCTGCTGTCGAACTCCTGGGGCAACACCTACCCGCGGGACACCTGGGACGGCATGTTCGACGACGTCGTGATCTCCGGCGAGGTCGGGATGCGCAAGCCCGAGCCGGAGATCTTCCTGCTGGCCGCCCGCCGGCTGGAGCTGAAGCCGGAGGAGTGCGTGTTCATCGACGATCTCGAGCTGAACGTCGACGGCGCCCGCGCGGTCGGCATGACCGCGATCCTCCACACCGAGTACGACGAGACCCGGCAAGCGCTGGAAACCCTGTTCGGAGCCGACCTGACGTGACCGTGACCACCACGCCCTCCTCCCCACCCCGCCCGGCCGGCCGTCGCCGCGTCCTGATCGCGATCCTCGGCTGCGCACTGCTCGTCGCCCTCGGCGCCTGGGTCGGCAGCCTGTTCGGCGGCATGATCGACCTGCGCGTGTACCGGATGGGCGGCTCGGTGCTGCTGCACGGCGACGCGCTGTACGACGCGCAACTGCCCGGCTCCGGGCTCCCGTTCACCTATCCGCCGTTCGCCGCGATCGCGATGGTGCCGCTGGCCGCGGTGCCGTGGGGTGTCGCGCTGGTGGCGTGGACCACGATCTCGGTGCTGAGCATCACCGCGCTGTGGCGGGTCAGCCTGCCGAAGACCTTCTGGTCGTTCGTCACCCAGCGCAAGCGGACGGCGGTCCTGATCGCGCTGACCGTACTCTCACTGCTGCTCGAACCGGTCTGGCAGACGATCCAGTTCGGCCAGATCAACCTGTTGCTGACGGCAATGATCCTGCTCGACCTGGTCCGGCCGAACGACGCGCGGCTGCGCGGGTTCTGGCTCGGTGTCGCGATCGGCGTCAAGCTGACCCCGCTGCCGTTCCTCGCGCTGCTCATCGTCACCAAGCAGTGGCGCGCGCTGCGCAACGCCGTCCTCGGTCTGCTGGCCACGATGGCGATCGGGTTCGCGATCGTGCCGCACCAGTCGTGGCGCTACTGGACCGACGTCATCCTCGACGCCAACCGGGTCGGCGGGATCGCCTACACCGGCAACCAGTCCTTCAACGGCTTCCTGCACCGGATCGGTGACGAGGCGAGCTGGGTGCAGCCGACGTGGTTCGTGGTCTCGGTCGTGTTCGGTCTGCTCGTGCTCTGGCTGGCCCGGCGCTACTGGCTCGCGGACGAGCGCGTCACCGCCATCTCGGTGATGGCGCTGGCCGTGCTGTACGCGTCGCCGATCTCGTGGAGCCACCACTGGGTCTGGATCATCCCGCTCGGCGTGAGCCTGATCCGCGGCATCAACCGCGTCTGGGGTCTCAACCCGGCGGTGGTGACCGGAGTGCTCTTCTACGGCTTGTTCGTACTGCGCTCGATCTGGTGGGTGCCGTACCGGGACGACCGCGAGCTCAACTGGTCCTTCTGGCAGTCCATCCCCGGCAACTCACACTTGATCGTCGGGATGATCGCGTTCATCCTGCTGGCGTTCACGAGCCGGAGTCTGCCGAAGCCAACGCCCGCAGCGGACCAGCCAGCATGACGGTCAGGTCGTCGTCCACGAACGCCACTTCGCTCAGCAGTACGTCGACACTGGCGGAGAACGCTCGTACCAGCTCAGCAGTGTCGAGTGACCGCATCAGGGTCGGCTCCACCGCCGCAGTGGTGGCCGCAGGCAACAGATGCAGACCTCGGCCCTGGGAATGCGGCACGCCGTGGCGCAGGCACATCAGCATGAGCACGGGGTCGCGCACCCCGCTGATCATGTACTCCGCCTGCCATGCCTTGCCCCGGGCGATGCTCGACCGCGCATGCAACGCATAGAGCCAGCCCATGCCCACAAGGTCCACTGGTGATGGCGTGTTCCAGGCCGGCTGTTCTACAGCTTCTCCGAAGAGCAGCTGGAACGTCGGCCCGAGCGCACCGAACTCGCCTGCCGGTGCGAAGGCGATGTCCACCTGCAGCGTCGACTCCAGCAGGAACACCCGGTACACGGTCCCGCGGGACCACACGTCAGTGTGATGAACCGCGGAGTGGTCCCGATACATGAGCTCTGTCCAGTCGCTCAGTACGGCGGCTTGATCGGCACCGGGTGCGAGGCCGAACGCCAGGTCGATATCCGACCACTCGTCCTCGCTCCCGACCGAAGCCGATCCGGTGAGGGCCGCACCCACAACACGCAGATCCGTGCGGGCAGCCGCGACGAGCTCTTCCCGTACGCGTGTGCGTTCGGCGACCGTGTACATCACGAAGAGAACAGTAGGAGCAGACCGCCGCAGGTGTAGCCGACCATGACGACCAGCAGGGGGATCTGACCGACAAGGGCCTTGTTGCGGGGGAACAGCGCGACAGCACGGTCGTGCGCCGAGATGACACCGAGCAGGTGACCGCAGACCACTGCCAGGACCTGGAGGACCGCGATCGTCGTGCTGTGGTTGGTGATGCCGGTGTTCACCGCGAGCAGGCCGGTGCCGAAGATGTTGGCGCCGTCGCTGAGCGGATCGCTCAGGTAGATGAGCGTCCGCTGCCCCTCCAGGATGAACAGGGTCAGGTAGTGCGCGACGACGTACCCGGCGACGATCGGGATGAGGGAGTGCGCGAACAGACCGGGTAACGCCGTCCGGGAGCTGTCCGACAAGCGCCCGGCCAGCAGGGTGGCGCCGGAGTACGTGACCAGGACGAACAGGATGAACACGATCAGCGCGGCCGTGCCGAGCCACGTCATCGAGATGTCCTGGTTCTGCGCCCAGCCGATCCACGCCGACGAGTTCGAGAAACCGTCGTACGCCGTGGAGCCGAGCAGGGCCGCGACCATGCCGACGAGACCGGGCAGCGGCTTGAGGCCGTCCAGGTTCTCCAGCGGGCGGCGGACCACCAGTTCACCGTCGGTACGGCGGCCCCACGGCGACAACCGGGACATCAGCGTCGCGTAGACCTCGAACGGGTCGCCGGTCGAGAACCAGCGGTCGCCGAACAGGATCGCGCCGAAGAGCGTGATCACGAAGTACAGCGCGAGCCACGCCTGCAGGACCGGGATGGTGGCCCGGTCGGGCGCGACCAGCTCCAGCCAGGTGAACGCGAAGATGCCCAGCGCGGCCGGCCAGAGACCGAGCCAGGCGGGGAGCTGGAGGACGCCCTTCGACGGCGGCTGCCGGAGCAGCTTGCAGAGCAGCAGGTGGAGGGTGCGGAGCGGGTTCAGCGTCCGCCAGACCGGTCCGAAGACGATCGAGATCGGCACCAGCCCGACCCAGACCAGGATGTAGATGAACCCGAAGATCGGATTGGTCAGCCGGTCCACGCCGAACAACAGCGACACCATGGCGTAGAGGAACGTCGCCAGTCCGACCAGCCGGACGACCCAGCGGAACCAGGCCGCGTCGACCGTCCGGGTGATTGCGGCAGGCAACGGCTTCCCGGAGGCGTTGCCGCGGTACTTCGGACTTCGCCAGGCCAGCCCGAGCACGACGAACGAGACGGCGACCGCGACGGCGGCGCCGCCGACCGCGAGGCCGAACGGGATCGGGAGGTCCTGCCGGCCGCCGATCCCGTGCAGCGGCAGCAGTAGCGGCACGGTCACGAGACGACGAGCTTGGCGACCAGCTTGTCGCTCTCGTGGGTCTCGATCTCGAAGGTGCCCTTCATGTTCGCGGTGAACTTGACCGAGGCCGGCTTGCCCGGGGTGAGCGGCAGTTCCTTGTCGTAGCCGTGCACGTGCACCTCGTCGGGGGCGTCGCTGACGGCGGTGACCAGGACGGTCTGGCCGGACTTCACCTTGATGGTCGCGCCGCTCGGGTTGACCTTGCCGTTGGCAACGGTGACGTTGATGGTCACGTCGGCCTGCTCACCGGACGGGTCCGCGGTGTTCGACGGGGAGCTCGCGTTCGGCTTGCCCGGGGTCGGGGTGTTCGTCGGCAGGTCCGCCGGCGTACTCGCGGGGGCGCTCGGCGTACTGCCCGAACTCGCGGCGCTGTCGGAATCGCCGCCGCCACAGCCGGCCAGGACCAGCATGCCGAGGGTAGGCAGGAGAGCCGCGGCGGTACCGCGAGCGAGCGTCGAACGCATGGTCGAGGGGCCTTTCAAGGGGTCTGTGAAGTTCTCAGGGTGCGGGACACACCCTCTTGCCTGACGAACACGAATAGCTCAGTGTTCCCGTACGGCCAGTGTCGCAGCCCACTGTCGGAGGTGGCCGCTAGGGTGACGAGACAAGCCAACGATGCGAGAGGAAGGTGACTGGATGCCCGATCGGCTGACGTCGCTGGATCTCACCTTCCTGAAAGCGGAGTCCCCGGCCACCCCGATGCACGTCGGCACCGTGGACATCTTCGAGCCGCCGGTGCACGGGGACGAGGGGTTCGACTACGAGAGCCTGGTCGCGCTGATCCGGGACCGGATCGCCTTCGTGCCGCGGTACCGGCAGCGGGTGCAGCAGGTGCCTGGCCGGTTCGCCGGCCCGGTCTGGGTGGACGACGAAGAGTTCGACATCACCTTCCACGTCCGGCGCTCGGCCCTGCCCCGGCCGGGGACGCACGCACAGCTGCTCGAGCTGGTCGCCCGGATCATGTCCCGCCGCCTGGACCGGGCCCGGCCGCTGTGGGAGATGTACCTGGTCGAGGGTCTGCAAGGTGACCGGTTTGCGATCATCGCCAAGTCCCACCAGGCCCTTGTCGACGGCAACAGCACCGTTGACATCGGCCAGGTCGTGCTGGACTCGACCGCGCATCCCCGGGAGACCCCGACCGACACCTGGGAGCCCCAGCACCCACCGTCCGCGCTCGAGCTGCTGGCCGGTGTGTTCTCCGACGCCACCCGCCACCCGACCGCCGTCCTTGAGCTGGCCCGGGCGGAGATGGCCAGCCTGACCGGCTCCACCTCGGTCCGTGAGGTGCTCGGCGGCGTGGTCGGATCGCTGGCGGCGCAGCGGCACGTCCAGGAGAGCACCCTGCACGTGAAGACCTCCGGCCAGCGCCGGTTCACCACCGTGCAGACCGCCCTGGAGGACTACCGGACCGTCCGGGCGATGCACGGCGGCACGGTCAACGACGTGATCCTGGCGGTCGTCGCCGGTGCGTTCCGGGCCTGGATGATGACCCGCGGTGAGGGCGTCGGGCCGACCCGGAGTGTGCGGGCGGTGGTCCCGGTCAGCATCCGCGACGACGAGGACGAGGAGCCGACCTCGCTCGGCTCCCGGGTGATCGCCTCCACGGTGAACCTCCCGGTGGGGGAGAACTCCCCGGTCATGCGGATGCACCAGATCTCGTACCAGACCAAGGTGCACAAGGACACCGGCCGCGCGGTCAGCGCCCGATCGCTGGTCGGGATCGCCGGTTTCGCCCCGACGACCCTGCACGCGCTGGCCGCCCGGGTCGCGACGACGACCGTCCGGCCGATCGACGACGTGGTGATCACCAACGTGCCCGGACCGCAGTTCCCGCTGTACGCGCAGGGTGCCCCGATGCTGGCGTCGTACCCGGTGGTGCCGTTGATGCCCGGACAAGGGCTCTCCGTCGGCGTCACGTCGTACGACGGGAAGGTGTACTACGGGCTCAACGCGGACCGCACCGCGATGCCGGACCTGGCTGTTTTCGCCCAATGCGTGACGGATGCGCTGGACGAGTTGCTCGACACCACCAAGGGCAGCCGGAACCGGGCCTCCCGGGGCCGGAAGAAACCCCGCGGCACCACCAAGAAGGCAGGCTCATGAGGGTCTACATCCCATCCACGCTGCGGCTGCTCGATGTCGCGTGTCACGCCGGCGAGTTCGGCCCGGCCCCGCTGACCGCGTACGCCGTCACGCCCGCGCTGCGGGAGTGGTACGCCGACGGCGACGACGAGGAGCTCGAGTACGCCGCGATGGCGCAGGCGGCCCGTGCTTCGGTGGGGCTGCTGGCCGCCGATCCGGGGACGGCGAGGCGGCGGGTGGTGGTCGCGGCCGAGGTGAGCGCCGTACCGCCGGCCGACGGGTCGGTCGAGCTGGGCGACGCCCGGCTGGAGCTGCAGGTGGTGATCCCGTGGACGAAGGTGGCCGCCGTCCACCTGGACGCGGCCGGTGCCGTCCCGGTGGTGGCGAAGGCCGCCGACCTGTGGGAGGCGGCCCAGAATGGTGACGACGACGCGGTGTTCGCCCTCGATTCGTGCGAGGGTGAAGACCTGCTGTGGTACGCGACACAAGAGATCCCGGACCTGCTGGCCGCGGAGGGACCCCGCGGGCTGAACGGTGTGAGCTGACAGGGGGCTGATGCAGATGCAGGCAATCTGGAAGGGTGCCATCTCCTTCGGGATGGTGACGATCCCGATCAAGGTCTTCTCGGCGACCGAGGAGAAGGACATCTCGTTCCGTCAGGTGCACGTCGCCGACGGTGGCCGGATCAAGTACAAGCGGATCTGTTCGGTCGACGGCGAGGAAGTGCCGTACTCCGACATCGGCAAGGGCTACGAGATGCCGGACGGCCGGATGGTGGTGCTGGAGGCGGACGACTTCGCCGACCTGCCGCTGTCCAGCAAGAAGGTCATCGACGTGCTGGAGTTCGTGCCCGCGGACCAGGTCGACCCGCTCTACCTGGGCAAGTCCTACTACCTGCAGGCCGACGGCGGGCCGGGTGCCAAGCCGTACGTGCTGCTGCGTGACGCGCTCGACGGCTCCGAGCTGTACGCGCTGGTCAAGGTGGCCCTGCGGTCACGGGAGAGCCTCGGCCTGCTGCGCACGTTCGAGGACGTGCTGGTGCTGCAGGTGATGCTCTGGCCGGACGAGATCCGCGCGGCGTCGTTCGCCGCTCCGCCGGAGGATGTCGAGATCCGGTCCCAGGAGAAGGCGATGGCCTCGTCGTACATCGACACCCTGCGCGGTGAGTTCGACCCGGATCAGTACCACGACGAGTACCGGCAGGCGCTGGAGAAGGTGGTCGAGGCGAAGGCGGCCGGGGTTCCGCTGCCGGAGGCCGAGGAGGAGGAGACCGAGGGCGCCGAGGTCGTCGACCTGGTCGCCGCGCTCCGGGCGTCGGTCGAGGCCGCCAAGGCACGCCGGGCCGGTGGGTCCGCGGACGCCGAGCCGGCCAAGAAGGCGCCGGCGAAGAAGGCGGCCGCCGCCAAGAAGGCACCGGCCAAGAAGGCCGTGGCCGCGAAGAAGGCCCCGGCGAAGAAGACGGCCAAGAAGGCCGCGAAGAAGTCCGCATGACGGATCAGCTCCCGACCCCGCCGCCGACCCAGACCGAGATCCCGAAGGACCCGTCGGAGATTCCGGTCGATCCGACCGCCGCGGTGGTGAAACCGGGCGCGTTCCTGCTGGAGCTCGTCCCGGTGCCGGTGACCGACGTCGACCGGGCCAAGCGGTTCTACTCCGAGCAGGCCGGCTTCCACGTCGATGTCGACGTCTCGCCGGCCGACGGCGTACGCATCGTCCAGCTCACGCCGCCCGGCTCGTACTGCTCGATCACGCTGGTCACCGGCCTGCCCCAGCTCGACATGCCGCCCGGCACCCTGCGCGGACTCCACCTCGTGGTGAAGGACATCGAGGCGGCCCGCGACGAGCTGATCCAGCGCGGCGTCGAGGTCAGCGCGAC
>NZ_JBVJHF010000002.1:1480734-1597203 GCF_055586945.1 Kribbella sp. NPDC048837
TGCCGCCCGGCACCCTGCGCGGACTCCACCTCGTGGTGAAGGACATCGAGGCGGCCCGCGACGAGCTGATCCAGCGCGGCGTCGAGGTCAGCGCGACCGAGGATCTCGGCGGCGTCTTCTACGCCTGGTTCCAGGATCCCGACGGCAACACCTGGGCCCTCCAGCACATGCCCTGGCGGCAGTAGGATTTCCGACAAGATCTGCATCCTCTTGTAGCATATGCTACGAAGGGGTAGACCAGTCGCGTTCGTGGTCGACGGGCCTGTCGTGGCACCATGAAGGCGCGCGCCTGGCCACCCCCACCCGGCGTGTCCCAGTCCGGTCCACCCCACGATCGAGGAGCCCCGCAGCATGGATGCCGTCACCGTCGTTCCGACGCCCGCCAACGAGACCGTGAAGGGGTATGCGCCGGGTTCGGCCGAGCGCGCGAGCCTGGAGGCGAAGCTCAAGGAGTTCACCGCGGCGGGTCCGATCGACCTGACCTGCACGATCGGTGGTGAGCAGAAGCTGGGTGGTGGCGCGCCGATCCAGGTGGTGCAGCCGCACAAGCACTCGCATGTGCTGGGCACGCTCGGGAACGCGACCGAGTCCGACGGGCGTGAGGCGGTGGTGGCGGCGCTGGCGGCGGCGCCGGCGTGGCGGTCGCTGTCGTTCGACGACCGCGCGGCGATCTTCCTGAAGGCGGCCGACCTGCTCGCGGGTCCGTGGCGCGACACGCTGAACGCGGCCACCATGCTGGGTCAGTCCAAGACGATCCAGCAGGCCGAGATCGACGCGGCGTGTGAGCTGATCGACTTCCTGCGGTTCAACGTGGCGTTCGCGCGGCAGATCGTCAGCGACCAGCCGATCTCGTCGCCGGGGGTGTGGAACCGGGTCGACTACCGGCCGCTGGAAGGGTTCGTCTACGCGATCACGCCGTTCAACTTCACCGCGATCGCCGGGAACCTGCCGACCGCGCCGGCGTTGATGGGCAACACGGTGGTGTGGAAGCCGTCGCCGACGCAGCAGTTCGCGGCGCATTGGACGATGCGGTTGTTCGAGGCCGCGGGTCTGCCGGCCGGCGTGATCAACCTGGTCACCGGTGACGGCCTCGAGGTGAGCAAGGCCGCGCTGACCCACCCGGACCTGGCCGGCATCCATTTCACCGGCTCCACGAAGACGTTCCAGTCGCTGTGGGGCACGGTCGGCACGAACATCGCGGCGTACAGGACCTACCCGCGGCTGGTCGGCGAGACCGGCGGCAAGGACTTCATCCTGGCGCACCCGTCGGCGGACCCGGCGGTGCTGAAGACCGCGATGGTGCGCGGCGCGTTCGAGTACCAGGGCCAGAAGTGCTCGGCCGCGTCCCGGGCGTACGTCGCGCGCTCGGTGTGGGACCGGATCCGTGACGATCTGGTCGCGGAGACCGAGTCGCTGACGATGGGTGACGTCACCGACTTGTCGAACTTCATCGGTGCGGTGATCGACGACCGCGCGTTCGCCAAGCACAAGGCGGCGCTGGATCGGGCCCGGCAGACCGACGCGGTCGAGGTCGTTGCCGGTGGCACCTATGACGACAGCGAGGGGTACTTCGTCCGCCCGACGCTGCTGGTGTCCGACGACCCGACCGACGAGATCTTCACCACCGAGTACTTCGGCCCGATCCTCGGCGTGCACGTGTACGACGACGCCGACTACGACACCGTGATGCGGCAGATGGAGCACTCGGCGCCCTACGGGCTGACCGGCGCGGTGATCGCGCAGGACCGGCACGCGGTGGCCGAGGCGGCCGACTACCTGCGGTTCGCGGCGGGGAACTTCTATGTGAACGACAAGCCGACCGGTGCGGTTGTCGGGCAGCAGCCGTTCGGTGGTGCTCGGGCATCGGGGACGAACGACAAGGCCGGGTCGATGTGGAACCTGATCCGGTGGGCCTCGCCGCGGTCGATGAAGGAGACCTTCGCGCCGCCGACGGACTACCGCTACCCGCACCAGGGCTGAGAAAAGGAAAAGAAGGAAGAGGGTCGGGCGGCTCGCACCAGGACTGGAAGATGAGGGGTCAGGTCTCGCACCAGGGCTGACCCTGGGAGGGGTCGGGGATGTCCCGGGAATCGGTGTTCGGTGGGAGTAGTCAGAGCCTGCCGCGTCGTTTCCCGGGTATGCATGAGACCGATCTGCACCTCGAGCCCAACGAAGCCTCCGACCTGTGCCGCGTGTTCGGCGCGGACGTGCTGCAGCGGCACGGCTGGGACCGGGCGTTCGTCACCGTCCTGGACGAGGCGACCGCCGAGGACGCGCCGGCGCTGCTCGTGCACGCCGCCGGGGCGCCGCTCGACGAGGGCTGGTCGGCGCAGCGGATCCTCACGGACGCGGGCCTGAACGCGGGGAAGACCGAGGACGCCGAAGCGTGCGCCTCGCGGGGCGGGTACGTGTACCTGGTCGGCTCGCAGTTCGGAAAGAAGGCCGGACCGCTGTCCGTCAAGCGCTCGTGGATCGCGCGGGTCAGCGAGGGGTCGCTCGAGGCGAGCCTCACCGGCGGCCGCGCGGAGCTGGAGATCGTCCGGTTCCGGTTCGGGCTGCACCGGGCGATCAACGATGCCCTGGCCGGCGTCGAGCTGATCCCGGTCGGCCCGCTCGGGCAGCAGGCGTACGTCGAGACGACCATCGCCCGGGGTGAGCTCAAGGCGAAGAGCTGGAACGGGACCATCCGTCCGACCGACCACCCGATCAACATCGAGGCGGCCGAGTTCCGCGCGAACGGCAACCTCCTCCTGGGTCTGCGCTACCCGGTGACCGCCGACGGGCACCCGGTGCTGGTCGAGCTCGAGAACGTCGACGAGTTGTTCGACGACCCGAACGCCGTACCGCGCTGTGGCAACGTGTGGATCCTCGGCGACGTCGGCAGTGTCGAGGCGCCGGCCGGATTCCGCGGTCTCGACACCCACGGCGGCGATCGGTTCGATGCCGTCATCGGTGATCTCGACGCGTCCGGCAAGTCGGCCACAGTCCTCGCGGACCATCCGGAAGGGGCCTTGGCGGCGTCGGAGCACGTCCGCTTCGCGCTGCCGTCGGACGCCGGCGGTGTCGTCGGCAGCAAGGTCGTCCACCACTTCGGCGACATCCGCCGGGTCGAAGGCGTCGCCGTCGACCACGAGGGCCACGCCCACTACGTCATCGACGAGGAAGGTCACGTCGCCCTCCGCACCCTCGTCTTCGACTAGGCCGGACCTGCCGGACTCGCCTTCTAGACGGCCAGGCCGCGGCGGACGGTGATGTAGAAGGTGGTCAGGTCGTCGATCAGGGCCTCGACCTGCTTGTGGTTGGTGAGGTCCGCGTCCAGGAGCCAGTCCGAGATCAGGTCGAACATGCCGCCGACCAGGCCGATGGCGACGCTGTGCCGGACCGCTCGCTGCTCGTCGGCCTGTGGACCGTCGTACCGGTCCCAGAGCTGGACGAGGAAGCCGGCCGCCCACCGGCGGTTGGTCCGGCGCTGCCGCTCGACCGCCTCCGAGATGCCGGACGCCATGCCGAACGTGACCCTGGTGATCCGCGGGTCGTCGACCAGCGCGTGCACGAAGGTCGCGAGCAGCCGCGGGGCCTCCTGCCGTTCGTTGCCGGTGGCCTGCGCGGCGGCGCCGGCGACCCGTTCCTCCAGGCGTTCCGACGTCCGCTGCAGCAGCGCGAGGTAGCACTCCTCGCGGCTGCCGAAGAGTTCGTAGAAGCTCTTCGTCCCGATGTACGCCGTACTGCAGATCTGCTCGATCGACGTGCCGAGATAGCCGTTCGCGGCGAAGAGTCTGAGCGCCGCGTCCAGTAGTTGCTCGCGTCGCTCGGCCCGGCGTTGGCCGGCGTCGAGTCCCCGTATGGTTCTGCCCATGCGCCGGACGTTACCCCGCGTGCAGGATTCGTAACCGAGGGAACTGGTTTTGAACACGATCTCTTGTTTGTAACCAGGGATCATGCTCAACTGTGCGTAATATCTGCGTCACTGAACGGTACAACCACGGGGAGCCGTCATGAAAATCCGCCTGCGCCAAGGTCGATATCGTCGGCCACTCCGAAGGCGGCTTCCAGAGCATCTACGGCCCCAAGGTCCGCGGGTACTCCGGCCAAGTGGGCAAGGTGATCGCCCTCGCGCCGCCGACGCACGGTACGACGTTCGGCGGTCTCGTCAGCGTGGGTGACTACCTCGGTCTCGGCCCGCTCGTCGACCAGGTTCTCCAGCAGTTCGGCTGCCCGGCCTGCGACGAGCTGATCGTGGGTGGATCCGCCGTACAGCAGGTGACCGCCGGCCCGATCGCCCAGCCCGGCGTGAAGTACACGGTGATCGCGTCCCGCTTCGACGCGCTCGTCACCCCGCACGAGACGTCGTTCATCCGCGAGCCCGGCGTGACGAACCAGTACGTCCAGGACACCTGCCCGCTCGACCCGGTCGGTCATGTGGGTCTCGCGTTCGACCCGACGGTCGCCCAGCTGGTCGCGAACGCGCTCGACCCAGCGCACGCGAAGCGCGTCGTGTGCGCCTTCGGACCGCCCCTGTAGATCAGGCGGTGCGGTTGAGTTCTTGCAGGGGAGGGTCGACGAGCAGCGCGGATCCACACTTCACGCAGATCCACTCATCGGGCTCGTCGACCAGGTGGTCCGCCGCCTCGATCCGCTCGAACAGCATCACCGTGGCACAGAACACGCAGTACTGCGCATCCTCGCCGATCGGCTCGGAACGCTTCTTCCGCATGACGAGCTCACCTCCGAAGCAACTCTTCCGTTCAGGTTGCCACCGCAGGTGAGCCCATCAGCGCAGCGACACTCAGTTGGTCCAGTCGCGGCCGAGCTCGTGTTCCTTCTGCAGGCCGGAGCGGATCGCGTCGACGACGAACGGCTCGATCTTCCGGCCGATCAGGGGGACGGCGACTTTGACGTCCAGGTCGATCGCCTGGACGGTCTGGCCGCCGCCGGCGGAGATGCTGGCGGTGCCCTTGAGGGTGACCGGGGTGTTGGCGATCTCGCCGGCCACGTCGGCCCGCCGGGAGCCGTCCGCCGCGGCCGGGTGCCAGGTCTCGGTCTGGACCACGGTCAGGGTCTGGCCGACGAACTTCCGGGCGATGTCGGGTACGTCGTCGGACGGCATCTCCCGGCTGACCCGGACGATCGTGTCACCGCCGGACTCGCTCACCTGCACGTCGTACGACAGCGCCTTCGTCTTCTCGCAGGCCTGCTCGCGGAAGGTGGCGTCGGTGACGATCGCGAACACTTCCTCAGGGGTGGCGTCGTACGACGCCGACAGCTTCAGCTCCATGCCGCACATCATGGCATTACCGCTCGGTCACCCAACGCCTCCGCGCCGCGCCGGACCGCCTGCTACCGTGCCTGGGCAAGCGATTGCCAGACGGAGTGAGGACGGATGGGGCTCGCGGAGCGGTGGATGTCGGCCGGCGCGGTCGATCGCGCCGAGGCAGTGGCGTCGGCCCGGCAGCGAGCCGGCGTACCGGATCTGACCGACCGGGAGGTGTGGGGGAGCCGGGATCCCGCCGCGGTGAAGGCGATCCTGGCCGAGGCGGACGCGGATCGCGCCGAGCCCTGGCCGCACACGGTGCTCTCGGACTACGCCCGCTTCTGGCGTGACGGCGCGCGCACGCCGTACGAAACCCCGGCCGGCGAGCTGCGACGCCGTACGTCGACCGCCGTCGTCGCCGCCGCGTTGACCGCCGATCAGGCGTACGTCGACCAGGCCGCCGACGGACTGCTGTTGCTGTGTGAGCAGACCACCTGGTGCTGGGCCGCGCACGAGTCCTTCGCGACCGAGCGACGTGAGGTGCTGGGCGATCCCGATCAGCCCTACCTGGACCTCGGTGCGGCCGAGACCGCGGAGATCCTGGCCTGGGCGGACGTCGTACTCGGTCCCGCGTTGGACGACCGCGTGCCGGGTCTGCGGCGGCGCCTTCGGCGTGAGGTCCGCCGGCGCATCATCGAGCCGTTCCGGATCGACCGGCGGTGGCACTGGCTCGGCCTGACCGGTCACCTGAGCAACTGGAATCCGTGGATCCACGGCCATGTTCTGGCCGCCGCGCTCTTCCTCGAGGACGATCCCGAGGTCCAGCTCGACGTCACCGATCTCGTCATCGACGGGCTCGACCGCTATCTGGGTTCGCTCCCGGCCGACGGCGGGTGTGACGAGGGCTACGCGTACTGGTGGAACGGTCCGGCCCGGCTGGCCCAGGCCCTCGACCTGCTCGACCGCATCACCAACGGCGCCTTCGCCCCATGGACCTGTACGCCGCTCGCCGAGCTGGCTCGTTATCCGCAACGGATGGCCCTGGGCGACGGCTGGTACGTGAACGTGGCCGACGGATCCGCGCGGCCGGATCCGAACCAGCCCTGGCACATCCTGCACCGCTGGGGTCGCCACCACGGCGACACCGAGGTGATGGCCCAGGCCGCCGCACATCGCGACCTCCCCATCGCTCCGGTCGCCGGTCTCGGCCGGGCGCTGCTCGGCTTCACCGACGATGCCTGGTGGGCCGCACCGAAGGCCGATTTGCCGCTCCCGCGATCGACCTATCTCGCCGACCTGCACGCGCTCGTCGTCCGCGAAACGGCCGGCAGCTCAGGTGGACTGACGTTGGCGATCAAGGGCGGCCACAACAACGAGAACCACAACCACAACGACGTCGGGTCGTTCATCGCCGCCCTCGACGGTACGCCGGTGCTCATCGACCTCGGCCAACCGACGTACACCGCCCTCACCTTCTCCGACCGTCGTTACGAGCACTGGGTGGTCCGGAGCGACTGGCACAACGTCCCGGTGCTCAACGGGCGGGACCAGTCGCCCGGTGCGCAGTACCGCGCGACCGACGTCGCGGCGACGGAGAACTCGCTGACCCTCGACCTGGCCCACGCCTATCCCGATGCGTCGCGCTACCGGCGCACGGCGAGGTTGGAGTCCGGCGCGATCACGATCGCGGATGAGTGGGACGGCACCGCTGAACTGCACTTCGTCATCGCGGGTACGCCGGTCGCCCACGAGCCCGGCCTGCTCCGGGTCAAGACGCTGGCCGGCGGACACGTCGACCTCGCCTGGAACGCCGGGACCGGAGCTCTGGAGGCGCGAGCCGTCGACGACAAGCTCCTGGAAGGTGTCTGGGGACCGACCGTCCATCGCCTGGTGATCACGCCCGAGGCCAACTCCTTCCAGCTGAGCCTCCGTCCGAGTTGATCCACGACCAGACGGCCGGGCTCAAGGTGCTGCGTTGAGCAGGCCGAGAGCGAACTGTTACCGGGCCGCGGACACCCGGGTGCGGTCGGCCGGGGCGAGGGCGGGGTCGCGGGCGTCGCAGTGCTTGTTGCAGATCGTTGCCTGGGTGGACGTGGGGGCCGGGGCGCTGTGACGTCAAGACGTCAGCAGGGCCAGCAGGATCCCGAAGGTGAACAGCACGGTGGAGGCGATCGCCACCCGTCGGCCGCGGTTGTTGCGGCGCCGGATGGCGGTGCGGTCGACGGTGGTGGCGCACGGGTCGAAGCCCAGCGCGTCGGCGGGGGCGAGCACTCCGCCCAGGCGGGCGAGCTTGGTCTGCCGCGATGCCTGCGTGGTCGCTTCCTGGACGACGCGGCGCCGCATGAACTCGCGCGGATCAGCGGGTAGTCGCGGATCGGCGGGCAGGCTCACGGCCGGCGGGAGTGCGCGTTGCACCACGGCGTGCGCCGCGGCGACCCGCCGCGCCCGGCTGATCGAAGGCGGGAGGATCAGGTAGGCGAGGTGGACCAGCGCGGCATAGTCGTCGAGCAGCAGCGCCTCGACCTGCGGTTCCTCCCGCGTGGGCCCCTGAATCGGTCCCGGGACAAGCGGCGTCTCGACCGTGGCGGACATGCAACTCCTCGTTTCGGCGTACCCAAGGTCCAACGACCGAATCCCTGACCGGTCACGGACGCGTCGGTCAAGTGCCTCCTCGAGGCACGTTGGCACGTCCAGCGGCGCCCCAGACGCCCGCTGGCGGCGTTGTCGTCGTCGCGAGATGCTCCGCATCGCGCTCCTCCTCCGCCTTGCCAGCGAACGACTGGACCACCGCTGGCCGCACCACCGTGCCTCGAAGAGGCACTACCCTCGGCCTCATGGGCACTGAGGACGGGGTTGTGGGGCGGTGGGACGGGGTTGACGTCCACTTCGGGGAGGAGGGCGGGCGGCTCACGTACGGGAGTTACCTGCGGCTGGGGGAGCTCCTCGACCAGCAGCGGCTGGAGTCGGATCCGCCGGCGCACGACGAGCTGCTGTTCATCACGATCCACCAGGTGTACGAGCTGTGGTTCAAGCAGGTCCTGCACGAGATGAGCGCGTCCCGCGACGCGATGCTGGCCGGTGAGCTCTGGCTGGCCCAGCATCTGCTCGGCCGCGTGCACACCATCGAGCGCACGCTGACCCAGCAGGTCGACATCCTCGAGACGATGACCCCGCAGGACTTCGGGGAGTTCCGGCACCGGTTGTCACCGGCGAGCGGGTTCCAGTCGGTGCAGTTCCGCGAGATCGAGTTCCTGTCCGGCGCCAAGGACCCGTCCTTCGTACGGCGCTTCCGCGGGCTGACCGACGCCGAGAAGGATCGCCTCGGCCGCCGCCTCGAGGAACCGACCCTCTGGGACGCCTTCCTCGTCGTCCTGCAGAAAGCCGGCTTCGACACCGACACCGAGGACTCCATCCGCGACGCCCTCCGCAAGGTCGCCGGCGACCGCGGCCACTACGCCGCCATCTGGGAACTCGCCGAAGCCCTCCTCCAGCACGACGAACTCGCCGCTGCCTGGCGCGCCCGCCACGTCGTCATGGTCGAACGCATGATCGGCACCAAACCAGGCACCGGCGGCTCCTCCGGCGCCGGCTACCTCCGCAGCCGCCTCGACCTCCGGTACTACCCGTTGCTCTGGGATCTCCGTACGACCCTCTAGCCCGCCGAGCGGCCCGCCACGCTGGGCGCTAGTGTCACGACGCACGGTCGCGGGCACTGGACGGTCCGGCGAAGGGACGTGGTGTGAAGCTCTACTCCAATGTTGGGACGCAGCGGTTCGGGCAGGTTGTGGGGGACCTGCTGCTGGTGGGCTGGGTCTGGGTGTGTGTCGAGCTCGGCCTGCTGGTGTACCGGATCACGAATGCGCTGGGGACGCCGGGCCGGAAGGCGGCCGAGGCAGGGGACGGGCTGGCGGGGGATCTGCGGAGGTTGTCAGAGCCGATCGGAAAGGTTCCTGTGGTGGGGGACCAACTGCAGTCGCCGGTTGATGGGGCTGCTGGAGCGGCGGGGAAGCTGGCGCAGGCGGGGCGGGATCAGGCGCATGCGGTGGAGCAACTGGCGTATGTGCTCGCGGGGGTGACGATCGGGTTGCCTGTGCTGTTCGCGGTGCTGATCTGGTTGCCGCGGCGGATCAGGTTCTCCCGGCGGGCGACTGCTGCGCAGAAGTTCATCGACAACGCGGCTGACCTGGATCTGTTCGCGTTGCGTGCGATGGCCAACCAGCCGATGCACAAACTCGCGAAGATCTCCGACGACCCGGTCGCGGCCTGGCGTGAGGGTGACAGCGCGGTGATCGCCGAACTGGCCGACCTGGAGTTGCGCACCACCGGACTGAGGGCGCCCCGGACCCTCACCGCTCAGCAACCCTCTCCTGACACCCCGTGAGCCTCCTGGTGTGAGGGCGTCCCGACCAGGCTGAAGCTACTCTCAACCACATGGCGCGGGTTTTGCTGGTTGAGGACGATGACGTGATTCGGGGGTCGTTGGGGAAGTCTCTGACGGCGGCCGGGCATGTTGTCACGGCGGTTGCGGCCGGCGCCGACGGAGTGGCGATGGTGGCGCGGGAGCGGCCGGAGGTGCTGCTGCTGGATCTTGGCCTGCCGGATCTGGACGGGCGGGACGTGCTGGCCATGGTCCGGGCGGTCAGTGATGTCCCGGTGATCGTGGCGACGGCTCGTGATGATGACGCGAGTGTGGTGAAGCTGCTGGACGCCGGCGCTGACGACTATGTGATCAAACCGTTCAGCTCGGCCCAGATCGACGCCCGGATTCGCGCGGTGCTGCGCCGCCTCGGGCAGGACCAGCAAGGCGAGTCGATGGTCGACCTCGGTGCGCTCCGGATCGACCCGCGGAGTCGTGAGGTGACCGTCGATGGCAGCCCGGTCGACCTGACTCGTAAGGAGTTCGATCTCCTGCTCGCCCTGTCACGCCGGCCGGGTGCCGTGGTCAGCAAGCGTGAGTTGCTGGCCGAGGTCTGGGGGCTGCCGTGGGGTGGTGGCGACCGGACCGTCGACGTCCACTTGTCCTGGTTGCGGCGCAAGCTCGGTGAGACGGCGGCCGAGCCGCGGTTCCTGCACAGTGTCCGCGGTGTCGGGATCAAACTCGCAGCACCAGAAGGCGGCTGACGATGCGGCGCCGGATCCTGTTGCTCTCGGTCGGCATGACCGCGCTGGTCGTGCTGGCGTTCGCCGTACCGCTGATCATCCTGTTGCGCAGTACGACGGCCAACGACGCGAAGGACCAGGCGCGGTACCGGGCCGAGACGGTCGCGTACTACGTCGGCGACAGGGATCACACGGCGGACGACATCACGGCGTACATCCAGGACGTCGGCAAGGACTGGTCGGGGACGATCTCGGTCCGGATGCCCGACGGCTCGACGCTCGGCAACCCGCCGCCCGGTGGCGTCCCGGCGCCGAAGCCGGTGCCCGCGGAGTACGACGACAGCGACGACGACAACCAGAAGGGCCCGCCGAAGGTCGGCGACGCCGACTACCGCCCGGTCGGCGGCGGGATGGCGGTCGACGTCAGCGTCGACACTCCAACCGGCCCGGCCTCGGTCTGCCTGTACCTGACCGCCGACGAGCTGTACGCCGGCCTCGTCCCGCGCGTACTCATCCTGATCGGGGGCAGCCTCCTCGTCCTTCTGCTCAGCATCCTCGGCGCCGAACTCGTCTCCCGCCGCCTCGCCCGCCCGCTGGAAGAGACGGCCGGTACGGCGGAACGCCTGGCGCAAGGGGATATGGAGGCGCGAGCCCCGACCACCGGCCCGGCCGAGGTGGCCAAGGTCGGTGCCGCGCTGAACGGTCTCGCCGACCGCATCGACGAGGTGATCGCGGTCGAACGCGAGGCGGTCGCCGACCTGTCCCATCGACTCCGTACGCCGTTGACGGCGCTCCGGCTCCAGGTCGAGGCACTGCCCGACCGGGAACGCGCCGAAGAGCTCAACACCCAGGTCACCAGCCTGGAACGAACCCTGACCGCGGTGATCAGCGCCGCCCGCCGGCCGCAGCGCGAGGGCCGGGTCCCGCACTGCGACGCGGTCGAGGTGACCCGCAACCGGGCCGCGTTCTGGGAACCGCTCTTCGAGGACCAGGGCCGTGAACTCACGCTCGACCTGCCGACCCCGCCCGCGATGGTCCGCTCGTCCGCGGAGGATCTCGCCGCCGCAGTGGACGCCCTCGTCGAGAACGTCGTCGCCCACACGCCCGACGGCACCTCGGCCCGGATCACGCTGACCCGCGAGCAGAACGGCGTACGCATCGTCGTCGCCGACAAGGGCCCGGGCATCCCGCTCGGGGCCGGCGAGCGCGGCCGTAGCGACCGCGGCTCGACCGGACTCGGGCTCGACATCGCCCGCCGCTGCGCCGAGGCGGCCGGCGGCGAGCTGACCATCCACCGCAACGAGGTCGTGCTGACGCTCAGATCTTCGACGGGTGTGTAGCCAGCGGCGTCACGTGGATCGTCATGTAGGGAAAGAGCGGCAGACTCGACAACACGTCGTGCAGCTCGTCGTTCGACGTCACGTCGAAGACGCTGAAGTTCGCGTACTCACCGGCGATCCGCCACAGCTGCGGCCAGACACCCAGCTCCTGCAGCTCGATCGCGCGGGCCTTCTCCCGACTCACCAAGGCATCCCTGACCCCGGGGTCCAGGTCGGGTGGGAGGTGGACGTCCATGCGAACGTGGAAGAGCATCAGGACTCCCGGGTCAGGTGTGGCCGGCGGAGCGCCGCGACGGCGTCCAGGTCGAGCTCGACCCCCAGCCCCGGGCCGTCCGGCAGTTGCAACTCACCATCGACGTAGTGCAGCGGTGTGCGGAGGATCTCTTCGGCGAACAGCAGCGGGCCGAAGAGCTCGCTGCCCCACGTGACACCAGGCGCCGCACAGGCCAGCTGCAACGAGGCAGCAGTGCCGATTCCGGTTTCGATCGAGGTGCCGCCGTGGCACGGGATGCCGGCCGCGGCAGCGATCGCCACGATGTCCCGGGAACGACGGAGTCCACCGACCTTCGTCGTCTTCATCGACCACACATCGGCCGCGCGCAACGACACCAAGCGCAGTGCGTCGACCGGCGTGCGCAGACTCTCGTCCGCCATCACCGCGATCGGCAGCAGCCGGTTGAGTTCGGCCAGCGCCTCGACCTGCTCACCCGGCACCGGTTGCTCGACGAGCTCGACCCCGGCGGCGGCCAGCCGGGGCAGATAGGTCCTGGCCGTGAGGAAATCCCAACGGGCGTTGAGATCCACGCGCACCCCGGCCGACCCGACCAGCTTCTCGGCGATCGCACAGATCCGGCGGGTGTCCTCCTCCGGATCGAGCGCACCCATCTTCAATTTGAAGGTCTTGTGCTCACTGGACCGGAGTTTGGTCAGCGCCTCCTCGACGACGACCTCCTCGGGATCCGCCCCGAGCGCCCACGTCACGTCGATCGACGTACGAGCGAGACCGCCGAGGAGCACGTGCACCGGCACGCCCAAGGACCGCGCCCACGCGTCGTGCAAGGCGACCTCGACCGCCGTCTTCGCGTACAGGTTGGCGTTGACGTGATCCGAGATGTCCTGCCAGACCTCGGCAATGCGATCCACCCGGCGCCCCGGCAGCAGCGGGGCGACGTACGTGTCGAGGGTGACCTTCATCGACTCGACCGACTCGCCGCCCCACCACGGGCCGCCCGGAACCACGCCCTCACCCACCCCCACGACGCCGTCGCGAGTGTGGACGAAGGCCAGCAGCACCGGCTGGGCGGCCATCGTGACGCGGGCGAACCGATGTGGCCGCCGAAGGGGTACGTCGATGATGACCGTCTCCAGCCGGTCGATGGTGAGATCCATCAGTTCGGCTCGAGCTCGAAGTCGTACGACGCCCGCCGTACGCCGGAACCGTCGTCGACCGGGTCGAGGATCAGCTCGGGCTTGGTGGCCTCGGCGACATCGGACTCGAGCCACTCGCCACCGGCGAAGTACAGCTGGGTGGTGATGGTGCGATGCCCGTCGGCCCGCACCATCAGGTGCAGGTGGGCCGGCCGCCACGGGTGCCACCCGGCCGCCTCGATCAGCTTGCCGGTCGGCCCGTCGGTCGGGATCTGGTACGGCGCCGGCTGCACGGTCCGGATCTCGAAGCGGCCCTCACCGTCGGTCTCCACCACCCCGCGCAGATTGCCGTCCGGCAGCTGCGGGGCGAAGCCCGAGTAGTAGCCGTCGGCATCGGCATGCCAGATGTCCACCTCGGCACCGGCCAGCGGCGTCCCGTCGAGATCGCGGACCTGACCGGAGAACACCAACGGCGTGCCCTTCTCGTCCTCCCGGTGCGGCAACTCGCACGACGACGCCAGCCGCACCTGGTCCGGGAGGTAGTACGGCCCTTCGATCGTTCCCTTCGTGCCGCGTTGCGACGAGGCCGCGACCTCCTCGACGACGTGTTCCACGAACACGTCCATGAACAACGGCCACTCGCCACCCTCACCGACCGCCATCAGCCACGCCTTGGCGGCCTGGAACTCCGGGTAAGTGACCTGGTTGTCCCGGATCGCCGCATGCACACCTTGCAGCACGGCGGTCACGACCGCACTGACCCGCTCCGGCGAGGCACCGGCGTCGGCCAGCCGCTTGGTCTTGAAGTTCTGGCTCGCGTTCGCGCCCGAGCCCGCGGCGGTCGGGGAATCCTGCACAGTAGTCATGATGCTCTCCAGGTCTTGCGGGATCAGCGGTTCAGGATCCGGCTGACGTCGGTCGGGTTGATCAGGTCGGGGACGGTCCAGCCGTCCAGGTCGTACTCGGCGAGCATGGTCTCGGCGAAGCCCTTCATCGCCGCGGTCTCGCCCTGCGCCTCGGCGGCGAACAGGATCTCGGCCTTCACGTTCTCGTGGTTGCCCGAGTAGTTGCGTTCGTACAGCTCGTGCCGGCCGCCGAACTCGGTGCCGACCGAATCCCAGAGCGCCTTCATCAGCTTGGTCCGCTCGACCGCGTCGTACCCGTTGGACCCACGCACGAAGCGGTCCAGGTACGGGCGTACTTCGGGGGTCTTGAAGTCGATCGCGTTGGAGTTGAGGTAGATCAGCCCGGAGGCCACGTCCTGCTGGATGATCTCCTTCACCCGCGGGTAGCCGGTGATCATGAACTGCCGGTAGATCAGGCCGTAGTCGAGCTTCGGCAGCACGGTCCCGTTCGGGCCCGGGTCCGGGTTCAGCGCCATCGCGTCGGCCATGCAGCGGAACAGGTTCCGCCAGCCGATCACTTCACCGACCCGGGTCTGGACGCCGCGGAAGTCCTTGCTGCCCGTGCATTCGAGGGCCTTGAGCAACAATCCGGCGATGAAGTCGAGCTTCACCGAGAGCCGGATGCAGCCGTGGAAGGTGAACCGCGGGATGAACCCGGACTGCGGGAAGAACCCGTTGATCTTGTCGACGTCGCCGTACAGGAAGATGTTCTCCCACGGCACCAGCACCTTGTCGAAGACGAAGATGGTGTCGTTCTCGTCGAGCCGGCTGGACAGCGGGTAGTCGAACGGGCTGCCCATCACGTCGGCCTGCATGGTGTACGACGGCCGGCAGATGAGCTTCACACCAGGGGAGCTCATCGGGACCGTGCAGATCAGCGCGTACTCCTTCTTCTTGATCGGCAGCCCGTAGTGCGCGATGAAGTTGTAGTTGGTGATCGCCGAGCCGGTGGCGACCACCTTCGCGCCGGACACGATCACGCCGGCGTCGGTCTCCTTCTCGACTCGCATGAAGATGTCGCCGGCCTCGTCGGGCGGCAGGTTGCGGTCGACCGGCGGGTTGATGATCGCGTGGTTCCAGTACAGGACCTTCTCCTGCGACTCCTTGTACCAGCGCTTCGCGTTCTCCTCGTACGGCGCGTAGAAGTCGGTGTTGCCGCCGAGCGTGCCGAGGAAGCTGGCCTTGTAGTCGGGGCTGCGGCCCATCCAGCCCCAGGTCTGGCGGGCCCAGTGCTCGATCGCGATCCGGTCCTTCTGCAGATCCGCGGAGCTGTGCGGGGTGCGGAAGAACGGGTGCGTGTACCCGCCGTTGCCGGTGTCGGTCGGGACGGTGATCTTGTCCTTGGTCGCAGGGTCGTGCAGCGCGTCGTACAAGCGTGCCGTCATCCGGGCCGGGTTGCGGAACGCCGGGTGCTCGGTGACGTCCTTGACGCGTTCGCCGTAGATCCAGATCTCGCGGTCGTCGCGGATCGAGTCGAGGTACTCCGCACCCGTCATCGGGCGCTTCGTCGTGGTCCGGGGCTCGACTGTGGTGGTCATCGAAAGTCCTTTCAGGCCAGGGCAAGCGGGGTGAAGACCGCGGCGGCGTCGAACCAGCCGCGCTCGGGGCAGTCCAGTGATCCCGACCAATGGGTCTCGACCGGACCGAGGTAGCGGAACCGGCCGCCGTGGAAGAGCAGCGGGTCCCGGGCGGTGATCCCGACCGCGTCCACCTCGCCGATCACGATGAGGTGGTCGCCGCCGTCGTACGTCCGCCACGGCCGGCACGAGATCGTCGTGGCCGCACCCTCGAGCAGCGGAGCGAGGGGACCGTCGACCCAGCCGGGCGCGCGGTCCGCGGGACGCCCGGCGAAGTGCCAGGCGACGTCGAGCTGGTCATGGGCGAGCACGTTGATCGCGAACGGCTTGCCGTCCAGGTACTGGCACGCCTTCGCGGTGCGGTTCAGCGTGACCTGGGCGAGCGCCGGCTCCAGCGAGACGGCGGTGAAGGCGTTGACGGTGGCGCCGTGCGGACGGCCTTCGTCGCTCGTGCACGTCACCACGGTGACGCCGGTGGCGAACTGGCCGAACGCGTTGCGGAGCTCTCGCGGGTCCATCTGCGGTAACCTCCTGGGGTGTACGCTCTGCGTACAGCTCGTACGCTTGGCGTACGACAAGACCATGGAGTCCGGCCGGGCGACTGTCAAGAGCTCAACAACTTTTCGTGGAGGAGAATGACCCGCATGACTGGGGAGGGGAGCGAGCGCGACTACGTGCAGAGCATCGAGCGCGGATTCGCCGTACTGCTCGCGTTCGACGCCGATCGGCCGAACCCGACGCTGGCCGAGCTGGCGTCGGCGACCGGCCTGTCGCGGCCTGCCGTCCGCCGGATCCTGCTGACGCTGCAACGGCTCGGGTACGTCGCGGCGACGGGCAGCCGGTGGACGCTGACGCCACGGGTCCTGACGATCGGCCAGCACTACGCGGCGACGCACGGCTTCGTGGAGACCGCCCAGCCGCATCTGCTCCGGCTCGCGGAGGCGACCCAGGAGTCCGCGTCGCTGGCGCAGCTCGACGGCACCGAGGTCGTGTACGTCGCCCGCGTCCAGGTGCGCCGGATCATGAGTGTCTCCGTCGACGTGGGCAGCCGGGTCCCGGCGCACGCGACGTCGATGGGCCGGGTGCTGACCGCGTGGGCGGACGCGTCGGTCGTCGACGCGGTCATCGGGGCCGGACTGCGGCGCCTCGCGCAACGCACCATCACGGATCCGACGAAGTACCGCGATGCGCTGCACCAGGTCCGGAAGGACGGGTACGCCGTGGTCGAGTCGGAGCTCGAGGACGGGCTGCTGTCCGCGGCGGTCCCGGTCCGCTCACCGGATGGCGGCGTACTCGCGGCGCTCGCCTACTCCTCGACCGTGGGGCGGATGACGGCGGAGCAGATCGTCGAGAAGATCGTCCCGCTCATGCAGGACACCGCGGCCGCGATCGCGGAGGACCTCCGCCTGCTCGGCGGGGTCCGCCGGCTCGGCGCGGCACCGCGCGACGGGTTCTTCTAGACCGAAGCCGTCAGGACGGCCAAGGCCCGCATCAGGTGCGGAGCCTGGTCGTCGGCCCGGGTCGCCGCAGCCAGCTCGACGGACGCCTTCCCGGCCAGCGCGCGGTACGTCACGCCAGGCACCAACAGCTCGGCCACCGGCGCGGGCACCACGGCGATCCCCAGCCCGGCCGCGACGAAGGTCACCAGCGTCGACGTCTCGGCGACCTCGTGCCTGATCCGCGGCTCGAAGCCCGCCTCCCGGCAGCGCGCGAGCACGGTGTCGTGCATGACCGACCGCCCACCGCCGGCGTGGATGACGAAGTCCTCGCCGGCCAGATCCTTCAGCCGCAGGCGTTCCCGCGCGGCGAGGTGATGTCCGTCGGGGAGCGCGACGATGAGCCGATCGGCCCGCAGCACCTGGAGCCGCAGCGCCTCCTCGTCGACCGGCGGGCGGAGCAGACCGAGGTCGATCCGCCCGGCCAGCAGTGCGCCGACCTGGTCGGGGGCGAGCATCTCGCCCTGGACCGAGACCTCGACGTCCGGAAGCTCGTCGCGCAACGTCCGCACGAGCTGCGGCAGCAGGCTGTACGTCGCCGAGCCGACGCACCCGATCACGAGTCGTCCCTGCAGCCCGGCCGCGACCCGCTGCGCCTCGCCCGCGGCCGATGCGACGGCGGCGATGATCTGGCGGGCCCGCACCAGGTAGGCCTCACCGGCGGCGGTGAGCTCGACGCGTCGCGTCGTACGCCGGAGCAACTGCACGCCGAGCTCGGTCTCCAGCCGGCGGATCTGCTGGGACAGCGGCGGCTGGGCCATGTGCAGCCGTGCCGCGGCGCGCCCGAAGTGCCGCTCCTCGGCGACGGCGACGAAGTACCGCAGATGGCGCAGTTCCACGATTCATACTCGCAGAGTCTCGATCGAGCGTAAATGAGTATTTCTCCATATGGGTCTTCCCGGCCTACCGTCGAGGGCATGAGCGACGTGGTGATCTGTGAGCCGATCCGTACTCCGGTGGGACGCTTCGGCGGCGCGCTGGCGGCGCTGTCCGCGGCCGACCTGGCCACCGCCGCGCTCACCGAACTGGTCCGCCGGACCGGCCTGCGCGAAGGTGATGTCGACGACGTCGTCCTCGGCCAGTGCTACCCGAACGGCGAAGCCCCGGCGATCGGCCGGGTCGCCGCACTCGACGCCGGACTCGGTACGGCGGTGCCCGGCCTGCAGATCGACCGCCGCTGCGGCTCGGGCCTGCAAGCCGTGCTCTCCGCGGCCGGCATGGTCGCCACCGGCGCGGCCGGACTGGTTGTTGCCGGAGGCACCGAATCCATGTCGCAGGTCGAGCACTACGCCCTCGGCCTGCGCACCGGCGTGCGCGGTGGTGTCGAGCTGCACGACCGGCTCATCCGCGCCCGCGAGACCGCGGGCGGCAAGTACCATCCGGTCCCGGGCGGCATGGTCGAGACGGCCGAGAACGTACGCCGCGAGTACGGGATCTCGCGCGCGGAGCAGGACGAGTTCGCACTCCGGTCCCATCAACGCGCCGTGGCCGCCCAGGCCGAGGGCCGTTTCGCCGACGAACTCGTCCCGCTCGAGGTGCCGGGCCGGCGCGGCAGCACGCTGGTGACCGCCGACGAGCATCCTCGACCGGACACCACCCTCGAAAGCCTGGCCGGGCTGCGGCCCGTCATGCTCAAGACCGACCCCGATGCCACCGTGACCGCCGGCAACGCGAGCGGCCAGAACGACGGCGCCGCCGTCTGCGTCGTCACCACCCGGGACGAGGCTGAACGCCGCGGTCTCCGCCCAATCGTCGCCCTGCGCTCCTGGGCGGTCGCCGGCGTGGGACCCGAGGTGATGGGCATCGGTCCCGTCCCCGCCACCGCCGCGGCCCTCGCCCGGGCCGGACTCACCCTCGACGACCTCGACCTGATCGAGCTCAACGAGGCCTTCGCCGCCCAGGTCCTGGCCTGCCTGCGCGAGTGGAAGATCGACCCTGTCGACCAGCGCCTGAACCCCAACGGCTCCGGCATCTCCCTCGGGCATCCGCTCGGTGCGACCGGCGCGCGAATCCTGGCCACGCTGGCCCACGAGCTCCACCGCCGCGAAGGCCGCTACGCCTTGGAGACCATCTGCATCGGCGGCGGCCAGGGCATCGCGGCCGTCTTCGAGGCGGTCCGATGACGACGGTCGCCCACACTGTCAGCGGTCGGCCCGATGGGCCGGCTGTGCTCCTGGCCAACTCGCTCGGCTCGACCTGGGAGATGTGGGATGTCAACCTCGCCGAGTGGGAGGAGCGGTTCCGCGTCATCAGGTTCGACACCCGCGGCCACGGCCGGTCCCCGGTACCGCCCGGGCCGTACACCATCGACGACCTCGCCGACGACGTCGTCGTACTTCTCGATGACCTCGGTGTCGCGCGGGCGCACCTCGTCGGGCTCTCGCTCGGCGGCATGACCGGCCTGCGCCTGGCGGCTCGCAATCCCGATCGCGTCGATCGGCTCGTGGTGCTGTGCACCGGCGCCCGGCTCGATCCGCCCTCACTCTGGACCGACCGCGCCGAGCTCGTCCGCGCGAAGGGTACGGCGGCCGTCGCGGAAGCCGCCGTACAACGCTGGTTCACGCCGGCCTGGCTGGCCGAGCATCCGCAGGTCCGCGCGGAGTCCGAGCGGATGGTCGCGTCGATCCCGGCCGAGGGGTACGCCGCCTGCTGCGAGGTGATCGCGACGATGGACCTGATCGACGACCTGCCGGCGATCACCGCGCCGACGCTCGCGATCGCCGGGGCCGACGACCCGGCCACGCCGCCGTGGCAGCTCGAGCGCATCGCCAACTCAGTTGCCAACGGCAAGCTTCTCGTCGTACCGGACGCCGCCCACCTGGCCGCGGCCCAACGACCCGATCTGGTGACGCCGGCCGTCGTCGCCCACCTTCAGGAGGATGCGGCATGAGTGTGGACAAGGTCGTCGCGACGCCCGCCGACGCGGTCGCCGACCTCCCCGACGGAACCAGCCTGGCGGTCGGGGGCTTCGGGCTCGCCGGCATCCCGTGGTTCCTGATCGAGGCGCTGCTCGAGCAAGGCGCCCGGGATCTGACCGTGGTGTCGAACAACTGCGGGGTCGACGGTGCCGGTCTCGGGTTGCTGCTCGAGCAAGGCCGGATCAGCCGCGTGATCGCGTCGTACGTCGGGGAGAACAAGGAGTTCGCCCGGCAGTACCTGGCCGGCGAACTGCATGTCGAGCTGACACCGCAGGGCACGCTGGCCGAGCGGCTGCGCGCCGGCGGTTCGGGCATCGGCGCGTTCTTCACCCCGACCGGGGTCGGGACATTGGTCGCCGAGGGCGGCCTGCCGTGGCGCTACGGGCCCGACGGAACAGTGGCGGTGGCCTCGCCGGCCAAGGAGGTCCGGACGATCCAGGGCCGCGAGATGGTCCTCGAGGAGGCCATCGTCACCGACGTCGCGCTGGTCCGGGCCGCGGTCGCCGACCGGGCCGGCAACTGTGTCTTCCACGCGGCCGCGCGCAACTTCAACCCCGTGGCGGCGATGGCCGGCCGGCTGACGATCGTCGAGGCCGAAGCGGTCGTCGATGTCGGCGTGCTGAAACCCGACGAGATCCACCTGCCCGGCGTCTTCGTGCAGCGCGTCGTACCGCTCACCCCTGAGCAGGCCGCGCGGAAGAGCATCGAGAAGCGCACCACGCGACCACGGTCGGAGGCCTGACATGCCGTGGTCCCGCGACGAGATGGCGGCCCGCGCGGCCGCCGAGCTCTCCGACGGCGAGTACGTGAATCTCGGCATCGGCCTGCCGACCCTCGTCCCCGGCCACCTGCCCGCCGGATCGGCCGTCACCCTGCAGGCCGAGAACGGCATCCTCGGCGTCGGGCCCTTCCCGTACGAGGACGAGGTCGACCCGGACCTGATCGACGCCGGCAAGCAGACCGTCACGGTCGTGCCGGGAGCGTCGTACTTCGACTCCGCGACCAGTTTCGCGATGATCCGCGGCGGTCATGTCGACGTCGCGATCCTCGGCGGCATGCAGGTCTCGCGGTACGGCGACCTCGCGAACTGGATGGTTCCCGGCGCCATGGTCAAGGGCATGGGCGGCGCGATGGACCTGGTCAGCGGTGCGCGCCGGGTGATCGTGCTGATGGAGCATCGCACCCGGGCCGGCGAACCCAAGCTCGTCGACACCTGCACCCTCCCGCTGACCGGCCGCCGCGTCGTCGACCGGGTGATCACCGATCTCGCCGTACTCGACGTGGTGGGCGACTCCTTCCACCTGGTCGAGCTCGCCCCGGGAGTCACGGTCGACGACGTCGTCCGGGCCACCGCCGCCCCTCTGACGGTGGCCGAGCGCGCGGTCAGCGGGTGATCGTGGTGGTGGTGGTTGCGGCTGGGGGGTCGGGGTTCAGGTTGCCGGCTTGGATGATGATGAGGTTCACGGCGACGGTCAGGACGAAGGCGGCGGCCACGACTCGGTGATCGAGGCTCCACAGGGCCAGGCCGGCCAGGCCGAAGAACGCGACCTTGACGATCGCGGTCACCACCGGGCTGCCGTAGTTCGCGGTCGGTGCGGCGAACAGGCCCCAGACGACAGCGGCGATCACCGGCAGGCCGATCATCAGCAGCACCCGCGGTACGACGCTCTCACCCGCGCGCCAGCCCCACCAGGCGAAGATGCCGAGCCCGGCGAGCTCCACGCCGAAGGCCAGTGCGAGATTCCCCCAGCGCCAGATCTCGTTCATCGTCCCACTCCCTCACATTTCCGAGAGCGGTGCTCTCTCTTGCTTCCAGTGTGGACGATCCGATCGGCAAATGCAAGAGCACTGCTCTCTGAACATGGCACCGCTCTCGGAAGTTGCCGGCACCGGGTGCCGCCGCGACAATGAACCGATGACGGAGACCCCGCGGCAGCGCCGGCACCAGGAGACGATGGCGGGCATCCTCCGGATCGCGCACGAGCAGCTCGCCAGCGAGGGCGCCGCCGGCCTGTCCCTGCGGGCGATCGCGCGCGAGCTCGGCCTGGTCTCGTCGGCGATGTACCGGTACGTGCCGAGCCGCGACGAGCTCCTCACTCTGCTGATCGAGGAGTCGTACAACGCCTTCGGCGACGCCGTGGAGGCAGCAGAGTCCCGCTGCCGCCGCGATGATCCGGGCCGTCGCTGGCTGGCCATCGGACGCGCCGTACGCCGCTGGGCCGTCGCGAACCCGGCCGAATGGGCCCTGCTCTACGGCAGCCCGGTCCCCGGCTATCACGCGCCACCGGAGCGCACAACGGCCGCCGGAAGCCGCGTGCCCTTCCTCCTGCTCGCCCTGCTCGCCGACGCAGACCTCAGGCCGACCCCCGACGATCCGCCGATGACGACAGCTCTCCACCGCGAGCTGGACCGCCTGCGCCCCGGACTACCCGGCGAGCTGGCACCGGAGGTCCTCGCCCGCGGCCTACTGGCGTACTCCTCGCTGTGCGGCCTGGTGAGCCTCGAACTCTTCGGCCAGTTCACCAACACCGTCACCCAGTTCCCGGGCCACCTGGACCACCAGCTGGCCCGGCTCGGCGCCGTCCTCGGCCTTCCCGACCCCCTCTGAGAAGAGCAGCAGCTCAAAGGCGCATGGTTGGGTCATGGATCTTCACCTGAGCGGTAAGACGGCACTCGTCACCGGTGCCAGCAAGGGCATCGGGCTGGCGACGACACGGGCGCTGCTGGACGAGGGCGTCAAGGTCGTCACCGGGTCCCGGACGGTCGGCGGCGAACTCGGCGCGTTGCCCGTCGAGGCGGTGGCGATCGACCTCGGTACTGCGGAGGGTCCGGGGCTGCTCGTGGACGAGGCGATCTCGCGGGCCGGTGGTTTCGACATCCTGGTGAACAACGTCGGCGCCGTGCGCCCGCGGCCGGACGGATTCGCCTCGGTCACGGACGAGGACTGGCTCGAGACGCTGACTCTCGACCTGCTGTCGGCGGTGCGGACGACCCGCGCCGCGCTGCCCGTCCTGCTCGAGCGGTCAGGTGCCATCGTCACGGTGTGCTCGGTGAACGCGACGCTGCCGGATCCGCTGGTGGTGGACTACAGCGCCGCCAAGGCCGCGTGCCTCAGCTTCTTCAAGTCGTTGTCCAAGGAACTGGCGCCGCGCGGCGTCCGGGTGAACACGGTCAGCCCCGGACCGGTTGCGACCGATCTGTGGCTGGGTGCCGGCGGTGTCGCCGAAACGGTCGGCGGGGCGGTCGGCGCCCACCCGGGCGACGTCGCGGCTCAGGCCGCCGCGGCTTCCCCGTCGGGCCGCTTCACCCGTCCCGAGGAGGTCGCCGACCTGGTGGTGTTCCTGGCCAGCGACCGGGTCGGCAACCTCGTCGGCGCCGACATCGTCATCGACGGCGGCCTGACCCCCACCATCTGACCGAACCGTGCCATCGGCCTACTCGACCATCACGACGGTGTTGTGCAGACCGCTGGATCCGTTCGGTCGCGGTGCGGCACGGTCCGCGGTCTGCAGGCGTCCTTGGCCGTCGGTGGCCCGGACGGTGAGCTTGTGATTGCCCGGCGTCGCGTTCCACCGGAACGTCCACTGCCGCCAGGTGTCGATGGAGTCCTCGGCCGCGAGCGTCGCGGGCTGCCACGGCCCGTTGTCGACCTGGACCTCGACCTTGGTGATCCCGCGGTGCTGGGCCCAGGCCACCCCGGCCGCGACCGCGGGCCCGGCCTTGATCGTGGCGAAGCCCTTGGGTACGTCGATCCGCGACGCGGTCTTGATCGGCGCCTCGACGTCCCACCCACGGTCGGTCCAGTACGCGCTGAAGTCCGCGAACCGGGTGACCTCGAAGTCGACGATCCATTTGGTCGCCGAGACGTACCCGTACAGCCCCGGCACCACCATCCGCACCGGGAAGCCGTGCTCGAACGGCAACGGCTCGCCGTTCATCGAGACCGCGAACATCGCGTCCCGTCCGTCGGTCAGGGCCGCGATCGGGGTACCGATGGTGAGGCCGTCGACACTCGTCGACTTCACCGCGTCCGCACCCGCGCGCACCCCGGCTTCACGGAGGATCTCCGCGATGGGTACGCCGATCCAGCGGGCGTTCCCGACGTACGGACCGCCGACCTCGTTGGAGACACAGGTCAGCGTGATGTCCCGCTCGATCAGGCGCCGGTCGAGCAGGTCCGCCAGGTTCAGCCGCAGCTCGCGGTCGACCATGCCGTGGACCCGCAACTCCCAGGTCCGCGGGTCGACCTTCGGGACCGTCAGCAGTGTGTCGACCCGGTAGAACGACTTGTTCGGGGTCATGAACCGGCTCACCCCGGCCACCTCCGCGGACACCCCGCTCGGTAGCACACCAGCAGGACTGCCCGGCGCCGGAATCCTCACCGCCCTGCGGGTCGCCTCGTCGACGCCACCCGGCACCAGCCGGGATCCCCCCAGCCCGGCCGCGCCCACCACGCCGAATGCCATCGCCGTCGTCAGGAACCGCCGCCGATCAAACCCTGGTACGCCGGAAGCCGGCTCCGGATCCTCGACACCATCTGCCGAAGACCCCAGGGCTCTGAGGATCAGGATCATCCCGCCGGTGGCGACGATCAGCGTCACCACACCAGGCAGCAACCGTGTGAACGGATCAGCCGCCAGCGTGCGTCCCGTAGCGGCAGCGAGAATCGCCAGTACGCCGAAGCCGACCGTGAGGCCGACCGCCACCCGTGGCCGAGATGCTCCGACAGCACCGGCCGCCAACGCGAACACCACCACGGCCGCCAACACCCCGCCGACGAGAATCGGCTTGTCGGCGGTGCCGAGATTCTTCACCGCCCAGTCCTTGGCCGGACCCGGCGCGAGGTCGATCAGTTGCGTCCCGACCCCGACCACCGGCGACGTGCCACCGGCCAGCGCCGCGGTCAGCTCGCCCAGGCCCAGCCCGGCGACGGCGGCGGCAAGCCCACCCAGCGCGGCGCGGATCCGGCGGTGCCCGACCGAGGCGCGGATCCGCCGGTGCGACATCAGTGACATGACCTTGCTCCTGCATCGTCGAGGACGTGGAGACGGGTCGGTGCCATCGGCAACTGTCGGTCGATGACACCGACCCGGGACTGCGGTCGTCCGGTGCTACCGGTCAGGCGGCCGGCGGCATCAGGACGGAGTCGATCAGGTAGACGGTCGCGTTGGCGGTCTTGACGCCGCCGCAGATGACGTTGGCGCCGTTCACCTTGAGGCTGTCGCCGGATCCGGTGACGGTGACGCTCTGCTTCTCCACGGTCGGGTGCGTGCCGACCACGGCCATCGGGTCGAGCTGACCGGCGACCACGTGGTAGGTCAGGATCTTCGAGAGCAGGGCGTCGTTCGTCTTCAGCGTGTCGATGGTGGCGGCCGGGATCTTCGCGAAGGCCGTGTCGACCGGGGCGAAGACGGTGAACTCGCCGCCGTTGAGGGTCGAGACGAGGTCGACCTTCGGGTTCAGCTTGCCGGAGACCGCGGCGACGAGGGTGGTCAGCAGCGGGTTGCCGGAGGCGGCGGTCGCCACGGGAGCGGCGGCCATGCCGTCGATGGAGCCGGCGCCGTTGGGGTTGGCCTTCGCGTAGTCGGCGCAGCCGGGTCCGACCAGGCCGGCGGCCGCGTTGTCCATGGAGCTGGACGCGGACGGCGTACTGCTGGTGGTCGTCGAGGACGAACCCGAGCTCGCGGAGCTGTTGTCGTCGCTGCTGCCACACGCCGCCGACGCGAGGACGAGGGCCAGAGCAGACGCGGCGAGGCCGGCGCGGACGATCTTTCGTGACATGACGATCTCTTTCCTGGTGAGGGCGTGAGCGGTGTCGCTCACGGCTGACATCCAGGGATTCGGGGCCGTCACACCGGCGGATGGGTCGGATCGGGGAGAGAATTAATTGCTGTCAGCAACAGGCGCGGCGGCGGCGTCCCCTGACCAAGGACGCCGCCGCCGGGCTGGTGCCGGCGGGCTGTCAGCACGCCCGGGCACCACTGCAGAACTTCGGACCGGCCGCCGGTCCGGATGGGTCGACGGCCGGGCCGGGGATCAGGCCCAGGGGTCGAACGGGATGCCGCTGGGCTTGGAGGCGTTGAGGAGGTTGCGGAAACGGTCGTCCTTGTCGGTGATCTTGATCGTGGCGGAGCCGAAGTCGGCGTTCATCAGGATGGTCCGGAGTCCCGTGCTGGGCCAGCCGTTCCAGTCGACGAGCGGCGGGTAGCGCCAGGTGTGGTAGTGGTTCTCCGGCGGTTCGTCGTTGCTGTTGGCCAGCCGGAAGAAGTGCGTACTGGCGCCGTCCTTGTGGTACACGACCTTCGGATGCGACCCGTCGAACCGCACCTGCGACCGGGCATAGGTCACCTGGCTGCTGTGCTGCGTGGTCGTCACGTAGTCGACCTGGTTGGACGCCTGGTTGATCCAGGAGATGACGTGCTCGAAGTCGTGGCGGTGCCCGCCGAGGCTGCTGCCGGGCAGGGCCTGGTCCTTCTCGAAGTAGCTCGCGTAGACGACCGCGCACCAACCGTTGTTGCACTTCGAGCGGGCGTAGGTCTGGCTGTTGTCGAGGTCGGACTGGTCCCGGCAGTTGCCGTTGACGGCACCGGTCGGGTTGAGCCCGGGGTTGAGGGTGCCGTCAGCACCGATGGCCGGGGTGGCGTAGCACCCGTCGCCGTCGTAGTCGTAGGCCGGCGAGAACGACTGCTCGTAGCCACCGGCGTTCTGGGGCAGGGCCGGAGGAGGAGCCGCGTACGCCGCTGCCGCGGAGGTGACCGTCAGCAGCGCGGTGCCGAGTAGTACGCCGAGCCAGCGGCGTCCACGTCGGGGTCTGGGGGACGGGGCGGAGTCGTGATCATTCATGATTCGCTCTTTCACGGGGGCGGGAACGAACGATCACGACGATGACACCCGGACTGCTCTACGGCATATACGTTACGTGTCTACAGATTGACGCTGGGTGAACCTTCCGCTCCGACGCGCGGGTGCCGGACCTCGGTGCCGGTGGCGGCCGGCGAACGGCGCGACTCGCGCAAGACCCGGGCGATCGTCCGGGGACGCAGCAGCGCGGTGGGTGGGTCTGCCAACTGGAGGACCCGGTTGACGGCGCGTGCCACGGGCACCGACACGTGCGCCGCGCGTACGACCAATCGGATGTAGCCGTTGAGCTGGTCGGTCCCCGCGGGCTTCGGCCCGACCGTCGCCGGATGGCCGAAGTCGCCGCCCACGGCGATGCGCCACGGTGCGTCGATGACGCGAGCCGCCCTGCGGTGGAATCGTCGGGGGAGTCCCGGCGAGAGCACTCCGACAGCCTGGGCCACGTCGCCCAGCACAGCGGCCTGCAACGCCGCCGACGACATGCCCTGGCCGTAGATCGGGTCGAAGCTGCACGCCGCATCCCCGAGCGTGACAAGGCCCTCCAGCAAATCCGCCTTCTCGTAGTGCCGTCGCTGACTCGACGCAAACCGGTAAGCCGCGACCTCCGACAAGCGCTCGCAGCGATCGACGAGCTGCGCGATGGCCGGGCTTGGCAGTGACGCGGTGAAGGCACGGACACCCTCGTCGTCCGTGGGTGGTGCATCGCCGTGCACACCGCCGAGCGTCACCTGCCAACGATCGCCCTCGACCGGCAGCACAGATCCGCCCCGGAACGAGCCCGGGTTGTCGATGCAGACGACGAAGGTGCCCTCGAAGTCGCCCGGTGAGCGGCGCATCAGGAAGGACGCGTAGCCGATGTCGATGCCGACCCGACTGACCGGCGGGTCGAGCAGCCCCGAGGTCGAGAGGTCGTGGGCGATGCGTGAGTTGCGCCCGGAGCAGTCGACGACGAGGTCGGCCGTCCGTTCGGCACCGTCCGCCACCACGCCGGTCACCCGGTGATCCTCGACAGCGGCTCGCTGGACCAGTACGCCGTCCTCGATCGTCACACCGGGTACGGCGGCCACCCGGGAGCGTACGACGTACTCCAGCAGTGGTCGTGTCAGGCACAGCACCGGCCGGCCCCAGTCCCCGCGGGCCCGGTAGGCGCCGCCCTGGTGCACCCACGCCCGATGGCCGTCGACGCGGACGGCGCCGCGGGACTCCAACTCGTCCTCGATGCCGGGGAACCAGTCACTCAGCAGGTCCAGCCCGGCCGACAGCAGCAGGTGCAGGTGCCGACCCTGGGGCACGTGGCCGCGCGGTTCCACGGCGTCGGTGAGCTTCTCGCGCTCGAGTACGACGACCGACGCGGCCTGCTGCGCTACGGCGCGTGCGGCGAGCAGCCCGGCCATGCTGCCGCCGACAACAATCACGCGGCCCCCACGCGGCGCTGCCACGGCACACCTCCTACCCCGTCGCTTGCCCCTCAAGGCTAGTGCTCGGCCGAGTCTTCCGGCGTTACCTGTCGCTCACGTCCCGCTGGCGCCTCTTGACCTGGCCAGACCGCGCGGTCGATCGTCGAAAACGAGGCTGCTGATGACGACGCGTGCTGGACCGACTGGTGACGACCGTGTGCTGCGCTACACACGGGTCCTGTCGTTGTGCATCGTGCCGTTCCTCGTCGCGGGGTTCGTGATCCTGTACCTGTTCCCTCACCACACCGCGCGATTGTGGGCGTGGCCGCTCCGCCCGACCATGACTGCGATGGTGCTCGCGTCGGCGTACCTCGGTGGCGCCTACTTCTTCGTGCGGGCTGCGTTCGAACGGCGGTGGCATGTTCTCGCGCCGGGGATGCTGTCGGTCGCGTTGTTCGCATCGCTTCTCGGGGTGGCGACGGTGCTGCACTGGGACAAGTTCACCCATGACAGCGCCGCCTTCTGGATCTGGTCGGCCCTGTACTTCGCCGCGCCGATCCTCGTCCTCGCTGCCTGGCTGGCGAACCGGCGGTACGCCGACCATACGAGGACCGTGGACGACCTGCTCCCACCGTCCGTCCGTGGTGTCGTCGCGGCCGTCGGCGTACTCGCGCTGGTGCAAGGCGCCGCCATGTTCCTCTCACCGTCGACGTTCCTGGACCTGTGGCCGTGGACGCTCACCCCACTGTCCTGCCGAACCCTGGGTGCCGTGTCCTGTCTGGGCGCCGCCGGCATCTGCGTCTGGTACGACGCCCGCTGGTCGACGCTGCAGCGGATGCTCGAGGTCGAGCTGATCATGATCGCCGCCATGCTGCTCGCCGCATTCCGCGCCCGCGACGAGTTCGACCCGTCGAAGCCACTCGCCTGGCCGCTGCTGATCGGCTTCACCCTGCTGTTCTTCGCCTCCCTCATCACCTGGTCCCGTCACGCTCGCCCAGCCGTCACCGCCTCAGCCCGGGCCTGAGCTTCAGTACGCGCGCATGGAACACCGTGTCGCGGGCACCAGGTAGCGATCACCGGAACTCTTGAAGGGACAGGTCGATGGGTGTCGGAGACAAGATGAAGAACGCCGCGGAGGCGGCCAAGGGCAAGCTCAAGGAGAAGACCGGAGACGCGACCGACGATCGCGACCTGCAGGCCGAGGGCCGGGCGGATCAGACCGAAGCCGACCTGAAGCAGGCCGGCGAGAAGGTGAAGGACGCGTTCAAGGACTAGCTCCGCGCCCCAGAAGGCCTGGGTCCCCACTCGCTCGAGTGGGGACCCCGCTGCATCGACAGCTCTGCCGGTGACCGTCGGCTGCCTACCGAGCAGCCAACGCCTTCCGGTGCGTGGCCGTGGTCCTTGGTTGGCTTGTGGTGGTGCTGGGTACGGGGTCGGGATGCTGGTTGCGAAGCGATACAGGTTGGGGCCCTCGCTCGGGCGGGGCGGTATGGGGGAGGTCTTTCGCGCTACCGACGAACAGTTGGGCCGTGAGGTCGCGGTCAAGTTGTTGCTGCCGTCCCATCAGGGCGCGAGAGCGGCCGAGCGGTTCCATCGCGAGGCTCGCGCCGCGGCGAGGGTGAGCGACGCGCACGTCGTCTCCGTCTACGACTTCGGCGATCACGCCGATGGATTCTTCCTGGTGATGGAGCTGGTCGAGGGCCGGACGGTCGCGGAGGAGCTCGCCGAGCACGGACCAGTGCCGAAGGACCGTGCGATCGACATCGTCGAACAGGCCGCAGCCGGCCTGGCCGCGGCGCATGCGCAGGACGTCGTACACCGAGACGTGAAGCCGGGCAACCTGCTGATCGCCACCGACGGGACCGTCAAGGTCGCGGACTTCGGTATCGCGCACCTTCCAGGAGAAGGAACGACGACGCTGACGGCGGCCGGTCAGATCATCGGCAGCATGCACTACCTCGCTCCCGAGCGAGCGAGAGGCGCGCAGGCCGGCACGCCGGCGGATGTGTACGCGCTGGGTTGCGTGCTCTACCAACTGGTCACCGGTCAGCCGCCGTTCACGGCGGAACATCCGACCGCGATTCTCTACCAGCACGTCGACACCGCACCGGCACCTCCGAGCCTCATCCGCCCCGAACTCGGAGGACCGTTCGAGAACGTACTGCTCCGGATGCTCGCCAAGGAGGCCGCCGACCGTCCGATCGCCGCCGAGATCGTGGCCGGCGCCTTGCGCACCCAGCGACCTGCAGTTGTTGCTGCGGTTCCGACCACCGAGCAAGAGATCAGCGATGTCGAGGCCCCGGAGCCCAGCCGGATCCGGACCAAGGCCTTGCTGGCGGGAACGATCGCCGTCATCGCGGCGGCGGCCGCTGTGGGAGCCGGAGTCCTGCTCAACGGCAACGAGAACAGGTTGCCTCCGACAACCGAAGTCGGCCCCCGAACGAGTGAAAGCACGCCGGGCCCGAAACCCGCCGCGACAAAGTCTGGCCCGACGACCGGTCGGACCCGGCCTGGTGCGACGAACCCGACCACGTCAGCTCAACCGTCGCGAAGCCCCTCTCAGCAAGCAACGCCAAGCACCCCTCCGCCCGCCACCTCCTCGACCGGTACTCCGTCGCCGGCCACGACGTCCCCCAGCCCGTCCACCGGAAGCAGCGCCACGCCGAGCGTCCCTACTCAGGGAACGCCCTCGTCCAGCCCGTCGTCCTCGAGCGCCCCGCCAACCGGCACTCCCGAAACGACCGCGCCGGCAACGACATCCCCGTCACCAGACGCCCAGGGCAACGAGCCGCTGTCATCGGACTAACGCCTGGACAACCGAGCCGACCCACGCACGCCTCGGCACCCTCGACTATGCACTCCATCTGACCTGAGGTGCCTAAGTCCTCTGCGCGTTGTGTCAACCGAGGCCCTTGCGCCCGGCCTTCTTCTTGTGAGCCGTCGTGCCATCTCCGCTGTCGACCTCGGTTCGCTCGGCGTTGCGGTTCTGACTGGCCTGCCGGGCTTCGTCCGTACGCGTGCCGATCTCCGAGATGCGGTCTGCCAGCGCTGGATGGGCCTCGGACAGGTGAGGGTGGGCCGCCGCGAGGGGGGCCAGCAATGTGGCGGAGTCGTTGTCGGCGAGCGCGTCGTGGACAGCGTCGACACTCGCCTGGGTGCGCGCATCCAGTCCGTCGAGTCCGGCGACCTGCCCGGCCACCCGGCGGAGGTCCGCGGCGTTGTCGCGTGCCCACACCGCGACGGCACGGTCGCCCGCCCGCTGGTCCCGGGCGGCCTGGACTCGCTGCTCCCGATTCAACCCCGGCTCGGACGGGCGCGGGTTTAGCCGAAGGTAGCGCCGCTCGGCAGCCTGCCGGCTGGTCACTCCCAGCGCCGGTGCCAGTTGTGCCCAGCTGACTCCGGCGGCGCGGGCAGCCTCGATCAGCTGCGGTTCCCATTCGTTCAGCCGATCCCGCAGAGCGCGCAAGCGGTTCAGGGCCTCGATGCGTTCGCCGGCCGAGGGTGCGGCCTCCGTCCCGGGGACGCTCGGGGCGGAGGCCAGCTTCTGAAGCACGTCGGTCAGATACTGCAGTGCGTCCGCCGGGTCCGTTGGCATCCGCACTCCTGTGTCCGGGGTCGACGGCGCGTCAAGTCGACGGGCTGTCATCACGCAGCATGAGCCTACAATGTCATCGGTCCGTTGACAAGGCTGTTGTCACCCATCCGTTGACGAACCGGTTGATGCGGCGCGCGGGCTGCTGCTTTCAGTGGGGTTCGGGGTGCAGAGTGGGGGTGAGTACACGCCAGTTGAGGACCGGCCAGCCAGGAGAGCCCGATGAGTGTCGAGCTGAACCACACGATCGTGCACGTGAAGGACCGGTGGGCCGCGGCGCGCGATGTCGCCGAGGTGCTCGGTCTGCCGGAGGCGAAAGCGTACGGCCCGTTCGCCGAGCTGAAGTTGGACAACGGGGTGAGCCTGGACTTCATGGACACCGAGGGCGAGATCCACGGCCAGCACTACGCGTTCCTGGTCAGTGAGCAGGAGTTCGACCTGATCCACGGTCGCCTGCGGGACGACGGCCGCCAGTGGTGGGCCGACCCCTTCAAGCGCCAACCGCAAGAGATCAACCACGGGGACGGTGGCCGCGGGCTGTACTGGGAGGGCCCTGACGGGCACTGGCTGGAGATCATCACCCGGCCGTACGGCAGCGGCGGCTGATCTGGGCGCCGTACATGGACAAAACCGATCTACGCATGGGTAGTAGTGATTGGTGGGTACCCGTGTCAGATGACGTCCCCGACCCAGCAGCTCGCGCCTGCTCTCACTATCGATTCTCGCCTCACCGAGATCGAGCGCAGCTTGGACCTGCTGCTCAACATCACGCCGGTCAATGCGGCAGAGGCATGGGCGGACTTCGAACGGGGTGACTTCGGGACCGCCCCCACTCTCCGGCTCAGACCGCTGGACTTCGAGCCGGACATGGTGCGGCGAGACCTCTACAACCTCGACATCGAGAACGTCACCGACCCTGCGCTGCACACACTCTTCCGGGTGAAGCGAGACGAGATAGCACGACAGATCACAGCCCTGGAGGACCGCGACACGTCACGGTTCGTGTACGGATCGCTGCAACTGTACGGCGGGATCGCCCAGCCTCTCGCGTCCGCCGCGGAGCAGCTGCTCGAGACCATCCCGGCCCAAGCTCCCAGCACCCGCAGTGTGACGGCCGGCGCGTTCGCGGCGGCGGCTCGTGCGGAGTTCGATCGCTATCGTGCGGTGTATCCGGACTTCCCACTCGACCTCGAGGTGCGTGACGACATCTCCGAACTGATGGTGTCGTTCGGCCGGCTGCTCATTCCCGAAACCGCCACGATCAGGGCGGACCGCGTCGAGCCCTTGCTGCATCACGAGGTCGGCACCCATGTCGTGACCTACCAGAACGGCGCCAGGCAACCCCTGACGCTGCTGACGATCGGTCTGCCCGGCTACGACGAGACCCAAGAAGGTCTTGCCGTGCTCGCCGAGTACCTGACCGGCGGACTGGACCCGCGACGTCTCCGCGTGCTCGCCGCGCGGGTTGTTGCCATCGGCAACATGCTTGACGGCGCCGGATTCCTGGAGATCTTCGAATCGTTGCGGGAAGACCATCAGCTACCGACGAGGACCGCCTGGTCCATCGCCATCCGGGTCGTCGTCGGCGGCGGTTCGGTGAAGGACGCGATCTACCTGCGGGGGATCACCCGCATCCTCGAAACCCTTGCGGAGGGTGGCAGCCTCGAGGTCCTCTTCGTCGGCAAGCTCGCGGTGGACCACATCCCGTTGATCCAGGAGTTGCTCGACCGCGAGGTGCTCGAAGCACCGTGGGTCCGTCCACGCTGGCTGGACGTGCCCGGCGCCCGGGAGCGTCTCGACAAACTGCGCGCGGGCGCGTCGGTCACCGACCTGTACGAAGGAGATGTGTCGGAATGAGGCTTGCCTTCTTCGTGAACGACGTCGGCACCGAGATCGACGAGTACACGACCACCCGGCTGGCGAGGGCCGCGGCCCAGGGCGGGCATGAGGTCTGGTACGTCGGAGTCGGAGACGTCGAGCTCGGCGAGAGTGACGGGCAGCTGGTGGCCCGGGCGCATGCCGCAGAGTTCGGGAAGGACGACACGCTCGAGACCTTCATGGAGCGCATCAAGGAGCGCGATGCCGAACGGATCGTCATGGAGGACCTCGACGCGTTGTTCCTGCGCAACGAATCGATCGACGATCTGCAGGAGCGGCCGTGGGCGAGCCCGCTGGGTGTGGTTTTCGGCCAGATGCTTCAGGCGCGGGGCGTCACGGTGGTGAACGACCCGAGATCCCTGACCCGCGCAACGAGCAAGCTCTACCTGGGGGAGTTCCCCGAGAAGATCCGCCCCCGATCGCTGGTGACGCGGGACCCGGAGGCGATCGAACGGTTCGCCGGCAAGGTCGGCCACTGCGTCGTCAAGCCTCTGTACGGAGCCAAGGGCCGGAATGTGTTCATGATCCGGGACGAGGGCGAAGCGAACCTCGCCCAGATGACGGAGGCGGTGCTGCAGGACGGCTACGCGGTCGTTCAGGAGTTCGTCGAGGGCGGCGAGGACGGCGATGCCCGGATCTTCCTGCTCGAGGGACGGCTCCTCGAGCGCGACGGACAGCCGGCCGCCTTCCGGCGGCTGCCCACGGGCAACGACCCGCGGGCCAACATCAGCGCGGGCGCACGCTCGGCCCCGCTCGAGATCGGTGCCGCCGAACGCGGCATCATCGACGCGATGAGCGAGAAGCTCGTGGCCGACGGCATGTACTTCGTCGGCATCGACGTGATCGGCGACAAGGTCCTGGAGATCAACGCGGAGAGCCCGGGCGGCATGCAGAGCGTCGAAAGGCTCTACGAGATCGACGTCTGCCCGACCATCATCGAAGCCCTGGAACGCCGAACCTCCTCGGCCCCCTGAGCCGCGGACGGGCCGGACCAGCCGTTCGCCGTCGCCGCACGGGGGTTGACGGCGAGGGGCTTGGGGTGGGCGGCCGGGTGGGCTGAGGTTTCAACCCACCCGGCCTGGCGGTGACTGTCTCGTAGAGCCTCGTCACCGCATGTGGTTCCGGTGCCCAGATCCCAGCGAGAGATTCCTCGCCACGCCGCGCGCGCCGTGAAGGTCGGCGATCGCCTGGCCGATCGCCTTCGGAGACGTCGCAGGTCACCTTGTGGTTGGCGGTCTGGCGTTGCTGGTTGGTCGGATCGTCTTGATCGGTGAGCGGGGCGGGAAGACCCCGGGACCGTAGACGTGGGTCTCGACGATCTCGCCGGAGGCGTCCCGGATGATGTGCTGCGACCGGGCCCAGCGGGCGACCTCGGCTCCGATCGCGACCTGCCGCAGCCGGGGACCGCCGCTGGAGAACGGCTCACAGCCGGGTCGGCGGTTCTTCCACACACCGTTCTGGCAGTATGTCTCGACATCTCGAGTGTCCATCGTCGGCCCCCTCGTGCCTGTGGTTCCTACCCCCAGTACCCCTACACATTCACCGTTCTGGTGCTGGCGTTCGGATCGTGCGCCGGACTGTCAAGGCAGCGGTGGCGTCGGAGAGGCTGGTGAGCGGCTGGTGCTGACGCGGCCAGCCTGGGCCCGCCGTGAAGGTCTGATGCCCGGTTCTCCCGACTCTCTGCCGGAGGCGCGCCTGGCCTGGTCGGCGCATGCTTGCCCAGAGCACCACCGCTGAGGGATTCGCGCGTGCGATGGAGTTCATCACGGCCGTGGGGCTCGTCTCCGGGCCGAGCAGCACAACGGGCTGGCTTCGTTCGAGTAGCACCGCGTGCAGCACCCTGAGCGGTAGCGTGTGTCGATCTTCAGGGCATTGCACCAGCAAGGTCGGGTGCATGGTGTCCGGCCGGAGTTGCCGTCGGTAGAGATGGCGATCAAGTGCAGCGGTGAACGCGTTCGCGAGCAAGAGTTCGATGTCGGTGCAGTCGCCGGCGGTGGTGAAGCGCAGTCCGAGTTCCCGAAACGCAGGTGCCACGATCTCGGTCCAGGTAGGCCCGGCTCCTCGTTGGTCCAAGCAACTGTCCAGCAGGTCGCCGATCTCGGCGGTCCGCAGCGCCTCGGTCGCGGCGATCAGTCCGTCCGCGGCGGCCGCGGTGTCGGCGAGTCGCGCCGACGCCGTGCGGCCACCTCGGACGCTCAGCCGGGCCGCGTCCTGGGCCGCGACCCCACGTGCGATCAGGCGCTGCATACGGCGGATCCGTTGGACGTCGGCTTCGGTGTAGCGGCGATGCAGTCCGGCCGTACGGCCTGATGGGCTCACGCCGTACCTGGCATCCCAGGTGCGAAGAGTGACAGCCGGAATCCCGAGCAGTGCCGACACCTGCCCCACCGGCAGCACGGTTGCGACCCGCGGGACATCCTCCCGCTGAGCCTTCTTCGACGCCATGGATCCAAGACTGGCACGATCCGACGTCGATCGCGGACTTCGAGCCTTTCAGATGTCCAGCGGGCGCAGGACGAGCCGGATGCCGTGGGCGATCTGCTGGTTGCCCTTGTTGATGTCGAGCGCCCGCGGGTTGAGCATCGGGTTCGCGTCGTTGCGGTCGGCATCGATCAGGCGGATCAGGCGGCACCGCTTGCTGAGCACGTCCACCGTGATCGTTCCGCCCGGCAGAGCGGTGGCGAGCTTCGCTCCGTCGGACTTGAGCGCGGTCCGGCTGTTGATGGTGACGCCCGGGATCACGTGGTAGAGCAAGACTGCCTCGATCGTGTTCACGCCGAGCAGTCCGGCGAGACCGCTGAACAAGGCGCTCTCCGAGCGGTACCACTTGCCGGTCAGGTCCTTCGCCAGGACCCGGAAAGCGCGATCGCTCGGAAGGAAGGCCGTCAAGGGGACGTTGCCGTCGGCAAGGACCTTCACCGGGCTGTTCGGCTTGGCTGCGAGCACAGCTCCGACGGCCTGCGTCAGTAGGTCGTAGTCGTTCCAGTTGCGGTCGAAGGTGTCACCGTCGGCGGCGAGCACGCTGGCCAGGCTGCGGGTTCCGAGGTGTGCGTGCGCGCTGGCCTGGGTTGATGTCGCGACCGCACTGGTGACGAGGATGCCCAGTGCGATCGTTGCCGAGGCCAAGCGACGGGTCAGCCGTGCTGAGATCTTGCGCATCGGAACTTCCTTTCGGGCGGGATCGGCCGCGCTGTCGCGGCCGCTGTCACCCTTACTTCCGATGTACGGGCGTCACCGGATGCAGAGAGCGCCGACCCGGGCGGCTGAGCCTCAGCTGGGCAGGGTTCCGCGGATGATGCTGTCGTGCGAGTGCTCGGGATTTCCGTCGTCGGGCTCCAGGGACACGTCGACGATCCGGTAGCCCTGCGCCGTGATGTCGGCCGGGATCTGGAACGTCCCGCCCGTCCGGGGGTTGAGGACGCCGAGCGAGACCATGCGCTTGCCGTCGACATTGATCAGCCACACTTCGTAGAAGCCCTCGTTGTTGTCCAAGCCGGCGGCTGCGACCTTGAGTTCGCTGCCCGCGTCGCCGCGAATCAGGTCGGCGCTGCCGTCACCGGACTTGCCGGCGAGCGGCTGGAGCTGGATGACGGCCTCGGCCGGCGGTGGCTTGTTGTCGTCCGAGGTGACCAGCAAGGTGCCGATGATCCCTGCGCCGACTCCGACGACCGCCGCGACGCTCGCGGCGACAGCAAGTCCCCGGTGCCGCCACCTCGCCGGCTTCGGTCGCAGTGGAGTGACGGCGGCGCCAGGCGGCTCGGCTTCGAGGTCGAGCTCGGCACCGATCCGTTGCCAGAGGTCCGCTGGTGGACGCTCCAGTCGGGGCAGCTGGCCTCTGACTCCGGCGATCGCCCGCAGTTCGGTCAGGCTGTCGCGGCACCGCGTACAACGCTGGAGGTGATCGGCGGCAGCCGCGTCGGGACCGTCGCCGTCGAGAGCCCACTGGGCCAGCAGCTCCTCATCGAGATGCGTCGTCACCTGTCACCTCCTTGAGTTGATCGCGCAGATACATCAGGCCTCGCCGTACGTGGCTCTTCACCGTGCCGAGCGGCAATGCCAATTGTTCCGCGATCTCCGGATAGGTCTGGTCTTCGTAGAAGGCCAGCCGGAGGATCGTTCGCCTCGGGTCGTCGAGTTTCGCCAGTTCACTGGCCAGCAGGACCCGATCGACCGTGTTTTCGTCCAGCCGTTCCGGCGCGGTGGTCGTCTGCGCGAGTCCTGCGACCGCCTCGGCGTTGCGATGCTCGCGGCTGCGTGCGGTGAGCCGGTCGGCGATCCGATGCCGGGTGATGCCGGTCAGCCATGATCCCAGCTGGCCGCTGGCAGGGTCGAACGTGGTACGTCCACGCCAGGCGGACACGAAGACCTGCTGGGTGACATCCTCGGCGTCGGCCCGATCGCCCAGTGATCGCAGCGCCAAGGTGAACACGAGACCGGACCAGTGCCGATAGGCGTCCGCGAGACTGTCCTCGCGGCCCTCCGCGAAGCCTTTCGCGATATCGGCCGGCGATGGGAGACCGGCCTCGGTGCTGGTCACGATTCGCACTCTAGCGAACTCGGGGCCTTGACCTGCGGCTCTTCCCGCGGGCGCCGATGGGCCATCACGCCGGCGTCGCGGTGACGACGAGATTGTCACGATAACCACCACCGTTGCGGTCGTAGGGCCCGCCGCACGTGATGATCCGCAACAGCCGAGCACCGTCACGATCGAACACCTTGTCGATCGCCAAGCCCGACTTGCGCACATCCTCGACGCTCCGCACCCGGTACGTCGCGACCGAGCCGTCGGTCGAACGCAGGACGATCTGGGCTCCGGGACGAAGCTTTCGCAATCGCACCAGCGGACCGGTGCCGAACTCCTTGCTGTCCAGGTGACCTCCAAGGACGACGGAGCCTCGGTCGTCCGCGGGGCCGGGCCCGAACTGATACCAGCCGATGGTGGCTGGATCGGGCGGCAATGCCATCTGCCCGTCCGCGGCGACACCGACGGCAACTACCGGAACGTCGAGATTCGCGGCATCGACCCGCAGCCTGTCGGGACGGGGACCTTGCACCTCGACCGGCGGATCAGCCGCCCGCGTGCGGATCCCCGGACCGGGAGCGGACGGGGCGCCCGACTTGGCCGCAGTGGGGGTGGGGCCGGCCGTTCGTCCGGGCGCCTCCGTCCGCCCGTCCGAGGTTGCGGACTGTCGTCCGCAACCAGCCAGCAGGCCGAAGACGGTGAGTGCGGCCATCACGCGGATGGCCGCACCGCGACGCCGGATCACGCCCGAGCACGCGCCCGGACAGCCACCGTTCCGAACGCCACCACGCCCAAGGCCGTGAAGCCGAGTACGGCGATCAACCACAGCGGAGTGTCTGATCCTGCGGCCTGACCACCGGTACCGCCAGGAACTCCGGAGGGATTGCCGTGCAGCCCTGAGATCGTCTGCACCGCCAGCTTGAGGTTCTTGTCGGTCGCGCTGCCCCACGCGTAGACGATCGTGTTCGTGCCTTCTTTCAGGTTCACCTCGGCGGGACCGATCGCGACGGTGGAGGTCCCGGCGAGTACGACGTCCGCCGTGACCGTGCCCGCCGGCAGGTCGGCCTTGGCCTCCTTGGGGTTGGTCAGCGACTTGAAGACGGGCTTGCCTCCGGCCCGGACGTCGACCGCGGGTGCCGCGGCGTCATGCCGGACCGTGAGCCGGGCCTGGCCGGCGCTGAGCTTGGAAGTGTCGTTGACGTACGGCGTCAGTTCCGGCTTGCCGGCAGCGCTCAGGTGGGCGACGACCGTGACATTGGCGCCACCGGGCACCTTGAGGTCGTTCGCCTGCATCACCGCAGCGCCGTTCGCGCCGGCGCCGGCCGCGGTGACCTTGAGATCGTACGAGCCCTCGGGCAGCTCGACCGGGTCGGTGAGCGTGCCGGGCTTGAAGTTGGTCAGCAACGCCTTGCCGTTGGCGTAGACGTCCACGGTCGGACCCGGGACCGCGTGTAGCACCGAGACAGTCGCGGTGGCAGTCGGCTGTGCGTGCGCGGTCGCCGCGGGCAGGCCGGCCGCCAGCAGGCCGGTGGCGACCAGGGCAGTGACTCGACGGACAGACATGGAGACCCTCCTACGGATTGGGCTTTCTCTCCTGTCTTCTGTCCGAGGTGCCTCCGCGGACGCGGTCACCGGCATAAAACTTAGGCAAAAGTTATGCGCGGGGGTGTTGCGCCCTCGGCGGCGGAGGCGATGTTGCGTTGCATACCGCCGAAGACGAGGCCGTGGAAGGGCTTGATCGCCCACCAGTACAGGTGGCCGGGCAGGCCGTGGGGGTGGAACAGCGCGCGTTGTCGGAAGACGGTGTTGCCCGCGTCGTCGTGGTCGATCACGAGTTCGAGCCAGGCGAGGCCGGGGAGCCGCATCTCGGCGCGGAGCCGGAGGAGCTTGCGGTCCTCGATCTCTTCGACGCGCCACCAGTCGAGCGGGTCGCCCACGGACAGGTCGCGTGGATTGCGGCGGCCGCGGCGCAGACCCGGGCCGCCGAACAGCCGGTCCAGCAGGCCTCGCGCCCACCAACCGAGGCGCCAGGAGTACCAGCCGTTGCCGCCGCCGATGCCCTCGATCACCGTCCACAGCCGTTCGGGGCTCGCAGGTACGACGCTTTCGCGCTCGTCGACGTACAAGGAGCCGCCGGACCAGTCCGGGTCGCCCGGCAGCGGATCGCTCGGCGCGCCGGGTGTCGACGCGGAGGCCCAGGTGGTCGTCACGTCCAGGTCGCGGACCCGCTTGAGCGCGAGCTCGACCGCCCGGTCGAACCCGGTCAGCCCCGGCTCCGGATCGGGGACGTACTGGGCGATGTCGTGCTCCTTGCAGACGACCTCGTGGATCAGGCTGTCGACCAGCGGTCTGGCGATGCTGCTCGGTACGGGTGTGACCAGACCGACCCAGTGACTGGACAGCGACGGCGTGAGCAGGGGGAGCAGGAGGATGCGCCGTTGGTTGAGGTGGGCAACTTTCGCGTAGCGCTGCATCATGTCGCGGTAGGTGAGGACGTCGGGTCCGCCGATGTCGAACCCGCGGCTCACGTCGGCCGGCATCGATGCGCTGCCGACCAGGTAGTGCAGGACGTCGCGCACCGCGATCGGCTGGATCCGGGTGCTCAGCCAGCGCGGGGTGACCATCACCGGCAGGCGGTCGGTCAGGTGCCGCAGCATCTCGAACGACGCCGAGCCGGAGCCGAGAATCACCGCCGCGCGCAGCACGGTGACCGGTACACCGGATGCCAGCAGGATCTCGCCGACCTCGCGCCGGGAATCCAGATGCGGCGAGAGTTCCTCACCCTCGGGGTAGAGGCCGCCGAGGTAGACGATGCGGGGTACGCCGGCCGCCCGGGCGGCCGTCCCGAAAGTCAAGGCGTTGTTCCGGTCGCGCGCTTCGAACCGCGGGCCGGTGCCGAGGGAGTGGATCAGGTAGTAGGCGATGTCCACGCCGTCCATCGCCGCCCGCAGTTGCCGCGGGTCCCCGGCATCCGCCTCGACGACCTCGACGTCGTCGTACCAGGTCCGATCGCGGAGCCGGCGGGGGTTCCGTGCCATCGCACGGACCCGGAAGCCGGCCTCGAGCAGCTCCGGCACGAGGCGGCCACCGATGTAGCCCGTGACTCCGGTGACGAGGGCGAGGCGCTGATTCATGGCTTCCCGGTGCCCGAGCCGCGGCAGGGATACGCAGTCCGGGTTTGTTGCGTGGGCACTGGTCGATCGCCGCGGTCACCTGACCTCGGCGATTCGGAGAGACCAGAGGAACGGAACCATGGAGATCATCGGAGTCATCGTCGCCGGCATCATCATCGGCGTGCTCGGAAAGTTCGTCGCGCCGGGCGACAAGGACAACATCCCGATCTGGCTCACGATCCTGTGCGGAATCGGCGGAGTGATCATCGGATGGTTCGTCTACACCGCGTTCGGCGGCAACGGCAGCCCGGGCATCGACTGGGTGCGCTGGCTCGTCGCGATCGCGATCTCGGCCATCCTGGTCGTCATCGCATCCTCAATGACCGGCCGGAACACCTCCGCGCGACGCTGAACACACAGGGGCCGCACGGCCGAACGACCTGAGGGCAGCTCCCCGAGCTGCCCTCAGATCTACGTCCTACAGCGTCGGCTCGAGTTTGAAGTCGGTCTTGCGCTTGGCGAGCCACTCCTCGAGGGACTGGAGGGCGGGGTTGAGTTCGCGGACCGTGGCCAGGTCGCGGTCGCCGGTGAAGCGGGTGGAGTCTTCGGCGTAGAACTGGAACATGTTGGCGATCTCGACGGCCAGCGGGAACTGGAGGGCGCGGAACTCGTCCCAGGTCAGGGGCTGGTAGGTGATGTCCTCGCCGAGCGTGTCGCGCAGGGCGGCGGTCAGGGCCGCGGCGTACTGATCACCGGTGAGGTGGTCGCCGGCGATGCTCACGGTTTTGCCGAGCAGGTCGGCGCCGCGCTTGAAGATGCCGAGTGCGGTCCGGCCGATGTCCTCCGACGCGATGCCGGACAGCGGCTGGTCGGCCATCGGCATGTTGAGGACGAGCTTGCCCTCGGCGTTCCGGGCCGGCTCCATCCCGGCGATCAGCGAGTCGAAGTAGAACGTGGTCCGCAGGAAGGTCGTCGGTACGCCGTACTTCGGGAACAGCGCGTCTGCCTCGCCCTTGGCGTCGAAGTGCGGCACCTTGTAGCGCCCGTCGTCCAGGCTCGGTACGTCGTCGCGGCCGGCGAAGAACGGCCGGGTGTCCTCGAGGGTGGACCAGATCAGGTGCGCGATGCCGGCCTCCTTGGCGGCCCGGGCGGCGGTCTCGGCCTGGGCCAGCTCCATCTCGGCGCGGGTCTGGGCCGCGTCCTGCTCCGGGGTCCGCTCGGCCCAGTAGTTCGTCACCACGAACGCGCCGTGCGCGCCCTCGAACGCGGCGCGCACGCTCGCCTCGTCGTCCAGGTCGGCGGCGACCACCTCGGCACCGGCGTCCGCGAGTGCCTTCGCCTTGGCCGACTCCGGGTTCCGCGTCAACGCCCGTACGGCGAACTCCGCGGCCGGGTCCTCGAGGATCGCCCGGACCAGTCCGCCACCCTGCGATCCGGTGGCACCGACGACGGCGATCAGCTTCTTCTCGGTCATATCCAGCAGCTCCTCGGCTGTGAAAACGTTGGGTTGATGTGTCAACTCAACCGATCGTAGCTCGTTTGGTTGATGTGTCAACCCGACCCGGTAGGATGGGGTCGTGGGCAAGGGACCGTGGTTGGACGACGACGAGCAGCAGGCCTGGCGCAGCTACCTGCTGATGAACCGGACGCTGGAGACGCACCTGGAGCGTCACCTCCAGCGGGAGTTCGGCCTGTCCAAGTCCGACTTCGAGATCCTGGTCAACCTGTCCGAGTCCGAGTCCGGCCGGATGCGGGCCTTCGAGCTGGGCAGGGCGACCCAGTGGGAGAAGAGCCGGATGTCGCACCACCTGACCCGGATGGAGAAGCGCGGGCTGATCCGCAAGGAGTCCTGCGACTCCCGCTACCCGGAGATCGCCATCACCGAGGAAGGGCGGGCCGCGATCGAGGCGTGTGCGCCGGCGCATGCGGCCCGGGTCCGGCAGTTCTTCGTCGACGTCTTCGGCCCGGACCGGCTGGCCGTGCTCGGCGAGGTGTCGGACGACATCGTAGAGACGATCGGCAAGCACTGCCACACCGATTGCCCCCCGGCGGTCAGCGGCCTGGAGCCGTGACCCGGCCGCTCCCTGAGGACCGCTCTCAGAGAGCTTTCAGGAGAACTTGACGGTCGCTTGACCTTCTCTTGGAGTGCGGCTGAGGAGCCTCCGGCGAGGCTGACGGCATGGTCACCACAGATGCCTTCGACGCACCCCATTCCTCCAGGCGGCGCTGGTTGCGCCGGGCCTCGGCCGCCGCGATCGCGACCGCCGTCCTCGGGATCGGCGGCACCGGCCTGTCGGTCGCCGTCCTGTCCGCGAAGCAGTCCGACGCGGGCAGCACCGGTACGACGGCCAGCTCGACGAGCTCCGACGACTCGGGCTCGAGCAGCTCCGGGTCCACCTCGAGCAGCGAGTCCAGCGGATCCAGCTCCAGCAGCTCCGGATCCAGCTCCGACGACTCGAGCAGTTCGAGCAGTGGGCTCGGGTCGTCGAGCTCGGGTTCGACGTCGCAGGGCGGGAGCAACGGATCATGAGCGCGTCCCGGACCTGGACCGCGTGGAGCTGCACGGTCCGCCTGACCGTCGACGACCCCGCCGTACTCGGGGCGGCCTGCGGTGAGCTGAAGGCCCTGATGGATCGCGTCGACAAGGCGGCCAGCCGGTTCCGCCCGGACTCCGAGTTGTCGATCGTCAACAATCGGGCCGGCGCCCTCGTGCCGGTGTCGCGGCTGCTGGTCGACCTGGTCGACGTCAGCCTGGTCGCGGCCTCGATGAGCGGCGGCGCGGTGGACCCGACCGTCGGCTCCGCGGTGATCGCCGCCGGGTACGACGACGACATCGAGGCGGTACGACGGCGCTTCCCGCAGCCGGCGCACGACCCGCAGCCGGTCGCCGGCTGGCAGGAGGTCAAGCTGAACCGCAAGCTCGCGCTGCTCGGCATACCGAAGGATTCGGCCCTCGATCTCGGCGCCACCGCGAAGGCCTGGACCGCCGACCGCGCCGCGAACGTCATCAGCAAGCGCTACGGCTGCGCCGTACTCGTCGAGATCGGTGGGGACCTGCGCGCCGCCGGACAGCCGGCCGAGCCGTGGGTCATCACGGTCGCCGAACGCGCCGGCGACACCGGAGTCCTGGTCACCCTCTCGCACGGCGGCCTGACGACGTCGACGCGGACGGTACGGCGCTGGCAGACGCCGACCGGCTACGGCCACCACGTCATCGACCCGCGCACCGGACGCCCGGCCGATGGCCCTTACCGAACCGCATCCGTCTGGGCTCCGACCGCCGTACGCGCGAACACCTTCAGCACGGCGTTGGTGGCGACAGGGGAAGGTGCCCTCGGCCGACTGAAGCTTGCGGGTCACCCGGCCCGGCTGGTGGCCGACGATGGTGAGGTCACCGAGTTGCTGGGCTGGCCGGCCGCGAGCAGGGCCGCGTGATGACGCTGTGGTACCTGGCCCGCGCGGCCGGAGTGGTCGCGATGATCATGTTCACGCTGTCGGCCACGCTCGGCATCGTGATGTCCGGCAATCGCCGGCCGGAGCGCCGGTTCTGGCTGCAGTACGTGCACCGCTCGGCCGCTGCGACCGGACTGGTCGTGCTGACCGCTCACGTGATCGCGGTGATCGCGGACGGCTACGTCGACATCAGTCCGACCGTGCTGGTCTGGCCGTTCGGTTCCGGCTACCGGCCGTTCGCGATGGTCGTCGGCGTGCTCGCTCTCTACGGATTGGTGCTCGCGTCCGTCGTCGGGGCCGCCCGCGGCCGGCTGGCCGCTTCCGAGTCCTTCACGAAGCACTGGCGCAAGATCCACATCGCCGCATCGGTCGGCTGGCTGCTGTCCATCGGGCACGCACTCCTGGCCGGCACCGACCGCGGTACGCCGTGGATGCTCGCCCTCGCCCTCGGCTGCCTGGCCGCGGTCGGCGCGGCAGGTGCCTACCGCTCCCGCGCCACGACACCCCTCAACCTCGCACGGGCCGGGAGGATCCGATGACGACGACCATGCAGCACACCAGAGTGATCGGTGACGCCCGACTGCTGGCCGGACTCGACCAGGGCCGGCTGGACCGGCAGCGGCACCTCTGGACCCACGGTCCGCAGCCGGAGCTCACCCGAGCGGACTACCTCCGGCTCTCCGAAGCGGTCGGCCTCAGGGGTCGCGGTGGTGCCGCCTTCCCGGTCGCACTCAAACTCGCCGACCTCCCTGCGAAAGGCATCGAGGCCGTCGTCGTGAACGGTTCCGAGAGCGAGCCGGTCAGCCGGAAGGACCGTCTGCTCCTCACTCTGTCACCGCACCTCGTTCTGGACGGTGCCGTCGGTCTGGCCCGCGCACTCGGTGCACCTCATGTGCTGATCGCCGTACACGATGGTGCTGCCGCCACCTCCGTCCGTGAGGCACTCATGGAGCGCCAGGACGGACTGGCGATCGAGGTGAGCGACACTCCAGGTCGGTTCGTCGCAGGCGAGGCCCGTGCGGTGCTGAGTGCGCTGGAAGGTGGTGCCGCCGTACCGCCCGGTCGGAGGGTGCTGCCGACGCGCAAGGGCTATCACCGGCGGCCCACCTTCCTGTCGAACGTGGAGACGTTCGCCCAGCTCGCCGTACTCGCGCGGCTCGGGTCCAAGGGGTTCGGCAGTACCGGACTGATCAGTGAGCCGGGGACGCAGTTGCTGACCATCGATGGGGCTGTGCGGTGGCCCGGTGTGATCGAGACACCGACCGGTGTGCCGCTCGACACGGTCCTGCAGTTCGCCGGCGCGGAGCCCGGGCCGGTGCTGCTCGGCGGGTACCACGGCCGTTGGCTGCCGCGGACCGAGGGCCTGACGCTGCAGCGACCTGAGGCGTCCGCGGGCATCATCCTGGCGCTCGGCTCCGACACCTGCGCGCTCGGCGAGGTGCATCGGGTCGCGCAGTGGCTCGCAGGCCAGTCGGCCGGCCAGTGCGGTCCGTGTGTGTTCGGCCTGGCCGCACTCGTCGATGACTTCGCCAGGCTGGTCAAGGGCGACCCGGCCGGCTGGCATGACGCCCAGCGGCACCTGGGTCTCGTCCCCGGCCGCGGAGCCTGTGCGCACCCGGACGGCTCGGCGCGCTTCCTCGCGTCGGCGCTCGAGGTCTTCGGCGAGGACGTACGTCGGCACCTCGCCGGCGGTGGCTGCGGAAGGCCGGTCCAGGGTGTCCTGCCCGTTCCCGGAGGTGCGTGGTGAACAAGGTGGAGATCGACTGGACCCGCTGCGACGGGCACGGCCTCTGCGCCACCCTGCTGCCGGATGACGTCGTCCTCGACGAGTGGGGTTTCCCGGTCTTGAGAGGTCGTGAAATCACCGCCGGTGAGCTCCCGGATGCACGTCGCGCAGTCCTTGCCTGTCCCGCTCTCGCACTACGTCTCAACAATCGATGACAGCCTCGTCCCGACATCACACCAGTGACAAAGGTGGACTAGTCTCTGAGTGATCGCACAATGTCGTGCGGTACGGCGTGACGGCGCCGAGATCACGTGTGGAGACGGTGGGGAATGCAGAGCAAGCTGGACGTCCAGAAGGCGGATGTGCTCGCCAAGGCGGTGGCCGCGGGAACACATGGGCACGACAAGTCGGTGGATCCGGCGAAGCTGAAAACCTTCCTCGAGCGGTACTACCGTCACGTCGCCGCGGAGGACGTGGCCGAGCGCGAGCCGAACGACTGCCTCGGGGCGGCCCGGCACCACTACAAGACCGCCATGTCCCGCCCGCAGGGGACGGCGAAGGTGCACGTCTTCACGCCCACCCTGGAGGAGCACGGCTGGTCCGCGAACGGCCGGACCGTGGTCGAGATCGTCATCGACGACATGCCGTTCCTGGTCGACAGCGCCTCGATGGCCATCACCGAGCACAGCCTCGAGCTGCAGCTGCTGATCCACCCGCAGTTCGTGGTCCGCCGTGACATCGCCGGCACCCTGCAGGAGGTCCTGGACGACACCGAGTCCGCCGACGGGCACGACCTGGTCCGCGAGAGCTGGATGCACCTGGAGATCGACCGGATCGCGGACGTCGCCGAGCACCGGGCGCTGGAGCAGGCCCTGCAGAAGGTGCTGCACGACGTGCGCGAGGCGGTCGAGGACTGGCCGAAGATGCACGAGAAAGCGGTCTCCATCGCCGCCGGGCTGAACGCGGCCGACCTCCCGGTCGGCGAGCACGAGGTGGCGGAGGCGCGCGAGCTGCTGGAGTGGCTCGCCGACGAGCACTTCACCTTCCTCGGCTACCGCGAGTACGACTTCACCATGGAGGGCGAGCAGGGCATCCTCCGCGGCCGTCCCGGGACCGGGCTCGGCATCCTCCGGCCGGACCCGAAGCCGGGCTCGGGCAAGCTGCCGCCCGAGGTGAGCGCGAAGGCGCAGGAGCGCAAGCTGCTGATCCTGACCAAGGCGAACTCCCGGTCCACCGTGCACCGGTCGACGTTCCTGGACTACGTCGGGATCAAGCAGTTCGACGAGACGGGCGAGCCGGTCCGGGAGTGCCGCTTCATCGGTCTGCTGTCGTCGACGGCGTACACCGAGAGCGTCATGCAGGTGCCGGTGCTGCGGCGCAAGGCGCTGGAGCTGTTCCGGATGACCGGCTTCGATCCGAACAGCCACAGCGGCAAGGGCCTGCTCGACGTGCTCGAGACCTACCCGCGCGACGAGCTGCTGCAGGCGCCGGTGGAGGACCTGCTGCCGATCGTGCAGTCCGTGCTGCACCTGCAGGAGCGGCGCGCGGTCAAGCTGTTCGTCCGGCGTGACGTCTACAACAGGTACCTGTCCTGCCTGGTCTACCTGCCGCGTGACCGCTACACCACCGCGGTCCGGCTGAAGATGCAGCAGATCCTCAAGGACGCGATCGGCGCCGAGAGCGTGACCTACGCCGCCTACGTGACCGAGTCCGTGCTCGCCCGGGTCCACTTCGTGGTCCGGATGAAGCAGGGCGAGACGGTCGGGGAGTACGACTCCGAGCTGCTCGAGCAGAAGGTGATCGACGCGACCCGGGCATGGGCGGACGACTTCACCGCGGCGCTGCACCTGCAGGGCGGTGACGGTGCCGTCGCCAAGCTGGCCCGGCGGTATGCGAACGCCTTCCCCGAGGCGTACAAGGAGGACTTCGATGCCCGCGTCGCCGTGAACGACGTCGGCGTGCTGGAGAGCCTCCCGGCCGACGACGGCCTGGCCATGTCGCTGTACAGCCCGATCGACGAGGAGTGGGAGGGCGAACGCCGCTTCAAGGTCTTCCGGACCGGTACGGCGCTGTCCCTGTCCCAGGTGCTGCCACACCTGACCCACATGGGTGTCGAGGTGATCGACGAGCGCCCGTACGAGATCCGCTGCGACGACAGCAGCACGGCGTACATCTACGACTTCGGGCTCAAGGCGCCGGAGGACACCGAGGAGCGCGAGGATCTGCGGAGGCTGTTCTCCGACACGTTCCAGGCGGTCTGGGAGGGCCAGGCCGAGTCGGACGCGCTGAACGCTCTGGTGCTGCGCGGCAGCCTGAGCTGGCGCCAGGTGTCGATCCTGCGCGCGTACCGGAAGTACATCCGGCAGGGCGGTACGCCGTTCAGCCAGAGCTACATCGAGAATGCGTTCCTGACCCACGTGGACATCGCGAGCCTGCTGGTCCAGCTGTTCGAGGTCAGCTTCGACCCGGCGCGCGGTGCCGCGGACGACCCGGACCGGACCAGCCGGATGGCCCAGCTGGAGAAGGAGATCCTGGCCGCGCTGGACACGGTGAAGAGCCTGGACGAGGACAGGATCCTGCGGTCCTACCTGACCGTGATGAAGGCGACGCTGCGGACGAACTTCTTCCAGCCCGGCCCGGACGGCCGGCCGCGCTCGTACATCTCGCTGAAGCTGGAGCCGAAGGCGATCCCGGACCTGCCGCAGCCGCGGCCGGCGTACGAGATCTTCGTGTACTCACCGCAGGTCGAGGGTGTGCACCTGCGCTTCGGCGCGGTCGCCCGCGGTGGCCTGCGCTGGTCGGACCGGCGGGAGGACTTCCGGACCGAGGTGCTCGGCCTGGTGAAGGCGCAGATGGTGAAGAACTCGGTGATCGTGCCGGTCGGCGCGAAGGGCGGGTTCTACGCCAAGCAGCTGCCGGACCCGGCGGTCGATCGGGACGCCTGGCTGGCCGAAGGCATCTCGTCGTACAAGACGTTCATCTCCGGGCTGCTCGACATCACCGACAACATCGTTGCCGGGGGCATCGTTCCGCCGCGCGACGTGGTCCGCTACGACGGCGACGACGCCTACCTGGTCGTTGCCGCGGACAAGGGCACGGCGACGTTCTCCGACATCGCCAACGGGGTCGCGAAGGAGTACGGCTTCTGGCTGGGTGACGCCTTCGCGTCCGGCGGCTCGGTCGGCTACGACCACAAGGCGATGGGCATCACCGCCCGCGGCGCGTGGGAGTCGGTCAAGCGGCACTTCCGCGAGCTGGGCCACGACTGCCAGAACGAGGACTTCACCGTCGTCGGCGTCGGCGACATGTCCGGTGACGTGTTCGGCAACGGGATGCTGCTGTCGGAGCACATCCGGCTGGTCGCGGCGTTCGACCACCGGCACATCTTCCTCGACCCGTCGCCGGACGCGGCGGCCTCGTTCGCCGAGCGCCGGCGGTTGTTCGACCTGCCGCGGTCGTCGTGGGCGGACTACGACGCGTCGCTGGTCTCCGCCGGCGGCGGGATCTACCCGCGCACCGACAAGGCGATCCCGATCTCGGCCGAGGTGCGCGAGGTGCTCGGGCTCGAGGGCAGCCCGGCGACGCTGACGCCGGCCGAGCTGATGAACGCGATCCTGAAGGCGCCGGTCGACCTGTTCTGGAACGGCGGCATCGGCACCTACGTGAAGTCGTCCGGTGAGACCAACGCCGACGTCGGCGACAAGGCCAACGACCCGATCCGGGTCAACGGCTCCGACCTGCGCGCCCGCGCGGTCGGCGAGGGCGGCAACCTGGGCTTCACCCAGCTCGGCCGGATCGAGTACGCCGCCGGCGGCGGCCGGATCAACACCGACTTCATCGACAACGTGGCCGGCGTGGACACTTCCGACCACGAGGTGAACATCAAGATCCTGCTGGACAAGGTGGTCGCCGACGGGGACCTGACCGAGAAGCAGCGCAACGACATCATCGCGTCGATGACCGACGAGGTCGGCGCGCTGGTGCTGAAGAGCAACTACCGGCAGAACATCGCGCTGGCCAACGCGACCGCGCAGGCGCCGGCCCTGATGCACGTCCACCAGGACTGGGTCCGGCGGCTCGAGAAGCTAGGACTGCTAGACCGCGAGCTGGAGTTCCTGCCCAGTGTCAGCGAGTTCAAGCGGCGCAAGGCCGAGGGCAAGGGCCTGACCTCGCCGGAGCTGTCGGTGCTGATCGCCTACACCAAGATCGTGATGGAGGCCGAGCTGCTGCAGACGTCGCTGCCGGACGACCCGTACCTGGCGCACAAGCTGGCCAGCTACTTCCCGAAGGCGATCCACGAGCGGTTCCCCGAGCAGGTGCAGCGTCACCAGTTGCGGCGCGAGATCATCACCACCCAGGTGGTGAACGAGTTCGTGAACACCTCTGGCATCACGGCGTACCACCGGCTCTCGCTGGAGACCGGCGGGACGGTGGAGGACGTGGTCCGCGGGAACCTCGCGGCGTCGCGGATCTTCGCCCAGCCGGAGCTGCTGTCCCGCAACGCCGAGCTGGACAACGTCGTCGACGCGGCGACGCAGACGCACATGCGGCTGGAGACCCGCACGCTGGTCGAGCGCGCCACCCGGTGGCTGGTCAGCAACCGGCGGCCACCGCTGGACATCGCGGAGCTGATCGAGTTCTTCGGTCCCGGGATCGCGAAGCTCACCGAGGCGCTGCCCGAGCTGCTGCGCGGCCGTGAGCTGGCGTTGTTCGAGCAGCGGCGTCAATCCCTGGTGGAGAAGGGAGTTCCGGCCGACTTCGCGACCAGGATCGCCGTCCTGCCGCCGGCGTACGCGGGTCTGGGCGTGCTCGAGACCGCGTCGCGTGACGACATCGACATCTTCGAGGTCGCCAAGGTGCACTTCGCCCTCGGCGAGCGGCTGCAGCTCGGCCGCTTCCTCGAGCGCATCATCGGCCTGCCGCGCACCGACCGGTGGCAGACGATGGCGCGCGCCGCGCTGCGCGACGACCTGCACGCGGTGCACGCCCGGCTGACCCGTCAGGTGCTGGCGACCACCGACGTCTCGGCCGAGCCGGAGGAGCGGGTCATCGCCTGGCAGGACCAGAACGCGGCCGCCCTGTCGAGGGCCGCGTCGATGCTCGAGGAGATCGTCGACACCGAAGGACCGGAGCTCGCGCACCTGTCCGTCGGCCTGCGACTCGTGCGGACGCTGATCGCCAACCAGGCCTGACCTGGAAGACTGCGGGGTGTGCGAGCACTCGAGGACGTTGTTGGTGGGGTCGAGTACCCAGGGCGCGGGCTGGCCCTGGGTCGGGACCGGGACGGCGCCGGGTTCGCCGCCTACTGGCTGACCGGGCGTAGTCCGGCGTCGAAGCAGCGCCAGCTGGTCGTGTCCGACGACGAGATCGTCGTCCAGGACGTCTCGGGCGGGTCCACCGACGACCTGCGGCACTACACCGCCGCGGTGCGTGCCGACGGCTGGATCGTCGTCGGCAACGGGACGCAGGTCGCCGAGCTGGCGGAGGCGCGCCGGGCCGGGCGGGATCTGCAGGTGGCGTTGCGCGAGCACGCCTACGAGCCGGATCCGCCGATCCGGACCCCGCGGATCTTCGCGACCGCGTCGACCGACGGCACCGGCATCACCATCGGCTCGGCGCGCTCCTTGCCCGGCGCCGAGGAGTTGGTGCAGCACCCGTCGTTGTACGTCGCCGACCTGCCGCCGGCCACGGCCGTCACCATCAGCACGTACGCCGGGACCGCCGCTGACGTGGTCACCTCCGGCATCCCGGAGATCGTCTCCGCCGACACCTCCTGGACGTCCGTGGCGGATCTGGTCTGGGACCGGCTCGGTGCGGAGTTGCGGGTCGCTCTCTTCGTGGTGCCGCTCGACGCTCCGTCGTTCGCGGCCGCCCTGCTCCGCTGATCGATCAGCGTTCGGAGACGATGACGTCGACCGAGTACTGGTCGGCTCGGTAGCAGTGGTTGCCGTATTCGACCGGGGAGCCGTCGGCGGCGTAGGCGGAGCGGGTCATGGTGACGAGCGGCTCGGCCTTGGACATGTGCAGGGTCCGGCGTTCTTCGGCGGTGGCGTTGCGGGCGCCGATCCGCTGGCGGGCGACCGTAGGCCGGATCCCGCGGGCGCGGAGCACGGCGTACAGGCCGGAGGTGGTGAGTTGCTCCATCGTCAGGTCGTTGAGTGCCGGGGGCAGCCAGTTGCGCATGATCGCGAGCGGGAGGTCGTCGGCGTACCGGAGCCGGACGATCGAGACCAGCGGGGTGCCGGGCGGCAGCTCCAGCACCGCGGCGGCCTGGTCGTCCTGGGCCTCGCAGTCCAGCGACAGGACCTCGGTGCGAGGGGTCCGGCCCTCGCGCTGCAGGTCCTCGTAGAGGCTGGTCAGCTCGGCCTTGCGGTGCACCATCTGGTTCGCGACCGTGGTGCCGATGCCGCGGCGGCGGACCAGCAGGCCCTGGTTGACCAGCTCGGAGATGGCCCGGCGGACCGTCGGGCGGGACAGGCTGAGCCGGTCGGACATGCCGATCTCGTTCTCGAACGGGTCGCCGGGGCGCAGCCGGCCGTCGGTGATGGCAGCGGTCAGCTGCTCGGCGAGCTGGTGGTACAGCGGCACCGGACTCGTCCGATCCAGCTGAATCGGCAACGCGGCGGTCATGGGGCCTCCCGCCCTGGACTGAGGAGCGCAGGGAGCGAAGCGACCGGAGCGACGAGGGAAGGGCGGGAGTACAAGCCCCATGACCCGCCGAGCGGTAGCGAGGCCAACAGCACGGTCATGAGCGGGATGTTACAACAGTGCAGTATGTATGTCTCTACGTGAAAATGTGTTAACAAACTATTGACACCTCTTCCGGGGGCCGGGAAGCTGGCGGGCAGTGAGCACCGGGCCGTCGTGCGCGGGGACGAGCAGAGAGGTCGACGTATGCGGATCGGGTTGGTCGGGGTCGGGCGGATCGGGGCGTTCCACACCGCGACGCTGAAGGGGCTGCCGGCGGTGGACCAGGTGGTGGTCGCGGACGCCGATCCGAGCCGCGCCGAGCTGGTCGCGAAGGAGCAGGGGGTGGAGTTCGCCCCGGACATGCCGGCCTTGCTGGCGAGCGGGCTGGACGGGTTCGTGATCGCGGCCGCGACGTCGGCGCACGCGGACCTGATCGCCGCCGGTGTCGCCGCGGGCATCCCGACGTTCTGCGAGAAGCCGGTCGCGATCGACCTCGCCGAGACCCTGCGGGTGGTCGAGCTGGTCGAGGGTTCCGACGTACCGGTGCACATCGGGTTCCAGCGCCGCTTCGACGCCGGGTACCAGGCGGTCGCCGCGCAGGTGCGGTCGGGCGAGCTCGGGTTCATCCACCACATCCGGGCGAACACGAACGACGCGTTCCCGCCGCCGCGGGAGTACATCCCGACCAGTGGCGGATTCTTCCGCGACTGCACCGTGCACGACTTCGACATCATCCGGTACGTCACCGGCCGCGAGGTCGTCAGCGTCTTCGCCACCGGCGCGAACCGCGGTGAGTCCTTCTTCGGCGAGTACGGCGACGTCGACGCGGCCGCCGCCCTGCTCACGCTCGACGACAACACCTTCGTCTCGGTCAGTGGCACCCGGTACAACGCCGCCGGTCACGACGTCCGGATGGAGGTTCTCGGCAGCCTCGGCTCGGTCGCGGTCGGGCTGGACGAGCACACCGCGCTGCGCTCGGCCGAAGCCGGCGTCAGTTTCCCCGGTGGGGAGCCGCACGCGACGTTCATGGACCGCTTCCGCCCCGCGTACGTCGCCGAGCTGACCGCGTTCACAGAGGTCGTCGCCGGCACCCGCGGCGTGCCGTGCACGGTTCGCGACGCCTACCAGGCCTTCCGCACCGCCGACGCCTGCGAGCTCTCCCGCCGGGAGCAGCGCGTCGTCGCTCTCGACGAGATCGCATGACCCACCAAGGTTCCCACCCAGCAATGACACCAGAGGAGATCGCTCGATGACTGACCTTGCTCTCCGGATCGCCGGCGCCCCCATCTCGTGGGGCGTGTGCGAGGTCCCGGGGTGGGGCTGGCAGTACGACCCGCGGACGGTGCTCACCGAGATGCGCGACGTCGGCATCGCGGCGACCGAGTTCGGCCCGGACGGTTTCCTGCCCGACGACCCGGCCGAGAAGGCGAAGACGCTGTCCGACCTGGGCCTGCGCGCCGTCGGCGGCTTCGTCCCGGTCGTCCTGCACGACCCGTCGCACGACCCGGCACCGGAGGTGGCCACGGCGCTCGAGGGGTTCGTCGCTGCCGGTGCGACCACGCTGGTCCTCGCCGCCGCGACCGGCCACGACGGGTACGACGGCCGCCCGGTGCTGGACGAGACCGGCTGGAGCACGCTGTTCGGCAACCTGGACAAGCTGTCCGCACTGGCCGCCGACCGCGGAGTGCTGGCCACGATCCACCCGCACGTCGGCACCATGGTCGAGAACGCCGACGACGTCGACCGCGTCCTGGCCGGCTCCTCGATCGGTCTGACGCTGGACACCGGCCACCTGCTGATCGGCGGCGTCGACCCGGTCGCGCTGACGGTTCGGAGCACGCCCCGGATCAAGCACATCCACCTCAAGGACGTCGACGCGCAGTGGGCCGCGAAGGTCCAGTCCGGCGAGGTCACCTACACCGACGCCGTCCGGCAGGGGATGTACCGGCCGCTCGGTGCCGGAGACATCGACCTCGCCACGATCGTGCGCACGCTGGAGAAGGCCGGCTACAACGGCTGGTACGTCCTCGAGCAGGACACGATCCTCCCGGACCGTCCGGCCGACGAGGGCCCGGTGGTCGACGTCCGGGCGAGCATCGCCCATCTGCACGAGATCGCGGGGAGTCTGTGATGACGGACGACGTACTGACGATCGGACGGATCGGGGTGGACCTGTATCCGTTGCAGGTCGGCACGCACCTGGAGGATGTCGAGTCGTTCGGGAAGTTCCTCGGTGGCAGCGCGACGAACGTGGCGGTGGCCGCGGCCCGGCACGGACGGAAGTCGGCCGTGATCAGCCGGACCGGGAACGATCCGTTCGGCACGTTCATCCACCGGACGCTCGGCGAGCTCGGGGTCGACGACCGGTTCGTGGCTCCGGTCGACGGCCTGCCGACGCCGATCACGTTCTGCGAGATCTTCCCGCCGGACAACTTCCCCTTGTATTTCTACCGGTTCCCGAAGGCGCCGGATCTCGTCATCAACCCCGACGAGCTGGATCTGCGGGCGATCCGGGACGCCCGGATCTACTGGTCCACGGTGACCGGGCTGTCGGCCGAGCCGTCGCGGTCGGCGCATTTCGCCGCCTGGGAGGCCCGTGGCCGCAAGGCGATCACCGTGCTCGACCTCGACTACCGGCCGATGTTCTGGGCCGATCCGAGCGAGGCGCACGAGCAGGTCAGCCGCGCGCTCGACCACTGCACCGTTGCCGTCGGCAACCGTGAGGAGTGCGAGGTCGCGGTCGGCGAGACGGACCCGGACAAGGCGGCGCAGGCGCTGCTGGACCGCGGCCTCGATCTCGCCGTCGTGAAGCAGGGGCCGAAGGGTACGCTCGCCCGCACCCGGGACGAGCGCGTCGAGGTGCCACCGTTCCCGGTCGAGGTCGTCAACGGGCTCGGCGCCGGTGACGGCTTCGGCGGCGCGCTGTGCCACGGACTGCTGTCCGGCTGGCCGCTGGAGAAGATCATCCGCTTCGCGAACACCGCAGGCGCGATCGTCGCCTCCCGTCTCGAGTGCTCCACGGCCATGCCGACTACCCGGGAAGTCCTGACTGCCATGGGGGAGGAAGCATGACCACCCGCGACCCGAACCCCGACGCCCGCCGCCCGATCCCCATCCACCACCCCGCCCAGAGCCCCGACGACGAACCCACCGTCATAGCCCGCCCGGGAACCCCCAACGACCCCACCGTCGTTGCGCGGCGTCCCGCGGCGCCGGCTTATGCCGACGACACGACCGTGAGCGCCTACCCGGCACCTGCCGGGTACGACGAGCCGACGATGGCCGTGCAGTCGGGGCTGAACGGGCAGGGGTACGACGCCCGGCTGGCGGAGCTGACCGAGATTCGGGTGCGGCATCCGGAGCGGATCGCCGAGGCCTGGCAGCAGCGGCGGACCCGGCCGCTCGTCGGCGACGACGGACGGCTGCTGATCGTGGCTGCCGATCACCCGGCGCGTGGTGCGCTCGGTGTTCGCGACAACCGGCAGGCGATGGCCAGTCGGCCCGGGCTGATCGCCCGGCTGGCGACGGCCCTCGAGCGGCCCGGGGTCGACGGTGTGCTCGCGACTCCCGACGTACTGGAAGACCTGCTGCTGCTCGGTGCGCTCGAGGGCAAGGTGGTCATCGGCTCGATGAACCGCGGTGGCCTGCAGGGCGCGGCGTTCGAGCTGGACGACCGCTTCACCGCGTACCGCTCGGCGGACGAGATCGCCGCCCGCCGGCTCGACGGCGGCAAGATGCTGACCCGGATCGACCTGGGTGACCCGGGCACGGTGGCGACGCTGGAGAGCAGTGCCGCCGCGGTGACCGGGCTGGCCGAGCACAAGCTGATGGCGATGGTCGAGCCGTTCTGGTCGACGCGCACGGACGGGCGGGTGACGAACCTGCTCGACCCGGACTCGGTGATCAAGTCGATCCACATCGCCGCGGGGCTCGGCGCGACGAGCGCGTACACCTGGCTCAAGCTGCCGGTCGTCGACGACCTCGCCCGGGTGATGGAGGCGACGACACTGCCGACGCTGCTGCTCGGCGGCGACCCGACCGGTGCGCCCGAGGAGACGTACGCCGCCTGGGGCAAGGCGCTCAGCCTTCCCTCGGTCCGCGGCCTCGTCGTCGGCCGGGCGCTGCTCTTCCCACCCGACGGCGACGTGGCGGCCGCGGTCGACCACGCCGCGACTCTCGTCCACGGAGGTGCCGCATGACCGAGTGGTTCCGGCCCGCGGGCTCCACCGCGCGCGACGGCTTCGAACTGACGGTGCGCCCGGGCGAGGCCGACTGGCATCACACCGGTCTCTCGATTCGCACCTTGCTCCCGGGGCAGTCGGTCGAGCTCGACACCGGCGACTGCGAGTACCTCGTGCTGCCGTTGAGCGGCTCGGCCGAGGTGATCGTCGAGGGGGAGGCCGTCCCACTCGGCGGCCGGGCAGATGTCTTCGCCGGCCCGACCGACCTCGCCTACATTCCCCGCGGTACGACGTTCGCCGTGGTCAGCGCAGGGGGTGCACGCATCGCCTTCCCGCACGCGAAGGCGGCCAACGCCTACCCGTTCCGGCGGATCGGTGCCGAGCAGGTGGAGACCGAGCTGCGCGGTGCCGGCGTCGCCTCCCGGCAGGTCCGGAACTTCGGTACGCCGGGTGTCCTCGATGCGGACTCGATCATCGCCTGTGAGGTGATCACGCCGGCCGGCAACTGGTCGTCGTACCCGCCGCACAAGCACGACGAGCACAAGCCGGGCAAGGAGAGCGAGCTCGAGGAGATCTACTACTTCGAGCTGCAGCTGTCCGACGACGTGCCGGAAGGTGTCAAGGGCAACGATCCGATCGGCTACCAGCGCGTCTACGGCACCGAGGACCGGCCGATCGACGTCCTGGCCGAGGTCCGCAGCGGCGACCTGGTGCTCGTGCCGCACGGCTGGCACGGGCCGGCGATGGCGCCGCCCGGCTACGACATGTACTACCTGAACGTGATGGCCGGGCCGGGCACCGAGCGGCAATGGCTGATCACCGACGACCCACAGCACGCCTGGGTCCGGGAGCTGTGGAACACACAGCCCGTCGATCCCCGGCTGCCCTTCGGAGCAGGAGGAGAAGAGTCATGAAGGTGCGCCTCACGGTCGCCCAGGCGCTGGTGCGCTTCCTGAGCGTGCAGTACTCCGAGCGCGACGGCCGCCGGCAGAAGCTCTTCGCCGGCTGCCTCGGCATCTTCGGTCACGGCAACGTGGCCGGCGTCGGCCAGGCGCTGCTGCAGTCCGAGCTCGCCGATCCGGACGCGCTGCCGTACATCCTGGCCCGCAACGAGCAGGCCATGGTGCACACCGCGGCGGCGTTCGCCCGCACCACCAACCGCCTGCAGACCTACGCGTGTACGGCGAGTATCGGCCCCGGCTCGACCAACATGATCACCGGCGCCGCGCTCGCCACGGTCAACCGCCTGCCCGTCCTGCTGCTGCCGTCGGACACCTTCGCCACCCGGGTCGCGGCACCGGTGCTCCAGGAGCTGGAGAACTTCGGTGCCGGCGACATCAGCGTGAACGACGCGTTCCGTCCGGTCTCGCGGTACTTCGACCGCGTCAGCCGCCCGGAGCAACTGCCGTCCGCCCTGCTGAACGCGATGCGGGTCCTCACCGATCCGGCCGAGACCGGCGCGGTCACCCTGGCCCTGCCGCAGGACGTGCAGGCCGAGGCCTTCGACTGGCCGGAGGAGCTGTTCGCCGAGCGCGAGTGGCACGTCGCCCGGCCGTTGCCCGAGACAAGCATCCTGGACCGCGCGGCCGAGCTGATCCGCAGCTCCCGGCGCCCGCTGATCGTGGCCGGTGGCGGAGTCGCGTACTCCGGGGCGAACGACGTACTCCGGACGTTCGCGGAGTCGACCGGCATCCCGGTCGGGGAATCCCAAGCAGGTAAGGGATCGCTGGCCTACGACCACCCACAGTCCGTCGGCGCGATCGGCTCGACCGGGACCACGGCCGCGAACGCGCTGGCCGAGTCCGCCGACCTGGTGATCGGTGTCGGCACCCGGTACGCCGACTTCACCACGGCGTCGCGCACCGCCTTCCAGAATCCCGACGTACGGTTCGTGAACATCAACGTGGCCGGCTTCGACGGCGGCAAGCACGCCGGCCTTCCGGTGGTGGCCGACGCCCGCGAGGCGCTCGCCGCGCTGGGCACCACGCTGGACGGCTGGTCGGTCGACGACGAGTACCGGGCCGAGACCCGGCAGCTCGCGAGTGAGTGGGACGCGATCGTCGAGCGGGCGTACAACCCGCCGGCCGAGGTGACCGGGAAGCTGGCCGCGGGCCTGCTGACCCAGGGCGAGGTGCTCGGCTGTGTGAACGAGCTGTCCGACCCGCGCGACGTCGTCGTCTGCGCGGCCGGCTCGATGCCGGGTGACCTGCACAAGCTGTGGCGGACCCGCGACGGCAAGGGCTACCACGTCGAGTACGGCTACTCCTGCATGGGCTACGAGATCGCCGGCGGGATCGGCGTCCGCCTCGGCGCCCCGGACCGGGACGTGTTCGTGATGGTCGGCGACGGATCGTACCTGATGATGTCGACCGAGCTGGTCACCGCCGTCCAGGAGAACGTCAAGGTGATCGTGGTCCTGGTCCAGAACCACGGCTTCGCCTCGATCGGCGCACTGTCGGAGTCGCTGGGTTCCCAGCGCTTCGGTACGTCGTACCGCTACCGCTCCGGGGACGGCCGGCTGGACGGCGACTACCTGCCGGTCGACCTGGCCGCGAACGCCCGCAGTCTCGGCGTCGAGGTGGTCGAGGTGGACAGCCGCGCCGAACTGGAGAAGGCGATCGGCCTCGCGAAGGCCGCGACCGGACCGATCGTGATCCACGTCCGGACCGACCCACTGGTCGGTGCGCCGGACAGCGAGTCCTGGTGGGACGTCCCGGTCAGCGAGGTGTCGACGCTCGCGTCGACCTCGACGGCGCGGACGGCGTACGAAGAATCCAAGGCGGGACAGCGCCCCTACGTGGCGCCGGTCACGTACACGCGGGAGGTGGACGACTGACGGTGGCACGCACTCCACGGGGGCACGCGAATCACGGGCCGGGAATCGTCCGGCTCCTCATGCAGAAGGCTCCTCCACGAAGGGGAAGAGGAAGATGTTCGGATCAAGGAGGCGGTGGCTGACTGCCGCCCTCGCTGTGAGTCTGGTGGTCACAGCGGCAGGCTGCAGCAGCAGCGGGGGGAAGCAGGCCGAGGAGGACGCCGCGAACAACGCGGCGGCCGGCAAGGCGGACACCCCGAAGATCACGATTGCGATGATCACCCACGCGGCCCAGGGCGACACGTTCTGGGACATCATCCGCAAGGGTGCGAACGCGGCGTCGGCGAAGGACAACGTCGACCTGAAGTACTCGTCCGACCCGGACTCGACCAAGCAGGCGAGTCTGATCCAGAGCGCGATCGACAGCAAGGTGGACGGGATCGCGCTGACGCTGTCCGACCCGGCCGCGATCAGCCCGATGGTGAAGAAGGCAACCGACGCGGGGATCCCGGTCGTCGTCTTCAACCAGGGCTTCCAGGCCTGGCAGGAAAGCGGTGCGCTGTCGTACTTCGGATCGAACGAGCAGGAAGCCGGTGAACAGGCCGGCAAGCGGGCGGCGGAGGCCGGCGCCAAGCACATCCTCTGTGTGCCGCAGGCCCAGGGCTCGCTCGCGCTGGAGACCCGCTGCAACGGTGTCGAGAAGGGCTTCACCGGGGCAGGCGGCAAGTACACCAAGCTGTACGTGAACCAGCTCGACATGCCGTCCGTGCAGTCGACCATCACGGCGAAGCTGACCCAGGACAAGACGATCGACTACGTGATCACCCTGGGCGCGCCGATCGCACTCACCGCGATCCAGTCGATCAAGGCGGCCGGCAGCTCGGCCAAGCTGGGGACGTTCGACAGCAACCCGCAGATCATCGACCCGGTGAAGAACGGTCAGGTGCAGTTCGTCATCGACCAGCAGCCGTACCTGCAGGGTTACCTCGGGGTCGATTCACTCTGGTTGTACAAGGCCAATGGCAACGTCATCGGTGGCGGTCTGCCGGTTCCCACGGGTCCGTACTTCGTCGACAAGTCCAACGTCGATGCGTTCGCCAAGTTCGCGTCGGGCGGCACCCGCTAGGTGCGGCTCCGGGCCTTGCCCGCCACGTGCGGGCGGGCCCGGAACCCCGGGAATCGGAGGTATCGGATGAGTAAGACAGTGGCCGCTCCGGCACCGGCGCCGACAGCGCCGGACGAGCGGGTCAAGCAGAAGTCGCTGATGCAGCGTCTGATGGGACGTCCGGAGGTCGGCGCGCTCGCGGGTGCGATCCTCATCTTCGTCTTCTTCTACATCGTGGCCCCGCCGTTCCGCGGCGCCGGCGCACTGGCGACCGTGCTCTACGTCAGCTCGACCTGGGGCATCCCCGCGGTCGCGGTGGCGCTGCTGATGATCGGCGGCGAGTTCGACCTGTCCGCGGGTGTCGCGGTGATCAGCTCGGCGTTGTTCGCGGCGATGTTCGCGTTCCAGCTCAGCACGAACGTCTGGGTGGCCGTCGTGCTGGCCCTGGTCTTCTCGCTGGCGGTCGGCTTCGCCAACGGCTGGCTGGTGGTGCGGACCGGCATCCCGAGCTTCCTGGTCACGCTCGGGACGTTCTTCATGCTGCGCGGCCTGAACCTCGGTATGACCAAGGTGATCACCGGCAACGTCGCGACCGACGACGTGTCGAACATGGACGGCTTCGCCTCGGCCCGGAAGGTCTTCGCCTCCACGGTGACGGTCGGCGGCGCGGAGCTGAAGGTCACGCTGCTGTGGTGGCTCGTCTTCGTCCTGGTGGCGACCTGGATCCTGCTGCGGACCCGGGTCGGGAACTGGATCTTCGCGGTCGGCGGTTCGGCGGACAGCTCGCGCGCGGTCGGCGTACCGGTCAAGAAGGTGAAGATCGGGCTGTTCATGGCGGTCGGGTTCACGGCCTGGTTCATGGGCATGCACAACCTGTTCGCGTTCAACACCGTGCAGTCCGGCAACGGCGTCGGCAACGAGTTCTACTACATCATCGCGGCGGTCGTCGGCGGCTGCCTGCTGACCGGTGGCTACGGCTCCGCGGTCGGTGCGGCGATCGGTGCGCTGATCTTCGGCATGTCCAACCAGGGCATCACGCTGGCCGGCTGGAACCCGGACTGGTTCTACTTCTTCGTCGGCGTCCTGCTGCTCGGCGCGATCCTGCTCAACACCTACATCCGTCGACGTGCGGAGGCTTCACGATGACTGCAACGGTGGACGCGCCGGCCAAGGCGCCCCTTGTCCGGCTGACCGGCTGCGACAAGAACTACGGCAACATCATCGCGCTCGGCGGCGTCTCGCTGGAGGTGGACGCGGGTGAGGTGACCTGCGTCCTCGGCGACAACGGGGCGGGCAAGTCGACGCTGATCAAGATCATCGCCGGCCTGCACAAGCCCACCCACGGCACCTACGAGGTCGAGGGCGAGGCGGTCACGTTCGGCTCGCCGCGGGAAGCCCTGGAGCGCGGGATCGCCACCGTGTACCAGGACCTGGCCGTGGTCCCGCTGATGCCGGTCTGGCGGAACTTCTTCCTCGGCAACGAGGTACGGCGCAAGTTCGGGCCGATCAGCCGGCTGGACATCGACTTCATGCGCAAGACCACCAAGAAGGAACTGCTCGACATGGGCATCGACCTGCGCGACGTCGACCAGCCGATCGGCCAGCTGTCCGGTGGTGAGCGGCAGTGTGTCGCGATCTCCCGGGCGGTGTACTTCGGTGCGAAGGTGCTGATCCTGGACGAGCCGACCGCGGCGCTCGGCGTCAAGCAGTCCGGTGTCGTGCTGAAGTACATCATCCAGGCCCGCGAACGCGGCCTGGGCGTCATCTTCATCACCCACAACCCTCACCACGCCTACCCGGTCGGCGACCGCTTCCTGCTGCTGAAGCGCGGCCGGGTCCTCGGGTACTACGCGAAGGACGAGATCACCCGCGAGGAGCTGACCGCGCTGATGGCCGGCGGCTCGGAGCTCGAGGAGCTGCACCACGAGCTCCAGCGCGGTGGGGCAGCGGCCGCCGAGGTGGCACAGGAACTGCAGGCCGAGGTGCAGGAGCTCGGCATCGCCGAAACGCCCGTCTCCGGAAAGGACCACTGATTCATGACGACGATCGACCCCGCCGGCGGCCCTCGTCTGCACCTGGGCAGCTGCCCGGACTCCTGGGGGGTCTGGTTCGCGGACGACCCGCGGCAGACACCGTGGGGCCGGTTCCTGGACGAGCTGTCCGGTGTCGGCTACCAGTGGATCGAGCTCGGCCCGTACGGGTACCTGCCGACCGATCCCGCGCGGCTCACCGACGAGCTCGGCCGGCGTGGTCTCCGGGTCTCCGGCCAGGCCGTCGGCGCACCGCTGCACGACAGCAGTCAGTGGGAGCCGACGCTGGCCGAGGCCCGGCGGGTCGCGGAGCTGGTCACCGCGGTCGGCGGGAAGTTCATGGTGATCCTGCCGGGCGCGTACCGAGACGAGAAGACCGGCGCGTCGAAGGCCGTCCGGGAGCTCGACGCCGAGGGCTGGAACACGCTGATCCGGAACAACGACGAGCTCGGCCGGATCATCGGTGAGGAGTACGGCCTCACCGTGGCGTTCCACCCGCACGCGGACAGTCACGTGGAGACGCAGGCCCAGGTGGAGCGTCTCCTGCACGACACCGACCCGCGGTACGTCTCGCTCTGCCTCGACACCGGGCACTTCGCCTACCGGCACGGTGACAACGTCGGGATCATCGAGAAGTACCCGGAGCGGCTGGGGTTCGTGCACATCAAGGGCGTCGACCCCGAGGTGCTGAAGGTGGTCGACGCCGAGGACCTGTCGTTCGGCGAGGCGGTCAAGCGCGGGGTGATGGCCGAGCCGCCGAACGCGGAGCCGAAGGTCGAGCCGATCGCCGAGGCACTCCGGGGGCTCGACCGGGACGAGGTCTTCGTGATCGTCGAGCAGGATCTGTACCCGTGCGACTTCGACGTACCCGAGCCGATCGCACGGCGGACGTACGACTATCTGCGCAGCGTGGGAATCGGAGGTGACCAGTGATGACGGTCCGGGTCGGAGTGATCGGCGTGGGCATGATCGGGCAGGACCACATCCGGCGGCTCACCCACGTGCTGTCCGGTGCGCAGGTGGTCGCGGTGACCGATGTGGACCCGGCCCGGGCGCGGCAGATCGCGGACGGGCTGCCCGGCTGCGCGGTGCACGCGACCGGGCAGGAGCTGATCAAGGACGAGACGGTCGACGCCGTGATGGTGACGTCCTGGGGACCGACGCACGAGGAGTACGTGCTGGCGTCGATCGAGGCCGGGAAGCCGGTGTTCTGCGAGAAGCCGCTCGCCACCACGCAGGAGGCCTGCCGGCGGATCGTCGACGCCGAGGTGGCGAGCGGCCGGCGGCTGGTGATGGTGGGGTTCATGCGCCGGTACGACACGGCGTACCAGGCGGTGAAGGCGGCCGTCGACGACGGCTCGATCGGTGCGCCGCTGCTGATGCACTGTGCGCACCGGAACCCGTCGGTCCCGCCGTACGGCTTCACCACCGAGATGATCATCACCGACTCGGCGATCCACGAGATCGACCTGGTCCGGTGGATGTTCGACGAGGACATCGTGGCCGCCAGGGTGCTGAAGCCGCGGCGGAACAGCAACGCGGCCGACGACCTGCACGACCCGCTGCTCCTGCTGCTGGAGATGGCCAGCGGGATCCTCGTGGACGTCGAGCTGTCGCTGAACATCCGCTTCGGGTACGACATCCGCGGCGAGGTCGTCGGCGAACTCGGTACGGCCGCCCTCGCGGAGACCTCCGGCGCGGTCGTCAAGAACGACGGCCGGTACGCCGGACGCGTGCCGGCGGACTGGCGGGAGCGGTTCATCCGCGCGTACGACATCGAACTGCAGGACTGGATCGACGCGGTCGCGTCCGGTGGGTTCACCGGTCCGAGCGCGTGGGACGGTCACCTGGCGGCGGTGGTGTCGGACACCTGCCTGGAGGCCTTGCGGACCGGTCAGCGAGTCGAAGTCGCCTCGCACGAGCGCCCCGACTTCTACACGAAGGGCTGACCCATGAAACTCGCCCTCGACCCCTACATGTTCCGTAGTACGCCGCTGCTCGAGCTGCCGCGCCTGGTCGCCGAGCTCGGCTACGAGTGGATCGAGCTGTCGCCGCGGGACGACTTCATCCCGTTCTTCAACCACCCCAGGGTGAACGACGCGACCGTGGCCGCCTTCAAGAAGGAACTGGCCGCGGCCGGTGTCGGCGTCGCGTCCGTCCTGCCGCTGTTCAAGTGGTCCGGTCCGGACGAGGACGACCGGCAGGCCGCGGTGCGGTACTGGAAGCGTGCCATCGAGATCACCGCGGCCCTCGGGGTCGACACGATGAACTCGGAGTTCAACGGCCGGCCGGAGCTCGCAGCGCGTAGCGAGGCGCAGTTCTGGCGCTCGCTGGAGGAGCTGCTGCCGGTGTTCGAGCGCGAGGGCATCAAGCTCGCGCTGGAGCCGCACCCGGACGATTTCGAGGAGGACGGGAAGGCCGCGATCGACCTCATCCGCGGCATCAACAGCCCGCTGGTGACCTTCCTGTACTGCGCGCCGCACACCTTCCACATGGGCAACGACGCGGCCGGCATCATCGGCTACGCCGGGGACCTGTTGACCAACATCCACGTGGCCGACTCGTTCGACCACACCGGGTCGTCGGGGCTGCGCTACATCGTCAACCCGCCCGGCTCGACCGTCCGGGTGCACCAGCACCTGGACATCGGCCAGGGCGAGGTCGACTTCGACGAACTGTTCGCCTGCCTGGCCACGGCGGGTTTCAATGGCACCGTGACGACCTGTGTCTTCGCGTGGGAGGAACGAGCCCGCGAGTCGAGCACGTTCATGCGGGACAAGATCACCGAACTGATGACGAAACAAGGGATGCAGCTGTGAGTACCGAGCGAATCACCCATCTGGTCGCCGGCACCCCGTGGACCGGGGTGTCGGAGCGGACCAGCAAGGTCTACAACCCGGCCACGGGCGCGGTCACCGGCGAGCTCGACCTCGCCTCGGCGGCCACCGTCGACGAGGTGGTCAAGGTCGCCCACGAGGCGTCGCGGAGCTGGGCGCAGACGTCGCTGACCAAGCGCGCGCAGGTCCTGTTCGCCTACCGGGAGCTGGTGAACCGGGACAAGGAACGGATCGCCGCGATCATCACCGCCGAGCACGGCAAGGTGCTGTCCGACGCGCTCGGTGAGGTGACCCGCGGCCTGGAGGTGATCGAGTTCGCCTGCGGCATCCCGCACCTGCTCAAGGGCGGGTTCAGCGAGGGTGTGTCGACGAAGGTCGACGTGTACTCGATCCGCCAGCCGCTCGGCGTCTGCGCGGTGATCTCGCCGTTCAACTTCCCGGCCATGGTGCCGATGTGGTTCGTCCCGATCGCCGTTGCCTGTGGCAACAGTGTGGTGATCAAGCCGTCGGAGAAGGACCCGTCGGCGGCGAACGCGATGGCCGAGCTCTGGAAGGAGGCCGGCCTGCCGGACGGCGTGGTGAACGTCGTGCACGGCGACAAGGAGGCCGTCGACCGGCTGCTCGAGCACCCGGACATCAAGTCGGTCTCGTTCGTCGGCTCGACGCCGATCGCTCGCTACGTCTACGAGACCGGGACCAGGAACGGCAAGCGGGTCCAGGCGCTCGGCGGCGCGAAGAACCACATGATCGTGCTGCCCGACGCGGATCTGGATCTGGCCGCGGACGCCGCGGTGAACGCCGGCTTCGGCTCGGCCGGTGAGCGCTGCATGGCGATCTCCGCGCTGGTCGCGGTCGAGCCGATCGCCGACGAGCTGATCAGCAAGATCAAGGACCGGATGGCGAAGCTCAAGACCGGCGACGGGACCCGGGGGTGCGACATGGGTCCCCTGGTCACCGGCCCGCACCGCGACAAGGTCGCCGGGTACGTCGCCGCCGGCATCGAGGAGGGCGCCGAGCTCGTCGTCGACGGTCGCGCGGGCGACTTCGACGGCGGGGCCGACGGGTTCTGGCTCGGTCCGACCCTGTTCGACAAGGTGACGCCGGAGATGTCGATCTACACCGACGAGATCTTCGGCCCGGTGCTGTCGGTCCTGCGGGAGCCGTCGTACGACGCTGCCCTCGACCTGGTGAACTCCAACCCGTACGGCAACGGGACGGCGATCTTCACCAACGACGGCGGCGCGGCCCGGCGGTTCCAGAACGAGGTCGAGGTCGGGATGGTCGGGATCAACGTGCCGATCCCGGTCCCGATGGCGTACTACTCGTTCGGCGGCTGGAAGAACTCGCTGTTCGGTGACACCCACGCGCACGGCACCGAGGGCGTGCACTTCTTCACCCGCGGCAAGGTCGTCACGTCACGCTGGCTGGACCCGTCCCACGGCGGGATCAACCTCGGCTTCCCGACCCACGACTGAAAGGGGCTGCTTGGGTGTAGCGTCGAAGGCAACCCCCGGGGCATCAGGAGTACCGCGGCGTACGAAGGGCCGGTCGGCCCGTCCGAACCCAGCGAACATCAGCCCGGGAGTGCGTGATGGCGAAGAACAAAGGCGGACGCGAAGTCCGCAAACCCAAGCAACCCAAACAGCCGAAGGCCAACCCTGCCGACAGCGGGATCATCCCGCCGACCAAGCAGGCGCGGAAGTAACCGGGTACGCCGCGAACTCCGCGGCGTACCCGTCAGTTGACCGGCGCTGTGCTGCCTCGGATGACGAGGTGTGGCGTGAGGACGAACTCCTCGGCGGTGGTCCGGCCGTTCTCCAGACGGTCGGCCGCTGCCTCGACCGCGTGCTTGGCCAGCTGGGTGGCGTCCTGATCGACCGAGGTCAGGTCGATGTGCGCCAGCCGCGCGAGCGTGCTGTTGTCGTACCCGGCGAGCGAGACGTCGTCCGGCACGCGGACGCCGGCGCGCGTGAACGCGTCCTGCAGGCCGACAGCGCACATGTCGTTGGACGCGACCACGGCGGTCGGTAGCCGCGCGGAGTCGAGCAGCGCACGACCGGCCTGCGCGCCGGCGAGCTCGTCATGTCCGCCGGGCACGATCCGCAGCGAGCCGACCAGGTCCTGGTCGCGCATCGCCGTCCGGTAGCCGCGCCGCCGGAGGGTCGCGATCGGTCCCTTGCCACCATCGATGAAGGTGATGTCGCGGTGGCCGAGCTCCACCAGGTGCTCGACCGCCTGTGCGACGCCCAGATCGTCCGCGGCCCGGACCACGTCGATGTCGGGGCCGGTGTGCTTACCGATCGCCACGACCGGCAGGTTGTGCTCGGGGATCGGTCCGGTCGGGCCGAGCAGGACCAGGGCCTCGCAGCGGAAGTCGAGCAGCGTCTCGACCGCGCGTCGCTCGTCCCGGTCCGCGGTGACGGTGCTGAGCACCAACTCGTAGCCGCGGCCCGCACTCGCGTGGTGCAGATCCTCGACCAGCTCGGCGTGGAACGGGTTCCGGATGTCGAGCAGGACGCCGAGCAACCGGGTACGGCGACGTGCGAGGAGACTCGCGGTCCGGTCCGGGCGGTAGCCGAGCCGGTCCGCGGCCTCACGCACCCGGCGCCGGGTCTCCTCACTCGGTCCGGGCCGGTCGGACAGTGCCAGCGAGACCGACGACGGCGACATCCCGATCGCCGCCGCCACGTCCTCGAGCCGCGGCCGTCTGCTCGTCGTCCCTCGATCACGCACGGAATCTCCCGGTTTCGAGCCCTTGACAGCGGTTTGTCAGGACAATCATAGTACAAGAGTCTTAAAGCGCTTGAAGTCCAACTATTGCAGGGAAATCGAGGAGTAGCCATGTCGTCTTCGAGCATCGGGGTGGCGGTGATCGGTGCGGGGATGGCCGGTCGTGCCCACCTGGCCGGGTACCGGTCCGCGACCGCGATCCACGGGGCCGGGCTGCCCGAGGTGCGGTTCGTCGCCGTCGGTGACGTGAACGCCGCGGTCGCCAAGGAGTCCGCCGACCGGTTCGGGTACCAGCGGGCCGAGACCAGCTGGCAGGCGATCGCCGACGCCCCCGACATCGACGTGGTCAGCGTGGTGGTCGCCAACACGCTGCACCGCGAGATCGTCGAAGGGCTGCTCGCCGCGGGCAAACACGTGCTGTGTGAGAAGCCGCTGGCGCCGAGTGTCGAGGACGCGGCCGCGATGGTGGCCGCGGCCGGGGCCTCGGGCCGGCAGACGGCGACCGGGTTCACCTTCCGCCGGTCGCCGGCGATCAACGCGATCCGCGCACAACTCGAGTCCGGGACGATCGGCCGGCCGGTGCATCTCGACGGGCACTACTGGTGCGACTACGGCTGTGACCCGCAGGGGCCGATGAGCTGGCGGTACAAGGGCGGTCCGGGATCGGGCGCGCTCGCCGACATCGGTGCGCACCTCGTCGATCTGGCCGAGTTCCTGTGTGGGCCGATCGAGTCGGTGAGCGGTGCCGTGCTGGCGACGTACATCACCGAGCGGCACCTGCCCGTGGGGGCAGTGGTCGGGCACGCGCTGGCGGAGGTCAGCGAGGAGACCGAGCCGGTCGAGAACGAGGACCTGGTCAGCTTCACCGCGCGGTTCGCGTCCGGTGCGACCGCGACGTTGTCGGCCTCGCGGACGTCGTACGGACATCCGAACGGGCTCGGGTTCGAGATCTTCGCCGAGCAGGGCGCGGCCACGTTCGACCTCGCCCGGGCGTCGGAGTTCGGCTTCGTCGACGGCAAGGCGCCGCAGGCCACCAGCGGGTACCGCCAGGTGCTGGTGGGTCCGGAGCACCCGTACATCACCGGCGGTCTGCCGATGGACTTCCCCGGTGTCGGCCACGGGCAGAACGACCTGTTCGCCTTCCAGGCCAGGGCTTTCCTCGGCCAGGTGGCCGGCGTCGGCGGACTGCCGCCGTGCCCGACCTTCGAGGACGGTCTGCGCAACCTGCGGCTGCTCGGCGCAGTCGTCTCCTCGTCCCAATCCGGCGGCGCCGCCGTCACCATCGACTGATCCGGAAGGACCATCACCATGAAGCTCGGTGCCTACACCGCCTGCCTGCACGACGTACCCCTTGCCGACGCGCTGAAGACGCTGGGCGGCCTCGGCCTGGACAGCGCGGAGATCAACTCGGGCGGCTTCCTGCCCGCGCCGCACCTGCCGATCGACGACATCCGCGCCAGCCAGGATGCGCGCGACGAGTATCTGGCCCAGTTCGACGCCGCCGGCATCGCGCTCACCGCACTGAACTGCAACGGCAACCCGCTGCACCCCGACCCCGAAGTACGGCGCAAGCACAGCCAGGACGTCATCGACGCCATCGAGCTGGCCGCCCTGCTCGGCGTCAACCGAGTCGTCACGATGTCCGGCCTACCAGAGGCCCACGCCGGTGGTACGGCGCCGTCGTGGACGGTCCTGCCCTGGGTCAGCGTCTACCTGGACGCCCGCGACTACCAGTGGAACGAGGTGGCGATCCCGTACTGGAAGGACATCCAGGCCCGCGCCGCCGACGCCGACGTGAAGATCGCGATCGAGATGCACCCGCACAACCTGGTCTACAACCCGGCCACGATGGTGCGGCTGGCCGAGGAGATCAACGCCACCCACGTCGGTGCGGAGATGGACCCGAGTCACCTGTTCTGGCAGGGCATCGACCCGGTCGCGGCCCTGGACAGCCTCGGTGGACTGGTCTACAACGCGGCCGCGAAGGACACCCGGATCAACGAGGCCGCCAAGATCAACGGCGTACTCGACGATCGGTTCGGGCGGGTGCTGCCGACCGATCCCGGTGCGATCGGCCTGGGTGGCACGGACACGCTCAGCCGCTGGCCGGAGAACTCGTCGTGGGACTTCGTCGCCGTCGGCCGCGGTCACGACGTGGCGTTCTGGACGGACTTCCTCGCCGCGATCAAGCGGATCGACCCGGACATGGCGGTCAACATCGAGCACGAGGACCAGGAGCTCGGCCAGCTGGAAGGCATCGAGTACGCCGCCAAGACGCTGCTCACGGCGGCCGCTTCCGTCTGACCGCGCCGTGGGGTAGCTTCTGGAAGGCGTTGTGAGGACGCGCCGAGACTCGCCGGAAGGCTGGAAGCCACCTCACGGTTCATCGGTCGAGCGCGGATGACGACGCTCTCTTGTGGCCCGTGCGAGTCCGGGTGCGAGAGGACGCGTTGTGAGACTGCTGCCGGATCGACCGAGTATCGAGTACCTGCGCAAAGAGGCCAAGGATCTGTTGGGCGTACTGCGCGAATCCGAGCCCGGAGCGTCACTGGCCGATGCGCAGCGGGCGCTGGCGGCCGAGTACGGGGAGCGTGACTGGCTCGCGGTCACGGTCTACGACTGGATCACCGAGGAGCAGGCCGCCATCGGTGCGCGGCTCCGGGAGGCCGCGGTGGCGGCCGGCGTGACGGCGCCGGTCGCGGTCCGGAGTCCGCAAGGGCGGCTGATCGAGCGGGTGCGTGACGAGAGCTGGCGCGTGCACGAGTGGATCGAGGTGGGACCGTCGCCGACGTTGCCGGTCTCGACCGCGTTGGCGCGACGGATCGGTGCGACGTACGGGACTCTGCACGCGTTGGCCATCCCGAGCGAGACGCCGATCAGTCCGTACGTGATCTGGCGCCGTCCCGAAGCCGATTGGTACCAGCTGCGCGACAGAGCTCGCGCGGCCGGCAAACCGTGGGCCGAGCAGTTCGATGCCTTGCTTCCGGTTCTGCTCGATCTGTATGGGATCGAGGCGGACGTCGCCAGTGCCAAGCTCATCCTCTGCAACCAGAACTGCATCCCGTCGCACGTCCGGCTGGGCCGGAACGGCGAGCTCGTCGTGATGGAGTGGGATTTCGCCGGGTCGCTGACCGCCGAGCTGGAAGTCGGGATCGCGCTGACGCATTGGACTCTGCGCCCGTCGATCAACCCGAAGGTGGTTGCGGCGTTCCGCGAGGGCTATCTCGACGTCGCGGAGTGGCCGAAGCTCGATCTGAGCTCGTTCGGCGTGGCCGTGACCGCTTGGCTCAACTGGACCCACAACGCGATCTGCGAGGCGATCGATCCGGAGAGTCCGGAGCGTGCCGAGTTCGCCGAGCGCGAGGCGGTCGGACTTCTTGATCGCCCGTTGACCCGTGGTGGCCTCGAGCAACTACTCGGGGCCTGAGTCGCTCGAGAGTACGGCGGCCAGCGCGGCGGCGGCCGGTTCGGTGAGGTGGCCGTGCAGAAGCTCGATCCGATGGACGAGCCGCGGCGTGGTCACCGGTACGGCGGAGAGCTCCGCGGCGCGGCTCGGGCGTGCCGACCGGCACGCGTCGGCTGACTGGGGGAGCACGGCCAGGCCGTGGCCGGCGGCAACCAAGGTGAGGAGGCTGTGGAGGTCGGTGCCTTTGTAGGTGAGGGCCGGCCGGAAGGCGTCGGACCCGGTGGCGGCGCGCAGGGTGGACAGCGGCGCGGCGAGGTCGGGGGCGTCGATCCAGCGGGCGTCGGCCAGGTCGTGGAGGGCGAGGCCGCGTCGGCCGGCCAGCGGGTGGTCTGCGGGCAGCGCCAGTACGAGTTGCTCGTGGGCCACCGCGGTGGTGCGGAGCGATCCGGCGTCGGCCAACCGGAGCGGATCGCTCGGGGCCGCGATGCCGTCGATCAGGCCGAGGTCGAACTCGCCGGCCGCCACGCCTTCGGTGACCGCCCCACGGCCGCAGACAGTCAGCGCGACCTCGGTGCCCGGACGGGATCGGCGTACCTCGCGCAAGGCGATGGCGAGGTGCCCGGCAGCCAGGGGAGAGGCGGCGATGGTGAGGGCGCCGGGCGGGTCGGCGACGGTACGGCGGACGTCGGCCCGGGCGGCGTCCAGCCGGAGGAGGATCGGGCCGGCGTGTTCGAGGAGGCGCTCGCCGGACGGGGTCGGGGCGACCGGACGACGGTGGAGGAGCGGCGTACCCAGGTCGTGCTCGAGTGCGGCGATGTGCTGGGAGACGGCGGACTGGGTGTAGCCGAGGCGGGCCGCGGCGGCCGAGAACGAGCCGCACTCGGCGACCGCGACGAAGGTCCGCAGCAGGTGAGGATCCACGCCGATCAGTATCGCTTATCGACTGTGCAGAGATCATCGTTGGCGCTGATGCCGGTCCGGCACCCAGGATGAGTGCCATGAACGCATACTCCGGACGCATCGCCCTGGTCGGTGACCGCTCGCCGCACGTTCGCTCGCACACCCGGGTGCCCGGTCTGCTCGACCGGCTACGGGAGCGCGACCACCTCGACCTCGACGTGTACTGGGTGCCGACCAGTGAGGTGGACCAGGCGCTCAAGGAGTTCGACGGGATCTGGCTGCTGCCGGGCAGCCCGTACCAGGACGAGGACGGCGCGCTCACCGCGGTCCGGATCGCGCGGGAGAACGGGATCCCGTTCCTCGGCACCTGCGCCGGCTTCCAGCACGCGATGCTCGAGTTCGCCCGCACGGTGTGTGGCGCGGCCGACGTGCAGCACGGCGAGAGACATCCGGACGCGGACGACCTGCTGATCGTCCCGCTGGCGTGCTCGCTGGTCGATCACGAGGCCGCGATCCAGGTGGCCCCCGGGACCCGCGCCGCCGAGTTGCTGGGCGTCGAGCGGTCACTGGAGCGGTACCACTGCTCCTACGGGCTGGACAGCAACCGGATGGACCTGCTGCGCGACCACGGCATGGTCTTCAGCGGGTACGACGACGCCGGCGACCCCCGCATCGCCGAACTCCCCGACCACCCGTTCTACCTGGCCACTCTCTTCCAGCCGGAACTCGCCGGCGACGGCACCCGCCCTCACCCCTTGATCCAAGCCTTCGCCCGCGCAGCCGGTCGGCAGGGGCGTTGGCCGCGGGCAATGCTTCCTAAGCGATGCTTGGGCGCGTGAGTGTTCGAGTGTGGTGCCTGCGGCACGGCGAGTCGGAGAACGTCATCAAAGCCATGGCCGGGGCAGTGCCGAGCGAGCCCTTGACCGAACGCGGCCACCAGCAAGCCCTGGCGGCAGCCCGGAGCCTGGCCGGCGAGCCGATCAGCCGGGTCTACGCGAGCACCGCCGTCCGCGCGCGACAGACCGCGCAGCCGTTCGCCGCCGCGCGCGGGGTCGAGGTCCAGGCCGTGCCCGAATTGGTCGAGGGCGGCGTCGGCAGGCATGAAGGAAGCAGCGATCCCGCTGTCCGGCAGCGCGCCGCCGAGGTGCTCCGCGCCTGGATCGTCGACCGCGACCTCGATCAGCGGGTCGCGGACGGCGAAAGCGGGCACGAGGTCCTGAAGCGCATGGCGGCCGCCTTTCAGCAGCTCACCGAGCGGCACCCGGACGAGACGGTGGTGGTCGTCGGCCATGTCGCCAGCCTCACCCTCGCGCTCGACCAGCTCTGCGATCTCGGTGCGGCCGTCTGGGGATCACCGCTGCCGCACGCCGAGCCCTTCCTGGTCGAGTGGGACGGCCACACCTGGCGCTGCCCGGCGTGGCCCGCCTAGATCTCGGAGACTGGTCGGGGCTGGAGCCCGGCGGCCTGGTAGCAGGCGTCGATGAGCTCCATGGTCGCGAGCGCGTCGTCGGCGTCGGTGAGTACGGGCGCACCGTTGCGGACCGCGGCCGTGAACGCTTCCAGTTGGTAGGTGTAGGAGGTCCGGGTGCCCAGGTGCTCGACCCAGGTGTCCTCCTTGGTGGTGACGATGACGCGGTCGTCGTTGTGCGGGAGGACGTAGAAGGGGGCGAAGGCCTCGCCGCGGGTGCCGACCACCTTGAGGCTGAACTCGACGCTCTCCGCGGCCATGCTGGTGCGGACGGCGCCGGTCGCGCCGGACGGGAACTCGAAGTCGGCGTTGAGCCACTCGTCGACGCCGGGCAGCCGCTTGCGTTCGCCGGCGCGGGCGCTGGTGAGCTTCGGTGCGCCACCGGCGTACGGCGCGAGCATCCGCTGGGCGTGGATGGCGTAACAGCCGACGTCCATGACGGCTCCGCCGGCCAGCGGCAGCGACCAGCGCGGGTCCTGGTCCGGGGGCGGCGGCATCACCATGGTGGCCTCGACGTGCTGCAGGTCGCCGAGCTCGCCCTTGGCGAGCAGCTCCTGCAGGCGGCGCATCACCGGGTGGTACGCGTAGTGGAAGGCCTCCATGAACACCACGCCGCGCTCGCGGGCGGCGTCGCGGACCTGCAGTGCCTCGGCGGAGTTGCTGGCCGACGGCTTCTCGGTCAGCACATGCTTGCCCGCGGCAATCGCCCGCAGGTTCCACGGCCCGTGCAGGCCGTTGGCCAGCGGGTTGTAGACCGCCTCGACCTCGGGATCGTCCAGCACGTCCTGGTACGACGCGTGCACGCGGTCGACCTGGTGTTCCGCCGCGAAGGCCTCGGCCCGGCCGGAGTCCCGGGCCGCCACCGCGACCAGCCGGGCGCCGGTCGACCGGGCCGGCGCGACGATCGCCCGGTCGGCGATCCGGGCAGCCCCGAGAATCCCGATACGCAGCGGTTCCATGCCTTCTCCTTCGATGATCGGCCGCACGGGTCGCGTACAGCGGGTCGTCCGGGTGGCGCGCAGGTAAGGGTAGCCCTAGGGACGGACGACGAACGCGCCATCCTGCCTGACGAGCACCCCGGCCCGACAGCACCTGCCCGGGATCCGGACCGGGTTCACCCGGCGTTCACGTTCTTGCCGTCGGCCTTCAGTGGGTCTCGCGACGGACGGTGTGCGCGGTGAGTGCCTCCCGCAACCGGTCGGCGGGCCAGGTTTCGGCGACCGCCGTACGCAGGAGGTCGGCCTGGGACCGGGGTGCGAGACCGCCGATCGGCTGGTCGCGGTCGAGGTTGGTCGGGAAGGCGTAGCCCTCCGCCGTCGCGGCGATGACGTTCTCCACGGCCGCGGGATCCGGCAGCCGGAGCAGAACGGGATAGACGGCGTCGATCATCCGGGCCCGGTCGACACTCTCCATCGCACGCCCGAAGGCCGACGAGATCTGCAGCAGGTTGGCCATCCGCTTGATCCCGGCCGAGTGGTTGCTCCCGGCCGCATGGAACAGGGCCGGGTTGAAGAACACCGCATCGCCCTTCTCCAACGGCAGTTGCACGTGGTTCTCCACGAAGTACGTCGCGAACTCGGGCCGCCGGTACGCCAGGTACCCGAGCTCGTACTTCTGCGAGTGCGGCAGGTACAGCGTCGGCCCCGACGCGACCGGCATGTCACAGTGCGCGACCGCCCCCTGCAACGTCAGTACGGACGACAGTCGGTGCACGTGCGCCGGGTACTGCGCCGCCACCTCGTCGGACTGGAATCCGAGGTGATAGTCACGGTGCACCGTCTGGCCCTCGCCGCCCGGGTTCACCACGTTCACCTGCGACGTCACCTGGTACGCCGGACCCAGCCAAGCGGACGCGACCAGAGCGAGCAGGTCGTTGCCGTAGTACGCCGCGAACACCTCGGGCGCACCGACCGCCAGCTTCTCGAGCGCGTTCCAGACCCGGTCGTTGGCCCCCGGCTTGGCGAAGTGGTCACCGGCCGCGGTCCCGGACCGGTGCTGCTCGTCGATCAGCCGGTTGAACTCGGTCGTCGTCGCATCGACCACGTCGTTGCCGAAGGCCCCTTTCAGGACGACGATCCCGGGTCCGTCGGTGAACGCGGTGACGAACTCGACCTGCACGGTCCGGGGATCCGCGCTCCGGAGGCGGACAGCGTCGTACACGGGGACCTGTTGCTCGATCCGCTCGGCGTGGGGATAGTCCGCGGGGTCGGTCTGCTGCTTCAGCACGGTCAGCAGGTCCTCGAGCCGAGCGTCGGACGGTGTCAACCACATGGGGTGGCTCCTCTCTGCCTGGTTGTTCTAGCGTGGTGGTTTCCTGATGGGTTCGGAATCCCCTGAATCCACCAAAAACCCGTCATTTCGGGGAGGGAGAGCGATGGCACGCGAGCATCGGGTCCGCGACATCGCGGTCCAGGCCGGGCTGAGCGAGACGACCGTGGACCGGGTGCTGAACGCCCGGGCCGGGGTGAGCGCCCGCGCCCGCCGTCAGGTCGAGCAGGCGATGCAGGACCTCGACCGGCAGACCACCCAGATCCGCCTCGGAGGGCGCACGCTGGTGATCGACCTGGTCATGCAGGCCCCCAGCCGCTTCTCCCAGGCGGTCCGCAGTGCCCTTGAGGCGGCCCTGCCCGGTCTGCGTCCGGCAGTGATCCGAGCTCGCTTCGACCTGAGCGAGACCGCCTCGGCCGCCGACGTCACCGCGACCCTGGAGAAGCTGCGCAAGCGCGGGTCGCAGGGCGTCATCCTGAAAGCGCCGGACGAACCCGAAGTGGTCGAGGCCGTCGACTGGCTCGTCGCCGCCGGCATCCCCGTCGTCACTCTGGTCACCGATCTCCCGACCAGCCGGCGGCTCGCGTACGTCGGCATCGACAACCGGTCCGCCGGCGCGACCGCGGCGTACTTCCTCACGCAGTGGCTGGGTACCGAGCCCGGCAACGTGCTCGTCACGTTGAGCCGTGGTTCGTTCCGTGGTGAGGAGGAACGCGAGATGGGCTTCCGCTCCACCCTGCGCCGACTGGCACCGGACCGGTCGGTCGTCGAACTGGCCGAGACGGACGGCCTCGACACCACCATGCACGGGCAAGCCCTGGCCGCACTGACCACGGACCCAGCCATCAATGCGGTCTACTCCATCGGCGGCGGCAACAGCGCCATCGTCCAAGCGTTCGCCGATTTGCATCGCCCGCACCGCTGCTTCGTCGCCCACGACCTCGACGCCGACAACCTCGCGCTACTGCGGTCCGGCGCCCTGTCCGTGGTCCTGCACCACGACCTTCCGACCGACGTGCACCACGCCTGCCAGCACCTCCTGCACGCTCACCGGTTGCTCCCGACAGTCCGGACCACGCCCAGCAACCTGCACCCGATCACGCCGTACAACCTGCCCGGATGATCTGACCGCGCTCCACGATGCGACGCTGCAGCTCATCCACATCCACGTCTTGTACGTCGGTCTGCGAGCGCAGCGACTGCACTGCGGCGACAGTGGCCGATTCGGCGAGCACGCAGAACACGGGCTCCATCCGGGTGGCCGCGTAGCCGACGTGCGTCGCGGACAGACACACAGGCACGAGAAGGTTGCCGCAGTCGGCCTGGTGCGGAGTGATCGCCCGGTAGGGAACGGGATACGGCTCGCCGGTGCCCAGGTGCCCGCCGATGAACATGTCGCCTTCGGTCGCCACGCCCAGCTGACCCGTATCCGCGTTGCGATGCGTGATCCGGCGTACCGGATAGATGTCCACACCGAAGAGTGCGAGGCCGATGCTGTCGGCGGGGTCGGTCTGGTTGATCACGTCCGCGTGCGTGACGGTGTAGCGCCCGTCGAGCCGTCGCGCCACCCGCACGTACAACTGCGGCGGCCAGCCATCGGTCTCCGGGAAGACACTCGCGTCCAGTCCGTACGCCGCCGTCTCGGCCCGGAACTCCGCCGGTACGGCGGGATCCGTCGAGAGGAAGTGGTGGAGACCGCGGAGGTAGTCGAGGTGGTGCCGCCAGATCCGCGAGCGATCGTCCCAATCGCCGTCCTGGTACTCACGGCTCACACCGAGCGGAGCGTTGGTGACCAGGGACGCGCGCTGGTAGTTGTACTCACCGGAGTTGAGCCAGCCGGGGAAGATCCCTCGGAGACCGTCGAGGTCCAGATGCTCGACGTACCGCCGGACCAGTTCGTAGTCGGCCGGTGAGTAGCGGTCGGGAGGCGTCAGCTCAGCGCGGCGCTCCGGGTCGGTGGTCACGTAGAAGCGGTAGTTGTAGGCCTGCGTGTAGTCGTCGGCCGCACCGACGGGCAGACCGTGGTCTCGCTCGACCAGTGGAAGCAGTCCGCTGGTGCTGTCACCGGGGACGACGTACGGGTCGATCGGCGTCCAGTTGGTCACCGGGCAGACCCCGGCGACCTCCTCGCCGAAGGCGTCGCGTGACTCGCGTCCGGTGCGGTAGGGGACAGCGGCACGCTCCATCAGGTCGCCCTCGTAGGACGCGTCGATGAAGACCTTCGCCCGTACCTCACCGTCGGCCACCGACTCCGCGGCCGGCAGTGGGACGCCCCACCGGTCCGGCGGAGAGGTCTCGAGATGGATCGCGGTGATGCGGTTGCCCTCTCGCGTCACCGTACGCACGCGGCGCTCGAAGATCACCTCGATACCGGCACTGGCGATCCACTCGTGAAAGGCGCGCATAACTCCGTGCGGGTGGTCGCCGAAGCCGAAGACGACGTCGCGGGTCAGACCGCCGACGGCCGTGGGGTCAGGGCAGTCCTGCGCCGGTTTGATCCCCGCGCCGAGCATCCCACCGAGCCACCGGCTGGGCTCGATCAGAACCACCGACGCGCCTTCCTGATGCGCGGTCAGGGCGGCGACGCAGCCCGCGGGCGTTCCTCCGTAGACACAGATGTCGATCACTCATGTACTTAATCCCGAGACATAGCTCTGTAGACATGGAGATTCCCAGCATGGGCATATACTTTCTTGCCATGCTCACGCTGGACGGCTATCTGCTCGCCTCGCGCCGGCCGCGGTTCAGTCTGAGCTTCGACACCTACGACACCTGGTGCCTGTTGCTGCCGCGGAGCGGCTCCTTCAGCTTCGAGATCCGCGGCGAGCGCGGAGTCGCGAGGTTCGGCGACATCGTCGTCTGCCCGCCGGGCGGAACGCTGCACCGCCGGATGAAGTCCCCGACCTCGTTCTTCCATGCGCGCTTCAGCACCGACCTCGAACCGCCGGCCGGATGCAGCCGGGTGCAGGATCTCGCGCGCCTCCGCACCAATCTCTCGATGCTCGACAGTCATAGCGACCTGGTGGTCGCGCACGTCGTCACGGACCTCATCCTGATGATGCAGCGCCAGACTGTCCCCGGGGACAAGGTGGTGCGGAGTGCGACGACGTTCATCCTCGACCACTTCATCTCGCCGGACTTCTCGCTCGGCGAACTGGCGGCGGCCCTCGGCATCAGCCCGTCACAGCTCACCCGCCGCTTCCAGGCCGTCCACGGCGTCACACCGATCGCCTACCTCAGAGGCGTCCGGCTGCAGAAGGCCCGCGAGCTACTGACCGCGACCGACGAGACGTTGCAGGCCATCGCCGAACGCAGCGGATACCGGAGCGCCTTCTACCTCAGCCGCGTCTTCACCAACCACACCGGCCAATCGCCCTCGGCGTACCGCCGGTCCAGCCGCGTCTAGACGGGCCTGGTGGTTGCGCGCACCACCAGGTCCGGGTCGGTGATGATCTCCTGCGGCGGATCGCGGTCCTCGCAGATCGCGAGGCCGAGTGCGGCCGACGCGAGCCGGTCGGCGTTCTGGGCGATGGTCGTCAGCCGGATGTGATCCAGGCGCGACGGCGTGGAGTCGTCGTACCCGATGATCGAGAGCTCCGGAGAGCGGCGCGCATGCAGGAGGCCGATTCCACACGCATCGTTGAAGGCGGCAACGGCCGTGACGTCGAGTGGTAGCTCGCGAGCGGCTGTTGCCCCGGCCGACTCGGTCAGGCCGCCGGGGACGACGAGTGGCTCGAGGCCGGCGCGGCGCATCGTCCGGACGTAGGAGGTACGACGTTCGGCCGCGCCGGGCGCCCGGGCTCCGTCGACATGAGCGATCCGGGTGTGGCCCAGCGACAACAAATGCTCCACGGCCAGACGCGAGCCGGCCGCGTCGTCCGTGCGTACGACGTGAACGCCGGCGGACCGGACTTTGCGAGCGACGACGACCGTCGGCTGCGCCTCGGCGAGAGCGGCCAACGCGGACGGCGATGAGGTCGGACCGAGAAGTACGAGCGACTCGCAGCGGTAATCCAGCAGGGACTGGACCGCGACCGCCTCACCCCGAGAACCGGTGACCGCGCTCAACGTCAGGTCGTAGCCGAGCGTCTCGGCCGCCGGGTAGAGCGCCTCGACCAGGTCGCCGTGGAAGGGATGACGAACGTCGAACGCCACGCCGATCAGCCGCGTGTGCTGACGCCCGAGCAGCCGGGCCCGGTGGTCCGGGCGGTACCCGAGCTCGTCGCCGGCCGCGAACACGCGGGCCCGCGTCTCGTCGCTCGCCCCCGGCACGTCGCGATAGACGATCGAGACGAGCGCCCGGGACACACCGGCACGCGCGGCCACGTCCTCCATCGTCGGTCGGTGGTTCATCTCGGCGATTCTCCCAGGGTCTTGACCAGGACCATCAAAGCAGTGTTCGCTAGCGATGACTAGAGCGCTCTAGTCCTTGCCGGCGAAGGGGTTGAGGATGCGCACTGACCACGGACTGCCGCTGGTGCGGCTCGGGCTGATCGGGGCCGGGCGGATCGGCACCATGCATGCGGGCAACATCGCCCGGCACGTGCCCGGTGCCGAGTTGGCCGCGATCGCCGACGCCCGGCCCGAGGCGGCGGAGAAGCTCGCGGCGCGGTACGGCACCGCGGTCCAGGACGTGGAGAGCCTGCTGAAGGACGTCGACGGCGTGGTGATCACCTCGATCGCCGCCGCCCACGTGGACCTCATCCAGCGTGCTGCCGCTGCCGGCAAGCCGGTCTGGTGCGAGAAGCCCGCCTCGTTGACGCTCGAGGAGATCGACCAGGCGATCGGCGCGACCGAGGCCGCCGGCGTCGCCTTCCAGGTCGGCTTCAACCGGCGGTTCGCCAAGGACTTCGCCGCGGCGCGCCGGACCATCGAAGGTGGCGGGATCGGTACGCCGCAGCTGATGCGGTCGATCACCCGCGACCCCGGGCCGGCTGCTCTGCGGGCCGGCGTCCCGTTGTGGACGATCTTCCGCGAGACGCTCATCCACGACTTCGACACCCTGCTCTGGCTCAATCCCGGCGCCCGGCCGGTCGAGGTGTTCACGAAGGCGGATGCGCTGGTGGCCCCGCAGTACAAGGCCGACGGGCTGCTCGACACCGCGGTCGTGCTGATCACGTTCGACAACGGCGCGATCGCGACCGCGGAGGCGAACTTCTCCGCGCTCTACGGCTACGACGTCCGGGGCGAGGTGTTCGGCAGCAAGGGCATGGTCGTCGCCGGCGGGCTGCCGAGCAGCCCGATGGTGCATTACGACGCGACTGGCTTGCATCAGCAGACGTTGCGCAGTGACGAGGAGATGTTCCACGACGCGTACGTGCAGGAGCTCTCCGACTTCGCCGACGTCGTGCGCGGGAACGGCGTACCTCCGGTCACCGGACACGATGCGCGGAACGCGTTGCAGGTCGCGCTGGCGGCGATGCGGTCGTACGAGGAGAACCGTCCGGTGCGGATCGAGGAGCTCGGATGAGGCTGGCCGTCTGTGCCGAGATGGTGTTCACCGAGCTGCCCTTCGCCGAGCGTGTGGAGCGGATCCACGCGGCCGGCTTCGACGTCGAGCTGTGGAACTGGACCACCAAGGACCTGGCCGAGCTGAAGAAGACCGGTGCGGTCTTCTCGTCGATGACCGGGTACGTCGGTGGCTCGCTGACCCACGAGCAGGACCGGCTGCTGGAGACCGCGGAGCAGTCCGTCCACGTCGCCCTGGAGCTCGGGTGTCCACGGCTCAACCTGCACGGGACGGAGCTCAACGATCGAGGGCTGCCCGTCGTACCGGCGTACCAGGTGACCGGCGAGATGTGGCTGACGGCAGCGCGGACGCTGGAGCGGTTGGCGAAGCTCGGCGAGCGGTACGGCGTGATGTTCGTGCTGGAGAACCTCAACGCCGAGGTCGACCATCCCGGTGTGCCGTTCGGGAAGGCCGCCGACACGCTCGCGCTGGTCGAGGCCGTCGATCACCCGAACCTGAAGTTGATGCTGGACCTGTACCACGCGCAGATCGGCGAAGGGAATCTGATCGAGCTGCTCCGCAAGGCGTTCCCGCAGCTCGGTGAGATCCAGGTGGCCGACGTACCGGGCCGGTGTGAGCCGGGGACCGGCGAGATCAACTACCCCGCGATCGCGGCGGCCCTGCGTGAGTTGGGGTATGACGGCACGGTTGGGCTGGAAGCGTTCGCCGCCACCGACAGTGAGCTCGCGCTGCGCCGTTTCCGCGAGGCGTTCACAAACGGAGGGATCTGATCAAATCCGGGTGGTGGCTCGACGGAATCGGGCCGAGGCCGCAGGATGTGCGCATGAGCACCGTCCAGGTCCGGGTCGACCGGAACAGCCGTACGCCGTTGCACGTGCAGTTGGCGCAGCAGCTCGAAGCGGCGATCCAGGGCGGTGAGCTGCCGGTCGGGTCCCGGCTCAGCAACGAGGTCGACCTCGCCGAGGCGTACGGGCTGAGCCGGCCGACGGTGCGGCAGGCGATCGCACGCCTGGTCGACCAGGGCCTGCTGGTGCGCAAGCGCGGCGTCGGCACCCAGGTCGTCGGGAACTCCGGACAGGTGCGGCGCTCTCTCGAGCTCACCAGCCTGTACGACGACCTGGCCGCGGCGCATCGCAAGCCGGAGACCGAAGTACTGCGCTTCGGCATCGCTCCGGCGACCGCGGAGGTCGCGACCGCGTTGCAGTGTGAGCTGGGCGACCGAGTGCTCCGGCTGGAGCGCCTGCGCCGGGCGGACGGCGAGCCGCTGGCCCTGATGCGGAACTGGCTCCCGCCGGACCTTCTGGAGACCGACCCGGCCACGCTGGCCGAGCGCGGGCTCTACCAGCTGCTGCGGGCCGAGGGCGTGCGGCTGAAGGTGGCGCACCAGACGATCTCCGCCATCCCCGCCTCACTCGAGCAGGCTCGCCTGCTGTCGGAGGAGCCGGGCTCACCTCTCCTGGCGACCACCCGGATCACGTACGACGACCACGGCCAGCCGGTCGAGTACGGCTCCCACCTCTACCGCGCGAGCCGCTACTCGTTCGAGCACACACTCGTCCATCGCTGATCTTGCAACAAGCTGCAATTTCGTGGACCTCGCCGTGAGCCGGCGGATACGCTCGGTGAGCCTTTCGCATGCCACCGTTGTCCACAGGGCGCCGGATGCGAGTGGCGCCGGGTGCCCCACGGTTGAAAGGATGGTCGCGCATGGTGACCGCGTGGTCGCCAGACGGGACACACACGGGGAGACCGATGACAGCCGACAGACTTGCCGCGCGCCGGTCGGGCTGGGACGGCGCGGTCGAGCTGATCGACGCGCAGGTGCGCGATGTGGTCCGCCGGGAGGGCATCGATCCGCTCCGTGACCCGGGCGCGGTGAACGCGATCGTCGCCACCGTGGTCCGGGAGTACGACGAGCGCAGCCTGACGGGCGTCGTCCCGCCGATCGGTGACCTGGAGGCGGTCAGCCGGGAGGTCCACGACCGGGTCGCCGGCTTCGGCCCCCTCCAGCGGTATCTGGACGACCCGGCGGTCGAGGAGATCTGGATCAACGAGCCGAGCCGGGTGTTCATCGCCCGCGAGGGCCGGCACGAGCTGACCACGACGGTGCTGACCGAGGAAGAGGTCAGCGACCTGGTCGAGCGGATGCTGAAGACGACCGGCCGGCGGATCGACGTGTCCCAGCCCTTCACCGACGCGCGGCTGCCGGACGGGAGCCGGGTGCACATCGTGCTCGGCGGCATCACCCAGCGGTACGCGGCGATCAACATCCGCAAGTTCACCGTGCGCGCGACCCGGCTGACCGACCTGGTCGCGCTCGGCTCGCTGACGCCGCACGCGGGCGCGGTGCTGGAGGCAGCGGTCGCGGTCGGGCTGAACATCCTGGTCTCCGGCGGCACCCAGGCGGGCAAGACCACGATGCTGAACGCGCTGGCCGGCTCGATCCCGGGCAGCGAGCGGGTGATCAGCTGCGAGGAGGTCTTCGAGATCAAGCTGCCGATCCCCGACTGGGTGTCGATGCAGACGCGGCAGGCGGGTCTCGAGGGCACCGGCGAGGTGCGGCTGCGCGACCTGGTCAAGGAGTCGCTGCGGATGCGTCCGTCACGGCTGATCGTCGGCGAGGTGCGTGGTGAGGAGTGCCTGGATCTCCTGCTGGCGCTGAACAGTGGACTCCCGGGCATGTGCACCATCCATGCGAACTCGGCGCGTGAGGCGCTGACGAAGATGTGCACCCTGCCACTGCTCGCCGGGGAGAACATCGGCTCCCGGTTCGTGCTGCCGACGGTGGCCGGTTGCGTGGACGTCGTCGTCCACCTCGGGATCGGGCCGGACGGGCAGCGGCGGGTGCGCGAGATCGTCGGGGTCAGCGGGCGGATCGAGGAGCAGACGATCGAGACCGAGACGCTGTTCACCACGATCGACGGGACGCTGCGCCGGGCCGAGGGCCACCTGCCACATCCCGAGCGGTTCCTCCAGGCCGGGTACAACGTGGCCGGGCTGCTCACCGAGCTGCCGCGCGGGGTGGGCTGATGGGACTCCTGCTCGGGCTGTTCTTCGGGATCGGGTTGCTGCTGATCATTGCGACGTTCGTGGCGCCCGACGACGAGGCGGTCACGGAGGGCCGGCTGATCACCCGAAGCCGCGAGCTGCTCGCGAGCGCGGGGATCGAAGGTGTGACACCGGGCGGGTTCATCGGGGCCTGCGTGCTGACCGGTCTCGTCGGGTTCGTGGCGATGTTTCTGGTGTCCGGGGCGTGGCCGGTGGGTGTGGTGTTCGGCCTGATGGCCGGTGGGTTGCCGATCGCGGTGCTGCGCAGCCGGGCGCGGAAGCGGCTGGCGGAGTTCCGGGAGTTGTGGCCGGACGTGGTCGACAACATCGCGTCGGCGGTCCGGGCCGGGCTGTCGCTGTCCGAGGCGCTGGCGCAGGTGGGTGAGCGCGGACCGCTGCCGTTGCGGGAGCCGTTCCGCCGGTTCGGCTCGGACTACGCGTCGACGGGACGGTTCGCGGAGTCGCTGGACCGGTTGAAGGCGCGGCTCGCGGATCCGGTCGGCGATCGGGTGGTCGAGGCGTTGCGGATCGCCCGCGAGGTCGGTGGTGGCGACCTCGGCCGGCTGCTGCGCTCGTTGTCGACGTTCCTGCGCGACGACGCCCGGACCAGGTCCGAGCTCGAGTCGCGGCAGTCGTGGTCGGTCAACGGTGCCCGCGTCGCCGTGGCCGCGCCCTGGCTGGTGCTGGCGTTGCTGTCCTTCCAGGGCGATGTGATCCAGCGCTGGGCGCGCTCATCATCGGTGCGGGTGCGGTCGTCTGCGTGATCGCGTACCGGTTGATGCTGCGGATCGGACGGTTGCCCGAGCCCGAGCGGGTGTTGCGATGAGCCCGCTGCTGATGGGCGGTCTGGTCGGCGCGGTGTTCGGCGCCGGCCTGCTGATCGTCGTACGGCGCTTGCCGTTCCTGCGGAAGCCGACGGCCGACGAGCGGATCTCGCCGTACCTGCGCGATCTCGGTGGGCCCGAGGTGTTCGTCGGCGTGGTGGACTCGAGTTCGCCGTTCTACGCGATCCTGCGGATGTTCGGGCCGTCGCTGCGGGCGGGGGCCCGACGGTTGGAGCGGCTGCTCGGCGGGTCGGCCTCGATCCGGCGGCGGCTGGCGCGGGCGGGGCTGGAGCGGACGATGGAGGAGTTCCGGATCGAGCAGTTGCTGTGGGGGACCGTTGCCTTCGGCGCCGGTCTGTTCGCCTCGGCGGTGGCGCTCTCGCTCGGCAAGGGCAACCCGTTCGGGATGCTGGTGTTCTGCAGTCTGCTCGGGGTCCTCGGAGTGCTTGCCCGGGACACCTATCTGAGCTCGCAGGTGCGCAGTCGCGAGCGCCGGCTGCTGATCGAGCTGCCGACCGTGGCCGAGTTGCTGGCGTTGTCGGTGGCGGCCGGTGAGGGCCCGGCCGCGGCCCTCGACCGGGTGGCGCGGTCGTGCCGGGGTGAGCTGGCCGAGGAGCTGAAACGTGTCCTGGGTGAGACCAGGGCGGGGGAGACACTGGTCCGCGCGCTGGACGCGCTCGCGGACCGCACGGGGTTGCTGGCGCTGTCGCGGTTCGCGGACGGGCTAGCGGTGGCGCTGGAACGCGGCACCCCGCTGGCCGACGTGCTGCGGGCGCAGGCCGGTGACATCCGTGAGGCGGGGCGGCGCGAGCTGATCGAGTCCGGCGCGCGCCGCGAGGTCGCCATGATGATCCCGGTGATCTTTCTGGTGTTGCCGGTGACCATCGCCTTCGCCTTCTATCCGGGCGCTGTTGGAATCCGGCTGATCGCCGGATGAACCTAGGAGAGGTCATGTCCCTGCTACTGACGAGAGTGTTCCTGGCGGTGCTGCTGAAGCCGCGCCCGGCGCGGCGGGAACGCGGCGACGTGCCCGGCTGGGTGCTGATCACCGTGATGACCGCCGGCTTGGTCGTCGCGATCTGGCAACTGGCCGGCACCCAGCTCAAGCAGATGCTCCAAGACGCCCTGGACTCCGTCGGCAACAAGTGAAGCTCCTGGCACCCCGGCTGCGGGGGGAGCGTGGTTCGGCGGTCGTCGACTTCGTCCTGGTGTCGACGCTCGTCGTGCCGTTGTTTCTGGGGATCCTGCAGGTGGGCCTGTATCTGTACGTGCGCAACACGGTGACGGCCGCGGCATCGGAGGGCGCGCACTACGCGGCCGTGCTGAACCGGGAGCCGGCCGACGGGGAAGCGCGCACGCGGGAACTGGTGGACGGCGTGGTGAAGGACCGGTTGATCGACTCGGTGTCGGCCGCGGAGACCGACGTCGACGGGCAGCCGGGGGTGGAGGTCGTCGTCAAGGCCCACATGCCGCCACTCGGCTTGTGGGGTCCTGGAATCTCCTTCAGCGTCGAAGGCCACGCGGTGAAGGAGACGGGGGAATGAGCCGCCGGCGTGATGAGCGCGGGAGTGCGGTGGTGGAGTTCTCCTGGCTGGCGATCCTGCTGATGGTCCCGCTGGTGTACGTGATGCTCGCGGTGTTCGACGTCCAGGCGGCCTCGTACGGCGCGACCGCGGCGACCCGGGCGGCGGGACGCGCGTTCGTGATCGTGCCGGCCGGGTTGTCGGAGGACGAGGCGCGGGCGCGGGCGTTCGAAGCCGCGCGGCTGGCGATGAAGGACCAGGGATTGGAGCTGAGCCCTGACCAGCTCACGATCACCTGCAGCCCCGCGTGCCTCGAGCCCGGCTCGACCGTGACGGTCACCCTCGACACCGAAGTACGCCTGCCGTTGATCCCGGACGCCCTCGGTGGCGAGCCGCCCGCGATCCACGTCAGCGCCTCCCACACCGAGCCGTACGGCGACTATCGCGAAGCCAAGGGCAACGGATGAGGCGCCGGGACGAGCAGGGTCAGATGACCGTCCTGATCATCGGGTTCACCGCGATCATCCTGCTGATGATCGTGGTGGTCACCGATATCTCGAAGGTGTTCCTGGTCCGCCGGGATCTGGATGCGACCGCGGATGGCGCCGTCCTGGCCGCGGCGAACGGGCTGGCGGCGATCTACGCGCAACCGGCCGCGGACGGGAACGCGGCGCTCGACCCGGACGAGGCGCGCCGGCTGACCGCGGAGTACCTGGACCAAGTTGCCGCGAGCAACAGATTCGACGGGCTGGACTGGTCCGCGGACGTCGCCGGTACGACGGTGACCGTGCGCCTCACGTCGACCGTCGACCTTCCGTTCGAGCCGCCCGGTTGGCAGGGCTCGGCGGACATCGCCTCGGAGGCCGCGGCCGTCGTGCCGATCCGGTGAGATCAGCTGAAGAGGCCCGGGTTGTCGGTCAGCCAGGTGGTGAAGGTGCGGGCCGAGTGGCCGGTGAGGAGCTCGACACCGGGCTCGACGGGCTGCGGGAGGCCGACGCGAGAGGCCCAGTAGGCGAGCAGCGTCTCGCGCTGGCCGGCGTCGCGCATCTGTAGCTCGGCCCGGGCCTGGTCGGCGGTGAGATCGACGGCCTCGATCGGTACGCCGGTCACCCGGGTGACGAGCTCGATCTGGTGGCGCCGGGTCATGGACTCCGGGCCGGTCAGTGGATAGCCGCGACCGTCGTGGCCGTTGCCCGGACCGTCGAGGAGCACCCGGAGCGCGGCGTCGGCGATGTCCTGCTCGTGGATGGGAGCTTCTTCGGCGTCGAGGTACGGCAGCCGGATCTGGCCGGTCGCGCGGACCTGGTAGGCCCAGAACGTCGCGTTACTCATGAAGGCGCCGGGCTGCAGCCGGGTGGTCGCATAGGAGCCGCTGGCGATGACGTGCTCGGTCTTCGCGTGCGGGTCGTCGAGACCGCCGAGCGAGGACAGCGAGGAGAGCAGCACGACCTGCTTCACCCCGGCGGCTTCGGCGGCCGCGACGAACACGGGTGCCGACGCCGGGTCGGAGTAGAGGAAGACCTGGCTGACGCCGTCCAGGGCGGGTGCCGGGTCGGCTGCGTCGTACCCGACGACGGTGATGCCGGGGGCGGCGGGGACGGCGGAGGGTTCGCGGGAGGCGACGCGGACGTCGTGGCCGGCGACGGTCAGGCCGGTGGTGACGGCGCGGGCGATCGTGCCGCGGCCGCCGGTGACGAGGATCGTCATTGGATAGACTCCAAAGATGTAGTGACTACAAGATTGGATGAAGTACAGCAGATGCCCTACGCTCTGTCCAATGGAGAGCGGGCGGCGGGAGCGGAAGAAGCGGCAGACCCGGCAGGCGATCTCGGATGTCGCGACGACGCTGTTCCTCGAGCGCGGCTTCGACGCGGTGACCGTGGCGGAGGTCGCGCGCGCCGCCGATGTCGCCGTCCAGACGGTGTTCAACCACTTCCCGGCCAAGGAAGACCTGTTCTTCGACGAGCAGGGGTGGTGGCGGGGCCCGGCGCGGGCGATCCGGGAGGCGCCGGCCGGGGCGGATCCGGTGGAAGTGCTGGCGGCGAGCTACCTGGCCGGGATCCGGGAGCGGCTCGAAGCCGGCCATCTGGCGACCTGGAAGCAGTTCACCCGGACGATCGAGGACAGCGCCGCGCTGCGGGCCCGTCGCCGGCTGAACGTGGCGGAGATGGAGACGCTGCTCACCGCCGCGCTCGACGAACGCCACCCCGAGCACCTGCGGAACCGGTTGATCGCCGCCCAGTTCGCGGCCGCGTTGAAGGTGCTGGAGGAAGAACTGCTGCGCCTGCTGCCCGGCGAACCGACCGCGGCCGAGCTCGAACACGTGCACACCGAGCTCGGGAAAGCCGCCACCTACGTCTTCGGCGTACTGCGCAAAGGTCTCGGTTTACCGGCAACGACCGCGTAGCGGGTACGCTGCTTGGTTGTGGCTGGACTGGATTTTGACGCGGAGCTCAAGCAGCTCGACGCGACGCTGACCTCGATCGAGAAGGTGCTCGATCTCGATGCTCTGCGCCGTGAGATCGCCGACCTCGGGGAGCAGGTGGCGGCGCCGGACCTGTGGGACGACCAGGCGAACGCGCAGAAGGTGACATCGCGGCTGTCCAGCCTGCAGGCCGACGTCGAGCGGGTGACCGCGCTGCGCAGCCGGGTCGACGACCTCGGCGTCCTGGTCGAGCTCGGCCGCGAGGAGAACGACGCGGACAGCATGGCCGAGGCGGAGAAGGAGCTCGGCTCGCTGGCCAAGGCGATCCAGTCCCTCGAGGTCCGCACGCTGCTCTCGGGTGAGTACGACGAGCGCGAGGCCCTCGTCACGATCCGTTCCGGCGCGGGCGGCGTGGACGCGGCCGACTTCGCCGAGATGCTGCAGCGGATGTACCTGCGCTGGGCCGAGCGGCACGGCTATCCGACCGAGGTCTACGACACGTCGTACGCCGAAGAGGCCGGGATCAAGTCGACCACCTTCGGGGTCAAGGCGCCGTACGCGTACGGCACGTTGAGTGTGGAGTCGGGCACGCACCGGCTGGTCCGGATCTCGCCGTTCGACAACCAGGGCCGCCGGCAGACCTCGTTCGCCGCGGTCGAGGTGGTCCCGGTGCTCGAGCAGACCGACGAGATCGACGTACCGGAGGAAGAGCTGCGGATCGACGTGTACCGCTCGTCCGGCCCGGGTGGTCAGAGCGTCAACACCACCGACTCCGCCGTCCGGATCACGCACATCCCGACCGGCACCGTGGTCTCCTGCCAGAACGAGAAGTCCCAGCTGCAGAACAAGGCCAGCGCGATGGTCATCCTGAAGGCGAAGCTGCTGGCGCTGAAGAAGGCCGAGGAACGGGCCCAGATCGACGCGCTGCGCGGGGACGTGCAGGGCTCGTGGGGCGACCAGATGCGGTCGTACGTCCTGCACCCGTACCAGATGGTGAAGGACCTGCGGACGCAGTACGAGTCCGGGAACACGTCCGGTGTCTTCGACGGCGAGATCGACGACTTCATCGAGGCCGGCATCCGCTGGCGCCGCACCGGCCAGACGGTTGCCGAACAGAACTGACCTCCGCGCCGACTGCGGTAGCTGCTTCGGCCTCTGCTGTGTCGCGCTGACGTTCGCGAAGTCGGCGGACTTCGCTCTGGACAAGCCCGCGGGTGAGGCCTGCCCGAATCTCAGCCAGGACTTCCGCTGCACGATTCACAGCAAGCTGCGTATGGCGGGCTTCCCCGGGTGCACGGTCTACGACTGCTTCGGCGCCGGCCAGGAGATCTCCCGGCGGGCCGGCACGAGCTGGCGGGAGCAGCCGGGACAGCAGATGTTCGCGGCCCTGCCGATCCTGCGTCAGCTGCACGAGCTGCTCTGGTATCTCACGGAAGCCCTTGATTACCAGGCGTTCGAGCCCGAGCTGCGTGCGGCGATCGACCGGGTCGAGAGCGTGAGCCGTACGGCGGATCTCACGACCGTCGACGTGATCGCGGAGCGGGCCGCGGTGAACGAGTTGCTGCTGAAGATCAGTGGGCTCGTCCGCGGCAAGCAGAGTAAGAAGAAGGAGCGCCGCGGCGCGGACCTGATCGGCGCCCGCCTCCGCGGCGCGGACCTCGCGAAGGCCAACCTGCGTGGCGCTTACCTGATCGCGGCCGACCTTCGCGACGCCGACCTCCGCCAGGCGGATCTGATCGGCGCGGACCTCCGCGACGCGGATCTGCGCGGCGCCGACCTGACGGGCGCGTTGTTCCTCACCCAGTCCCAGGTCAACGCCGCGCGTGGTGACCGGTTCACCAAGCTGCCGGACGCTGTTAGCCGCCCATCACACTGGAGCGCGAGCGCAGTTGATGCGTGACCGGAGTCATCAGCAGTGACACTGCGGTGATGGCCAGCGCTACCGCGGCGAGTGCCTTGCCCTGGCCCCACGACGTGCCCGCCAGCGCGAGGTACGCCGTACCGACCGTGGCCGCGCCGAGTGCGAGACAGGTCTGCTGGCTGGTGAGCAGGATGCCACTGCCCAGGCCGGCCTGGGTGGGCGGGACCTGACTGAGCACCACTCCGATCAGCGGCACCATGACGAGACCGGAGCCGAAGCCCGCGACCAGCATCGGTACGGCGAGCTTCCACGGGTCCACGTCCGGCCACAGGGTGAGGGCGACGACCGCGAGCAGGGCGTAGCCGACGGCCTGGATGATCCAGCCGCGCAGGATCAGGCCGGCGCCGTACCGCACCTGCAGGCGGGGGCCGTAGATCGAGGTGATGAGGAACCCGACCGCCATCGGCAGCAGGCTCAGACCGCCTTCCAGTGGGGACATGTGCGCCTCGCCCTGCGTGGCGAGCGCGAAGACGAACATGAAGCCGCCGAATGTGGTGAAGAACGCCACCGCGAGCAGGAGGCCGATCCGCATCGCTTTGAGCCGCAGGACGGTCGGTGGGATCAGCGGGGCCTGGCCGGACCGCTCGGAGCGGTGCTGATGCACGCCGAGCACCGCTACGGCCGGGATGGTGGCGGCGAGGCAGAGCCAGGTCCACAGCGGCCAGCCGAGTGGGCGTCCCTCGGTGAGCGGCAGAAGCAGGAGCACCAGGGTCAGTGCGAGCAGGGCGGCGCCGATGAGGTCCACGCGCTGGGCCTTGTCGGCCTTGGTCTCCGGGAGCAGCCGGATGGCGGCCGCTACGGCCAGGACGCCGACTGGGACGTTGACCAGGAACACGGCCCGCCAGCCGAGGTCGAAGACGTTGGCCTCGACCAGTACGCCGCCCAGGATCTGGCCGAGCGCGGCCGCGGCACCGCCGGCCACACCGAACATCGCCATCGCGCGGGCGCGGTGTTCGCCGGTGAGCAGGCTGGAGATCGACGCGAGGACCTGCGGGGTCATCGCGGCGGCCGCGGCGCCCTGGACGACGCGGGCGGCCAGGAGTACGCCGATGGTCGGTGCGATGGCGCAGATCAGCGACATCACGGTGAAGCCGGTGAGGCCGATCAGGAACAGGCGCTTGCGCCCGAAGCCGTCGCCGAGCCGGCCGCCGACCACGAGCAGGGTCGCGTTGGCGATCCCGTAGCTGCCGACGACGAGCTGAAGCTCACCGGAGCTCGCCTGCAGGTCGGATCCGATCGCGGGCAGCGCGACGTTGATGATGAAGAAGGAAAGCATCGGCAGGAACGCACCGAACAACAAGGTAGTCAAAGCCACCGTCCCCAACGGCGAGCCGGCGCCCCGCGGGTGCGCGGCGGGGGTGTCACGGGCGGTGGCAGCAGGAGTATCACGGGCGGTGGCAGCTTGGAGCTGGTCAGTCATACCTCCACCCTGCGCGCACTCCCAGCCTGGTGGTGAGAGCCTACTTATCCAGGTATTCCCACCACCTGGAACCAGGCTCCACCACCCCCCATGATGGACCCATGACCACCCTCCCAGCCCCCACCGACACTCCAGCCCACGACGCTTCGCGCCGCGCGGGTGCCGAGGAGGAGCGCATCACCATCACCGCAGCTGCTCCACCCACTGCCCCTGCCGCGGCGGTCCCGGGCGGTGGCGCGGGAAGGGGGAGCGGCGGCGGGAGTTGGGGGTGTTTTTGCGGAGTCGGCGGGAGCGGATTCAGCCGGAGGAGGTTGGGTTCGCGCCGGGTGGGCGGCGGCGGACGCCGGGGCTGCGGCGGGAAGAGGTGGCGTTGCTCGCGGGGGTGGGCGTCACTTGGTACACCTGGCTCGAGCAGGGGCGCAACATCAACGTGTCGGCGCAGGTCCTGGAGTCGGTGGCGAACACACTGCGGCTCGACCGGCTGGAGCGCGACCACCTCTACACCCTGGCCGGTCTCCCACTCGGCCCTGTCCACGGCGAGTGCACGGTGCTGCCCGCGTCGATCCAGAAGATGCTCGACACGGTCTCGCCGTACCCGGCGCTCGTACTGAACGCCCGCTACGACATCCTCGCGTTCAACGACGCGTACTGCGACGTCATCCTCGACCTGCGCGCGATCCCGGTCGAGGAGCGCAACATCCTCTGGCTGACCTTCGTGTCGAAGGAATGGCGCTGCAGCTTCACGGAGTCGGAGTCGATGCAGCACCACATGGTCGCCGCCTACCGCGCCGCGCTGGCCGATCATCTGGGCGAGCCGTTGTGGCAGGACCTGACCCAGCGGCTGCTGGCCAGTTCCCCGGTGTTCGCGGAGTTGTGGGAGCGGTACGACGTCGCCGCGCCGAGCACCCGGATCAAGGTGCTGGAGAACGCGAAGGTCGGCCTCCTGCGGATCGAGCCGGCGATCATGTGGCTGACCCGCGCCGGCCAACTCCGCGCCAACATCTACACCGCCGCAGACGAAGCCACCGAAGCCAAACTCCGAATCCTCGTCCCCTCCAGCTGAAAGGCCGGGGTGACGAGCCCAACTTGGGGGCGGGTTGGCTGGCCGCTGACGGGCCGGCTGAGGGGCGGTCAGCCGGCCTCCTACTGCGTCGGGGCCGGGATGAAAGGGTGGTTAGGAAGGTTTCCTAATAGTTCACGTGAACCTAACGGTCACTGCGGAACGCTGTCAACCGGTCGCGCAAGGTGATCAGATTCGATCAGGCGGTGTCGCGGTCGGGCCAGGCGGCTTTCAGCGTCTGCAGGGTGACCGAGATCGCCGGGCGGCGGGAGGTCGTCGTACGCCAGACGGCGTACAGGCGGCGGCTCGGGGCGGGCTGCAGCGGGATCACCACCACGCCGTCGGGGAGCGTGCCGCGGCCGAGCCGCGGGAGCAGGCCGATACCGATGCCGCGGGCAAGCATGGCCAGCTGGGTCTGGTACTCCGCGACTGAGTAGACGACATTCGGCTCGACTCCCGCGCGGCGCATCGTCCGGATCAGCCACTCGTAGCAGACCGATCCGGCCGGCTGGCAGATCCAGCGCTCGCCGACCAGGTCCTCGGCGCGGACGAACTCCTTGCCGGCCAGGCGATGCGTCGCCGGGACCAGCACATCCGCCGGATCCGACCCGAGCTTCACGCGGGACAGGCCCTCCGGCAGGCTCAGTGGGGCGTTGTGCCAGTCGTGCACGACCGCGACGTGGACCTCGCCACGGTTGACCGCGGCAACCGCCTCGAACGGATCGGTCTCGGTGAGACGGATATCGAGGCCCGGATTCTCGTCCATCAGACGACCCAGCGCGTGCGGCAACAATCCCCGGGCGGCGGTCGGGAACGCGGCGATGCTCAGCGTCCCGATCGCCTGTCCGCGTTGCTCTTCCAGCGTCAGCTCGGCGTCCTCGACCAGCTCGAGAATCCGCGACGCGGTCGCCGCCAGCTGCCGGGCCGCGTCGGTCAGCACGATCCCGCGCCCCTGCCGCTCGACCAGCGTGGTCCGCGTCTCCCGCTCCAGCTTGGCCAGCTGCTGCGACACCGCCGACGGCGTGTATCCGAGCACCTCGGCGGCGCGGTTGACCGAGCCGTACTGCGCGACGGCTTGCAGGGCGCGGAGCCGGCCAAGATCCATCATGTAGCACTCCTACATCGAAGGAGGTAGCAATCGGTGCTGGTCCTTAAGTGTAGTCCCGCCGACACTGGACGGCATGAAACCCCGTGACCTGCTGCTCGCCCTGGCCGTCGTCCTCGTCTGGGGAGTGAACTTCGTCGTCATCGAGGTCGGGCTCGAGGACTTCCCGCCGCTGCTGTTCTCGGCGTTGCGGTTCTTCTTCGCCGCGGTGCCCGCGATCTTCCTGCTCGGCAAGCCGCGGGTTGCCTGGCGGTACGTGATCGGCGTCGGTCTCGCGCTCGGGGTGGCGAAGTTCGGCCTGCTGTTCATCGCGATGAAGGGCGGTGTCCCGGCCGGCCTGGCGTCGCTGGTGCTGCAGAGCCAGGTGATCTTCACGGTCGTGTTCGCGATCGTCGTACTGCGCGAGCGTCCGCGGCGGGCGCAGGTGGCCGGCATCGTGATCGCGTGCGCCGGGATGGTGCTGATCATGCTCGACCACGGGCTCTCCGCGCCGCTCGGCGGGCTCGTCCTGGTGATCGCGGCCGGCGCGTGCTGGGGTGTCTCCAACACGATCACCCGGCACGCCAAGCCGCAGGACACGCTGCGCTTCATGATCTGGGTCAGCGCGGTGGCCGTCGTACCGCTGACGCTTCTTTCCCTGGTCACCGAGGGACCGCGGGCGGATCTGGACGCACTGCGCGGGATCCAGCTCACCGGCGTCGGCGCGATCGGCTACCTCGCCTTCGTCGCCACCCTGTTCGGCTTCGGCACCTGGGGCTATCTGCTGCGCCAGTACGACGCCAGCACGGTAGCGCCGTTCTCCCTCTTGGTGCCGATCGTCGCGATGGCCACCGCCTGGCTCGTCCGTGGCGAGGCGGTCGGACTCCAGCAGGCGATCGCGGCGGTCCTGGTGATCGGCGGCATGGCCTGCACCGTGATCCGGCGGCGGCCGCCGCGCCCGACGCGGTCCGGGGAACAGATTCTGACCGAGACTGCCGCCTAGCCCCGATAGGGTTGGCGGCATGGTGCTCGAAGTCGCGTTGTTCGATGTGATCGCCGGCCAGGAGGACGCGTTCGCGGCCGCCTATCTGGAAGCCCGCAAGCAGCTCGAGAACGCGGAGGGCAGCGGAGAGATCCGGATGGTCCGCGGGATCGAGACCTCCACCCGCTTCGTTCTGCAGGTCGAGTGGGAGTCGGTCGCGGCGCACGAGGCGTTCCGCGCGAGTGACGCGTTCGGCGTCTGGCGCGGCCTGATCGGCCCGCACTTCGCCAACCCGCCGCACGTCGAGCACTTCACGGACGTCTGAGCGCATGGCTGGCGACAACGTCGGCCGGCTGACCGCTCGCTGGATCGAGAGCCTCCCCGGCGAGGAGAGCACCGTCGTCTCCGGCCTCGGCGTCCAGCCGCTGCTCGCGATCCTCGCCGAGCTCGCCAACGACCCGGCGCGCAGTGAGCTCGCCGAAGCCGCCGGCGGGCGGTACGACGGTCTCCTGCAGACAACCGAGCTCCGGATGGCCTTGGGACTGTGGACCCGGCCGGAGATCGAGCTGCAGCCGGGGGTCGATCGGTTCCTGCCGCCGGAGGTCCAGGGCACGTTGACCGATCAGGCCGCGCTGGATGCGTGGGTGGTCGAGCGGACCGACGGGCTGTTGCGGCGGATGCCGATCCAGCTGACCCCGGCCGTGCTGCTGGTGCTCGCATCCGCGCTGGCGTTGCAGACCAAGTGGGCCTTGCCGTTCACCGAGTACCCGCGCGGAGATCGTCGCTGGCTGGGGCGGACGGACTACGACCTCTCCAGCGTGCGCGTCCACGAGTCGGAGGCGGGTCCGCTGACCGTGGTGACGGTCGTCGGCACCGGCGAGTTCGACGTACGTCTGGTGGCGGGTGAGGCCGGGCGAGGCGCCGTACTCGTGGCTGCGCTCGAGGTGGACGGGGACGGGGTGAGTGGTTCGGAACTGCTGGCCCGGGAGGCGTCGGCGCCGGCGCTCCAGGTGATCGAGTCGATGTCGCCGACGCCGAGCGTGATCCTGTCGATGCCGTACTTCGAGGTCGACGCGGAACACGATCTGCTCGAGCGTCCCGACGTGTTCGGGCTGCGGACGGCGATGGACCACAGCCGCGGGCACTTCCCGGGGCTGAGTCCGCAGCCGCTCGCGATCGACCAGGCCAAGCAGGCGGTGATGGCCCGCTTCTCGGCCACCGGGTTCGAGGCGGCCGCTGTCACCGCGATGCCGATGGCCGCCGGGTCCGCGCCGATGCCGGGCGGGAAGGCGCTGCTGGTGTCGCTGGAGCATCCGTTCGGGTTCATCGCCGTCCACCGGGCGACCGGCGTACCCGTGGTGGCGGGCTGGGTGAACTACTCGTAGGGGTTGACTGGTGCAGCGACCGGGGTGACCGTCTCGACTGTGAGGGCGGCGACGTCGCCGTCGACACGTTTGGTCGGCTCGGCCCATTGACCGGTCACGGTGACCCACTGGTTCTTCGGTGGCGCCGCCTGGCCGCGAGCCTCGACCATGAACGCCGTACCGTCGGCGACGCAGCAGGTCAGGCCGATGCGGGTCACGTACCAGGTGCCGTTCTTGGCCGGGGTCACGAAGCCGGTCAGCTGGAAAGCGCGGCCCTGCATGCTGTCCTTCTCCCAGACCGCCCAGACGGAGTAGTCCCGTACGGCGAGTGCCACGGGAGCGTTGCCCCGGCTCGCGAGCCAGGCATTGTCCTTGGGAGCCACGGGTTTCGAGGCGACCGGTGACTGGCGCTGGGCCGCGTCCGCCCCGAGGGCCGGCGGGTCGACGACAAGCAGCGCGAAGATCGGGATCAGCAGCAACCAGGCCGCTCTGGGCAGACCGTGATGCCCATGCCCGTCGTCCTGCGTGCGTGTTTCCGCGAGTACGTCGGCCACCGCAAGCACGATGAGGGTCAGACCGGCCGCCAGCAGCATCCACCGCATCCCGGGTTTCACGTACCGCAGATAGGTCCCCGACGTCGCGAGCTGCACCACCGCGGCCCCGACGAACACGATCACCAATCCTGCGACGTTGCGCTTCACAGCAACCACCACCCGACGACGAGACTGGCGAGGACCGCGACCACGAAGGTGGCCGGCGCGAACCGTACGGCGAACTTCGGGCCGAACGTGCCGGTCTGCAACGCGATCAGCTTCACGTCCACGATCGGCCCCACCACCATGAACGCGAGCCGCGCGGTCAGTGAGAACTGCGTCAGGCTCGCCGCCACGAACGCGTCCGCCTCGGAGCAGATCGCCAGCAGTACGGCGAGCAGCCCGAGGATCAGCACGGACAGCAAGAGGTTCCCGGCAACGTGGTCGAGCCAAGCGCGGGGGACCACCACATTGAGCGTGGCCGCCGCCGCGGCGCCGACGACCAGGAACCCACCGGCGTGCAAGAAGTCGTGCAGCATCGCCGACCGGAACACATCGAACTTGCCGGTGCCGTCCGCGTGCCGGTTCTTCGGCAGCTTCAGCCAGGACCCGCCCTTGCCGCTGAGCAGCCACAGCCAGCCCAGGATCATCGAGACCGCGAGAGAGGTCACCGCGCGGGCGACCACCACCTTCGGTTGACCGGGGAACGCGACCGCGGTCGACGCGAGGACGACGGGGTTGATCGCCGGCGCCGACAGCAGGAACGCGATCGCCGCGGCCGGGGTCACGCCACGGTTCATCAACGCCGCCGACACCGGGACCGACGCGCATTCGCAGCCGGGCAGGACGACGCCGGACGCGCTCGCGACCGGTACGGCGAGGGCCGGGTGCTTGGGCAGCGCCTTCGCGAAGAACGACGCCGGGACGAACGCGGTCAGCGCCGCCGACAGCAGGACCCCGAGCACCAGGAACGGCAGCGCCTGCACCGTCACACCGACGAACATCGTCGCCCAGGTCCGGACCCCGTCGTCGGTGAACAGCCCGCTGAAGATCCGGCGCCCGAACAGCGCCGACCCGACCAGCAGGATCAACGTCGCGGTGAAGACGATCGAGGACCCGGAGGACTCCTTCACGGTGCCGGTCGGCGTCGTCATGGGCGGCATCCTGACACAAAGCATTTGCAAATGAAAATCAGCGTCATCCCGGTCGGGGCCGGTGTGGCAGGGTGGTGGTATGGATGCCGACGTGGTGCGCGCAGTCAACGACCTCACCACCCGCTGGGCCCGTGAACTCCCGGCGGGGAACACCGTCGTGTCCGGGCTCGGCCTCTGGCCGCTGCTCGCGATCCTGGCGACAGCCGCCGACGAACCCGGGCGCGCCGAGCTGGCCGCGGCCGCCGGGGTCGACGCGGCGACGGGCTCGCGGGATGCGCTGGCGCTGATCCAGGCGATCGACGGATCGGCCGATCTGCACGCGGCGCTGGGGGTCTGGGTGAGCGAGCACCTGAAGCTCGCGGAGTCCTTCGACAGTGTGATGCCGGCCCCGCTCGTCGGCATGCTCACCGGGCAGGCGGCCGTCGACAAGCCGAAGCTCGACGCGTGGGCGGCTCAGCACACCAACGACCTGATCCGGGAGATGCCGCTCGAGATCACGCCGGACGTGATGCTCGTGCTTGCCTCGGCGCTGTCGTTGCGGACGACCTGGGTGCGGCCGTTCACCGAGCAGATCCGGCGGATCCACGACGGGCCGTGGGCGGGCTCCTGGCACTGGCTCGACCGTGTCGACGACGACCTCGATGCGGTACGCCGGTACGACGAGCTGACCGTGATCACGGTGCGCGGTGACGCGGATGTCGACGTACTGCTCGGAGTGGGGCCGGGCGGGCAGGCCGACGTACTCGTGGGGCTGCTCGACGCCGCGGCCCGGCCGGGCGACGGCGTACCCGGAAACCGGCTGGTCGACCAGGGACAGCCTGGTGAGGAGATCGCGCCGGGGGTGAAGGTCGGGCAGACCACGGCGCCGCGACCGGACCTGAAGCTGACGTTGCCGTCGTTCAACGTGGAGGCGGAGCACGATCTGCTGGCGTTGCGGGAGCTCTTCGGGCTGAGCGCGGTCACCACGGATCCGGGCGAGCGCGGTCACTTCAGCGCGATCAGCCCGACGCCGCTCGCCGTCGGGCAGGCCAAGCAGAAGGTCCTCGCGCGGTTCTTCGCGACCGGGTTCGAGGCCGCGGCCGTCACGTCGATGGCTCTGATGCGTGCCTCGATGCCGACCCGCCAGGCCCGCCGGCTCGACGTCGCGCTGGACCGGCCGTTCGCGTTCGCGGCCGTACTGCGGGAGTCGCGGCTGCCGATCGTCGCCGGCTGGGTCGCGACGCCTACTGAGCCGGGAGACTGAACAGGCGGTTCAGCAGCGCGGACGCCTCGTCGACGCCGGCCTGGTCACCGGTGAGCAGCAGGTCGAACAACAACCCACGGGACGCCGCCAGACCGAGCCGCGCGTACGCCGGTGCTTCCTCCGGCGGGATGCCCGCCCGGATGCACAGCTCGATCACCGGCGGCAGCCACACGTTGATCAGATCCGCCTTGAGGGCCTCCGTGTGCGGGAGATCCTGCATCGCGTGGGCGCTCAGCTCGAAGAACAGCGGCCCGTAGATCAGCGTGGCCTCGGTGACGCGCCGCCAGAACAGTTCGTTCTGCTCGGCCAGGGGGAGGTCGGTCGACATCACTTCGGCCAGCAGGTCGCGCTGCTGCTGCTCGACCGTGCGTACCACTTCGGCGAGCAGTCCCTCGCGGGAGCCGAAGTGGTAGATCAGCATCCGGTGGCTGGTGCCGATGGAGGCGGCGATGCTGCGCAGGCTGGCGTCCCCGATGCCGTTCTTCGCGAAATGCTCGACGGCATCGGAGAGCAGGGACTCACGACTCACTGATCTGCTTCAGCTTCTCCGTCTCGGTCGCGATGTAGCGCTTGGTGAGACCGGCGTACAGCTTGCCGAACAGCCAGCCGAGCGGACCCTCCTGGATGATCGTCGCGGTCGCCACCGTGCCTTCCGGCGTACTGACGACGCGGTGACCGCCGGTGGTCTTGATCCCGGGACCTCGGGAGACCCACTCGAAGTACTCGCCCTCCTTGAGCTCTGTCACCTCCCAGATCGCGACCGGCAGCTTCGGCTGGCGGATCCGGGTCTTGGCGCCGATGTGGATGCGGCCCGCGTCGAGCCGCTCGACGGATTCGACGGTCGGCGTCCACTCGGGCCACCGCTCGACGTCGCTGAACACCTGCCACACCCGCTCGGGCGGGGCCTGAATCGTGCTGGAATGATCGAAGCGCATGTACCATATGGTACATCAGGTCAAGAGAAAGGTCAGCACTGTGTCAGGGTTCGGCGGGCGTCCGCCGGGCCCGCGGGAGTGCCAGGTAGGGTCTGTGGCCATGGCTGAGCAGAACGTCCCGCAGAACGTGGAGAACGAGCAGGACCCGGGCGCGAACACGCAGATGTTCCGCGCCTTCGTGAACGAGGGCCAGACCGAGGCCACCACCGATCCGAAGCTGAACGGCCGTGTCCTGGCCGTCGTCGGCGCCGCGGTGGTCCTGATCGCCGTCATCGCCGCGATCGCCGTCTTCTGACCGGTTGACCACCCTGCACGTCGAGGTCGTCAGGGTCTTCACCGACCCCGACGGCCGGTTCGGCAACCCCCTCGGCATCGTCGCCGGCCACCTCGTCCCACCCGCCGACCGCCGGCGCCTGGCCGCCGAGCTCGGCTACAGCGAGACCGTGTACGTCGACGACCCGGCCACCGGCACGCTCCGTATCTACACAGCCACGGGTGAGATGGCCTTCGCCGGCCACCCCACCGTCGGCGCCGCCTGGTGGCTCCACCACCACGGCCACCCCGTCGACACCCTCCACGTCCCCGCCGGCCCCATCCCGGTCACCCGCCAGGCAGACCTCTTCTCCGTCGAGGCCGACACCACCTGGGGCAGCACCTGGGAATGGCACCAGCTCGACTCCCCGGAGGCCGTCCTCGCCGCCGACCCCACGACGTACACGGCCGGCCACACCTACCTCTGGTCCTGGATCGACGAGCCCCTCGGAACCATCCGAGCCCGGGCCTTCGCCCCCGCCATGAGCGTCCCCGAAGACGAAGCCACCGGCTCAGCCGCCACCCAGCTAACCGCCCGCCTGGCCCGCCCCCTCCACATAACCCAAGGCCTCGGCTCCCAGCTCCACACCACCTGGAACCCACCCACCCACGCCACAGTCGGCGGCCACGTCCACCCGGCGGCCCCGCGCACCCTCACGTTCTGACCCGCCCGGATTTCGGTGTCCGTTGACGGGTGGTGGGGAGCGGATGGAGCATGGGGGCTCGGCTATAGGGGAGGTTCTGGTGGCGGAGGTTGTCAGGGCTGGGTTGGTGCAGACATCGTGGACCGGGGACAAGGAGTCCATGATCAAGGCGCATGAGGAGTATGCGCGGCAGGCGGCTTCGGCCGGGGTGCGGGTGTTGTGCTTCCAGGAGCTGTTCTACGGGCCGTACTTCTGCCAGTTGCAGGATCCGAAGTTCTACGAGTACGCCGAAGCCGTGCCGGGGCCGACCGTCGAGCGGTTCGCCGCGCTGGCCAAGGAGCTCGGGATGGTGATGGTGCTCCCGGTGTACGAGCAGGAGCAGCCGGGCGTGCTCTACAACACGGCCGCCGTCATCGATGCCGACGGCAAGTACCTGGGCAAGTACCGGAAGAACCACATCCCGCAGGTGAAGGGGTTCTGGGAGAAGTTCTACTTCCGCCCGGGGAACCTCGGCTACCCGGTGTTCGACACCGCGGTCGGCCGGATCGGCGTGTACATCTGCTACGACCGGCACTTCCCGGAGGGATGGCGCGCGCTCGGCCTGGCCGGCGCGAAGATCGTGTTCAACCCGTCGGCGACCAGCCGCGGGCTCTCGGCGTACCTGTGGAAGCTGGAGCAGCCGGCCAGTGCGGTGGCCAATGAGTACTTCATCGGGGCGATCAACCGGGTCGGCATCGAGTCCGACTTCGGTGAGAACGACTTCTACGGTACGTCGTACTTCGTCGACCCGGAGGGGAAGTTCGTCGGGGACGTCGGCCCCGACCACGATCCGGAACTGATCGTCCGCGACCTGGACCTCAGTCTCCTGGACACGGTCCGGGACCGCTGGCAGTTCTACCGCGACCGCCGACCGGACGCCTACGGGGACCTGACGAAGCCTTAGAACACAAGCGCTCAAAGGGGAGTGGCTTCAGATGTCTTTGCTGGTCAAAGGTGGAACTGTCGTAGGACCGACCGGGACCCGCGTCGCGGACGTCCTCGTGGAGGGCGAGAGGATCGTCGCGGTCCTCGATCCGTCGTACACCCCGGCGGTCACCGCCGACGAGGTGATCGATGCCGCCGGCAAGTATGTGATCCCGGGCGGGATCGACGCGCACACGCACATGGAGCTGCCGTTCGGCGGCACCGCGGCCAGTGACACCTTCGACACCGGGACCCGGGCCGCGGCCTGGGGCGGTACGACGACCATCATCGACTTCGCCGTCCAGCGGACCGGCGAAGTCGTGCAGGACGGCCTCGCCGCCTGGCACGCCAAGGCCGACGGCAACTGTCACATCGACTACGCGTTCCACATGATCCTCGGCGGCGTCGACACCGACGCCCTGAAGGCGATGGACCAGTTGGTCGCCGACGAGGGCATCACCAGTTTCAAGCTGTTCATGGCCTATCCGGGGGTCTTCTACTCCGACGACGGCCAGATCCTGCGGGCGATGCAGACCGCGCGGGAGAACGGCGCGATGATCATGATGCACGCGGAGAACGGCATCGCGATCGACGTCCTCGTGCAGCAGGCGCTGGCCCGTGGCGAGACCGACCCGATCTACCACGGCATCACCCGGCCCGCGGCGCTGGAGACCGAGGCGACCAGCCGGGCGATCGCGCTGGCCGAGGTCGCCCGGGACTGCCCGCTCTACATCGTCCACCTGTCCGCGAGCGGCGCGCTGGAGGCCGTCGCGCACGCCCGCGACGCCGGCCGGAACGTGTTCGCCGAGACCTGCCCGCAGTACCTCTACCTGACGCTGGAGGACCAGCTCGGCGCGCCGGGCTTCGAAGGCGCGAAGTGGGTCTGCTCGACCCCGCTGCGGAGCAAGCACGAGTCGCACGCGCGCGACCTGTGGAAGGGCCTCAGGAGCAACGATCTCGCGATCGTCTCGACCGACCACTGCCCGTTCTGCATGAAGGACCAGAAGGAGCTCGGCGTCGGTGACTTCTCCAAGATCCCGAACGGCATCGGCGGCGTCGAGCACCGCGTCGACCTGATCTACCAGGGCGTGGTGGACGGCAAGCTCTCGCTGGAGCGCTGGGTCGAGACGATCTCGACCACGCCGGCCCGGATGTTCGGGCTGTACCCGCAGAAGGGGATCGTCCAGCCCGGCTCGGACGCCGACCTGGTCGTCTACGACCCGGCCGGTACGACGCGGATCGGTGTCGAGACGCATCACATGAACATGGACTACTCGGCGTACGAAGGGGTCGAGATCCAGGGCCGGGTGGGCACCGTGATCTCGCGCGGCGAGGTGATTGTGGCTGATGGCAACTACCATGGCCGGAAGGGCCGGGGGAAGTTCCTGAAGCGCGGCCTGTCGTCGTATCTGATGTAAGGGGGAGAGCGACCGTGGACTTCGGTGTGGTGTTCCAGTGCGATCCGCCCGCGTCCACGGTCGTGGACCTGGCGCGGAAGGCCGAGGAGGCCGGGTTCGGCTACGTCTGGACGTTCGACTCGCACCTGCTCTGGCAGGAGCCGTTCGTCATCTACAGCCAGATCCTGGCCGCGACCCGGCGGGTGATCGTCGGCCCGATGGTGACGAACCCGGGCACCCGGGACTGGACCGTGATCGCGTCCCAGTTCGCCACCTTGAACGAGATGTTCGGCAATCGGACGATCTGCGGCATCGGCCGCGGCGACTCCGCGCTACGGACGCTCGGCGCCAAGCCCGGCACGATCGACGAGATGAAGCAGTGTGTCGAGATCGTCCGCTCGATGGCCCGCGGCGAAACGGTCGAGTACCGCGGTCAGCAGCTCAAGTTCGCCTGGGTCGACCATGGTGCGCTGGACGTCTGGGTCGCGGCGTACGGACCGAAGGCGCTGGCGGCGACCGGTGAGGTCGGCGACGGGTACATCCTGCAGCTGGCCGACCCCGACATCGCCGAGTGGATGATCACCGCGGTTCGCCGTTCCGCCGAGCAGGCGGGCCGGGATCCGGCCGCGATCAAGTTCTGCGTCGCGGCACCGGCGTACGTCGGGGACGACCTGGCCCACCAGCGTGAGCAGACCCGGTGGTTCGGCGGGATGGTCGGCAACCACGTGGCCGACATCGTCGAGCGTTACGGGACGTCCGGCGCGGTGCCGAAGGCGCTCACGGACTACATCGAGGGGCGCAAGGGCTACGACTACTCCCAGCACGGCCGGGCGGGCAACATCCACACGGACTTCGTGCCGGACGAGGTCGTCGACCGGTTCTGCATCCTCGGCCCGGTCGAGAATCACCTGGCGCGGCTGGAGGAGCTGAAGGCGCTCGGCGTCGACCAGTTCGCGGTGTACCTCCAGCACGACGCCAAGGAAGAGACGCTGGCCGCCTACGGCAAGGACATCATTCCGGCGTTCTGAGCTGGAGCCGCTCGGCCGCGCGGGCCAACCGCAGTCCGGGCGGCGTCACGCCGTACGACGTCGTCGGCGGGTAGCCCGTGGTCACGGTCCGAGTGATCAGCTCGGCGGCTTCGAGGTCCTTCAGGGCCAGCGTCAGCGCGCGGTTCGAGGTATCGGGCAGGGCACTGCGAAGCTCGGAGAAGCGGCGTTCGCCGTCCGCGAGCAGCGCGAGGATCGGCAGGGACCACTTCTTCAGGCCGACGTCGGTGGCGTCGAGCTCGCGCAGCAGGTCCGTCAGCGCGGCGGCCGGCTCGGCGAGGCGCGCGCCGGCGTCGGTCAGCAGGTACTCCGGTCGCAGCGGGTGGCCGTGTCCCGGGTTGCGCCGGATCAGGCCGGCCTCGGTCAGGAAGGTGAGCGTCCGGCTGAGGGACTCGCGGCCGACGCCGAGGGTGTGGGTGAGGTTCACGAAGCGGCCGCCGTAGCCGCGATGCAGTTCGGCGAGCACCGGCACGGCCCAGCGGAGGTGGACCAGGGTCGCCAGCGTTGACACGAAAGTAAGCTTAGTATAAAAACAGGACCATGAGTAGCATCGAGTACGACGGGCGCGCGGTCTGCGCGCTCGAGGTCGCCGATCTGGAGCAGTCGCTCCGGTGGTACGAGCAGGCGCTCGGATTCGAGGTCGTGCACCGGCTGGAGTCCTGGGGCTGGGCCGAGCTGAGTACGCCGCTGCCCGGGATCTCGGTCGGGATCGGCCAGGTCGAGAAGCCGAAGACCGACGGCGGGGTGGTGGTCACCTTCGGGGTGCAGGACATCGACAAGGCCCGCACGCACCTCGAGTCGCTCGGGACACGCTTCGACGGGCCGACCCGGCAGATCGCGGACGAGGTGCGCCTCGCGACGTTCTACGACCCGGACGGCAACACGTTCATGCTCGCGCAGCGGCTCGTCGAGCAGGCCCGGCCGACGGCCCGGGAGTCGTGAGTACGCCACCGCGGCCGGGGATGGAGAGTCTGACGATCGTCCTGCTCCGCCGCCCCGCCGAGCCGCCGGTCCTGCCGGACGACGAGCAGGACCGGGTCCAGGCGGCGCACCTGGACTTCCTCGACCGGCTGCGCAAGGAGGGCGTGATGGGTGCGGCCGGCCCCTTCCGCGATCACGACGACGAGAAGCTGCGCGGTCTGTGTGTCTACCGGACCGGTATCGAGGAGGCCCGCCGGCACGCGGCCGACGATCCGGCCGTCCACGCGGGCATCCTCGAGGCCGAGGCGATCACCTGGTGGTTCCGCGAGGGTGAGATCCGGCTGGCCTAGGGCTCCCACCGGTAGGCGCCCGGCAGCAGGTCCGTGGCGAGGACCGAGCCGACGCCGTCCTCCGTGGGCAGGATGACGCGGATGGTCGGGTGGTAGTCGACCAGCACCTGCCGGTCGCGCCCGCACGGGCCGACCACGCCACGACCTTCGTTGCCCACGGCCACGATCGTGGTCAGCTCGCGCGCACCGTCGGCGCGAGCCCGGCCGAGGGCGACCAGCTCGGCGCACGGGCCGCCGGTGAAGTGGTAGAGGTTGATCCCGGCGTACATCCGCCCGTCCACGCCGCGGACCGCGGCGCCCATCGTGTAGACGCCGTCCGGTCCGTCGGTGTTCGCGTCGACCGTCCGGCGGGCCAGCTCGATCAGCTCGCGGTCGTCGTCGGTCAGGGGTTGCACGTCCATCAGCCGGCGATCCTCTTCAGTTCGGCGTCGACGACCGTCTTGACGGTCTTGATCTCGGCGGCCGGGTCGGCGCCGCTGCGGATGATCCGGTTGAGGGCGTCGGAGTACGCCGTACCCGACTTCGGCGACCACAGGATCGGGGTCTGCGCGTGCCCGTTCTCGTTGACGAACTTCGCGGCGTCGGCGGCCGGGCCGGACTTGAGCTTGTCCGCCTTCGCGACCAGGCTCTTGCGGGCCGGGATGTGGAAGCCGTACGACTGGGCGAAGTCGAGCTGGTCGTCGGTCTGGTCGACCCACAGCCACTGGACGAACTTCTTCGCCGCGTCGACGTTCTTCGACTTCGCGTTCACGCACGAGCCGTAGGCGCCGACCGGGACACTCGGCTCGCCGGTGGTCGCGTTCAGCTTCGGCCAGGGGAGTACGCCGAAGTCGTCCGGGAACGCCTTCTGGATGGCCGGCAGCGTCCACAGGCCGGTGAACTGCATCGCGGTCAGGCCCTGCGTGAACGCGGACGGGTCGGACCAGTCGGTCGGTGCCCCGAGCAACAGAACCTTCGAGGTCCAGAACTCGCGCAGCTTGCGCAACGACTCGACCGCGGCCGGGTCGTCGAAGCCGAACTGGTGGTCCGCGGTCAGGTAGTCCAGCCCGGCCGACCAGAGCGCCGGACCGCCGAGGATGCCGACGCCGCCGTCGTTGCCGACGAACAGGCCCTTGGTCTTGTCGTTGGTCAGCTTCTTCGCGGCGTCGAGCAGTTCGTCGACGGTCTGTGGCGGCTGCACGCCGGCCGCGCTGAGCAGGCTCTTGCGGTAGACGAGTAGCTGCATGTCGGTGACCTGCGGGATGCCGTAAAGCTTGCCCTGGTAGGTCATCCGGTCGATCAGCGACGGGGTTAAGTCGGATTTGGCATCACCGAGCAGGTCGGTCAGGTCGACGACCTGGTTGCCCTTGATCATGTCGATGGTCGGCCCGTTGCCGTACTCGAACACATCCGGACCCTGGTCGGTGAGCAACGCGGTCGACGTCTTCTTGTCGTAGTCACCCGGCGACCACTGCACCGTCACGGTCGCGTCCGGGTAGGCCTTCGCGTACCGCTCGACCGCCTGCTGCGTCCCGGCCTCGCCGTACTGGTGGTACCACTGCGACAACGCCGGCTTGGACCCGCTCGACCCACCGGCCTCCGGCCGCCCGCTGTTCGACCCACACCCGGCCACCGCCATCGCGGCCAGCCCACCACCGACAGCCAGAAACCGCCGCCTGCTGATCATCACGCCGTTCTCCGTCCTGCGCGGTCCCACAGCCCGCACACCGTCCCCGACCCTACGACGCCCCCGGTGCGCCAACACGGCACTTCCACCTCGCGGTCTTCGGAGTAACGTTCAGCTGTGCATCACGTGCGTGCTCGCTTCTCTTCAGGAGCAGTGCGAGTTGGCAGTGGGTTGGCCGGGGCGAGCACCGTCAGACCGGAAGACTCACGCGTCCGAGAGGCGGGCGATGGTGGCTGAGGCGCGGCGGACGATCGGGACCGGGCCCTCGGGGAGGACGTCGCCGATGAACGTGTAGTGCTTGAGGATCTCGGGGTCGACGCCGCCGGGGCGGTGGCGGCTGTGGTCGCGGACCCAGTCGATGATGTCGCCCCAGCCGGGGGCCGCGAGCGAGCCGCCGAAGTGCTGGACCGACAGGCCGGCGCAGAGGTTGCCGAAGGCCAGCCGGTGGGCGAGCGGCCAGCCGCGGAGCGTGCCGAGGACGAGCGAGGCGAGGAAGACGTCACCAGCGCCGGTCGGGTCGTACGACCGGACCGGGAGGGCCGGCACCTGCTCCTCTTCGCCGGTCGTCGAGTCGATCGCGAGTACGCCGTCCGCGCCGTTCGTGACGACCGCCAACGGGACGCGCTCGGCCAGCTTGTGCAGCGCGGCCTTCGGGGTGTCGGTCCGGGTGTAGGCCATCGCCTCGGTCGCGTTCGGGGTGAACGCGTGGAAACCCTCGAGTACGTCGAGAACCGCGGGCGACCACTCGTCGGTCGGGTCCCAGCCGACGTCGCCGAACAGCAGCGCCCCGGACTGCATCGCCTCGACCGTCCAGCCCGGGAGCTCGGCTTCGACCGGGACGATCGCCGACCGGGTCTTCAGACCGGGACCGACCAGTTTGCTCGGGTCGCCGGGGGCCTCGTGCGCGTGCGTGACCATCGCCCGGTCGCGGTCCAGCGACATCGAGACGGTGACCGGCGAGTGCCAGTGGCCGATCCGGCGGGAGTGCGACAGGTCCACGCCCTCCTGGTCGGCCAGGGTCCGCCAGCAGAAGTCGGCGTACACGTCGTCGCCGAAGACCGTGGCCAGGCCGGTCTTCAGGCCGAGCCGGCTGGCCGCGATCGCGAAGTTGGCGACGCCGCCGGGGCAGGATCCCATCCCCTCGGCGAAGATCTCGGTCCCGGTGGTCGGGGCGGAGTCGAGGCCGGTCAGCACGATGTCGAGGAACACCGTGCCTTGTACGAATACGTCGTAGGCGTCCGGGTCGTCCATCACGATGACACTGCTCCTTGTCATGCTGGCGGTTCTGTCGGTGGCCGGTGGAATGCTCCTTCGTAGCATCATCGACCGGTCATCACCATGGAATTGGGAGGACGCGTATGAGTGCCGGGGTGTGTCCGTGATTCCGACCTGGATCTCGGTGGTCGGTGTGGTGATGACTGTGCTGAGTCCCCTGCTCGCGCTCGGTGGTGTGGCACTGGGGTCGTACCTGACCCGCAAGTCGGATCGTGAGCTGGACACCTGGCGGCATCGCGAGGAGACCATGCGGATGGTCCGGTGGGCGGTCGAGCAGATCCTCGAGGGCGAGGACGCGGGGACGGACGCCGGTGTGGTGACGCTGCGCTCACTGATGCGCTCGGAGCTGTTACAGCCCGAGGACTACGACCTGGTCGCCGCGCTGACCGCCTCCGTTGCGATCGACCGGGTCGGCCCGGCCGCGTACGCTGATACTGCGGACTTGGACGTCGAGATCGTCGAGGGAGACAGTGAGAATGGCTGAGAAGAGGACCTTGAAGGTCTCCCGACAGGCCGTCGAGCTGGCCCGGCTGCACGTCGAGGCGGCCCGCCGCGCCGGCCGCAAACCCGAGCCGGGCCTCGCCCGCATCGCCGACGCCCGCCCGGACAACGGCGGCGCGGCCCCCGCCCCCGCCTGAGCACACCGTCTATCGGACGCGCCCGCACGGACCGGCAGGTCTGGTCGGCGGCACGCCCGGGAGCACCTACACTGACTCACGGCCGCTTCGGTGGCGTACGGTGCACCACGTGGTTACCGTTGCGTCGCTCCCTGTTCCCGACCACGGCCGGATGATCCCGTGATCCGCTTCGAGAATGTGTCCAAGACGTACGAGGGCCAGTCCAAGGCCGCTCTGCTGAACGTCAACGTCGAGATCGAAAAAGGCGAGTTCGTCTTCCTCGTCGGCACCTCCGGGTCCGGCAAGTCGACGTTCCTGCGTCTGGTCCTGCGTGAGCACCGGACGTCCAAGGGTCACATCATGGTGGCCGGCAAGGACCTGAACCGGCTGGCCAGCTGGCGGATCCCGCAGATGCGCCGGCAGATCGGGACCGTGTTCCAGGACTTCCGCCTGCTGCCGAACAAGACCGTCGCGGAGAACGTGGCGTTCGCCCTGCAGGTGATCGGCAAGCCCCGCTCGCACATCCGCAAGACGGTGCCCGAGGTGCTGGAGCTGGTCGGCCTGGACGGCAAGGAGGACCGGCTCCCCGACGAGCTGTCCGGCGGTGAGCAGCAGCGGGTCGCGATCGCCCGCGCGTTCGTGAACCGGCCGATGATCCTGATCGCCGACGAGCCGACCGGAAACCTGGACCCTGGTACGTCGGTGGGCATCATGAAGCTGCTGGACCGGATCAACCGGACCGGCACCACGGTCGTGATGGCCACCCACGACGTGTCCATCGTCGACCAGATGCGCAAGCGCGTGATCGAGCTGGAGAACGGTCATGTCGTCCGCGACGAGTCGCGCGGCGTCTACGGCTACCAGCACTGAGAACAGGGACTACTGACTGATGCGCTTGAACTACATCCTCTCCGACCTCGGTATCGGGCTGAAGCGGAACCTCTCGATGACGATCGCGGTCGTCGTCACCATCTGGGTCTCCCTGTCGCTGTTCGGCAGCGCGCTGCTCGCCCGCGAGCAGGTCGACCTGATGAAGGGGAACTGGTACGACAAGATCCAGATCTCGGTCTTCCTCTGCACCAAGGACTCCGGCGGCCGCGGCTGCTCCGGCGCCGAGGTGACGCAGGAGCAGAAGAACCGGATCCAGCAGGTGATCACGGCGAACCCGGACACCGCGCCCGACGGCGTGTTCTCGGAGTCGAAGCGGGAGGCGTTCGACTCGTTCAAGAAGCTGTACAAGGACTCGCCGATCGTCAGCACGGTCACCGAGGACCAGATGCAGGAGTCCTTCCGGGTCAAGCTGCGCGACCCGCAGCGCTACCAGAACCTGGTCAGCGCGGTCAGCGGCCTGCCCGGCGTCGACACCGTCCAGGACCTCAGACAGTATCTGGACCCGTTGTTCAAGGCGCTGAACGGCTTGCAAGTCGGAGCGCTGGTGGCGGCGGGTCTGCTGCTGGTCGCCGCGCTGATGCAGATCTCGAACACGATCCGGTTGGCGGCGTACGCCCGTAGACGTGAGATCGGCATCATGCGCCTGGTGGGCGCGTCGAACTTCTATATCCAGCTGCCGTTCCTGCTCGAAGCGGTCCTGGCGGCACTCATCGGCGCGGTCCTTGCCTGCGGCACCTTGTGGGTCGGGGTGTACTTCGTCGTCATGCAGCGGGCCCAGGAGACGTTCCGGGTCTGGCAGTGGGTCGGCGCCACCGAGACCTTCCGGGCCACGCTGATCATGGTGGTGGTCGGCCTGGTGCTCGCGGTCGTCCCGACATTCCTGACAACACGGAAATACCTCAAAGTCTGACCCGGGTGACCTATCGTGCAGTACCAGGAGTCACAGCAGTAACTCCTGCACCGCACGACAACTTCATCCAGAGCAAGGGGTCGACCTGTGGTCCCGCACTTCCCCGGTGCGAACCCGCGTAGGCGGGGGAGCATCCAGCGAGACGACAGCACCGGCACCTCCGCTCCGCCGTACCCGCGATCGCGCACGAGACCGCAGGGCCGGCCGACGGTGGTCGCTGCTTGCTGCCTTGTCCTGTCCCTGTCCGCCGGAGTCCTGGCGGCGGTGCCGTCTGCCCAGGCGGACCCGCCCGATCCAGCCGCGAAGAAGAAGCAACTCGACTCGCAGATCAACCAGCAGAAGGTCGATCTCGCCGAGGCGTCCGACCAGCTCGGCAAGTCCGTGGCCGCGTACAACCAGGCCGAGGTGAAGTACCAGGCCGTCCAGGTCCGGTATGCCGCCGCCCAGGGCAGGCTCGCCGCCGCGAAGGCGGCCGATCTGGTGGCCGCGAGCAAGCTCGCCGCGGCCGAACAGGCCTTGCGCACGGCGGTCGCCGACGTCGAAGCCGGTGAGCAGCTGATCGCGGAGAAGCGGGCCGTGGCCGGCCGGGCGGTGCGATCGGCGTACCAGCAGCAGAACAGCCTGGTCGGGTTGTCGATCGCCTTGCGGGGCGCGTCGCCGGCCGAGATCGCCACCGGGATGCAGGTGCAGCGGAACGTGTTCGGCATCCAGGGCAACGCGATCACCAACCTGAACAACGCGCAGGCGCAGCTGGCCAGCAAGCGGGTCAAGGTCGCGGCCGCCGAGCAGGCCGCCGCGGACGCCCGGGCCGAGGCCGCGCGGACGGTGCAGCAGGTGACCGAGCTGACCAGGCAGGTGGCGGCCGACAAGGCCGAGGCCGCCGCGGTCGCGCAGGTCAAGCTGGTCGCGTTCAAGGCCGCCGAGAAGGAGAAGAACACCGAGCTGGCGCAGTACAACTCGCTGCTGCGCGAGCGGAGCCGGGTCGAGCAGATCCTGATCGCCCGGGCCAAGGCCGAGAAGGCCGCCGCCGCCCGCCGCAAGGCGGCCGCGGAGAAGGCCGAACGGGCGAAGGCGCGCAAGGAGGGCCGGCCGCCGCGGAAGATCCCGGACGCCCCCGACGACGGCGGACTCAGCTACCCGGTGAGCAGCTACATCACCTCGCCGTACGGGATGCGGTTCCACCCGGTGCTGCACTACTGGAAGCTGCACGACGGCACCGACTTCCGTGCCCCCTGCGGTACGCCGATCCGCGCCGCGGCCGACGGGGTGGTGACCGACAAGTACTACAACGGCGGCTACGGCAACCGGCTGTTCGTCTCACACGGAGTGATGGACGGGTCCTCGATCACGACGGTCTACAACCACCTGTCGCGGTACAAGGCCCACGTCGGTGAGCGGGTCAGCAAGGGCGAGATCATCGGGTACGCCGGAACGACCGGCTACTCCACCGGCTGCCACCTGCACTTCATGGTGTACCAGGACGGCCGCGTGGTTAATCCGATGAAGTGGTTGTAGACGGTCTGAGATACTGGTCGGATGGTGAAACAGACCGGCCAGCAGAAGCCGATCGCGCAGAACCGGAAGGCGCGACACGACTACCACATCGAGGACGTGGTGGAGGCCGGGCTGGTGCTGACGGGGACCGAGGTGAAGTCCCTGCGACAGGGCCGGGCCTCCCTCGTCGACGCGTTCGCCGCGGTCCGGGGCAACGAGCTGTGGCTGCAGGGGATGCACATCCCTGAGTACAAGCACGGCACCTGGACCAACCACGAGCCCCGGCGGACCCGCAAGCTGCTGCTGCACAAGGACGAGATGCAGAAGCTGATCCGGGCCGTCGAGCAGCAGGGCGTCTCGCTGATCCCGCTGTCGCTGTACTTCAAGGACGGGTACGCCAAGGTCGAGCTCGCCACCGGGCGCGGCAAGAAGGACTACGACAAGCGGCAGGCCCTGGCCGAGCGGCAGGCCGACCGCGAGGCCCGGCGCGCGCTGTCGGACCGGACCCGCAGGCGCTGAGCCCGGTCGCCGGACCCGAGTGATGGCTGGGGTCGGGTCAGGGGTTGCTGGGGGCTGCACCCGATGGGGTGGGCGGCCGCCGGCGCGCAGAGTGGAGGCATGTCCACTTCAGACCTGCTGGTGACGCCGGCCCAACGGGACCGCGCGGTCGAGATCCTGAAAGAAATGTACGCCGACGGCCGCCTGGACCACGCCGAGTTCGACACCCGGCTGGAGCTCGCGCTGAAGGCCCGCACGCGCGCCGAGCTGAACAGCACGTTCGACGGACTCGTCTCCCGGCCGGTCCCGACGTACGCGCCGGCCGCCTTCACCCGACCGGCCCCGCTCCAGCGGTACGACTCCAACGGGCGCGGGATGGGGACAGTGGCGCACTGGCTCGGGTACCCGACGTTCTTCGTCGGCCCGGCGATCGTGGTCGCGACATCCGGTCAGAAGAACCCGGCGGTCCGCAGGCACGCGGTCGAGGCGCTGAACTTCCAGCTGACCGCGTTCGGCGCGTTCGCCCTCCTGGGGATCATGACCGGGGCGACGCACGGCTTCACGGGCTTCCTCTTCCCGCTGCTCGGCATCCTCTGGTTCGTCCTCACCGGCATCGGCGGCCTCGCCACCGCGGTCGGCACGAACTTCCGCTACCCCTTCACCGTGCGGCTGATCAAGTAGCTCCTCTCTTACGCTGGGCGGCATGGTTGTTCCTGTCGCGGCGCGCTGGGAGGTCACCGCGTTCCTGGGGCTGACTGCGGCCACCGGGTTGATCGATGCGGTGAGTTATCTGAGCCTCGGGCACACGTTCGTGGCGAACATGACGGGGAACATCGTCTTCCTCGGCTTCGCGGTGGCGCCGGAGTCAGGGTTCCGCTTCGGGCCGCCGGTGGCGGCGGTGCTGGGCTTCGTGCTCGGGTCACTAGCCGGCGGGCGGGCGGCTCGTCTGCTGGACGGGCGGCCGCGGCGGTGGTTGGGGACGGTCTTCGGGGTGCAGGCGGTCGTGTTGTGGGTGTGCGCGCTGCTCGTGGGCGTCGGCGTACTGCGGGAGACGGGCGGGTCGTCGTACCTGCTGATCGTGGCGCTGGCGGCCTGCTTCGGGCTGCAGAACGCGACGGTCCGGCACGTGGCGCCGCGCGACATGACCACGACTGTCCTCACACTGACGCTCACCGGCCTGGCCGCCGACAGCGTCCTCGGCACCGGCCGGACCGCCAAACCGCACCGCCGACTGGGGTCCATCGCCGCCATGCTCGCCGGTGCGGCGATCGGGGCGTTGCTGCTCCAGAAGACCACGTCCGGTGTCATCGCCCTGGCCGGCGCCGCGGTGGCCGCGTCGGCGCTGATCTTCGTCCTGGCGCCCGCCAGAACCCGGGATCCGGCCCCCTGACCGCTCCGGCCCGCCGCTCCGGCCGGGAATGTGAGGTGCGGGCGGTCTGTTGGACTTGATAGTGTGGATCTTCCACCACCCCTCGGGGCTTGGTGGGAGTTTGACAACTCAACAGGGGGTGAACGGTTTCGACTTTGGACGTTAGTTCCAAGAGAAGCGGGCCGAGGATCCAGGGTTATCTCGTT